>JBKQPR010000092.1:0-8101 GCA_052144935.1 Bryobacteraceae bacterium
GCACGCGTCCACGCAGACCGATGATGACTTGAACTTTCTTCCTCTTCTCGGTGTTCCTAATCCTGTTCCTAACAGTGGTCGATCCATCCGAGCGTTACTGGCCCACTCTTGCCAAGCGCCGACGCCGAGGGGCCGAGCTCGTCGCCCTCGTGCCGCGGCATACGACTATCCAGCCCAGTTTACCCGATAAGGGCCGCTTGGGAAATGGATCACGGCGCATCCGGAAACAATCCACCAAGTCGTGCAGGAGCCATAACCGTAGAAGTGGTCTCTGCCAGGCCCCGGCGATTGCCGGCACCTCTGCTGGGAGAAGGCGAGCCTCCTGAGCACGAACGCCACGCATCGCCGCGCCGAACAGGCAGAAAGCTCGGATAGCCAAACCGAGCCCCCCCCGAAGAAGGGGGATGCTATTTTCGCTCCGGGCGAAATTTCCAAAGCGCGGCTCGGCGCTTCCGTCCAGCCGGACCAGCTCAAACAGAGTGCCGTCCGCGTACAGGGACCGCTGGCACGTGGCGTCCTCCAGGCTCGGCTCGCGATCCATCCGGCGCACGATAAGGCGAAGGCGCTGCCGCGGATTCCCTGCAACGTCGAGGCGATTCTCAAGCCGGAGGACCCGCCGCGCGACTGCCCTCATGGCAGAACTGCCAGATTTCGAGGGCAATCTTGCAAAAGTAGTTCTCGTCACATAAAAACATAGTTATGCAGTGAGATGAAGGTGGGGTGCAATCGAATGCGCGATGGGCTGCCGAAATCGCGGCCGCATGGGCTCGCATGGCCCTCTTGACTGTGGGGCAGCCGCCAGTTGCGGTAGAATCGCCAAGACTGGTGGAATATGCCTCTTGCCCCAGGTGCCCGTCTCGGACCCTACGAAATTGTTGCTCCGCTCGGCGCGGGCGGAATGGGGGAAGTCTACCGCGCCCGCGATACGCGCCTCGGGCGCGATGTGGCGCTGAAAATCCTGCCCGAGGAGTTCGCCCGGGATGTTTCCCGGCGGCAGCGCTTCGAGTTGGAAGCGCGCGCCGTAGCCGCGCTCAACCATCCCAACATCGTGGCGATATACGACGTGGGCGAAGGCTACATCGTCAGCGAACTGGTGGATGGCGAGTCGTTGCGCGGGGCCCATTCCGGCCCGCGCAAGACAATCGAGATCGCCACGCAGATCGCCGCCGGACTGGCCGCCACGCATGAGGCCGGCATTGTCCATCGCGACCTCAAGCCCGATAATATTCTGCTGACCCGCGATGGGCGGGTGAAGATTCTGGATTTCGGCCTGGCGAAAATCTCCGCGCCGCCGAAGGCCGAGGCGCCTGGTGAGACGGTCACGATGCGCACCGAGCCGGGAACGGTCATGGGCACGGTCGGCTATATGTCGCCCGAACAGGTGCGCGGCTTGGTGGCGGATCACCGGTCGGACATCTTCAGTCTTGGTCTGATCCTGCATGAGCTGCTCACGGGGAAGCGGGCATTCAGCGGGGAAACTTCGGTCGAAATCATGACCGCCATTCTGAAGCAGGAGCCGCCGGACCTGCCCGAGAGCGTGCCCGCAGGCCTGCGCCAAATCGTGGCGCACTGCCTGGAAAAGGAGCCCGGCGATCGATTTCAATCGGCCAAGGACCTGGGTTTCGCGCTGGCCAACATCGGAACGAAAACCGGCGCTCGACCGGTGCTGCGCGGCGCCCCTTCCCGGCGCGGATTGCTGGCCGCCGGCAGCGCTCTGATTGCCGCGATACTGGCGCTGTACGCGCTGTGGCTCCGGCCGCGCGCCGCGCCGGAATGGAGCGGCGTGATGTTAGGCGGACCGGAGGTGGCCTTCGGTCCGCGGCTCTCGCCCGATGGGCATCTGCTGGCTTTCATCGCCTTCGTGGGCGACAGCATGCAGGTGGGGGTCATGAAACTGGAATCCGGTGACTATGCCATTCTCACGCACGCCACGGATAAGGGCTATCTGGGTTCCGTCGCGTGGTCGCTGGACGGGGCCAGGATCTACTATGACCGTTGGACCGACGTTCCGCGGGGCATCTACAGCGTCCCGGTGCTGGGCGGAACGGAGCAGTTGCTGCTGGAGGAAGCGGGCATGCCGGAAGCTTTGTCCGACGGCAGCCTTTTCGTGGCGCGCTATAACGACACGCGCGAGTATCAATTGTTCCGGTTTTGGCCCGACACGGGGCGTCTCGAATCCTTCCCGATACGGCTCGATGACGACGGTTACAACACCATCCGCGGTTTTCCGGACGGCCAGCAGGGCGTGGCGCTCGGTGTGCCCCTCGGACCAAGCCAGGATACCGGGCGGCACATCTACACAATCGATCTCAAATCGGGCGCGCTGCACCGGCTGGCGCCCGCTTTGAAAGACGACAGTTTTTATACCCGACTTGCCGTCACGCGGGATGGCAAGTTCGTTCTGGCGACGTTGCCATTGGGCAACGTGCTGAAGGTGACCGCCATTTCCCGCGATGGCCGGACCATGAACGTACTTCCCCTGACGCTCTCCGGCGCGGCGAACTCGCTCGATTGCGCGGCCGATGGAAGCATCTTCATCAACCAGTTCGACCGGCCCGGCGAGATCCTGCGCTTTTCGCCGTCTGGCGGGCGCTCCGAGCGGATCGCCCGAATGCCCGCGTATGAGGTGCCCGGCGGTCCCTACAACCACGACGAGTTGTTCGCCGTCCTACCGGACGGGCGAGTTGTGCTGAGTGAGGCCATTGGAGGCCACATGCGGCTGCTGGTTATCGAGGCAGGCAAGGATCCCATACGGCTGGTCAACACGCTGGAGGATACATCCGCGCCGGTGGCGGCGGCGGGACCGGGCCAGGTGGCGTTCCTGATCGGACCGGAGCCGCGCCGGACCATTGCGGTGGCTACGGTGGCGACCGGGCGCATCCTACGGCGCATTCCTTTCGACAAGGGAGAGATCACTTCACTGGCGGCCTCCCCCGATGGGAAGACTCTGTTTTGCGCCGCCGGATATGTGATCTGGTCCCTACCGGTATCGGGCGGCGAGCCGAAGCGGATTCGCGTCGGCGATCACGTAGCGGTTGACCCTTCCGGGCAGTATCTCCTGGTGGAAGTGGGCGGCACGGCTGTCATCCACCTCATTCGCGTCCCACTCCATGGCGGCGCGGAGCAGGAGATCTCTTTGAGCGGGGATTTACGCCCGGCGTACTATCTCGGCCCCAACGCAATCGGCCCTGACGGCCGGATCGTGATGCCCCTTGGATCTTCGACCTGGTACTGGCCGGCGGGATTGCTGGACCCTGCGGCCGGGCGCTTCACGCGGATTGCGGTAGACCGCATTACGGACTTCCACTCTCTCGGATGGACACCGGATGGACAGGTGATGGCCTTGGGTGAGGAGTACAAATCGAAGCTGTGGAAGTTTTATCCGGTGGGCAGGTAGCCGTCGCCGCATTGCACGCGCGCTCTCTTCGGGACGTCGTTGGCACTGCCAGCGTGGTTTCTGAAATTCTGAGCGGCAAGCGGGAGTTGTCGAAGGCTCACTTAGCCAGGCTCAGCCAGCGCTTCCACATCTCTCCTGCGTGGTTCTTCTAAGGGCCGGCCATTCCGGCCGATCGCATCCCGGCCTACGATGGCCGCAACTGCATGCGCCCAGGCAGGTCCCTGGGCGGTTCCCACTTCCAGCGTCACTTCGCCGGGGCGCCGCTGGAGGCCCCGCCCGGCGCGGTGATCTGCAGGTCCGTCGAGACGTACTGCCAGTCGGGCAACTCGTAAATCTTCAGCTTGGTCGTCAGCGGGGCCTCCATGTCCTTGGCGCCGTTGGCGGGCACGTTGGTGTTGAAAGTGAAGGTTCCGGCGGCTTCTTCCTCCGACTTCTGCGTGCGGGCCCAAAGCGTCACGTTGCCCGCCAGGCCTTCGGCGTCCTCGCCCGCGTGATTGGTGAGCACAAACTTGACCATGGGCTCCTTCTTGGCGTTTTCGGCAAAGCGCACGCCCGACACTTCAATGAACTTCTGCCAGGCATTGGTCGGAGCTCCATGTCTCGCGGCCGGGCTTTCCACGGTGGTCGACGGCTTCTGCGCACCGCCGCGCGAGCTTCCCACCAGCGAGTAGACGCCCCACACACAGACGACAAAACCCACCGCGAACAGGACGGTCATCAGCCATGTGGGCAGTCCTCTCCTCTGGGCCGGCTCGGCCGATGTCGCGGGTCCAAACAGCATTCCGCCCGCACGTGGGGCACCGGGCTCATGGGACGGCTCTGGCGGCGCGGCGGCGAACACTGGTCCGGCATCCGCGCGCGGGGCCGCCGGCGGCGCATAGACCGGCTGCTCTGGCGGCGGGGACCCGAACAGAGGTGCGGTATCCGCGCGCGGGGCCGCGGGCGGTGCATAGGTTTGCTGCGGCGGCGGATAAGGCGGCGGATACTGCTGTGTCGGGTATGGTTGGGGCGGGTACTGCTGCGGCGGATACTGTTGCGGTGGGTATTGTTGCGTCGGGTATTGTTGCGTCGGGTATGGCGCGGGCGGATATTGTGGGGGCGGATATTGTTGCGGTGGGTATGTCGGCGGCGGATACTGTTGCGGCGGGTATTGTTGGGGTGGGTAAAACTGCGGCGCAGTCTGCGGCGGATACGCCGGCTGGGGCGCTGGGGGCGGCGCGGCCTGTGGCGGAGGCGGCGGATACTGCGGTGGCGGAGCGGGTGGCTCAGCAGCGGGCGCCGGCGGGTTGGCCGCCTGGGCGGCCCGGGCTGCGCAGTCGGGACAATCCGTGTAGGCTGGGGGTACTTCGCGCCCGCATTGCGGGCAGATCCAAGTGAACATTGGCTCGCCTCAATATCTACTGTACCGCCAGCGGACTCCCCGTCAGGGCCGGATTCCCACAAAAGAATGCTGCCGCCCGGCCGCCTCGCGATCCCGCCGGAAGGAGTGCATCTCCTGCGGGTGGCACATGGTACAGAGGCTGGACGTGTAAATCCGCCGGGCCGTTACCCCCGCGCCCAGAAGCTGCCGCCGGTTCACGGCCGGCAGATCGAGCCGCCTCCGGCCTTCCATCCCGAACCGTGCCGCCACTTCCGGTCCTACCTCATAGCAGCACGCGCCGATGCCGGGGCCGATGGCGGCGTCGAGATCCGCGGGTGCGCTGCCGAAGTGCTCGTGCATGGCCGCGACTGCCCGCCGGACGATCCCGTCGGCGGTCCCGCGCCAGCCGGCGTGCACGGCGGCCACCGCGCGGCGGCGCTCGTCCACCAGCAGTACCGGGATGCAATCGGCGGTCTTCACCGCCACCACCGAACCGGGCGTGTTTTCCACGAGCGCATCGCCCTGGCCGAGTTCGCCCGCGCGGCCCTCGGCCGCCACGCAGGTGGCGGAATGAATCTGCTTCAGCGTGGCCAGGTTGCCGTAGAGTGCCGGGACATCGGAGTTTCGGGTCCCAAATCCATGCAACAGCCACGGGAACACGTCCAGTTCCGAGACGCGGTAGACCTGTTGGGAATCCTTATAGAACACAGCGAGGTTCCTGTGCGCGCGCCAACCGCTTGCTCACGCGCGGCTCGGAAACCGTCGGAGCCGCGACCGTAAAGGAGCGGTCGCTTACGCGGGGTTCTGGATCTGCGCGATCCGCACCTGCTCCTTGAAGTTCGCGAGCATGCTCTCATCCAGCCGTACTTCGGTAGGCCGCTTCACCAGCGTGGTCATCTGGTCGATCTTGTCCTGCAGCTTGAGCAGCGCGTAAAACAGGTTCTCGGGGCGCGGCGGGCAGCCGGTCACGTAGACATCCACGGGTACGATCTTATCCACGCCCTGCAGCACGGCGTAGGTGTTGAACGGGCCGCCCACGCTCGAGCAGGCCCCCATGGAGATGCACCATTTGGGATCCGGCATCTGGTCCCAGATGCGCTTCAGCACCGGCGCCATTTTGAGCGTCACGGTGCCGGCCACAATCATCAAATCCGACTGCCTGGGGCTGGGACGGAAGACCTCCGCGCCAAAGCGCGCGATATCGAAGCGCGACGTGCTGGAGGCGATCATTTCGATGGCGCAGCACGCCAGGCCGAACGTCAGCGGCCACAGCGCCGATTTGCGCGCCCAGTTGAACACATAGTCCACCGAGGTCGTGACCACGTTGCGCTCAAACTGGTTTTGAAGGAAGGACGACACGCAGCTCTCTCCTTGTGCTTAAACGGAATTGTAGCACCACCGGAGGGCCCAGAGGGCACCCCGCGGGCGCTGCACCTTATCGCGGAGGCCCCGCGGGCCGGCCCCCAGGCTGCCTCACGCCGCCAGTACCGCCAGCTCCGGCGCCTCCATGCTCTCCGCTTCGAGCGGCGCCGTGGTGGAAAGCGCCTCCTCCAGCCGGCCCAGCCAGAGCGTCATGTCGTTGGCGCGCCTGGCGCCGGCCGAAAAAGCGTCGGCCTCCTCCAGCACCTGCTCGACGATGTCGCGCGCGGGGCGATTGCCGGCCGCTTCGATGGCCGCCACCAGGCGCCGGTACCCCCATTCTTCGCCGCGCCCGTTGCGGGTTTCGGTCAGCCCATCCGTGTAGGCCGCCAGAATATCTCCCGGCTGCAGGCGGATGGATCCCTGACGGTAAGTGGAACGGCGAAGCACTCCGAGCACCGGGCCGCCGCTCTCCAATAGTATGGTGCGCCGCCGCCCGCCGGATTTGCGGAGAAGCACGGGCGCTTCGTGGCCCGCGTTGCAGTAATCCAGCCGCCGCTCGATGGGGTCGTAGCGCGACAGGAATAGCGTGGCGTAGCTGCCCTCCGGGGCGACTTCATAGAACAGCTCGTGGATGGTATGCAGCAGATCGCCGAGTCCGCTGTCGGGGTGCCCCGAAGGGCGCCCGTTGGGACCGGCGGCGAGCGATCGCACCATAGCGTGCAGCGAGCGAAGCAGTAGGGCGCCGGGCCCAGAGGGCACCCCAGAGGGCACCCCAGAGGGCCCCCCAGAGGGCCCCCCGGAAGGCACCCCGGAGGGCAGCCCGTCGCCGCCTCTGCCGGGGTCTCCGCCCGCGTTCCCCGCCCCGACATCGCCGATCACCAGCGAGAAATTGCCTCCGTCCGTTTCAAAGTAGTCGAGGTAATCGACATCGTGGCTGCCGGAGAAGCGCCAGCCGGAGTGGTAGTCTAGTCCGGGAACCGCGGGCCGCGCCGGCGGCCACATGCGGCGTTGGGTCTCGCGGATCCGGTCGATCGGCCTGTCCCGGCCGGCGGGTTCAGGCATGAGATTGCCCGCGGGGCCGCTTTTGGGCCACCCGGGAGATGAGTTCACGATAAAGTGAGAAGTGCTCATGTTATGGATTTCCCGTACATAAACTCAGACGCGGAGACTCCCCGTTTGGACTCCTGGTTAATAAAACTTTACATAGTCCAAGTTGTTGATAGAAAAGCACATTGCGCCAAAAAAGCACATCCACGCGGAGGCCCTGTATAGCGTCAATTAAGAAAGGTGCGGGCGGCCAAGTGGGGCGGACGCCCCCGGGGTGCCCCCTGGTCGCGCGCGGGCCCCTGGTCGCGCTCCTGTCGTTCCTTACTCTCTTTGCATCCCAAGTCCCCGCCGCAACCCTGCGCTACTGGGTCGAAGCCTGCCCCGTCTCATCCCGCGCCTGCGGCGCCGGAGATCCCCAATTGGCCCAGTGGGCTCTGGAAGCCTGGAAGAAGGTCTCCGGCGGAAAACTGGTGCTCCAGAGTACGGCCACCCGCGAGCGCGCCCACATCCGCATCTTGTGGACCGGCGGACGCGAAGGACTGTACGGCGAAGCCCGGCCCATCGTGGTGGATGGAGTCCGCGGCGCCGAAGTGTATGTTCTATCACCTCCCGCCGGCTCGTATGAAAACGACCCGTTGCTGCGCGACACGATCGTCTATCTCACCTGCCTGCACGAGACCGGCCATGCGCTGGGGCTTCCCCACACGGCCGCCTTCGCCGACATTATGTACAACTTCCAGTACGGCGGCGATATTGCGGAATATTTCGGACGCTACCGGCGCCAATTGGCGTCGCGCGGCGATATCCCCAAACATTCCGGCATTTCGGAGGCGGACCGCCGCAAGCTGGCGGAGTTGCTGCGGTAGCAACATGTTCACCGCAGAGACACGGAGAAAACGGAGGAAGCGCGGAGAAAGGCAAGAAGGAAATTGCGT
>JBKQPR010000093.1:0-13890 GCA_052144935.1 Bryobacteraceae bacterium
CCGGCGGGCCGGATGGAACGGAGCGAGACCGCCAAATCTGCCGCGGCTTTCGCGTTTCACGGCATTTTTCAGGGTTTACGCCGGCGTTGAAAACAAAGTACTTGACCGGCGGTCTCACAGTAGAAACAGGAGCGTTGATTTCGCAAGGGTTACCGAGCCGCGAGCGTGAGCGAGCGGACGCATTCCCCAAAACGGTTAAGCACCCGAAAGAAAGAAAGGCGACACATTGACCAACGTTCTGGAAACTACCGGCCAGGTCAGTCTGTTCGGGCTGCGGGCGGTAACGGATGCGTTCCGCCGCCCGCTCGAAGGCAGCCAGATCCTGGAACAACTCGCCGAGGTGGGGTCGAAGTCTCTCCCTCTGGTGATCGCCTCCGGCCTGGCGCTGGGCGCCGTGATGACGTTCCACACGCGCAGCACGCTGGTGATGTTCGGCGCCGCGCCCATCATTCCCGCCGTGCAGGCGTTCGCCTTCTTCCTCGAGATCGGGCCGCTGGTGACCGCCCTGCTGGTGGCCGGTCGCGTCGGCTCCGGCATTGGCGCCGTGCTGGCCGATATGCGCGCCACCGAGCAGATCGATAGCATCGAAGCGCTGTCGATCGACTCTTTCAAGTTCCTGGTGGTGCCCCGCATCATTGCCTGCACTTTGGCGCTTCCGATCCTGACGCTGTTCACGGATTTCTCCGGTCTGCTGGGAGGCTTTCTTGCCGAATTCGCGGCGTCGCGGCTCACTCCGGCGCTCTACCTGTCCCGCGCGTTCTCCGAGTTCCAGTGGGTGAACTTCTGGCCGCCCACGCTGAAGACGGCGGTCTTCGGCTTCGTCATCGGCACGGTCTCCTCGTTCTTCGGCTACACCGCCAATGAAGGCGCGCAGGGCGTGGGGAAGGCGGCCACCCGGAGCGTGGTGGTCTCCTCGCTCCTGATCATCCTGCTGGATGTGCTGCTCATCAAGCTGATTTTTTTCGTTTATCCGGAGAGCGCGTTATGATGGACAACTCCGCGATCGTGTTCGACAGCGTCTCGAAATCGTTCGGCGCAAAGCAGGTGCTCAGCGATGTCTCGTGGAGCGTGCCGGAGGGAGAGGCGGTGTGCATTCTCGGCCGCAGCGGCACGGGCAAGAGCGTAACGCTGAAGCTCATCGTCTCGTTGTTGAAACCGGACCAGGGCAAAATCTGGGTGGACCAGGAGGAGATCACGGGAATGGGAGGAACGAATCTCTCCCGCGTGCGCCGGAAAATGGGATTCCTGTTTCAGGACGCCGCGCTTTTCGATTCCCTGACCCTCTATGAGAACCTCGCGCTGCCGCTGAGGCGGTTGACGCAGAAATCGCAGGCCGAAATCGATTTCACCATCGACCGCGTCCTGGAGCAGGTGGAGTTGTCGTGCGACAAAGGCAAGATGCCTGCGGAGCTTTCGGGAGGGATGCGGAAGCGCGCCGGGTTGGCTCGCGCCCTGGTGCTCGAGCCGAAAATCCTTCTCGCCGACGAGCCGAGCAGCGGACTGGATCGCATCACTGCCGCGGAGATCGATGAGCTGCTGCTGCGGCAGAAGGCCGAGCACAAGACCACGGTGATCGTAGTTTCGCACGACGTGCACGGCGTCCGGCGCGTGGCGGACCGCGTGTTGGTGCTGGACCGGGGAAAGGTGATCGCTCAAGGCGCGGTCCCGGAAATCGAGCGCAGCGAGAACGAGATCGCGCGGAAACTGATCGGGGAGTGAAGAGGAAATGAAGAATCCATATGTAAGCGTCGGCCTGTTCGTGATCGCAGGCCTGCTTCTCTTCGGGGCGGGAATGTTCCTGATCGGCGACCGGCGGCAGGCGTTCGGCCGGCACATCGAGTATTATTCCGAGTTCGCCGATGTGGCCGCCCTTTCGAAAGGCGCCAAGGTGCGGGTAGGCGGAATGGACGCCGGAGAAGTGATCGCCATCGGCGTTCCCAACTCCCCGGCGTCGCGCTTCCGCGTCCGCTGGAGGATCGACGCCACACTGCGGGGCCTGGTGCGCGCCGATTCGCTGGCCACTATCGAGACCGAGGGAGTGGTGGGCGGCACGTTCCTCGCAGTGCGTCCGGGCAGCGCGAATTCGCCTGAATCGGCCGCGCTGGCGACCATTCCGAGTAAAGAACCGATCGAACTGTCGGAGATCCTGACCCGCGGGACCGGCCTCGTGAACGACGCCCAGGCGATGTTGAAGGAAGTGGGCGGCAAGCTCGGCGGCACGCTGGACACGGTCAACCGGACGGTGTCCAATGTGAACGAACTCGCGGTGGGGCTGAAGCAGGGCCGCGGGACCGCCGGCATGCTGCTGCGCGACGAGGCGTTCGCCAACCAGATTCGCCAGACGGCCGCCACGGCGAGTTCCGGCGTCGACGAGATTGTCGCCGGGTTGAAGGCCGGCCGCGGTCCGGCGGGCATGCTGCTGAGCGACGAAAAGGCAGCGGGCCAGATTCGCGAAGCCCTGAAGAATGTCCAGCAGGCGACCGCCCAGGCCAGTGCCCTCCTCGCGGACCTGAATTCACAGAAGCTCCCGGAGAAGGCCGGTGGGGTGATCGATCAGGTCAACGCCACCGCGACTCAGGTCAACGCGACCGCGACGCAGGTCCGTCAAATCGTCTCCGAGATCGGCCAACCGGACCGACAGGGCGTGACGTTGGGAGCGAACATCCGCGACTCGCTGACGAACGCCGACGCCGCCAGTTTGAATCTGGCCGACGGGACCGAGGCTCTGAAACACAATTTCCTGGTGCGCGGTTTCTTCAAGAGCCGCGGCTACTACAACCTCGACCGGATTGCGCCGGAGCAGTACCGCCGGGACGCGGCCTTTACCAGCGCCGTGAACTACCGCGCCTGGCTGCCCGCGACGGACCTGTTTCAGGACGGCCCGAACGGGCAGGAGGAACTCTCGGCGGCGGGCAAGAGGGCGCTGGACGGCGCTTTCACGGAGAACGGCGATTCGGTGTTCGAAAGTCCCATTGTAATCGAGGGCTACTGCGGCGGCCGGAGTCCTTCGGATCAGCTCCGGCTGTCGCGCGCCCGCGCTATCCTCGTCCGGCAATATCTGCAGAGCCGGTTCCAGTTGGACTCGAGCAATCTCGGAATCGTCGCGCTCAAGAACGCGCCGCCGAATGCGGTGCGGCGTCCGACGTGGGACGGAATTTGCATCGTCGTGTTGCGAAAGAAGTCCAAATAGCAGGACGCCTTGGAGCGATGCGCGGCATTCTTAGCGGGTGACAACTAAAGAGCAAGATAGAGATCGACGTGTTTGAATCCCGCTTGGACTCCGATTGCTTTTCACCAACGCCGGAGGCCGCTCTGACACACAAGACCAACAAGACGGCAAGAATGGCGCTCTTTCCCAGTTGAGACTCGTCTCCGACCGAATCCTGGCTCGATATCGAGCTGAGCACTTGTTGCGGACTGATAGAATAAACCAAGGAAACAGAGGTGGGTATGGCCCGAAACGTTGCGGATGTCTTATGGGAAATGCTTGTCAACGCCGGCGTAAAACGGTGTTACGGCATTGTCGGCGACGCCTTGAATCCCGTGATCGATGCTATGCGTCGAAACGGAAATGTCGACTTTGTACATCTTCGAAATGAAGAATACGGCGTCTTCGCCGCCGTCGCAGATGCTTACCTCACCGGCGCACCCGCCGCCGTGTGCGGAACCGCGGGACCTGGCGTTGTCCACCTCTTCAACGGCCTGATGGATGCGCGCAAAGAGCGCGCTCCGGTGATTGCGATCGCGGGCGACGTCGAAACCATGTTAATGGATACGTCTGCACTGGAGGAGATGAATCCTTATCAGTTCTTCCAAGCCGCGTCTCTTTACACGGCCAGGCTAGTCAATCCCGCTCAGGCTCAGGCCGTCATCGGTACGGCCATACGCACTTCGATCATTGAGAAAGGCCCTACCGTACTCTCGATTCCCGGGGATGTCGCGGCGAATTGAGGATCCCGACGCAGTCAGCGATGGTCTAACCGAAGCTCTGGCACACAAGAGCGGTCCGGTTGTAGTGGATGTCGTGGTCGACCCATATGCGCTCGCCATGCCGTCGCACGTACCTTTTCATACCATGAAAGGCCACACGCTCAGCGCTGCGAAACAGGTGCTAAGCGGCAGAATGGACAGTCTCATAAGAACGGTCGAACACAATATAAGACTACTTTAACCAGATTCCGTCGCAGAACGTTCCTGTAGCGTTCGGCAGTCACGCAGATACGTCCTCTTCTTTAGACAAGCCGGCCACGGACATGGGTATGCTCTCATGGAAAACCGAGTCGGGCGCGCCGGCAATGTTCGGGAAATTACACTGCGGGCGCTTCCCGGTGAACCACGTCACGCAGCCTTGCGCTCGAGGTCCCGGAGCGGGGCCAAATGCGCGGCCAGCTTCTTCTTAGAATTGAAAACTCTCCACTGGACCGTGCCGATGGGAATGGCCTGAGCGGCGGCGATTTCGTGGTACTCCCACTCCTCGACGAAGCGCAGTGTCATGGTCTCGCGCTCGCGGGCGTCGAGAAACTTCATCCAATCTCCAAATTCCGCGGCGTGCGCGAAGGGGTTTCGATGGGGGGACGGCAGGAACTCGCTCATCTCCTCGAGGTCCACCGTAGGAACCTGGCGCGAGCGTTGGGCAAAGTGCCGGCACGCGGCGTTGCGGGCGACTTTAAAGAGCCAGGCGCGGAACAAGCTGCGATCGCGAAGCTGCGAGGCCTTGCGGTAGACCGTGAGCATCACTTCCTGCGCCAGGTCTTCGGCGACGGTCGTTTCGTGTCCGCGCCGGCGAAAGAAGGCAACCAATTGCGGCGAGAAGACACGGAACAGGTCGTTAAAGGAGTCCTCGTCGCCCTGGTCCAGGAAACGTTCCGCCACTGCGCATTCTTGTAAATTGGTCACGAATGAATGTCCTTTTCTAATCCCCACTTTGCCGGATTTGCGGGGGGAAAACATCCCGAGATGGGATGGTTTTGGAGTGCCGCCGGGGGCAGAGCGCGGAATAACCCGATAGCGTTACCGGGCGCTGCCCGCGGCGCGGCCAGACGCGGCCAACAAAGTAGGGGCGGCGTCGCTCCTGGTGATTGAGGCCGGACGCATTGGCTATGAGATTCTGCTCCCGACTCGCTGTTTTATGGGGCTCGGCCGCGATGGCGGTGGCCGCGCAGGCCGGCCCCTTGAGTTCCACGAATATCTTTGCTCCCGCTTCGACGCCGGCGAAGACGATCTTCGGATTGTCGATGTTCGTGCTGGCGATCACGGCAGTCATCTTCCTGGTGGTCGGCGGACTGCTCGTGTTCTCGGTGGTCAAGTTCCGGGGGAAGGCGGCGGACGCCGGACGCGAGCCGGCGCAGGTCTACGGGAGCACGCAGATCGAACTGGCCTGGACGGTGATTCCGGTGCTGATCGTGATCGTGCTGTTTCTGGCGACGGCGCGGGTGATCCACGGGGTCCAGGATGCGGGGAAGCCGGCGACGGCGCTGGATGTCACGGTGATCGGACACCAGTTTTGGTGGGAATTCCGATATCCCAAGCTGGGCATCGTGACCGCGAACGAGCTGCACATTCCGGTAAGCGATCCGGCGCATCCGACGCCCACCTTTCTGAAGCTGCTGTCGGCGGACACGGACCACAGCTTCTGGGTTCCGGAGTTGGGCGGGAAGACCGACCTGATTCCGAATCGCGTGAACCAGATGTGGATGGACCCGCCGCGGCCGGGAATTTATCTCGGGCAGTGCGCGCAGTACTGTGGAACCCAACACGCCAAGATGTTGCTGCGGGTGTCGGTGGACCGGCCAGCGGATTTCGACGCGTGGGTGCGCACGCAGCAGCAGGCGGCGATGGAGGACGAGAAAGCGATCGCCGGGAAGCGCGTCTTCGAAACCACCTCGTGCATCAATTGCCACGCGGTGAGCGGCACGGCGGCCAACGGACGCTTCGGTCCGGACCTGGGGCACCTGATGAGCCGCGCCACGATCGCTTCGGGAGCGGCGGACAACACGCTGGAGAATCTGCGTCTCTGGATCCAGAACCCGGACGCCATCAAGCCCGGGTCGCTGATGCCCGCCATGAAGCTGAGCGATGCGGATCTGGACGCGGTCACGGCGTATCTGGCGACGCTGCGGTAGGGCGGAGGAATTGAAGACCAGCTATGTCAACGAATGCGATCGCGATTGAAACCCTCCAGAGCGCCGGCCGCACCTGGACGGAGACGGTTCACGACTGGGTGACGACGGTCGACCACAAAAAGATCGGGGTCATGTACATTGTGTACGCGCTGGTGTACCTGGTGGTCGCCGGGATCGAGGCGCTGATCATCCGCATCCAGTTGATGCACGCGCACAATCATTTCGTTTCGCCGCAAGTTTTCAACCGGATGTTTACGATGCACGGGACGACCATGATTTTCTTCGTGGCGATGCCGGTGCTGTTCGGGTTTGCGAATTACCTGGTCCCGTTGATGATCGGGGCGCGCGACATGGCGTTTCCGCGATTGAACGCGTTCAGTTTCTGGCTGACGGCGCTGGGCGGATTCCTGCTGTATTTCAGTTTCCTGGGCGGGAGCGGACTGTACGGCGCGGGGAACGCGCCGGACGTTGGCTGGTGGGCGTACGCGCCGCTGACGGCGAAGGCGTTTTCACCGGGCCACAGCTCGGACTATTGGACGATCGCGCTGCTGGTTTCGGGATTCGGCAGCATCGCCACGTCGATCAATATCCTCGCGACGGTGCTGTCGATGCGGTGTCCCGGAATGCATCTCGGACGCATGCCGCTGCTGGTGTGGCTGAACACGGTGATGTCGGCGATGGTCCTGATCGCGGTGACTCCGCTTTCGGCGGCGCAATTGATGCTGCTGGTGGACCGGTATCTGGGCGGGCACTTCTTCGATACGCAAGCGGGCGGATCGGCGACGTTGTGGATGCACTTCTTCTGGATCTTCGGGCATCCCGAGGTGTACGTGCTGATTCTGCCGAGTTTCGCTTTCATCTCGGAAATCGTCCCGGTGTTTTCGCGCAAGCCGATTTTCGGATACCCGGTGATGGTCGGGGCGACGGTGTTCATCGGCTTCGTCAGCATGAGCGTGTGGGCGCACCATATGTTCACGGTGGGGATGAACTCATACGCCAACAGCTTCTTCACGATCACCTCGATGGCCGTGGGCATTCCGACGGGCATCAAGATTTTCAATTGGCTGGGGACCATGTGGGGCGGGCGGATTCAATTCAAGACGCCGATGCTGTTTTGCATCGGATTCCTGTTCCAGTTCCTGATTGCGGGCCTGACCGGAATCATGCTGGCGTCTTCGCCTTTCGACTGGCAACTCAGCTCCTCGTACTTCGTGGTGGCGCACTTTCACTACGTGATCGTGGGCGGAATTCTGTTCGCGCTGTTTGCGGCGTTTTATTACTGGTATCCGAAGTTCACCGGCAGAATGCTGAGCGAGCGGCTGGGCAAGTGGCACTTCTGGCTGTTCGCGATCGGCTTCCACGTAACGTTCGACGTGATGCACATTCCGGGGATTCTGGGGATGCCGCGCCGCATTTACACCTACGAGCCGAGGCCAGGCTGGGAAACGCTGAACTTCATCGTCACGATCGGCGCCGTCATTCAGGCCGCCGCGATTCTGGTGTTCGTGGCGAACCTGATCCTTTCCTACTTTAGAGGCGCATTGGCGGGCAACGATCCGTGGGACGCGTGGACTCTGGAGTGGTCGGTAAGCTCGCCGCCGCCCGCGTATAACTTTGCGACCGTGCCGGTGGTCGAGAGCCGCCGGCCGCTGTGGGACCTCAAGCATCCGGAAGATCCGGACAGCCGGTACGAATAAGGGGCAACTATGAGCGCACTCACCATTCCGATGCCCGAGACGCCGCGGACGTGGCGCCTGCCCGATCGCGGCAAGGTGGCGATGGCGGGACTGATCGTCGCCGAATCGGCCATCTTCACGATCTTCGTGGTGGCATATCTGTTCTACATCGGCAAGAGCCTGACCGGGCCCACGCCGCGCGCGGTGCTGGAAACGCCGGTTTTCTATTCGATCTGCCTGCTGTCGAGCAGCATCACGGTGCACCTGGCGGGGAGCAGCCTGGAGCGGGGCAAGCGGGGAGCGTTCCTGGGCTTGTGGTCGCTGACATTCGTGTTGGGCGGCTTGTTTCTGTTCGGGACGGCCCAGGAATGGCATCACCTGATCTATGAGAAAGGGCTGACGATCTCGACCAACCTTTTTGGAACGACTTATTACTCGCTGGTGGGACTGCACGCATTTCACCTGACCGCGGGACTGCTGATGCTGCTCACCGTGCTGGTATTCGGCCTGATGGGGCAGGTGGGCCGCGAGCAGTCCTCTCGCATCGGAGTGCTGTCGATGTACTGGCACTTTGTAGACGCGGTGTGGGTGGTGGTTTTCACGGTGGTCTACGTGATCGGGCGCTAAAGGAGACAGAGGATGGCAACGCTGCAAGCAATAGCGGCCTCCGAGGGGACGCCGCGAGGTCCGAGGGAAATCGAAGTCCCCTCACCGACGGCGTGGCCGCTGGTGTTGGCTGTGGGATTCGCGCTGCTGTGCGCGGGTCTGCTGACGGCGGCGTCGGTGAGCGCGCTGGGAGCGGTACTGATGGCGGCGGGATGCGTGGGTTGGTTCCGGGAGGTCCTGCCTCGGGAGCACGAAGTGGTTGTGCCGGTAATTGCGGAGGAGGCAGAGGCGGCCACCACGCGGCGGGTGGTTGACCGCTTGCCCGTGGCGCAGGAGCAAGTGCGCGCCTGGCTTCCGCTGCACACGCACCCCATCTCGGCGGGCCTCAAGGGGGGATTGGCGGGAGGCGTGGCGATGGCGGCAATTGCCTGCGCCTACGGCGTGCTAAGGGCGGGAAGCATCTGGTATCCGATCAACCTGCTGGCGGCGTCGGTTTGGGCGGAATCGATGAGACTCGGACCGTCGCAGTTGTACGGGTTTCACGCGGACAGCTTCGCGATGGCTTTGCTGCTGCACGCGCTGGTGTCCACGGCGGTGGGGCTGTTGTACGGCGCGATGCTGCCGATGTTCGCACGGCGGCCCATCCTGCTGGGAGGGCTGATCGGGCCGGTGTTGTGGTCGGGCCTGGTGTACTCGATGCTGTCGCTGCTGAATCCGACGCTGGAGAGCCACATCGACTGGATCTGGTTCATGGCGTCGCAGGCGGCGTTCGGCATCGTGGCGGGGATGGTGGTGGTGAGGCAGCCGTTGACGCCGACGCGAGAAAACATTGCGTTCGCGGTGCGAGCGGGGGTCGAAGCGCCGGGAACGATTCCACCGCGAGGAGAACGGCAGTGAAGGTACTGCGTGGAGTTTGGGGAGTCGCCGCGCTGGGAGCCGCGGCGCTGGGAGTCGCGGTGCTTTCGGGCTGCGGGACGCCGCACGGCCAGCCCCGGCGCGGTTCGGAGACGCCAGCGCCGAAGGACGTGCTGGAGTTCGGCGTGTTGTACTCGCAGAACTGCGCCGGGTGCCACGGCGAGAGCGGCAAGGGAGGCGCGGCGATCGCGCTGGCCGATCCGGTTTACCTGGGTATCGTGGACGACCAAGCGATGCGGAAGGCGATCGCCAAAGGCGTAGCGGGAACGGCGATGCCAGCGTTTGCGGAGAGCGCCGGCGGACTGCTCACCGATGCGCAGATCGATGCGATCGCGCAGGGCATCCGGTCGCGATGGAGCAGGCCGGGAATTCTCGACGGGGCGAATGCGCCTTCGTATGCCGCGAAATCGGCGGGGGACGCGGAGCGAGGGGCGGCCGCCTATCCAATCTACTGCGAGTCGTGCCACGGGCTGGATGGCGGCGGCGGGCGCAAGGGCAGCGCCATCACGAACGATTCGTTCCTGGCGCTGGTGAGCGACCAGGGGCTGCGGACAGTTGTCATTACGGGCCGGCCGGAACTGGGGGCGCCGGACTGGCGCGGAAACGTGCGCGGCAGGCCGATGTCCGAGCAGGAAATCACGGACGTGGTGGCGTGGCTCGCGTCGCGGCGCGCGCAAACGCCGGGGCAACCCTACTCCGCTTCGAATACCGGTCAGCATTAGGAGCCAGGCGATGTCAAACGATGCAATGTCCCGACGGGGGCTGTTGATGAAGTTGGGGATTCTGTTTAACGGATTGGTTGCGGCTGTGCTGGCCGTGCCGATCGGACGATTTCTGCTGTCTTCGATTACCCGCGGCAACGCGAACGGCTACCTCTCGTGGATTTCCCTGGGCCGCGTCAGCGAGTTCCCGGAGGGCGAGACGCGCCTCGCGACATTCCGCAATCCGCTGGTGATGCCAACGGACGGGAAGACCGCGGATGCTGCGTGCTGGGTGCGGCGCATCGAAGGCGATCAATTCCAGGTGTTCGCGGTGAACTGCGCGCACCTGGGATGCCCGGTCCGGTGGTTTCCGCAATCCGGCCTGTTCATGTGCCCGTGCCACGGCGGGGCGTATTACCGCGACGGCTCGCGGGCGTCCGGTCCGCCGGAGCGCGGACTGTTCGAATATCCGTACAAGGTCGAGAACGGCTTGATCACGATTCAGGCGGGCGAGATGCCGACGCCTGGAGGCAGCGCGGCGGTTGCGGGAAAGGAACGGCCATGCGGCGCCTGATCTCGCAGGTGGGCGAATGGTTCGACGCGCGCCTGCAACTGGCCGCGCCGATTCGCGAAACGGTGGAGCACCCGGTGCCGCGCAGTACGGCGAGCTGGTGGTACGTATTCGGCAGTGCGGCGCTGGTGATCTTTTGCCTGCAACTAGTGACCGGGATTCTTCTGGCGCTGACTTACGTGCCTTCGGCCGGAGAAGCATGGAGCAGCCTGCAGGCGCTCAATCACGACATCACGCTCGGCTGGTTCATCCGCGCGCTGCATGGGTGGGGATCGAACTTCATGGTGGCGATCGTCCTCATCCACATGACGCAGGTGTTTCTGTTCGGGGCGTATAAGTTCCCGCGCGAACTGACCTGGATCATCGGCGTGTTCCTTTTGCTGATGACGCTGGGCATGGCGTTCAGCGGGCAGGTGCTGCGCTTCGATCAGGACGCTTATTGGGGGCTGGGAATCGGCGCGTCGATCGCGAGCCGCGTGCCGGTTATCGGTCCGGCGGTGGTGAGGTTGATGCTGGGCGGGCCGATCATCGCGGGCGCGACACTGTCGCGGTTCTTCGCGCTGCACGTGTTCGTGGTTCCGGGGCTGCTGATCGGCTTTGTCGCGCTGCACGTTCTGATGGTGCTGAAGCTGGGGATCAACGAATGGCCGATGCCGGGGCGGATCGTGAGGCGTGCGACGTATGTGCGGGAATATCACGAGCTGACCAAGAAGGACGGCGAGCCGTTCGTTCCCTACGCGGTGTGGAAAGACATGTTCTTCGCCGGGTGCATTTTGCTGGCGATCGCGGCATGCGCGCTGTACTTCGGTCCTTTCGGGCCGACGGGAAGGCCGGATCCGACGATCATCCAGACCGTGCCGAAGCCCGACTACTTCTTCCTGTGGCTGTATGCGCTGCTTTCGCTGCTGCCGCCATCGCTGGAGACTCCGGCGCTGCTGATCGGTCCGGTGGTGGTGATTGTGGGATTGCTGCTGCTGCCGTTCCTGTCGGGCGAAGGCGAAAAGAGCTGGAAGCGGCGGCCGATTGCGGTGCTGACGGTAATGCTGCTGGCAATCACGCTGGGGACATTTACGCATCTGGCGGAATACACGCCGTGGAGTCCGGAGATGAATGCATGGAGCGGAGCGGCTGTGCCGGCGCGATTCGTGCACGGGACGACGGCGCTCGAGCGGCAGGGCGCGCTGGTGTTTCAGGTGAAGCAGTGCCGCAACTGCCATTCACTGGCGGACAGCGGCGGGCAGAGAGGTCCGGCGCTGGACGAGGTGGCGGTACGGCTGACGCAGGATCAGCTTATCCGGCAGGTGATTCAGGGCGGCGGCAACATGCCGTCGTACGGCAAGAGCCTGAGTCCAGCGGAGACGACGGCGCTGGTGGCGTTTCTCGAAACGCTGCATCCGGCGGGCCAGGCGGCGGCGCGCGATGCTTCCCGCGACCTGGTTCTCGGCGAGGACGCGGACGGCAGGCGGTAGCGAAATGCTGTCCGTGGCGTCGGCATCGATTACGGCAGTCGTGGTGGTGGCCGCGACGGCGTATGTGCGCAGATGGCGGCGCAGCGCGATTGGCGCGTGGCGGGCCGGATGCTTTCTGTTCGGCCTTCTTTTCATTTGGGCGGCGGCGGCTTCGCCGATGGCTACGCTCGACGACCGGATGCTGACGGCGCACATGGCGCAGCATCTGCTTCTGATGACGCTGGCTCCGCCGTTGATCTGGCTGGGGGAGCCGGTGAAGGTGTGGCGGCGAGGCGGAGCGCGGTGGAAGGCGCCGCGGAAGCTGGGGAGGGTGCTGGGGCACCCGGCATTCTGCTGGCTGGCAGCCGCCGTGACGTTAACGGTGTGGCATGTTCCGGCGGCGCTCCGGCTGGGCATGGAATCGACTGCCTGGCACGTGGTGGAGCACGCGTCGTTCCTGGCGGCGGGGCTGCTTTTCTGGTGGCCGGTGGTGCAGCCGTGGCCGGGCGTGGCGCGGTGGCCGCGCTGGTCGATGCTGCTATATCTTTTTGGGGCCACGCTGCCCTGCGATGTGCTGGCGGGGCTGCTGGTGTTTTCCGACCGCGTGGCATACCCGATGTACCTGTGCACGCCGCGGCACTCGGGGCTTTCCGTACTCGAAGACCAGCAGTGCGCGGCGGCATTGATGTGGACCTGCGTCACGGTGGTGTTTCTGGTGGCGGGGACGATCCTTGCGACGCAGTTGCTGTCGCCGGACGGCAGATCGCAACAGGAGACAGTGCTCGTATGAAGGAAGCCGCGCCGACGTTAAGTATGGTGGTCTCGTATTGGGGTTACGTGGTCCTGCTGCCCCTGATGGTGGTGGCCGGCCTGGTGCACGGCTGCTGGTCCGGCCGAAAGAGTGAGGCGATGCGCGACTACCTGGAGCTGACCAAGCCCCGAATCACGCTGCTCATTTTGATCTGCACCGGAGTCGGGTATTGGTTCGGGCAGGGGAGTTCGTTTCACGCCTTGCTCCTGGTTCACGCCCTGGTCGGGACGGGATTGCTGGCGTCGGGCACGGCGGCGCTTAATCAGTGGTACGAGGTGGATTCGGACGCGAAGATGCGGCGCACGCGGCAGCGTCCGATTCCGGCGGGCAGAATCCGGCGCCGCGACGGATTGGTCTTCGGCGTGATGTTGTCGGCGGCCGGATTCGCGGAGTTGTGGCGCGGCACGAATGCGCTGGCAGCGGCGCTCGGCCTGTTTACGCTGTTGAGTTACCTGTTGGTCTACACGCCCATGAAGCAGCGGTCGGCGGCATGCACGGTGGTGGGCGCGATTCCGGGCGCGATGCCTCCGTTAATCGGTTATGTGGCGGCGGGCAGGGGCATCGACGCGGGCGCTATGGCGCTGTTTCTGATTCTCTTTGTCTGGCAGTTTCCGCACTTCGACGCGATCGGGTGGATGTATCGGGAGGACTATGCCCGGGGTGGGATTCGCATGCTGCCGGTGATCGATCCAGACGGGGAGTTGACGGCCAGGCGAGTGTTGGCGTGCTCGCTGCTGCTGATCCCGATCAGCCTGTTGCCGCCGGCGCTGGGAATGACGGGACCGGTGTACGCAGCGGCCGCGGCCGGCGCGGGACTCGGACTCTTCTATTTCGGCTTGCGCTTGGGACGCGAGCGAACTCTGGCGCGCGCCAGGGCTTTGCTGGTGGCGTCGGTGGTTTACCTTCCTGTGCTGCTCGCCGCGATGGTTGCGGACCGGCGCGGTCTCTGACCGACAAAAGCGGAGAGATGCGAGCGCTGCGCAGCCTGATCGCGAAGGACAACCCTCTGTCCATCGCCTATGCGGCGCGGACGGCTGGCG
>JBKQPR010000094.1:0-42732 GCA_052144935.1 Bryobacteraceae bacterium
CCTCGGTCGCCGCCGGGCCCAGAGGGCACCCCAGAGGGCACCCCAGAGGGCACCCCAGAGGGCACCCCAGAGGGCACCCCAGAGGGCACCCCAGAGGGCACCCCAGGGGGCACCCCAGAGGGCACCCAATCGCGCTACTTCCCCGACCAGCACGGCGCGCGCTTTCCGAGGAAGGCCGTGATGCCTTCCTGCGCGTCGGCCGCCAGCGCGTTCATGGACATCACTTCTTTGGCATACGCATACGCCTTCGGCTGGTCGAGATCGATCTGTGTGTAGAACGCCTGCTTCCCGATTGCCACCACCAGGCTGCTGGCTTCCGCCACCTTGGCCGCCAACTTGCGCGTGGCCGCTTCCAGTCCGGCGGCGGCGACCACCTGGTTGATCAGTCCCCAATCGGCGGCCGTGTGCGCGTCCACCAACTCTCCGGTCAGCAGCATCTGCAGCGCGCGCTTGCGGCCGATGGCGCGCGTCAACTCGACCATAGGGGTGGTGCAGAAGAGGCCGATCTTCACGCCGGGCGTGGCGAAGGCCGCCTCTTCCGCCGCCACTGCCAGGTCGCAAGCGGCCACTAACTGGCATCCGGCCGCCGTGGCGATGCCCTGCACCTGCGCAATCACCGGCTGCGGGATGGCATGGACCTTCATCATCAGATCGCTGCACACATCGAAGATGCGGCGGTACTGGGCGATTCCGCGCCCGGTCATCTCCGAAAGATCGTGTCCCGAGCAGAACACCTTCCCGGCGGCGGCCAGGATCACCGCGCGGATTTCCCCGGTGCGGCCGATCTCCTCCAGGCAGGCGCTCAGCTCCAGCATCAGGGCCAGCGAGAGGGCGTTGCGCCGCTCGGGCCGGTTCAAGGTCACGACGGCCGTGGGGCCGTCACGAGTCACGGATAAGTGTTCCCAGCTCATATTCCGCTCGTTGTTTGGCGCGCCTGCTCGCGCAGCCGGTTCTTGCGAATCTTGCCCGTGGCGGTCCGCGGCAGGGCGCCGAATTCCACCTCACGCGGGCACTTGAAGTGCGCCAACCGTTCACGGCACCAGGCAATCAGTTCCTCCGCCGTGACCGATGCGCCGGGCTTCAACCCGACGTAGGCCTTGGGCGCCTCGCCCCATTTCTCGTCGGGGACCGCCACAATGGCCGCCTCAGCCACGGCCGGATGATCGGCCAGCACCTTCTCCACTTCGATCGACGAAATGTTCTCGCCGCCCGAAATCACAATGTCCTTCTTGCGGTCGCGCAGCTCGATGTAGCCATCCGGGTGGACCACCGCCAGGTCGCCGGAGTGGAACCAGCCGCCCGCGAAGGCTTCGGCGGTCGCTTCGGGACTCTTGTAGTAGCCCAGCATCACGTTGTTGCCCCGCATCAGCACTTCACCCATGGTTTCGCCATTGGCGGGAACGTCGCGCATGTGGCTATCGACCACGCGCAGGTCCATCCCGGCCACCATGTAAGGCACTCCCTGGCGGGCCTTCAGCCTGGCGCGGCCAAAGACATCCAACTGCTGCCAGCCGGCTTGCGGAGCGCAGACCGTGTGGGGCCCATAAGTCTCGGTGAGGCCGTAGACGTGGTTCAGGCGGGCGCCGATGGCTTCGGCGGCGCGGATTACCGCGGGGGTGGGCGGCGCGCCGGCGGTCACGATCGTGATCGGCCGGCTGAAGCGGATGCCTTCGGCGGCACAGTGCTCGGCCAGCGAGGCGACCACCACCGGGGCGCCGCAAAGGTGCGTAACGCCTTCCGCTTCGATCAGCCGCAGCGCCTCCCGCGGCTCCGGGCGCGGCAGACAGATGTGGCGGCCGCCCACCGCCGTCACGGCCCACGGGAAGCACCAGCCATTGGCGTGGAACATGGGCAGCGTCCAGAGGTAGACGCTATCGTGCGTCAGTCCATGCTCAGCGATCTCGCCCATGGCGTTTACCCAGGCCCCCCGGTGGGTGTACATCACTCCCTTGGGGACGCCGGTGGTGCCGCTGGTGTAGTTCACCGCGATGCACGCGTTTTCGTCGAGCGGGCCCAGAGGGCGCGCCACAGGGCGGCCCGGCGGGTCCACAGGTCCCCCGGCGCTTTCCAGGAAGACCTCGTAGTTGTCGATCAGGTGCTCCACTCCGGCCGATTCCACGAGATGGCGCAGGCCGGGATCTACGAGCAGCACTTTGGCGCCGCAGTGTTTCAGGATCCAGGCCAGCTCGGGGGAGGCCAGGCGGGTGTTGAGCATGACGAGCACGGCGCCGATGCGCAGGGGCCCGAAGTGGGCCTCCAGCGCGCAAACGCCGTTGAGGGCCAGGACCGCGACACGGTCGCCGGGCGCAACTCCGAGGGATTGGAGCGCCGCGGCCAGACGTTCCACGCGCGCGGCAAACTGGCGGTAGGTGAATTGGCGCTCGCCATCCACCACGGCCGGCGAATCGCCATAGACATACGCGGCGCGGGCCAGAAAATCCAGTGGGGTCAGAGGCGCAATCATTGGGTACCCGAGCGTGATTGTACTCCATTGGCGCGGCGGGGTTGGGGCGCGGAGAGCGGCCGGACCGCGGACGGGCTCAGACGCTTCCAATCAGGACGAGATTTCCGGGACCGGTGCCGTGTACTGCCTTCAGGGGAATGGACCGGTCGAACGTGGCCAGCCGACCGTGATTCCGAACGGCCAGACCAAGCAAATACGCATCCGTGATCTTCTGGTGTCCGCCGATCATGGATGGCCGAAACAACGACTCATCCATCAGGGACACTGAATCCTCCCAGAAATGATGGTCCGTCGTGGAGCAAAAACTTCGCAGGCGGCCGGCCACTTCGGCGGGAGTCGCTTCGACGGTAGGATATGCGGGGTTGCTCAGGACGCGGATACAACCGTTTATGGTCATCGGGCACGTCGCCCAACCGTGCTTTCGATTCCGGCCGAACCAACGGTGTGCGTCCTCGTGGTTGAAGTGGCCGGATCGACGAGGCACCAGGACAGTCACGTCTGGAAGGGCGATGCTCAAGCCTCTTCTCGCAATTGGTTCACTATTTCCAGATCGGGTTTCGAAGCGCCGGCCTTCGGCAGGAAAAGCAGAGCGCCATGGCGGACCTTCCCGGGAGCCTTAGCCACCAGCGACTGCCGAGCCAGCTCTGAGATAACCCGCCCGATCGTCACCCCTTGTTGCCGGGCCAAATGCCTGGCAGCATTCACGAGATCGTCGTCGAGATCCAACGTCGTACGCATACGATCAGCATGACACATCAAGCATCAGGTTATATAGATGATGATTGATGCGTTGCCCCAGTCACTGCACGCCGCGGACGTGCGCATTCCGGACGCAAAGGGCTGGTTGCTGTGTTCGACCTGACACGGCGCCGAGGAGCTTGCCGCGAAACTGGGAGTGGCGTTGTGACGGAGAGCGGGGCCGGTTCCCACGGCGGTCCCGGCCGCGAGTGAGTTTAGTGACCGGCCCCTCGGAGCATGGCGATGACCTGGTCAAGCGCCAGGTGTATGTCGCACAGCGGCTCGATCTTGAAATCGACAAACGGGTAGCCGGGGTAGCTAAAGATCAACTGGTTCAGCGCATCCGCAGAGCCGGCGTTGCAGATGCCCACTCCGCCGCCGGTGACGAAGGCGTAGCTGCAGTCGAAGGTCTTGTCGGCAAGCTTGGCATCGATCCAAGCCTTGGACGCTTCCAGAGCGGTCACCGGCGGCACTTGCTGACGCCGCGGTGTTACGGTAACGAGAAATTTCATGGCTTCACTCCTGGGGGGCTTCACTCCTGGGGGAGGATATCAGTTTTCTTCTTTCAGCGCAAACGGTGGCGCGGGGGCGCGAGCGGGGGCGCGGGGACTTCCCTCAAGCGCAAGCCCGGGTCCCCATACGGTGGTCCCGCATCCAACGGTAAACCGTTGAATTTCATACGCCTACCCGCATTCCGTTCAACCCTGCGATTGCCCCATTCAACCCCGTCCTGTACCGTACAACGAATAATTTCAACATTTTAATGCCAATGTATAGGTCTCCCTGGCGGGTTTCCTTATACTTGGCTCAAGCGTACATCTCCGCAACCTCGCCGGCCGGTGTGCGCTGTTGCCATCCTAAGCTGGGTAGTGCCGATAAACGGTTTCGGGAGGAGTTCGAAAAAGAATGCACAAGCCAATTAAATATGTCGAGAAAGCTGTCACGTATGCCGCGGGCGCGGCTTGGGCCGTCTTCGATCAGCTCAATCGGATTCATCGCAATCCGGGATTCATCCCGCAATGGTCGGATAAGCCGCTGCTGAAATCCTGGGAGAAAGTGAAGCCGCCGCTGGGCTGGCCCCGCCAGACCGATTCGCTCTGCCCGCGCTGCGTCCCGGAGATCCGGCAGCAGATTCTGGACGGCAAGACTCCGCTGGAAGTGCTTTACACCGACAAGCCCGGCGAGATCAAAGCGCAGGTGATCGAGCGCGACGGCAAAATCCTGATGGTCAAGGACTGCCCCATTCACGGCCACTTCGAGGACGTGATGGCGATCGACACGGCCTTCTTCCAGCATCTGGAGCAGGTATTTCCGGGCCGCGACATCCGCGCCCACAACGACTCCACCCTGCACCGCCACGGATCCAGCACCATTACCCACGGGCGCGGCTCGGTCCTCACGGTGGACCTGACCAACCGCTGCAACATGATGTGCGACCCCTGCTTCATGGACGCCAACCAGGTGGGGTTCGTCCACGAGCTGACCTGGGAGGACATCAAGACGCTGCTGGACAACGCCGTCACGATCAAGCCCAAGCGGCAGATGTCGGTGCAGTTCTCGGGCGGCGAGCCGACCATTTCTCCGTTCTTCCTGGACGCCGTGCGCTACGCCCGCGAAGTAGGCTACACCTCGGTGCAGGCGGCCACCAATGGCATCGAATTCGCCAAGAGCCCCGAATTCTGCCGCCAGGCGGCCGAGGCGGGCCTGCGCTACGCCTATTTGCAGTTCGATGGCATCGGCAACGCGGCCAACTCCCATCGCAAGGTCGGCAACCTGTTCGATGTGAAGCTGCGGGCCATCGAGAACCTGCATTCCAACGGCGTGGACATCATTCCGGTCATCACCATCATCAACGGCATCAACAACGAGCAGGTGGGCCGCATCGTGCAGTTCGCGCTCGACAACCCCAAGAAGATTCCGTTCCTTTCGTTCCAGCCGGTGTCGTTCACCGGCCGCGACGAAGCTGTGACCGACGAGCGCCGCACCGCGCAACGCTACACCCTGTCTCATCTGGCGCACGACGTCAAGAACCAGACCGGCTTGGGCGAGCCGGTGCGCGATTGGTTCCCGATCTCCTTCATGTCCACCTTCTCCGACTGGAGCGACCTGGTCCACGGGCCGCAGTCCGGCTGGGGGCAGTTGAGCTGCGGGTGCCACCCCAACTGCGGCGTGGGTATGGCCGTGATGGTGGATAAGGAGACCAAGGAGAAGGCGCCCGTCACCGCCTTCCTGAATGCCGACCAACTGGCGCGCGACGTGGCTCACGTCAACGACGCCGCCCGCGGCAAGTGGCTCTCGATCGCCGGCATGGCTTTGGCGGTGGCGCGCAACTACGATCCCTTCAAAGCTCCCACGCAGTTCAAGCTGTCCGACATGATGAAGAAGTTCGACAAGACCTTCGGGGCCACCGGCAAGAGCTACGGCAAAGTGGGCAAAGATCGCACCATGGAGGACATCGAGAAGCGTCGGCGCGACCGCTGGAACTTCCTGTTCATCGCCGGCATGTGGTTCCAGGATCTGTTCAATTACGATTTCCGCCGCACCGAGCAGTGCATCATTCCGTACGCCACGCAGGAGGGCGAAATCTCCTTCTGCGCCTACAACACCGGTGTGGGCTGGCGCAACATCATCGAGAAGATGCACATGACCGCCACGCTCACCAAGTGGTACGAGGAGAATGGCAGGCACGAGATCTTCGCCGGCGGTAAATCGGTGCCGTTGAAGAACGTGGATCACTCGCTGGTGCTGCGCCAAGAGATTGTCACCAACGAGATTCAGCACGATCTGGACCGCCTGGGCATCGCCAAGACGGCCCGCGAGGAAAAGATCCGCGCGCGCGACGCCAAACTCAAAGAGCAGCAGGAAAACGAGCGCATGATGAAGCTCTACCGCGAGCACGTGTTGAAGGAACAGCCCGGCCCCGCCCTGGTGCAGATCGGCAGCCTACCCGCGGCGGCTCCGGCGCCCAAGCCTGTTGAGGAGCGCGAGGAAGTCGGCAGCTTCGGCGATTAAGGGAACACTCTCCTGGAAACGCATTCAGCGAGGTGGGGCGGACCCCCTGGTCCGCGACGCCCTCGCCGGCCTTCGGACGAAGGCCGGCCGGACCTTGAGGGCACCCCCAGGGGGGTCCGCCCACACCGTTATCAACGTCTTCCTCGCTTTTGGTAGGAGGCAGGCCCATGAGCGCTCCCTTACATACAGTCGCGGCCCTGAAGCGCGGAGCCGGGCCCAGAGGGCGCCCCCGTTAGGGAGTGTTACAGGCCGCGGAAGAGTTCCTCCACGCTAATGGCTACTCCGGGCAATAAATCCGTGGTCAGTACGCCGGAGGCGTGAAGCCTGCTGACGCGGTCCTGGGTGAAGATCATGATTTCCTGCGTCTCCGCTGAGATCAGCCAGACCTCTAGCACGCCAGCGGACAGATAGCGCTGCCTCTTGAGCATCAGCCCGTTGTAGGTGTCGGAGTTCGAAGCAATCTCGATGGCCAGATCGGGGACGAAGCGCTGCACGCGCTTGTCGAGATCCAGCAGCGGCTGTTTGGCCGGACCGAAAAAGCTCACGTCCGGGCCGTGGGCGTTGCCGAGAAAATCGTATTCCTGCTCGGCGAAGATCAGGCCGAGGTTGCGTTCCCTGACAAGCGGCAGTAGCAGTGCGATGAGCAGGTCCCGCAGCCAATTGTGGCGTGGAGTGTTTCCGGACACGTCGATCAGTTGTCCGTCGACCAGTTCGTGATTCTCCGCAACGTCGTCGGGGAGCCGCTCAAAATCGTCGATCGTAAGCGCGGTGCTGGTCGCCATGGGTCCATTGTACGACAGCCAACACCTGCCTCCGGGACCCTCCGTCATAGCACGTTGCGGACCGTCCCCCGGGGGCCGCCGGGCGGTCCCCCGGGGGGTCTCGGTAACATTCGGCGCGTCCGTTGCGCCTAGAATGTGTATCCAAATGGCTGCAAACCGCTTTCCAAATTATCTCGGGCGCCTTTTGGCAGCCTGTCTCGCCGTAGCCAGCCTGATGGCCGCGGAGCATCACGGGGTGGTGAAGTCCTCCGGTCTGCCGGTGCCCGGCGCCACGGTTACGGCCACAAGCGGGGACAAGAAGCTCGTTACTACCACGGATGAAAATGGCGCCTACTCGTTTCCGGAATTGGCCGATGGCGTGTGGAGCATCGCGGTGGAGATGTTGGGCTTCGTCAAGTTCAGTGAGGACGTTGGTGTCGCGCCGGACGCTCCGGCTCCCCAATGGAACTTGAAGCCGATGACCTCCGCCGAATTAAAGGAGGCTCTGGCTCCCAAGCCGGCGCCCGCGCCGGGCCCAGCGGGCACCCCGGCGCCGGCGGGCCCAGTGGGCACCTCCACCACGGCGGCGACTCCTACTCCCACCAGCACGGCTTCGGCAACCGCTCCGGCGGCGGCCGCGACTCCCGCGGCGGCCACGAATAACGGCGCCAAACCGGCCTCGACCACCACGGCTACTGCCCAGAGCACCGCCGGCGGGGGTGGAACCAACAATGGCCGGCCCTCGATTCGCGCCGCGCAGCAAGCGGGACGGGGTAACTTCACACGCCTGGATGTGAACGCTTCAGGCGACGCGGCGGGCGGCGTGGGCGGCGACGAGGGCAACCCGTCGGGCGACATGGCGCAGAGTTCCAACGACGCCTTCGTGGTGAACGGCAGCATCAGCAGCGCGGCGGGCATGCCGCAGTCCAACGATTGGGGCTTCGGACCGGGAGGCATGGGCGGTCCTGGCGGCATGGGCATGGGCGGTCCTGGCGGTCCGGGAGGCATGGGCGGTATGGGCGGTCCCGGCGGCGTGGGCGGCGATACCGGCATGGCGACGGGTGGTCCCGGCGGCGGTGGTCCGGGGGGCGGTGGACGCGGCGGCGGCGCCATGGGCGGTGGACCTGGCGGCGGTGGTGGACGCGGCGGCGGCGGCTTCGGCGGCGGTCCGGGCGGCGGCGGCTTCGGCGGCGGTCCGGGCGGGCGGGGCGGACGCGGTGGACGCGGCGGGCGCGGCAATCAAAACTCTTTCGGCAACGGGCGCAGAAACGCCCGCATGCGCTATACCGGCAACCTGGCCTTCATCTTGGACAATTCCGTATGGGACGCCCGGCCATTCTCCTTGACCGGGCAGGATACCCCCAAGCCGTCCACCTCCAATGCGCGCATGACGGCGATTTTCGGCGGCCCGCTGAAGATCCCGCACCTGCTGAGCGGCGAGCATACCACCTTCAATATCAACTATCAGTTCACGCGCGCGCGCAACGGCAGCACGCAGTCGGCCCTGGTTCCGACGGCCGCCGAGCGTTCCGGCGATTTCTCGCAGGCCCTGACTTCCTCGGGCGTGGTTCCGGCGATCTATAACAGCGGCTCGCCGTTTCCGAATAACCAGATTCCGCAGAGCCTGATTAGTTCGCAGGCGCTGGGTTTGCTGGCATATACTCCGCTGCCAAACCTGGCTTCCCCCAGCTCCCGCTACAACTATCAGGTGGGTTTGGTCGGAATTAACAATCAGGATAACGTCAACTCTCGCATCACCCACACCATTAACACCAAGAACCAGATCTTCGGTAACTTTTCTTACCAGCGCGCCGATGGGCGCAGCCCTTCGCTGTACATCGACCCCACGACCGGGGCAAACTTCCTCAGCCTCAGCCATCAGAGCGCGTATAACACCGGAATCAACTGGACTTACCATTTCACCACCCGGCTGATCAACACCCTGGGCTTCAATTTCAGCCGTAATATCCAGACCAGCACACCTTATTTCGCGAACCGGTTGAATCTGTCGGGTGAACTCGGCATTACGGGCAACGATCAGAACGCGGCTTACTGGGGACCTCCCGGCTTGTCGTTTTCCAATGGCTTTTCGGTGATCGGTGACGGGAGCACCACGCGCAACCGCGCCCAGACCTCGGCCCTGAGCGAAGCCCTGCGCTGGTTCCATGGGACGCACAACTTTACCTTCGGCGGCGATGTGCGGCGCGTGCAGAATAATCCGATTTCGGAATCCAATCCCCGCGGCAGCTTCACTTTCAATGGAACCGCCACGGCGCTCGCCGGATCCACGAACAGCGGGTACGATTTCGCGGATTTCCTGCTGGGGAAACCGGATACCGACTCGATCGCCTACGGCAACGCCGACAAGTATTACCGCAACGGCTGGTTCGACGGTTACGTGAACGATAGCTGGCAGATGACCAGCAAAGGACTCAGCCTGCAGTTGGGACTTCGCTGGGACTACCAGTTGCCGACGACCGAATTGTACGGCCGCATCGTAAACATGGTGGTCGGCCCCGGCTTCACTTCGGCGACCGAGGTTTGCGGGGCTGCCCTGGATGGGTGTACGCCAGCCAGCCAGGTCGGCCTGCCCAACAGCCTGATACGCGGCGATTCGCACGAATTTCAGCCGCGTCTTGGCCTGGCCTGGAAGCCGTGGCCGAAGAAGACCACCGTGGTGCGCTTGGGATGGGGCATCTATTACAACACTTCGGTGTTCCAGTCGCTGGTTAGCCAGATGGCGCAGCAAGCGCCTCTGTCGACCAGTTACATCAACCCAGCTCCCGCCGGAATGTTCTTCTGCACGCCGGGCGCGCCAGGTTGCAATCTGACGGGCAATAGCGTTTCCACCTTCGCGGTGGACCCGGGTTTCCGGATTGGGTACTCGCAGAACTGGCAATTTTCGGTGCAGCAGAACCTCAGCTCGTCGTTAGTGGCCACTATTACTTACGCGGGCGCCAAAGGCACCCACCAGCCGCAGGAGTTTATTCCGAACTCGGCTCCTCCGGGATCGACTTATCAGTGCTCGGCGGGTTACACTTGCCCCACCGATTATTACTACATGACCACGGGCGGCAACACTATCTCGAATAACATCTGGCTGCAGTTACAACGGCGCTTCCGAAGCGGTCTTTCCTGGCAGGCGCTCTATGCGCATGCCAGCAGCATCGACGACGTGGGCGCCTCGGGGGGCCGGGGCCAGGGGAGCGCGCTGGTCGCACAGAACTGGCTGGATGTCGAGGCGGAACGCGCGCGCACGGCGGGCATTCGCGCCAACACCCTGAGCACGCAGTTACAGTACAGCACCGGCATGGGGGCGCAGGGCGGAGCTCTGATGAAGGGCGTGAAGGGATCTCTTTTCAGAGAATGGACCTTCACCGCCATGTCCACCGTAGCCAGCGGCGCGCCGGAAACGCCTTCCGTGACTGCCAGAACCCTTGGCGGCACGGGCATCACCGGACCGCTGAGGGCGTTTTATTGGGGCGGCCCCATCTATCTCGATGGCGGTCTGAATCCCGCTGCATTCACCACGCCGCCCAGCGGCGAGTACGGGAATGCGGGCCGCGACATTATCACGGGACCAAGCATGTTCAGTCTCAACGGTTCGGCCGAGCGCACCTTCCGGATCGGCGAGCGCCGTAGCGCGAACCTTCGCTTCGCCGCCACCAACGCCCTCAACCACGTTGCTTTCGGAAGCTGGAATAGTACTGTGGGATCCAGCCAGTTCGGCGCCTTGCAATCGCCTAACGCCATGCGCGATCTTACCGCCACTCTGAGATTCAGGTTCTAACTATGCGACCGATTACCGCCACATTTCTCGTTTGGGTTCTGGTAGTTTCCGCGCAGCAGGCCGCTCCTCCGCGCCCGGCCGCGCCAAAGCCGCAGCAGAATAGCGGCCAGCAGCCGCAAAACGGGACCGCCACCGCCAAGGGCTACAAGTTTGAAGCCAGCACGCAACTGGTTGTGGAAGACCTCATCATCAAGGACAAGAGCGGCAACTCGGTGACCGGCCTGAAGAAAACCGACTTCGTGGTATTAGAAGACGGTAAGCCGCAGGATGTGGATTTCGCGGAATTCCAAAAGCTGGAAGACACCACCATCCCGCCGCCGCCCGAGGAAAAGCCTTCCGTGGGTGGGGGCCTGCAAAAGCGCGAAGAGAAGCCCGCCGACCAGCCCAAAGACCAGCCCAAAGCGGTGACGACCAACCAGATCGCGCCGGAGAAGCCTGGCGATATCAAGTACCAGGACCGCCGCCTGATGGTCATGTTTTTCGATATGACCTCTATGCCGCTGAACGACCAGATCCGCGCCCAAACCGCCGCCGAGAAGTTCCTGAAGAGCCAGATGACCAAATCGGACCTCATGGCCATCATGACCTTCTCCAACGACATCAACGTGGTGGAGGACTTCACCGACGACCGCGACGCGCTGTTGAAGGACATCAAGAAGCTGACCATCGGCGAGGGCCAGGGCTTCGATGAGGCCACTAGCGACGACAGCACTTCGGACACTGGCGCGGCCTTCACACAGGACGACACGGAATTCAACATCTTCAACACCGACCGCCAGTTATCGGCGCTGGAGTCGGCCGTGAAGATGCTCGGCTCGCTGAACGAGAAGAAGGCCCTGGTTTACTTCGCCAGCGGGATGACGCGCAACGGGACGGACAACCAGGCGCAGTTGCAGGCCACCGTGAACGCGGCCCTTCGCGCCAACGTTGCCTTCTACCCCATCGACGCGCGCGGCCTGGTGGCTTCGGCGCCGCTGGGCGACGCCACCAAGTCCTCTCCGGGCGGCTCCGGCATGTACACGGGCAGCTCGGCGCGCGCCGGGCAGAGCAACTTCCAGGGGCAGCAGGAAACCCTGTTCACGCTGGCTACCGACACGGGCGGCAAGGCGCTGCTGGATAACAACGACCTGGCGGTGGGAATTCAGCAGGCGCAGAAGGATATGTCCAGCTATTACATTCTGGGCTATTACAGCCACAATGAAAAGATGGACGGCCACTTCCGCGCCGTCAAGATCACCATGAAGGATGCCACCCTGCAGGCCAAGTTCTCCAAGTTCGATTACCGCCGCGGCTACTACGCGGGCAAGGAGTGGAAGCAGTTCAACGCCACCGACAAGGAAAACGCGCTTACCCAGGCGCTGATGCTGGGCGACCCGGTTACCGATATCGACATCGCCATGGAGATCGACTACTTCCGCCTGGCGAAGGACCGCTATTTCGTTCCCATCGTGGCCAAGATCCCGGGCAGCGAACTGGAACTGGCGCGGCATGGCGGCGCCGACAGCACCACCATCGACTTCATCGGAGTGGTGAAGGATGCGGCCGGCAAGACGGTGCAGAACGTGCGCGACTTCACCCCGTTCAAGCTGAAGGACGCCACCGCCCAGGACCTTGCCAAGCATCCTATCGAATACGATTCCGGCTTCACCCTGCCGCCTGGCAATTACTCGCTGCGCTTTGTGGCGCGGGAGAATACCACTGGCAAGATCGGCACCTACGACCGCAAATTCACCGTGCCGGATCTGACCACCGAGCAGAAGCGGCTGCCCATCAGCTCGGTGGTGTTGAGCAGCCAGCGGCAGGACCTGAGCCAGGCTGTGTTCACCGCGGAGCACGACAGGAAGCTGCTGTCCGCCAACCCGCTGATCGAAGATAACAAGAAGCTGGTGCCCAGCGTGACGAACGTGTTCAGGAAGAGCCAGGAGATGTACGTGTATCTGCAGGCTTACGAGCCGGCGGCCGAGACCACCGAGCCGCTGGTAGCCACGGTGAGCTTCATTCGCGGAAAAACCAAGGCGTTCGAATCGGCGCCGCTGCAGGTTAACGACGGGCTGGATCCGAAGTCGAAGTCGCTGCCGTTGAGGTTCAGCGTGCCGCTGGCGAAGCTGGCGAGTGGCACCTACACGTGCCAGGTGTCGGTATTCGATCCCACGGCGCAAAAATTCGCTTTTTGGCGCACGCAGGTAGTGCTGATGCCGTAGCGGACAAAGACCGCTCCCTGACGGTCGCGGCTCGGTAACGCCGCTGAGCCGCGACCGTCAGGGAGCGGTCTTTGAAACCCTCCCAAGTAAACTGTCCTTCTCCGTTGCACTCGGCGTGCCATCCGGCTTGCCGTACGCCAGCGTCCGGTTATAGCGCCTTGTTATACTGGCACTTACATGCTGCGAGTCCGCTTCGCGCCGTCTCCCACGGGCTTTTTGCACATCGGGAGCGCCCGCACCTTCATTTTCAACTGGCTGTACGCCCGTCATAACGGCGGCGCCATGATTCTACGGATCGACGACACCGACGTGGGGCGGAACACCGAGGCGTCGCTCCACTCCATCTTCGAAGGACTGCGCTGGCTGGATCTGGACTGGGACGAAGAGTACAAGCAATCCGAGCGTGTGGCCCTGCACCGCAAGCTGGCCGAAGCGATTTTCCGGAAGGGCTTGGCCTATCGCGATTTCACTCCCGCGCAAGGCGGAGAGACCGAGAAATCGGGCGCGCAGGGAACCTGGCTCTTTAACGCCGGGATGCGCGATCTGCCGGCCGCCGAGAGCGACCGGCGCGCCTCCGCCGGCGAACCCTTCGCGCTGCGCTTCCGCGTGCCGCGCGGCCAGGTGGAGCACGTGCGTTTCACCGACGGCGTCTACGGCGAACAGGTCAAAGCCACCGCCGATATCGAGGACTTCGCGCTCCTGCGCAGCGACGGCATGCCGACGTACCACCTGGCCTCCTGCGCCGACGATGCCGATCTGGGAATCAGCGACATCATCCGCGGCCAGGACCACCTCACCAACACCTTCAAGCACGTGCTGATCTTCGAAGCCGCGGGTTGCGCGCCGCCGCGCTTCGCGCACGTGCCGCTGCTCACCGCGCCCGATGGAACCAAGCTGTCGAAGCGCCGCCACGGTCCCGTAGTCAGCGTCACCACCTACCGCGACAGCGGGTTTCTGCCCCAGGCGTTCATCAATTTCCTCTGCCTGGTGGGCTGGTCGCCCAAGAACGATCGCGAGCAGTTGACGCGCCACGAGCTGATTGAAGCGTTCACGCTGGAAGGCATTCATCGCAGCAACGCGGTGGTGAACTTCACCGAAGCCGACCCCTTCGACCCCAAGGCCGTCTGGCTGAACGCCGAGCACATCCGCACCATGCCGGTCGAGGAGTTGTCGGCGCAGCTTCTGCCGGTGGTGCGAGCCGCCGGGTTCGCCATCCAGCCGGAGAAGATGCTGCGCATCACGCCGCTGATCCAGGAGCGCATTCGCCTGCTGAACGACGTTCTCACGGTGGCCGATTTCTTCTTCGTGGAGGAGTTGCCGCCGTATGCGGCATCCGAGCTGATCCCCAAGAAGGGTGACGCCGCTCTGGCGTTGCGCGTGCTTGAGTGCGCCCGCGGCGTGCTGGCCACCGCCGGGTTCACGCACGATGGCCTGGAAGCGGCGTTGCGCGGGGCGGCCGCCAGCCTGGGCATCAAGCCCGGCCAGATGTTCGAACCCATTCGCGTGGCGGTGTGCGGACGCAAGACCGCTCCGCCGCTATTTGGCACACTGGAAGCGCTGGGCCGCGAGACGTGCCTGCGGCGCATCGATCGCGCCATGGAAATACTGAAAGCCATATGAATCCCTCCAAGCCTACCCAGCCGGAGCCGGGCGGTGAAACCCCGGTGGCCGGCCCTTCCAACTTCGTCCGCGACATCATCGTCGGGGACCTCAGGACCGGCAAGTATCAGGGACGCGTACACACGCGTTTCCCCCCCGAGCCGAACGGCTATCTGCACATCGGCCACGCCAAATCGATCTGCCTGAATTTCGGACTGGCGGCCGAATTCGGCGGCAAGACCAATCTGCGCTTCGACGACACCAACCCCGAAAAGGAAGAGACCGAATACGTCGATTCGATCATGGACACCGTCCGCTGGCTGGGCTTCGACTGGGAAGACCGGCTGTTCTACGCCTCCGACTATTTCCCCCAGTTGTACCAGTGGGCGCTGCAGTTGATCCGCGCCGGCCAGGCGTATGTGTGCGATCTGACGGCCGAAGAAGTGCGCCAGTACCGCGGCACGCTCACCGAGCCGGGCACGCCGAGTCCCTATCGCGGCCGGTCCATCGGGGAGAATCTGGATCTGTTCCAGCGCATGAAGGCCGGCGAGTTTCCGGACGGCTCGCGCACGCTGCGCGCCAAAATCGATATGGCCTCGGCCAATCTGAACATGCGCGACCCGGTGATGTACCGCATCCTGCACGCCGGGCATCACCGCACGGGGAGCCAGTGGTGCATCTATCCGATGTACGATTTCGCGCACGGCCAGTCCGATTCCGTCGAGCGCATCACGCACTCGATTTGCACGCTGGAGTTCGAGGATCACCGGCCGCTCTACGACTGGTACCTGGAGCAGTTGGGCATCTATCATCCGCAGCAGATCGAGTTCGACCGGCTCAACCTGACTTACACGATGATGAGCAAACGCAAGCTGCTCACCTTAGTCGAGGAGGGGCACGTGCGCGGCTGGGACGATCCGCGCATGCCGACGCTGGCCGGGATCCGGCGGCGCGGCTACACGCCGGAAGCCATCCGCAATTTCTGCAAATCCATCGGCGTATCCAAGACCACCGGCATCGTCGAGCTGGGCCTGCTGGAGCATCACGTGCGCGAGGATCTCAACCGGCGCGCGGCGCGCGTGATGGCCGTGCTGCGGCCGCTGCGCGTAGTGATCGACAATTATCCCGAGGACCAGGTGGAAGAGATGGAGGCCGTCAACAACCCCGAGGACGCTTCCGCCGGCACGCGCAAGGTTCCGTTCTCGCGCGAGATCTACATCGAGCGGGACGATTTCCGCGAGGACCCGCCCAAGCAGTATTTCCGCCTCTCGCCGGGGCGTGAAGTGCGGCTGCGGTACGGCTACTTCGTGACCTGTACCAGCGTGGTGAAGAACGGGTGGGGCGAAGTGATCGAAATCCACTGCACGTACGATCCGGCTACCCGCGGCGGCAACGCTCCGGATGGGCGCCGCGTGAAGTCCACCATTCACTGGGTCTCGGCGGCCCACGCCATCGAAGCCGAGGTGCGGATCTACGAGAACATGTTTACGACCGAGGATCCCAACGAGGGGCGGGATTTCCGGGCCAATCTGAATCCAGTGTCTTTAGAGGTACTGACCGATTGCAAACTGGAACCCAGCCTGGCGGATGCCCCGGTGCTGGGCCGCTACCAGTTCGAGCGCCTGGGATATTTTTGCGTGGATCCGGACAGCGCGCCGGGCAAGCCGGTCTTCAACCGCACGGTGGCGCTGCGCGACACCTGGGCCAGGATCGAGAAGCGGGAAAAGGGCAAATAAGCGGCCATGCTGATCCTGGGAATCGGCGGCCTTCTGGGCGATGCCGCGGCCGCCGTTCTGAAAGATGGCGAGCTGGTCGCCGCGGTGGAGGAATCCAAGCTGGTGCGCCGCCGGCGGCCGTGGAGCGATCGCGCGGAGATGCCCGAACGCGCCATCGCCACCTGCCTGGAGTTGGCCCGCGCCAAGCCCGAAGACGTGGATGCGGTGGCGGTGGCGCGCCCCATTCCGGGCACCGATTTCCATTTGCAATTGCGCGCGCGCTTTCCGGCCAGCCGGCTGCTGGTGGTGGATCACCACCAGGCGCACGCGGCTTCGGCCTATTACCTCTCGCCCTTCGAAGAGGCCACCGTCCTGACGCTGGATCGCGGCGGCGACTTTCGATCGGGAGCGCGCTGGCTGGCGCGGGGCGCCGAAATCACGCTCGACCGGGAACACTATGTTTCGGATTCGATCGGCGATCTCTACGGCCGCGTCACCGAGCTGCTCGGCTTCGAAGCGCGCGAAGAGGAGCACAAGGTGCAGTGGCTGTCGGTGGGCGGTGACGATCGCTTCAGCGGCCTGTTTCTCGACATCCTGCGGCTCTCCGAGCGCGGGCCGCGCATCGATGGATCGTATTTCTCGACCGAGCGCCTCGGCCGCGGCGGATTCAGCGCGCGGTTCTACGAACGGCTGGGGCTGCGCGAAGGCGAGGCCCTTGGGGAGCCGCTGCGGGCGCATGTGGCGGCGGGCATCCAGCGAGCGGCCGAAACCGCGGCCATCCAAATGGCGGGCAGCGGCCGGAATCTCTGCCTGGCCGGAGGAATGGGACTGAACGCGCTGCTGGTCTCGGCGCTGGAGACCCGCTCCGAATTTCGGAAGGTCTTTGTGCAACCGGTAGCGGGCAACGCCGGGACGGCTATTGGCGCGGCGCTCGACGCCTGGCACGGAGCCTTTCGCCAACAACGGCGGGTGACGCTCCAGACGCTGTGCCTGGGGCCGGAATACAGCGCCGCGGAAACCAAGCAGGTGGTCGAGAACTGCAAGCTGCGGTTCCAATACCTGCTGACCACCGACGAGATCGTCCATCGGGCGGTCGAGCAGCTCAACGACAACCGCATCGTGGCCTGGATGCACGGCCGCATGGAGTTCGGCGCGCGCGCGCTGGGCAACCGCAGCATTCTGGCTTCTCCGCTGGACCCGTATTCCACCGAGAATTTGAACCTGTTCATCAAGCATCGCGAGCCGTTCCGCAAATTCGCGGCGTCCGTGCCGGCGGAACTGGCGGGCGAATATTTCGAGGTCGGTCCCAACGCGCGCTTCCTATCCACCGTGGGGCGCGTGAAGCCGGCGCACCGCGAGCGCTTCGCCGCCGCCATCCTGGCCAGCGACCTGGTGCGCGTCCACACGGTGGACCGCGAGGAGAACCCGCTCTACTGGAGGCTGCTGCACGCGGCCGGGGAGGCCACCGGCCTGCCGGTGCTCTACAACACCTCGTTCAACCTGTTCGGCGAGCCGCTGGTCTGCACGCCGCGCGACGCCGTGCGCAGTTTTTATTCGTCGGGGATCGACGCGATGTTCGCGGGGCACTTCTTTTTGCAGAAGTAGGGGCCGTGGGGCGGCCAATGCGACAACCGCAAAGTACAATCGGCATCCTGCGCTGCCGGCAGAATTCCAGCGAGCACGCCCCTGGTGTTGCTCAGTACCTCCCCGGCCTCGTCGTGAGTCGGAGCATGATCCTTGCGGACCACGTTATTGCGAACCCTGAAAACGCTCTTGGCTTGGTCAATTCAGGCCAGACCCATGACCAAGCAGACGGCGGCATCCTCGACGAGGTCTGGATAGCCGCGCAATTCATCAACGCCAGCGGCTCGCTTCAGGTGCTTCTCTAGCGCGCTCGCGCTCAGGACGACCCTCGACCTGTAGAAGCCGTAGAGGTACGCCTTGGATGCCTCTTCAAACTGCAAGTCATAAAACGGCAGTGGGTCAAGCTGTTCCCATCGGGCCACGATCTTTGCGTACTTCCGTACAACCTCGCGCAAGCAGAGCTTCTCTCTAGCCGCGGCAATCTCCTGCGCTTCTTCATGATCCAGGGTGGGCTCCCCTACCGAAACTCGAAGGGCCTCCAGAAATGGCAGAATGAGATCCAAGCATCCCCAAGGGGCATCGACTTGGGAAAGAGACTGGCTACCTCATGCGTATCACCAGCGATGAAGCGATCAATCGTTGCTGGTGAAACGCCGACCTGTTCGAGAAGCCTTCTCTCGCGCTTGAGGTGTTCGTCACGGCGACTACCGGCCACCTGGGAACGTATTATGTGCTCTGCAAGTGGCCCGGCCTTTGGCCCCGGACCGACAAGACACGTTGTATAGCTTCCGCCTGATTTCACATCATCCCACTAGGCCTCCGCTCCTATCACGTAGAAGGACCGATCGCCATCCGGAGATTCACTCTCAGACCAGTCGTCGTCGATGATCTTGCCGGCGACAGACCGCATCACTCTTGGTATCCCCGTCATTCGGCCTCCCACACTAATCATCCCATGTCACCCGACCGGATAGCGTGCGGCGCCTTGCTTCCGGCCGGCGGGCATGCCATGCCGTCGAGCCCCCTCGTCAGCCCTGGGCGCTACGCCTGATTGCACGAGAGGGCGGTAGCTGCGACAATGGTCGGCGGGACACGAATGAAGAATTTCGAGCGCATTACAGTCGATCCGGCCCAGATGGGCGGATTGCCCTGTGTGCGCCACCTGCGGATTCCCGTGGCCACCGTGCTGCGATTGCTCGCCGGCGGTCTGACGGAGCATGAGATTCTGTCCGAATACCCCGATCTTGAGACGGAAGATATCCGCGAGTGTCTGCGCTTCGCCGCCGCTTCCGCCATGGAGCGGGAACTACTTCTCCCCCAATCAGTTTGAAGTTTCTGGTCGACAATGCATTGCCGCCGGGACTGGCCGACCTGCTTCGCGCGGCCGGACACGACGCCGTCCACGTCCGGGAATACGGAATCCAGGCGGCTCAGGACAGCCAGATCGTCGCGCGAGCGCTGCTGGAGAACAGGATCGTCGTTTCAGCGGATTCCGACTTCAGCGCGATTCTTGCGGGCCAGGAAGCGCACCACCCCTCGTTCATTCTCTTCCGGGACCCGAATCTGCTGAGCGTCCAGGATTACATCGACATCCTGCTCCCCGCTCTGCCCGTGCTTGAGCCGGAGTTGCTGAGCGGATGTGTCGCCGTGTTTCGGCGGCGCCGCCTGCGGGTCCGCAAGCTGCCGTTCGCGGCAGAGTAGATTCCGGTCGGCAAGATCAGTCGCGGCGATCCGGCCTTGCAGCCGCCGCGTTACCGGAAGGCACTGCGCCGCTACAAATCCTCAGGCTGCGGTCCGGTCTTCTAACCGGCCTGCGCGAGAGGCTCAGGGCCGACCGATCCCCAGCGGCTCATCCCACCGAAAAGACCTTGGTGAACGGTTCGGGGATCTCCTCACCGTGATCCATGCAATCGGCGGCAACGCGCAGCGCAAGCGCTCGTACGGCGGCGATCGCCGACTCACGGGTTGTACCGTACGCCATCACCCCCGGCATCGACTCGATATCGGCCCACCAGCGGCCGTCCTCCTCCCGCCCGACCATGATCGGAATGGATTCTACCGTGATGCTCTCCATCGGTCTCTTCCCCTACATTATAGTGCTGGAGACTGTACCGGGCCCCAGGACGCACACCTCAGGAGCATCCCTGCTACATTGCCGGCAACCGGAGTGCGCCGGGCTTCTCATAGCAGTTCACGAAATTCCAGGAATCGGGTGAACTTCGGCCCATGTTGGGTAGGGGCCGTAACAGAGCATCCGGCATTGCGTCTCGTATTCTGCCCTAATGTCCGCCGCCAGGCCCGCCGGAGGAAAGAGCGCGTCGCTCTTCGCGAAACTCATCTCGTCGGGGCAAAAATAGCTCTTCGAGAAATGCGCGCGGCTGATCCGGTCGTAGTCCGCCTTGATCGCCGTGTATTCGGCGGAGTTAAGCATCGCGGTGACTTCGGGTTGAGCGGCCAGTTGAAACAGGTCATAGTAGTGCCTGGCGTAAGAGCCGAGCGCTCTTCCCTCGCGTTTGAGCAGTTCCACCTTGCCGTGGATGGCGAACATCTTTTCGACGAACGTCCACCGGAAATGCAGCAGCCGCATTGAAAACTTGGCTTCGTCCTCGGCGCCCAACGAGACATTCCTGCTCCCCAGAAATTCACCCAGGTAGGAGCGCAGTTCAACGACCGCGGTGGGCTCACGGCCGCTCGCGGTGCCAGCTTCCAGAAGAACCCGGTTGGCAACTTCGCCCGGCCCGCCGAAACGCTGAATGTAAGAGAAGCCATCGTTCCGTCCGAATCCGCCGATGGTTTGGCTCTCGGTCGCGACAAATGTGAGCGCCGGGTGCGCGCCGACGGCGTCGCGGAGTTTCTTGAGCTCGCGATCGATCGCTCTCGCGCCCAAGGCCGTTTCGAACGCCGAAGGGTCGAGGAAGATGTCGATGTCCTCCGAAAACCGTTGAATGAGGTTCAATCCCTTCGAAAGACTCGTGCCGCCTTTGAAAATGACCGTGTCGCCGGCGGCGGCAGCAATGAGTCGGAGCGCCTCCGTGACGTAGTAGTCCTTTTCGACGATCGCCGGGCGCAACCCTCGCGGGCGAAAATGCTCCGCCGCCTGGAGTATCGCCTGCTCGAAATCGGGATCCTCAAACAGCTTCATGCAACCGGCGTTCCTTGGCCTGCCATTCACGAGCTTTTGGCAACCCCGACAGCAATCCAAAATCGAATCGTGAGAACGGATTGAGGGAATCCCGGAGTCGCTGCAGTGCGGCTTTGTTCTTACCGAGCTGCTCTCCAATCGCTCCGAGCATCGCGCGCACCCGCGGAGGCTCGGAAGCGGCGATTTTGAGCAACCGCTCATAGCGGCCATGCTCCGACAAGAGTTTTAGGGTTCCACGAATGGTTTCTTCCGGTGGTAGATCGCTGGTCTTGCCCGAGCGGCGTAAGAAGTCCAGCATCGCGGCATCTGTCTCGGAAAGCTTGGCCCAAGCTTCGGGCCGGCGCGTGTGGATGACGGTATCGCCGCCGATCAGTTTCCTGGGCAGGCTGAGGCCGGTTGTGGCAACCTCACCCCGCCTGGCAACCTGTGTGGTGAAGCCAAGGAGATTCGCCGCGGCAATGCCCGCGGGAAAAACAGTCTTGCGCTGGGAAGCCAGTTTCTGGATCGAGGCGGGGTTCGGGCGGCTCTTGCCCAAGGCAGTCTCTCGTGTGCGGTAGTACACACCCTTGCTTAAGCGCTCAACTTTTCCCTCTCGCCGCAGGCGTGACAGCGCCTGCGCCACAGCGGTAAAGGGAAGATCCCGGAAATCCGCCAGTCTCCACAGCCTCTCGCCTCCCCGTTCGATGCGGCGCCGGACGGAAGCCCCGATGGGCCTTGGGCCGGCCGGCAGTCTGCGATATCCCCTCATACTCCAAGCATCTGCCACGCGACTGCCAATGTCAAGTTTTTTAGCAGAAAAACGTGACAAATCGCCTTGGGGTCTGGGACGGATCGGCGTCCCCACATTTTTTCCAACCTTAGCCCCCCGCCATCCGTCCAACCAGCGAATGGTAGGGGCGAGCCAACTGGCACTGACCAACCCGATCCCCAGGGCCGAACCAACCCACACCGTCGCGGCGCTGGAAGAGCTGTACCAGGCCCACGGCACGCGCCTTAAGAGCATCGCGTACCACATCGTCGGCAATCGCCAGGACGCCGAGGACGCCGTGCAGGAAACCTTCCTCAAGCTGCACCGGTCGATTCGTGGCTTCCAGGGGCAGTCGAGCATCGGAACCTGGCTCTGCCGCATCGTCATCAACGTCTGCTACGACATCACCCGCCGGCGGCGGCGCGAAGCTGAAGCCCCTCCCGATGGCCCCGCGCCGAACCAGCAGATCGCCCTGCGCGTGGCCCTGCGGGATGTCCTCGGACGCATCCATCCCAAACATCGCATGGTGTTTCTGTTGTTTGAAGTGGAGGGCCTGCGCCATTCCGAGATCGCCGCCATTCTGGAGATCCCCGAAGGCACATCCAAGGCCTGGCTCTTCGAGGCCAAAAAGGAACTGAAACGCCTGCTCACGGAGGCGCACCGATGATCTTTCAATGCCAAGACCTTGACCGGGCGCTGGCAACCCCCGAACTGATGCCCGACGCCCGGGCGCACGCACAAAACTGCCCGCGTTGCGCCGGGCAGCTTTTCCTGTGGGCCGAAATCTCGCGGATCGCTCCGCAATTGCGCGAGGCATGGGACAGTCCCAAGCTGTGGCCGCGCATCCAGTCCGCGCTCGCCGCCGGGGCTAAAGGGCACCCCGCCCGCCGGCCGGTTCCCATGTGGCGCTGGGGGCTGGCCGCCGCTGCCGTGATCACGCTGGCGCTGGCGCTCTCCCAGCCCTGGCGAAGCCCGGGGGGCCCTTGGGGCCCGCGCACGCGCCAGTTCCTCACGCAGGACGCCCTGCGCGAAGTGCAGCAGGCCGAAGCGGCCTACAGCCGGTCCATCGACAAGCTCTCCGCCCTGGCCGGGCCGGCCCTGGAGGAATCGCCGTCTCCTCTGGCCGCGGTCTACCGCGAAAAGCTCATGGTGCTCGATTCGGCCATCGCGGATCTCAAAGCCAATGTCGAGAGCAACCGTTACAACGTCTATTTGCAGGGCCAGCTCGCCTCGCTCTACCGCGAGAAGCAGCGAACCCTGCGGGAGTGGGTGGAAAATGCGAACCGCAATTAAGTTGGCGCTGGTCTGCGGGTGTGCCCTCACGGCGCAGGCTCGCGAAGAATTCCGCCGGGAATTCAGCCGGACCGTCACCCTGGCCGCCGGCCACGGCTTTCGAATCGAGAACTCGTTTGGCAATGTCACGATTCACACCCAGCCGAAGGGCGAGGCGGCCATCTGGGCCACCATACAGTGTTCGGCCCCGACCGTCGCCGAGGCGCGCCGGTGCGCCGATCTCATCCGGATCGCCATCGACGAGGGCGGCGGCTCGCTCGCCGTGCGCACCGAATTCCCCAGCTCGAGCGGGTCCTCGAACACCGGATTCCGCGTGGATTACGACCTCGACCTTCCGGAGGCTGCTCCGCTAGAAGTGCGCAACCGCTTCGGCGCGGTCAGCCTCATCGGCCCGCACTCGGGCTCCACCATCGTCAATGGCAACGGCAACGTGACCCTCTCGATGGGCCGCGGCCGCCAGCAGATCGAAAACAGCTTCGGCAGCGTCGAGGTACGCGGGAATGAAGGCGACGTGATTATCCGCAACACCAACGGCGCGGTGACCGCCGGCGATGTCTCGGGCACGCTGGACATCGCCAACCGCTTCGGCAAGATCCACGTCACCAACGCCGGGCGCAGCCTGACCATTCACAGCAACAACGGCGAGATCGAAGCCGCCCGGGTCGGCGGCGTTGCCACCATCTCCAACAGCTTCGGACCGGTGGTGGTTTCGGAGGCCAAATCCGACGTGAACGTGCACAACCAAAACGGCAACATCACGGCCAATGGCGTCGGGGGTGTCGCCGATTTTGAGACCTCCTTCGGCCATGTGCAATTCGCCAGGATCGGGAAATCGCTCACCGTGCACGCGCAGAATACCTCCGTCACCGGCCAGGAAGTGGGCGGGACCGCCACCGTGGAGACCAGCTTCGCGACCGTGGATCTCCGCGACATCAAGGGCGGCGCGCGCATCACCGCCGGCAACAGCCCTATCAAGTTGGCCGCCGTGGCGGGCGAGATCTACGCCAAGACCTCGTTTGCCGAAGTGCGTCTGGATTCCGCCGCGGGACCGGTCACGGTGGAGAACAACAACGGCTCGGTGACCGTGGATGCCCACCCCGCCAAGCCCGGCCTGGAATGCCAGCCCATCTCGGTGCGCACCAGTTTCAGCCCCATCCACGTAGCGGTGCCGGCCGGTGGACCGGGCTACCAGGTCACCGCCAGCACTTCCTTCGGCGCCATCCGCACCGAGCATGAAATGCGGGTGACTGGCGAGCTGGCCGGCTCGCAGCACGGCTCGCTGCACGGCCGCATCGGCGAGGGAAGCTGCCCGCTGCGCCTCAACGACCAGAACGGCGATATCGAAATTCGGAAGAGCCTGAACCGCTGAGGCCGGCTTGGGTGCTTAAGCGGATTCGGGATTTCACGGTTCGGCGGCGTCAACCGCTCCCTGACGGTCGCGGCTCTGCTAAGGTCATGCTGATTCGGCGTGGGTTACAGAGCCGCGACCGCAGGGAGCGGTCTTCTGGTGGGGACTTTCCCGAATCCGTTTACGCACTCGGCCGGCTTGACACCCGTCTGCGCGCTCCGTAATCTGAAAGCCATGGACGTCGAGCTTACCCCCGCTCAAAAGGCCTTCGTTCGACACGCCATTGAGACCGGCCGGCTCCGGCGCGAAGAAGATGCGGTGCTTGAAGCGCTGTCCCTGTGGGAAGAACGCGAGCGGCGGCTCCTGGAGCTGAATGCGGCGCTTGATGAAGCCGAGGCCGATTTGGAAGCTGGGCGCCATGCCGACTACACCGACGAGACGCTGCCGCGACTGGCCGCCGAGTTGAAGCGCGAAGCGCGTACACTGCGCGATAGCAAACCGCCCTGCTGATCGCGTAATGACTGACCAGACGCGCGCGCCGCGATGTACTCAACATCTGGCGGCGCATTGCCGAGGACAACGAGCCAGCCGCCGACCGCTTCATCGACCTGTTGACGCGTCATTTCCGGCTGCTGGGGGGCACGCCGTATGCCGGCCGGCAGCGCGACGAAATACGTCCGGGCTACCGGAGCTTCCCCGTAGGCGAGTACCTCATTTTCTACCGGGTTGTGGTGCCGGACGTGAGCATCATGCATGTGGTGCACGGACGTATGGATTTGCGGCGTTACCCGTTCGATTAGCCGGGCTCGCTAATGCCGCGCCCGGACCCGAGTTCCGTCAGGCTTCCAAAACTTGACACCCGGCTGCGCCCTCCGTAATCTGAAAGCCATGGACGTGCAGCTTACCCCCGATCAAAAGGCCTTCGTTCGACATGCCATTGAGACTGGCCGGCTCCAGCGCGAAGAAGATGCGGTGCTTGAAGCGCTGTCGATGTGGGAAGAACGCGAGCGGCGGCGCATCGAGATACTTGCAGCCATCGAGAGCGCCGAGGCATCCCTGGCATTAGGCGAGGGCCGCAGAATCACGACCCGCGAAGACGTGACGTGCCTTGCCACGGATGTGAAACGCCGTGGTCTGGCGCGGCTTTCCTCTGAGCAGAACCCCCATTAATGGCCGAATTAATCCTCGCGCCGGAAGCCGAAGCCGAGCTTGACGTCAATACGGTTCACTTAACGCACTGAGCGGGGCGGACGGCCATTGTCGCCGACCCACCGAGACCGAAAAACGGATTCGTGTGGAGGGCAGGCAAGTTTCCGGAAAGCCCGTTTTCCGCTTTGCGGCCTGGCGTCTTCGGTTCCGCCTGGGGTTCCCCTTTGGAAAAGGGGGCGGCTTGACGATGGGCAGCGCGACGTGACTTTTCCAAATCCTTCTCTAATCGCTCCAGCCGCTTCTTCAACCGCTTATTTTTAAACCGAGCCTGTTCGAGCTGTTGCTGCAAAAGGCGATTGTCGCGTTCGAGTTGCTCGACCCGTTCTTGGTAGCTGTTTGGAGTGCAGGGCGCCTGCATGGGGAAGGATCAGGATAATCAATCGCCGCCCAAAAGTCCAGCCCTTTCTTCAAAAGACTACTCCCTTCCCTGGGATTTGCCCGGCATCGTGGCCGCAAGTTGCTATTAATAAAAGACTTCACCCCGGTAGACAAATACAAACAATCGCTGTGCTGTATACTGCTTGACGTGACCACGTCAATGTCCCAAAACGGCGGGGTTCGGTCTCTAAGGGCTAAGGTCTCTCGCATATTGTTAGCACTCCTAAGCTCAGCTCTATTTCGGCCCGCCTTAGCGCAGACGGCTCCACAAAACAGATACTTTATCTGCATGGGCACGGAATCGAAAAAGCTCACCTCGGGGACGCTCTGGCTTTACAGCTATTCATGGTGTACTGAACCGTACCGGGGCTTCAGAACAGAAATACCTGGTAATCTGATCGACAGGAGGGAAACCATGCTCCGTGTTCGACGTACCTTCGTAGCGCTGATTGCGTTTGCCCTGTTCCTAGACGCGCAAACCCTGCCTGCCCAGCAGGACACCAACTCCGCGCCGCCGCCTCCCGCCTTTTCGGGCGTCTGGGCTGAGATGCGGCCGGCCAGCGGTCCGCCGATGAGAATCAAGCTCTCTCAGAATGGCTCGCAAGTGATGGTCTGGTCGAGCTATTCCGATTCCTTCCCCGACCGCGTCTTTGGTACGGCGACCATCAAGAACGGCGTCGCCACCTGGTCGGCGCCGCAAGGCTGCGTGGAACGGTTCCGGTCGCCCGGTTACAACTATGACAACCCGGGTACGAACACATTTGCTCTGTCGTTCCTGCAAGCGGCTGGCCAGCCGGGGCCAGTCCTGGTGTACACGCAAGTGACCCAGTGGAACGTACCGTGCGGTGGTCATCCGATCGGCACCGAGGGAATACAGAAACTGCTGGCAAGCAACTAGCCGTAGCGCTGTCTATACGTGGACTCTGGAGACTACCAGCGGGCCAAGCACACCGACCCGGTGCGTCAGACTCAATGGAATGAAAACCCACTTGTCGGGAGCTTATCGGAAACCATGCCAGTACCGGAATGTACGCGCGATCCGACTTCTACCGTGCCTCCATGGTCTTGCAGTAGGGCACACGGGCCACGGTGATCGTAGCCGCAGCGGCGGCCCCGCATTTGTCCACCGAAGGCTCGGGTGAAGTCGCGGTCAAGTTAGCCACCCCAGCGTTCATGGTTCCGGCCACCCGCCACGTTATGCTTCCACAGCTTCCTTTGGACATATACATCGAGTCGTACTTTTCGACCCCGCATCAGTTTTGTTTCGCCCGCAGCGCATTTGCATTTAACGCATCAGCCAGACTACACACTTACAGGAAAGAGATTAGCGGGCTACTTTGCCGGCCTGCCGTGATCCAGGCACAGCGCGACCAGGTCGGAGATATTCGCTTCACCCACACACATGACCGTGTCTGCGCCGCCCCAATAGATTTTTACCGTTCCATCGGATTCCGGAACGGCGCCACAGGTGAAGACCACGTTGTGAACATATCCAGTGATCTCCCAGGGATCTTCGGGCTGCAAAATCCACGAGTCGCACACGCCAATGATCTTCGCCGGATTCAGCAGGTCGTGAAGCGCAACCCCCAGACGATAGACCGACCCGTCCATGGTTTGGAAGACTCCGTGATAGATCGAAAGCCAACCCCGGTCCGTCTTTATCGGCGGCGCGCCGGGACCGATCTTCATTTCATCCCAGTGATATGGTTCGGGCCTCATGATGAGCTGCGATTGGCCCCAAAAGCATAGATCCGGAGAATAGGAAATCCAGATTGACCACGGCGCGATTTCCGAATGGGGACGGTCGAGCCGGGCATACAGTCCGTCAAACTTCTCGGGAAAGATCACCACATTCCGGTAGTCCGCTTCCGTGATCAGCGAGACCTTTTCCAGCCTGCGGAAATCACTCGTCCTGGCCAGGGCGATCCGCACTCCATTTCGCGAGTAGGCGCTGTAGGTGATGATGTACTCCCCTTCCAACGGAGTCACGCGCGGATCTTCCACGCCGAACTCTTCGTAGGCCGCAAAAGGGCCGTCCTGCGCAGGGACCAGAAAGGGCTCCGCATCGGCGGTGAAGTGGAATCCGTCGGGACTGCGGGCCAAACCGATGATGGACCGGCCCGTGCGGAGATGGGACCGGAAAAGCATGATGTATTCGCCTTCATGCTTCACCACCGCGGCGTTGTGAACGGTCTCCACCGGGTAGGGAATCGCCGCCTTGGTAAGGATGGGATTGCGGGCGTATCGTCTAACGATCTCCGGCCTCATGACCTTCTCTTCGCCTCCAGATCGAAAACGGTAGCGTAAACCCGTTCGTACGCCTCCACCATGGTTTGGATCGAAAAGCATTGCCGAACCCGCTCGCGGCAGGTGCTGCGATCGATTTCGGAAAGGCGCGCGAGTGCTTCGACTGCCTGGTTCACGTTGTTGACCAGAAACCCCGTCTGCCCGTCCTTGATCACCTCGCGGCAGGATCCCAGGTCCATGGCGATCACCGGCACGCCGGCCGCATTGGCTTCCGCCAGCACCAGTCCGAATCGCTCCGGGATGGTGTTCAGATGGACCAAAGCACAGGCGCGCGCGAACAATTCGTTTTTTTCCGCCACGCCCACCGGCCCGATATAGCAGGCTCTTCGATCGTCGACGTGCGGCTTAATCCTTTCCCGGTAATAGACTTCGTCCTGGATGATTCCCGCGATGATCAAACGCCGGCCGCTCAGGCGTGCGACCTCGATGGCCAGATGGACACCCTTATCCGGGTGAATCCGGCCCAGAAAGATCAGGTCGTCGCCGCCGGATTCCCGCAGAGGGTACAACGAGAGGTCGATCCCGTTGTAGACTGTCGCCAGGTAATTCAGCCCCGCCGCGCGGTCGGAGTCGCTGATGGAAACAAAATACCCGTCACGATACTTCTGGTAGACGGGCATGATTCGGGGCGACGAGAACCCGTGGATAGTGGTGAGGACCGGCGTCTTCACCAGCCGGCTGTAAGTCAACGCCATGAAGTCGTAGTGACTGTGGATAAGGTCAAACTCGGTAGCGTGCTCGAACGCTTCGGAGATGTGAAGGTATTCGGCTACTTTCGGATCGGCTGCCGGATCCTCTTCATATCCTCTGTCGACCACGGCATGAAGCTGAGCGCGAGTCACCGAATCACCGCTGGCGAACAAGGTCACATCCCAGCCGCGGGCGACGAGTCCTTCGGTGATGTTGCTGGCCACCGTCTCCCAGGCGCCATATTGCCGGGGAGGCGTTCGCCAGGCTACCGGCGACAGGACCGCCACTCTCATCTTCGGAATGACGGTGCCGCTCACCAGCGCCGCGATTGGCGATGCGCGCCGCCGCCCAGCCCGCCCAGATCGAAGATCACCGCCAGCAGCAGCCACAAAAGATTGACTCCCGACGTCGGCATATTGCTGTTTATTTCCCATGCGTACACGATCGTGGTGAGCGGCAGGAAAATGAAGCCGAGTACCGGCAGCACCAGGCCACCGTGGAATGCGTGCTGCAGGTAGGTCGAGTAGATCCACATCAACACCAGCGCGACGCGCGGAAACAGCAGGATGATGAGCAGGAGGAAACAAGGCATAGTCAGTCTCAAGCCTACGAAATCATTTGCAAAGCTGGGAATCTTAGAGCACGCGCGGTGCCGTTCAGGCGAAAGCGATCGGGCCGCCGGGATCCGGGGTTCCGGCGTAAGCTGCCGCGGAATACGGGTTTGCCGGATCGGCTGGCGAAGCAAAGACTGCACTCGCTGTGGCGGATTTTGCACGCGGCTTTTCGGGGCGGAGGTAATCGGTGGAAACATACAAAGCCGTATTCCTGGGGGTGCCGAAGGACCTGGCCAAGGCGGCCGGGATCGGGAACCCCACTCGCCAACAACTGGCACGGTTGGCCAGAGTTTGTGAGCCCCGCGGAGGGCAGCCTCGTTTTTGCGCGCAGCCGGCGGAAGTTCACGCACGTTGAGCAGGTTTCCGAAGCGATACCCAACAAAACTATTGCCCCGCTAGCCCCTTTGGAGTATGCTGAAGGTGACGTGGATTGATTTAGGGTCCGTCCGGGGCCTGGCTAATTGCAACCACGAAAAAAAGTGCTAAAGGTGAGTCGGTCTGTTCGAAAACATTTCGACCCTGGCGCCTTTGGGCTCCAGGGTTTTTTGTTTTGGTGGGCCGCTTCGCCGGATGCTGGAGGAATCACATGAGCGTCTGGTCCGGCGCCGAGCCAGCCAGCCCCCCGCTTTCTACCGGCGAGGGTGCTCTGGTGTCCGTTTCTATCAACGTGGAGCCGCGCAACCTGGAATCCCTACTGGAAGCGCTGGCGCAACTCGACTTTCCCATTAATCCGCAAATCTATCACGACGCCGCCCTGGTGTATCTCTACCCCAACGGCCGCGAAGAGACCCAGGCGGCCACCCTGGTGGAGTTCCCGGCTTATCAGGAGCGCCTGCCGCAAGTCCGCGCGGCCCTCGCTGCATTTGGGTTTGATCCGTCGATTGTGTACGTTGCCGGCATGATGGACTCGATCCATGCGGAGCGGCCCCTGGAACCGGCGCCGCCCGGCGCGCCGTACCAATCCCGCTACCGGGTGAAGCATCGAACCGCCGCCATGGCCTGACGCAAACCGCCGTTCGCAAAAGCATTCACAGCGCAACCTTCGTTTTTTCAACAACTTGGCCCCTCGGATTTCGGACTCCAGCCTCCTCTCGTGCTATATCTGGAAACGGGAGACTGCTCTGTGACCGTCTACGCTTATCCCGAACGCAACGACCCTATGCACGCCACGGTCCCAGCACGTACACTCGCCGGCGGAATTTTACCAAACGGAGCCATTTTGCCGTTGAACATGCACAAAACAAACCGGATGCGCCGCACGAAGCGAACCCGTTTGGTCCTCTCGCCCAGTCCCTGCAACGAGCCGGCCCAACGGCGCCGCGTCATGGAGAGATGTTCCCATTTTGTGCATCCCCGGCCGTCTCTGGCAGTGCCGGTCGTCCGCCCAGAGTTGCCCATTGCGGGACTGCCTCGTACGGCTGCCCCGTCGCACCGCCGGCAAGATCGCCAAACGGACCCATTTTGCCACTGAACATCGACAAAACAAACCAGATGAACTCTGCGAAGCGAACCCGTTTTTTCCCCTTGATGAGGCTGGCCCTGCTCGTCGCCCCGCCGTCTTCGCTGGATCCCTGGCACGAGGTCCGCTTCGCCCTGCCCGTGGCCCCACTCCGGTCCCATCCATCGATGCCCCTGCTCGCGGCCTCACTCCATCGCTGCTCCTGCTGGCGGCCCGCGCCCATCCATCGCCCCTTCTCGCGGCCCCACTCCATCGCTGCTCCTGCTGGCGGCCCGCACCCATACATCGCCCCTGCTCGCGGCCCCACTTCATCGCTGCCCCTGCTGGCGGCCCGCTCCCATCCATCGCCCCGCTCGCGGCCCCACTCCATCGCTGCCCCTGCTGGCGGCCCGCGCCCAACCATCGCCCCTTCTCTCGGCCCCACGCCGCGCCCATCCATCCTTATGACTACTGGCGGCTCCACTCGCGGCCCGGTCTCCCCAAATGTCCTCATCAATTTAATTAATGCTTGTGCCCACTTGCATTTGCAAAACTTCTGGGTTATTCTCAGAGTTCAGTCCCCGATGCCCACGCGCAATACAGGCCGGCTGGTTCAAGCGCTTAATCCCACCATCGCGATTCCTGTAAGCATTATTATTCTGGTCATCGTAGCCGGCCCCGTCTGACGGCCAGCGGGAACTAAGTTCCAAAGGCCATCGGCGGGGAAAACAAACCCGGCTGATGGCCTTTTTTGTTAGGTATGGCTTGTTCCAAGTCACTTTTTGGGAGCGGAAGAACCTATGTCGACGTTGATGAGCGGTGCACGAATGCTGCTGGAATGCCTGGTCCGGGAGGGCGTGGACTGCATGTTCGGCTATCCCGGCGGGGTCACCCTCCCGCTTTATGACATGCTGTACGACCATCATATCCGCCACATCCTGGTGCGCCACGAGGAAAATGCCGCCTTCGCCGCGGAAGGATACGCGCGGGCCACCGGGAAAGTGGGCGTCTGCTGCGCCACTTCCGGCCCCGGCGCCACCAACCTGACCACCGGCCTCGTGGACGCCATGATGGATTCCATCCCCATCGTCGCCATCACCGGCCAGGTGTCCACCAAGCTCATCGGCAGCGATGCCTTTCAGGAGGCCGACACCTTCGGCATCACGCGCCCGTGCACCAAGCACAACTACCTGGTGAAGAACCTCGACGATCTGGGGCAGGCCATCCATGAAGCCTTCTACGTGGCGGCCAGCGGCCGGCCCGGACCCGTGCTGGTGGATATTACCAAGGACGTCCTGCAAGGCCAGGGGCACTACCAGCCGGTCACCTCGGTTCATCTGCCGGGGTACAAGGTTTTCACCGAGGGTCACACCGGCCAGATCCGCCGGGCCGCGCAGCTCATTCAGGAATCGGCGCGTCCGCTGGTCTATTCGGGCGGCGGAATTATAGCGGCGGGCGCGGCCCAAGAACTGCGCGAGTTCGTCGAGTTGGCCGGCACGCCCGCGGTGAACACCCTGATGGGCCTGGGCGGCCTCCCCTCCATGCATCCCAATTTCATCAGCATGCCCGGCATGCATGGCAGCTACGCCGCCAATATGGCGATGAGCAACGCCGACCTGCTGATTGCGCTGGGTGTGCGCTTCGACGACCGCGTGACCGGCCGTCTGGCCGCCTTTGCGCCGCATGCCAAAGTGATCCACGTCGATATCGACCCCGCCGAGATCGGCAAGAACCGCGCCCCCGATGTGCCCATCGTCGGCGATGTGAAGCGCGTTTTGGCCAAGCTCAACAAGCTGCTGGCGGAGACCCAGCCGCCCGCCGACGAGAAACTGGCCGCGGCGCGGCGCGCCTGGTGGCGGCAGATCCGCCAGTGGAAAGAGGAACACCCGCTGGAGGTGGTGAAGAGCGACAGCGAGATCAAGCCGCAGCACCTCATGGGCGAAATCGATCGCATCTCGCAGGGCAACGCCATCGTGGCTTCCGATGTGGGCCAGCACCAGATGTGGGCCGCGCAGCTCATCCGCTTCAACGAGCCGCGGTTGTGGCTGAATTCCGGCGGCCTGGGTTCCATGGGCTTCGGCCTGCCCGCGGCGATTGGCGCGCAGTTCGCCCGGCCCGACAAGCTGGTGTTTGCGATTGTGGGCGATGGCGGCTTCCAGATGTCCATTCCGGAGCTGGCCACCGTGGCCAGTTACGGGCTGCCCATCAAAATCGTGGTGATGAACAACGGCTACCTGGGCATGGTGCGCCAGTGGCAGACCTTGTTCTACAACAACCGGCTGAGCGCGGTGGAGCTGGATTGCTTCCCCGACGCCGAAAAGCTGGCGGGCGCGTACGGCTTCAAGGGCCGCACCATCGACAAGCCGTGGGAACTCGCGCCCGCGCTGGACGAGGCCGTGCGGGAACCCGGGCCGTACCTGTTGAACGTGAAGGTGACGCCCCTCGAAAGCGTCTACCCGATGGTGCCCGCCGGCGGCGCCATCAACGAGATGGTCCTGGGACCGCCCCAACCGGTGGCGGCCAAGTGACGAGTAAAGCCACGAGGTAAATCCATGCTGCAGATCATAGCTTTGCTTTTGGAGAACAAACCCGGGGCGCTGATGCGCGTCACCGGCCTGCTGAGCCAGCGCGGTTACAACATCGAGAGCCTGACGGTGGCGCGCACGCTCGATCCGGAGATCTCCCGGATGACCATCGTGGTGGAGGTGGAAACCGCCCAGCGCCAGCAGGTGATCAAACAGATGAACAAGCTGATCAACGTGCTGCAGGCGACCGACCTGACCGATTTGCCGGCGGTGGTGCGCGAACTGGTGCTGGTGCGCATCCGCACCGCGCAGGAGACTCGCACGGCGGTATTGAAGGAGGCCGAGATCTTCGGTGGCCGTGTGGTGGATTCGTCCACCGATGGCTACGCCATCGAAGTGACCGGCGACCCCGAAAAGTTAGGCGAATTCGTGGATGTGATGCGCAGCTACGGCGAAATCGACGTCACCCGCTCCGGGGCGCTGGCCATCGCACTGGAGGCCAAACGCCTGCGCCTGCAGCCCCCGGTTCCCACCAAGTCCGGCGGCGCCAAAGTGGAGGAGCCGGTAGCTTAATGGGTCACCCTGTATTCACCGCGGAGACGCAGAGGGCGCGGAGGCTTCGCAGAGAAAACAATTCTCTCTTTTGCCTTTCTCCGCGCTTCCTCCGTTTCCTCCGCGTCTCCGCGGTGAATACAAGCCCGCATTCGGAGAAATCATGCCAAGACGCTTTTACGAAAAAGACGGAAACCTGGAACACCTGAACGGTCTGACCGTAGCCATCGTGGGATACGGCAGCCAGGGCCACGCCCATGCGCTCAACCTGCGCGATTCGGGCGTGGATGTGGTGGTGGGCCTCGACCCCGCAAGTAAGTCGGTGGCCAAGGCCGAAGCCGCCGGATTGAAGGTGCTCGGTCCGGGTGGCGCGGCCCAGGCGGCCGACGTGGTGATGATCCTGGTGCCCGACCATATCCAGGCCGGCCTGTACCAAAGCCAGGTCGCGCCGCATATGACCCCCGGCAAGACCCTCATGTTCGCCCACGGGTTCAACATTCACTTCCAGCAGATCGCCGCGCCGGAGGGCGTGGACGTGTCCATGATCGCTCCCAAGGCGCCCGGACACCGCGTGCGCGAGCTTTTCACCGAAGGCGTGGGCGTGCCTGCCCTGGTGGCCATCCATCAGGACGCCACCGGGAAGGCGCTCGACCGCGCCCTGGCTTACGCCCTCGCGCTCGGCTGCCTGAAGGCCGGCGTGATTGAAACCAGCTTCCGCGAGGAGACTGAGAGCGATCTGTTCGGCGAACAGGCGGTGCTGTGCGGGGGAGCCAGCGAGCTGATCCGCGCCGGATTCGAAACCCTAGTGGCGGCCGGATACGCGCCCGAAATCGCCTATTTCGAATGTCTGCACGAGCTCAAGCTGATCGTGGACCTGATCCAGGAAGGCGGTCTGAGCTACATGCGCTACTCCGTCTCCGACACCGCCGAATACGGCGATTACACGCGCGGCCCGCGCATCGTAAACGAGCAGACCCGCGCGGAGATGAAGAAGATTCTCGCCGAGATTCAATCCGGCGAATTCGCGCGCCAATGGATCGAAGAGAACCGCAGCGGGCGGCACAACTTCCTGGCGATGCGCGAAGCCGCCCGCCATCAGCCCGTGGAAGTGGTAGGCCGCGAGCTGCGCGAGATGATGACCTTCCTGAAAAAGAAAAAGGAAGCCGGCGTGCCGCAGGACACCGAAGCGGCCGCCGCAAAAAAGTGAGACGTAGATGTTCACCGCAGAGACGCGGAGGAAACGGAGGAAGCGCGGAGAAAACCCTCGATCTCGTTTTGGTCCTCTCCGCGCTTCCTCAGCGATCTCCGCGTCTCCGCGGTGAATAACAGGGCTCAACCGTTATGAAAATCTTCACCTTCGATACGACCCTCCGGGACGGCACGCAAGGCGAGTCCGTCTCTTTCTCCGTGGATGACAAGCTCACCATCGCACAGAAGCTGGACGAGCTCGGCATCGACTATATTGAGGGCGGCTGGCCCGGCTCCAACCCCAAGGACAAGGAGTTCTTCGTCCGCGCGCGGGATCTGACCCTTCACCACGCCCGCCTCACCGCCTTCGGCTCCACGCGTTTCGCCAAAAATCCGGTCCAGGAAGACCGCAACGTGCTGGCCCTGGTGGATGCCGGCACTCCGGTGGTCTCGATCTTCGGCAAAACCTGGGATCTGCATGTCAAGCGCGCCCTCGGCATCACCGAGGAAGAGAACCTGCTGCTCATTTCCGAGACCGTGCGCTACCTCAAGAACCACGGCAAGGAAGTGGTCTACGACGCGGAGCACTTTTTCGATGGCTACGCCGCCAATCCCGATTACGCCCTGCGCTCCCTGGATGCGGCCCGGCAGGCCGGCGCCGATGTGCTGTGCCTATGCGACACCAACGGCGGCACGCCGACCAGCCGCCTGGTGGAGGCCATCAGCGAAGTGCGCCGCCGTTTCGACGGCGTGATCGGCATCCACACGCATAACGATTCCGACCTGGCGGTGGCCAACACCCTGGCCGCGGTGGAGGCCGGCGCCACCCACGTGCAGGGCTGCATGAACGGCTACGGAGAGCGCTGCGGCAATGCCAACCTGGCTTCCGTGATCGCCAACCTGGAGCTCAAGCTGGGCCACACCACCGTGGGGCGCGACAAGCTGGCCGGCCTGGCCGGGGTATGCCGCTTCATTTCGGAGCTGGCCAACCTGCCCCTTCGCAACGACCAGCCATTCGTCGGGAAAAGCGCCTTTGCCCACAAAGGCGGCGTGCACGTGAGCGCGGTGCTGAAGGATTCCGCCACCTACGAGCACATCGCGCCCGAGACCGTCGGCAACCGCCAGCGCGTCCTGGTGAGCGACCTGGCCGGGCGCGGCAATATCATGTACAAGCTGAAGCAGCATGGCCTGGCGGACCGCCTGAACGAAGACGCCCGCCGCGAGCTGCTGGAGCGCATCAAGCAGATGGAGTACGAAGGCTACGAGCTGGAGGCGGCCGAAGGCACCTTTGAGCTGCTGGTGCGGGAAGCGCTCAACCCGGGCCTCAATTTCTTCGACGTGGATAGCTACGAAGTCGCCACGCGGGCCGGCGGCGTGGGACCTTCCCACACCGAGGCCACGGTGACGCTGCGCGCGCAGGATGGCGTGCATTCGGCCACCGCGCCCGGGCACGGCCCCTTCAACGCCCTGCACCTGTGCCTGCGCAAATGCCTCGCGAAGCTGTATCCGCAAATCGCGGAGGTGCGTTTGACAGATTACAAAGTCCGCGTGCTGGATTCGCACAAAGGCACGGCGGCCAAGGTGCGGGTGCTGATCGAATGGAGCGACCATAAGAAGAGCTGGTCCACGGTGGGCGTCTCGGACAACGTGATCGAGGCAAGCTGGATCGCGCTGGTCGACGCCATCCGCCTGGAGCTGGCGCGCCTCACCGAGCAGGACCCCTCGGTAGCGCGGGTGGTCGAAGACTATTGCTGGGGCGTGTAAGCGGGCAACGCCGCGCCACGGGCAAGACCGGCGTGCCCGGCGCCGCGGGTTTATGCTATGCGCCGTGCGAGATGATCTTTAAACCCGCGACACCGCGATAATCTGAGCGGTTGTGCGTCACGAGAGGTAGATCATACAGCAGGGCCGTAGCTGCGATCCAGGCATCTGCGCACTCGATCCGGTATCCGGCTGCCTGCGCCGCAACGGTCACCTCCGCCCACTTCGTGCAGAGGCCACGGTTGTAGGGCATCACGACGAACGGGTCGAGGTACAGCCGCAACCACTTCCTCCGGGCCTCGCCCCACCTGGACTGGATCGCCCACCGATCCAGTTCGGCCAGCGTCATAAAGGATATGACTAGAACCCTCTGCTTGACGACGGCATCGTACTATATAGATACCAATAGGATGGCTCTTAAACAGAAATGACACGACATCGGTGTCGACGACAACGCTGCTCATGCTGCGGGGTCGTCCCGTTTATGACCGCGCCATTGATGGAGAGCAGCGAGAAAGTCTTCGATCGGTTCGTCTTCGGGCCAGAAATCGCCGTGCAAGACGCGCACGTCGGTGACCGGACCCTTCCCCTGCTGCGCGATCAATTCATCGAGCGTCGGGTTAGCATCGAAGCTGACACGGGGATCGTTGGATGCTTCGTTCACGGATAGCCTCTGGCACCCTTCAGTATACCGGCAACACCCGATGCCGTCGAGGTGGTGGGTGGCGCGTTAGCGCCTGAAAAGTGCGTCGGATGTCATAGCCGGCTACCTTTGGAGGGAGCGGCCTGCCAAATGTGTTCAAGGTTGTCGCGGAGAAGATTCGGTCGGAGCTTCCGGTTGTGGACATCTCGGCGGTGATGGGTGAGGTCGAGGAGTTGCTGAACAGGTCCATCGCCGCGGGTGGGTACACGATGCCGCCGGTCTCGAACGATCCCGCGCGCTATATCGACCTCAGCCAGATCGACTTTGAGGCTCTGAAGGAACAGTTCAACAAAGGCCGGAAGACCATCGAGGCGCAGAAGCTCCGGGCAAGGATCGCCGTAAAGCTGGCGCAGATGGTGAAATTGAATCGTACCCGGATGGATTTCCTCGAAGAGTTCCAGAGGATGATCGACGAGTACAACGCCGGATCGTCCAACGTCGAGGCGTTCTTCGCGAAGTTGATGGCGTTCACCAAGAGGTTGAATGCCGAAGAAAAGCGTGGCCTTGCCGAGCAACTGACCGAAGAAGAGCTCGTGGTTTTCGATTTGCTGACCAAACCCGAGATGGCGCTGACCAAGCAGGAAACGGCTGAGGTCAAGAAGGTGGCGAAATCGCTCTTGGAGAAGCTGAAACGGGAGAAGCTGGTGCTGGACTGGCGGAAGCAGCAGACCACCAGAGCGACGGTGTTCACTACGATCGCTGAAATCCTGGATCAGCTTCCAAGGGCATACACAAAGGAGATCTACGAGCAGAAGTGCGACGCGGTTTTCCAGCACGTCTACGAGGCATACATGGGCCAGGGTAAGAGCGTGTATGCGGTTAATTGAAGAGGGCCACAGTCCGGTATATCATCAAAGAGGACGAAGCATGAGCCTCGAAGAAGCCATTCTCGACAAGGTCCGCCGTCTTCCGCCGGAGAAGCAGGAGGAAGTGCTGCGTTTCGTGGACGGACTGGAGCATCGGCCCGTCACGAAAAGGGTCCCACTCCTCGATCTTACTAGAGAAATGAAATGGATCGCAGAGCATCGCGCCGAGTACCCGGACCAGTGGGTGTCGGTGGAAGGCGATCGCCTGATTGCCGCGGAGCCGGACGGACTCAAGGTTTATCAGGCGGCCAAGGCTGAAGGCATCGAAAGCCCCTTTATCGTGCATATCCTTCCGGAAGATCCGCTCCCCTTTGGTCCGAGCGGGTTGATTGCTGAAACCCCTTGAATTGGAAGCCTCGCATCGTTACGACGCGTCGGCCGATGGAATCGATGTCCCCGTGACCCTCAAAATGGGCCGCCAGTCGATCAACGTCGTGGCCAAGCTGGACACGGGCGCCACACATTGCATTTTTGAGCGGCGGTGGCGGAGGTGCTTGGGTTGGATGTTGAATGCGGGCGGCTTCAACGTTTCCGGACTGTCGCCGGATCGTTTGCAGCCTATGAGCACGAGGTCACCGTCCACACACTGGGCGTTGAGTTTTCGGCGGTCGTGTTCTTCGCCCAGGACCCGGCATTCACCAGGAACTTCCTGGGCCGGTCCGGCTGGCTTGACCGCCTTCGCATCGCCATCGTCGATTATGACGGGATGCTTTTCCTGAGCGCTTACGACTCGTAAGTATGGTCAGGCCGCAGGCAGGAAGGCAGGGTCGGGCCCTTTGCGAAAAATCGGTACCTTATTATCAACGACTTGAGGGCGACTGAAGGCAGGGGTCCTGCCTTTTACCCCAATCTCCGCGCCACATCCGCGCGAAAGCGGTCCACCAACCCGAGCACGTACGCCGCGACATCCAGCGACGGGTCGTCCACCAGCGGCGTCAAATCCATGGCGAAGCTGAGGGCGCTCTCCTGGTCGGTGCCGTGGCTGGCGTAGTACGTGGCGTGCGCCAGGCGGCGGCCGGCGGTGGCCAGGTCGTAACGCTTGCCGCCGCTCACTTGCGAATCGAACACGCCCACCAAGGCGGCCGCGATGTTCGAGCGCGCTGAAACCGGCAACGCCTGCTTGTCCTCGTCGGGCAGCCAATCCAGGTCGCGCCAGACTTCGCAGCCGTAGACCTTCTGCGGGCGCGTTTCTTCGCGCACCGCGCGCAACGCCGCCAGCGAGCGCAGCATCACGGCGACGTGCGTATCGTGCTTGTCGGCGGGGTTGTGCAGGTACACCACCTCCGGCCGGGTGGCTCGCAGGATCTGCTGCAAATCCTCCACTACCTCCGGGTTGGCCGCGTTCTTCACTTCGGCGCTCGAAAAGCCAAGCTGCACCTGGGCCGCGTAATCGCCCACGTACGCGGCTTTGCGCTGTTCGATGAGCCGCACGCGCTGCATCTCTTCGTCGGTGTACTGGCCATAGATGCCGTTGCGCGGGCTGCCCGCGCCGTTGGTTACGACCACTCCGGTGAACCAGCGGTCCCTCTGGGCGAAGCATTCGGCGATGCCGTGGTAGGCCATGATCTCGATATCGTCCTGGTGCGCGGAGATGCAGAGGTGGGTGGTGAGGGCCAGCGCATAATCTGGCGCCGTGCCGTAGGGGATGAACAGATCCGCCGTAGGTTTATGAAACTTCATGAGTCTCCTGAATGCGGAGGGCGGGCAGGCTGGCCGCTGCAATGGCCTGCCCGTGCCGCTTCTCCTTCTCGTCTGGAATATGAAATCGAATGCGCCCGGCCACTTCGGGGAACTCGGCGGCGAGCACTTCGCGGGCCCGCGCCAGGATCACGTCGCCGCCCTCGCCGGTCATCACGCGGCCCAGCACCAGCAGGTTGCGCAGGTCGTAGAAATCGGCATAGGTCGCGATGCCGTAGCCGAAGAAAACGCCGATGGTTTCGTAGATGCGGCGGGCACGCGGATCGCCCGCGGCCATCAGTTTCTGCACATACTCCAGCTTAACCGGCAGCGGCATCTCGCGGGGCAGGTCGATTCCGGCGGGCGCCAGCAGGTGGCCCACGGCCTGCTGCGAAAAGTATTGCGCGCCCACCCCGCCATCGCCCGACCACTCATCCACCGGAGCGTTCGGGCGGTAATCCACCGGCACGAAGGCCAGCTCGTTCAGCCAGGTGGTGATGTTGCCTTGCGGGGTGACGAATCCGGCGGCCAGGCTGCTGCCCATGGCCACGCCCAACACGGCCGAATCGCGCAGCGCCATGGAGCCGGCCAGCGCGGTCACCTCGCCATCGTTCACTACTTCGAAGGGAACGCCGCCCCAGGCGGCCTGCAGGTCGAAGAAGAGGCGGCGGATGCGGCGGTCGAAGAGATCCGGCGGCACCGAGCGGTAGAGCGATCCCACGCGCACCTCGTTGGCCACGTAGACGCCCGCGGCGCTGCCGCCGATGGCATCCACACGCGGAAGGTGGGCGGCCGCGCGGCTGAGCGAGTCGTTTATGCCATCGAAGTGGTACTGCGGATCGGCCTGCGCGCTGGGGTTCCAGGGCGTCTCGTCGCTGAAGACCACATTACCGTCCACCACCGCGGCGCACTTGCGGTCGCTGGCGCCCAGGTCGAAGCCGATGCGGCAGCCGTCAAGCTGGCGGCCCAGCGGCGCGGCGGTTTCCTTCTCCCCGGGGGCCGCGTCGAAGGAGCTGTGCATGATCGTCATGGGGCGTCCGTAGACGCGCTCGCCCATGAACTGGTGGTCGAAGGCCCGCGCGCCATCGGGAGCGTATACCGTGCGCAGGTAGTCCGCCAGTGCGCGCTCGCCCGCGACGGTGACGCGGTATCCGCCCTTCTGCCATAGCAGGAACTTGAGCAGCCGCTCGACGTAGCGGCAGTTGATTTCCACGGCCGCGCCTTGGTGGGGCAGCGTGGCGGTGCGGAAGACCGACACCGAACCATCGCTCCGTTCCAGCGCGAGGGCCACGGGCCGGCCGCCGCCCGAGTCCTTCAACAGGGCGCGGTAGGCGCGGTTCCACAAGGCGGCGGAGACGAATCCCGGGTCCAGAACGGGACGGAACTGGGGGTTAACCTCGATCGGGTCTGACATGGAGCGTAACTTTATAGTGCTATTTCATAGTGCGATTTTGCCGGCGCTGTGTCCAGTTCGCAACGGTTGCCCGGCAGTTATCGGCATGTTGCGAACGGGGCCCGATGGCTTCTAATCAGTTGGGAGATCCCCCGGCTCTGCCGGGGAGGCAGTAGAAGTTTGGCGTATCCGGGAGTATGCCGTTCGTGCGCTGTCGGGCGCAACCGGCCCGATCAGCAGCGTGCGGCGCGCGGGACCGGTTTTTGAGCGGTTGCGATCAGGCCCCTTTGAGGGGCCAGCAACCGCAAAAGCCTCCGGCTGTGCCGGAGGATCGTTACTATTCCCACCGCTTCCCCGGGCTTGGTTTAGAAAGCCATCCGCAGCCGCAAGGACCGCAGAGGACGGCGGGCACCGATTCGCCCCGCCCCCGCGCCGGCATCGCAATGCGCGCCCGGCGCACGTCGCGAGCGGCCCGCCAGCAGCCGCAGGAGACCGAGGAGCCGCCCGCTGCCGCGCACCAGCGCCGCGCGATGGCCGCCCTCGGCCCGCAGTCGCCTGGCCAGCCGCCCGCCGCGCCGCGGGCGGGACGCCGGGCTGAACGGCACGACTAGTGCGGCCTGGCGGCCGGGGACTGCAAGAGTTTTTTGGGGTACCCGACCACCCGCCTCGGAGCCCCGCCCAGACGGGGCCTCAGCGGTCTCTTGTAGTAAGACAATTCGAACGAAAAGAAAAAGTGAGGCCCTATCCATCGGACCTTGAGCGATTCCCCAACGGACGACCCAACTTAAGCATTGGCCGGTTTAGATCCACATATCGTTCCCAAGTCCGCCCGGTGCTGTCCACAGCCGTACTACGCGGCTACCAACGGTCTGTTCTATGAAGCTCTCGACTCTGTGCATCGAAGAGCTACCGGACAGTCTTCCTGAGCGAGCTGCAAAGCTAGTTCTCTGACGGCCTCTCTATATGATCGATCACCAACACGTCCACGGGCCCCTTTGCCGGCACCAGTTTTAAGCCGAGTTGCTCCTGAATGGCT
>JBKQPR010000095.1:0-25902 GCA_052144935.1 Bryobacteraceae bacterium
GCGAGGGATTCCAGGGATTTCGGCATCATCATGAAGGTGGCCTCCTGCCCTAGCGTAGTATATACGCAAGGATTAACGCCACAAAAATAGGAATCCCGCCGATCCTCACTTTTATGTCGCACACCCGTTCCGGAACCTTTACTAGACACTAGACGATAAAGTATGCTGTTTTTGCCGTCTGCAAAATGGGCGCGCCCCACCCTCCCCGACTCCCGAGCCCCATTGCGGTACACTTCTGAGTGGTGAAACAGGTTATCCGCAAAGGACTTAAGGAGATTATCGTAGCCGAGATGCCCGACCCCCTCCCGATCCCGCACCACCTGCTGGTTCGTCCCCTGTATTCCCTCATCAGCAGTGGGACGGAAACGGCCAGCATTCACCGCGACAGCCTGGAAAACGGACTTGCGGAAGCGGGGGCGAGGGTTTGCGCTGAAATGAGGCCGGCACCGGCGGGGCAGCGGAGGCAGGGGATAAGAAGGGGCTGGAGCCGGTTGACACCCCTGTATTCCTCCCCCAGCCATTGACATATTCTGACAGTCAGATAATCTGAAGAGTATGGGAGGAAAATCAACCACAACCCAGGAGCGGATCGGTCGCGTTGGCCAGCGGCGCCAGGTGGTCATTCCGCGGGAGATGCTCAAAAACCTCAACATCCAGGAGGGGGATTATGTCGCGTTCGCTCAGAAGGAAAATGGCGTGCTCATTCAGCCGCGGCGCGTAGTTGATCCCGATGATGTCCTCACCCCCGAAGAGAGCGCTCTCGTCAAGAAGGCCGAACGAGAGATGCGCGCGGGAAAGTTCGTCACGCTCGCCCAACTCCGACATGACCTGGATCGTCCACATCCACGACGGCGCCGCAAAACAGCTTGAAGCGATACCGCCCGACCGGCGAAAACGCGTCCTGGACGATATCGCTGCGTTCGAAAAAGACCCCTTCAGCGGCCTCGTGAAGCCGCTCAAAGGGAAGGACCATAAAGGCCACTACCGCAAGGTATCCGGCCGGTACCGCATTATTTTCAAGCCCATTCATCCGACGAACACGGTGGATGTGCTCGCCGTTCTTCTCCGCAACGAGAAAACCTACCGATGACAATCATGAGCCACGAAGGAGGACCGTTTTGAAACTGGTTGCCGCACGGAATGAACTTGCCGAGCTGAAGCGCCGAATCTTGGAAGTAGAGGGAGAAGACAAACTCCAGAAGCTTGCCTGGGAAATATTAGACCGTGAACGCAGCAAGAATGCCGGAAAGGCTAGTGGACGCTCGCTCCCGATCTTGGCGGTGAAGCCGCCTATGCCCGATTCCAGCCGGTCGGGGGAACTATCGTCGGAAGCGCCCAAACGTCGCCCCTGCGAGAATTCGTTTTCTTTGGTTGCCGTCTGGCAAATGGGCGCGCCCCTCCTCCCCGACTCCCGAGCCCCATTGCGGTACACTTCTGAGTGGTGAAACAGGTTATCCGCAAAGGACTTAGGGGGATTATCGTAGACGAGGTGCCCGACCCCCTCCCGATTCCGCACCACCTGCTCGTTCGTCCCCTGTATTCCCTCATCAGCAGTGGGACGGAAACCGCCAGCATTCACCGCGACAGCCTGCTGAAAGAAGCCGCCGGCAACCCGTCGCAGCTTCGCAAAATCTGGGATGTGGCGGCCAAAACCGGCGTGCGGGCCACCTGGAACGAGGTGCGGGCCAAGTTCACCGAATACGCCGTGCTGGGGTATTCCGGCGCGGGCGTGGTGGCGGCGCGCCATTCCACCGTCACCGATCTGGAGATCGGCGAGCGCGTGGCCTACGGCGGCGAAGGCACGGGGCACGGCGAGACCATTTTGGTGGGCCGCCACCTGGCGGCGCGGGTGCCGCCGGCGGTGCCGTTTGAGCAGGCCTGCTTCGCTACGCTCGGCAGCATCGCCATGAATGCGGCGCGCACCGCGCGCATCGAAATCGGCGACGTGGTCGCCGTAATCGGACTCGGCCTGGTGGGCCAGTTGGTGGCGCAACTGGTCCGTGTCCAGGGCGGCGTGGTGGTGGGAATCGACCTGAATCCGCAACGCGTGGACCTGGCCAAGGCGCTGGGCGCCGATCATGGCATCGCCGGAGGATCGGCCGCGGAAAGCGGCGTACCCCAGGTCCTGGCGCTCACTAACGGCCGCGGCGTGGATTGTGCCATTGTGGCGGCGGCTTCGAAATCCGCGGCGCCCGCGCAGCACGCTTTGCAACTCTGCCGCGACCGCGGCCGCATCGTGGTAGTGGGCGCGGTGGGAATGGAGTTTCCCTGGAACGACATGTATCTCAAGGAAATCCAGTTATATATGTCGCGCGCTTACGGGCCTGGCAGTTATGACGCCGCCTACGAGAAGCAGGGCCACGACTATCCCCTGCCCTACGTCCGCTGGACCGAAAATCGTAACATGGAGGAATTCCTGCGGCTGATCGCGGCCGGGCGTATCGACGTGCGGCCGCTGGTAACGCATGAGTTCGCCCTGGATGACGCGGCGCGGGCGTACGACACGATTCTCGATCCCACCGCCGGGAGCCTGGCTGTCCTGCTGCGCTACCCGGCCGCGGCCGTGCCCGATCCGGTAGCGGCGTTCGCTCCGCGACGGAAAGTCGAGACTGCCGGGACCGACGCGCCGGCGCCCTCCAAGGCGCAACTGGAGGTGGCCCTGGTGGGCGCCGGCAATCTGGCGAAATGGGAGCATCTTCCGGTGCTCCGGAAACTGCCGGGAGTCGCCCTGCGGGCGATCTATTCCGCGGCGGGAGTGCGCGGCAAGAGCTATGCCCTGCGCTTCGGCGCGGCCTACTGCACCACGGACTACGCGGAAATCTTGCAGGACCCGCTGGTGGACATGGTGCTGATCGCCAGCCGCAACCAGCAGCACGCCGCGCAGGCTCTGGCGGCCCTCGGCGCCGGCAAGCACGTCTTCGTGGAAAAGCCCCTGGCGCTCACCTTGGAGGAATGCCGCGACCTGTGCCAGGCCGTCGAGCGCAGCGGGAAACAACTGGCGGTGGGCTTCAACCGGCGGTTTGCGCCCTACTATCGCGAATTGAAGGCCAGCCTGGCGCGGCGCACCGGACCGGCCGTGGTGCAGTGCCGCATGAATTCGCCCGGCATTGCGGGCTCGTACTGGATGGCGGACCCCTCGGCAGGCGGCGCGATTCTGGGAGAAGCCTGCCACTTTGTGGACCTGATGTACTGGCTGCTGAACTCGGAACCGATCGGCGTCTCGGCGTATTCGCTGCCCACGGGCAAAGCCGATCCGATCGGAGAAAATAACCTGGTGGCGAGCTTCCGTTTCGCCGATGGCTCGATCGGCAACCTGACTTACTGCACGGTTGGCAGCAAGACCTCGGGCGGTGAGCGGGTCGAGGTGTTCGCCCAGGGCGTGGGCGCCGCCACCGAGGATTTCCGGCGCGTCAGCGTGCAAGGGGCCTTCGTGAAGAAGCACTCGCGCCTGTGGCCCGAGAAGGGTTACGCGCAGCAGATGGCCTCCTTCGTCGAGAGCATCCGGCAGGGACGGACCGCCGAAGTAACGGTCTACGATGGCGCCCGGGCAACCATCGGGTGCCTGGCGATGTTGCAATCGGCGCGTGAGGAACGGGCCGTGGCCATAGGCTTGAGCGTGCTGGGGACCGCGGAAGAGCGCGCCTGACCGCCCTTCAAAACTGTGCCATGCGAATCCACTCCGGGCAGCGCAGCTCCGCGCGCGAAAGGTCCAGTCTCCACAACTGGCCGCCATCGCGCTCCTCAGCCAATTCGAAGCCGTGGCGGGCGTAGAAATCCCTGGCCGGCGCATTCTTTTTGGTGGGGAGAAACCAGCCCTCCAGCCGCGTGGCGCCTCGAGTGCGCGCTTCCGCGGCCACCTGCGCCACGAGCGCCGTCTCCACGGTCCGGCCGATCACCCGGCAACTGAGCAGGAAGGTGTCGATCTCGCAAACGGCCCCCGCATCGCAGACGGCCCCCACATCGCGCAGGATCGCCAGTCCGACCAGGCCGTTATCGGCATAGCGGTCCCGCACCTTCAGCGAAAGGACCCGCCAGCCGGGGCAGTTCATGATTTCGGCGATCTGCTGTTCCGTGTACCGCCGCGTGGTCAGGTTGAACTGGTTGGTCTTCTGGGTGAGCTGCGCCGCGCGAGCCAACGTGAGCGCATTCACCGGCTGGATTTCGGCTTCCTGTTCCAGCGAGCGGTAGAACTCCTCCGGGGAGGAGACCGCCTGCTCCAAAGCGGCGCGTTCCCGTCCCGCGGCGTAATATTGGTTGCGCTGCCGATCCTCTTCCGAGAGCGCCAGGCGTTCGAAGATGGGCGCGTCGCGCACGGCCTGCGCGTAGCGCATGGGATCGTCCGGCAGTGCCAGCACCATCGCTTCGGGGGCTTCCCTCCGCACGTGCTCCCGCTCCACCGGGTTGTCGTCGAGGAAGGCCAGCGCGTCCAGCCCGATGTTCAGCTCCGCGGCGATCTCCCGCAGGCTGCGCGCTTTGTCCTGCCAGTTGATTCGCATGGCGGCGAAGTGCCGGGGGCGCAGCAACATGCCGGGATGGCTTTCGAGCGCCGCCAGGGCCTCCTCGGGGTTGTTCTTGCTGCACACGGCCAGCAGGATTCCGCGCTGCGACAGGTCCAGCAAGGCCCGCTGCAACTCGCGGTAGGCCGCCCCCGGATACTCGCTGCCCACCTGAATGCCGGCCATGCCGTCCTCGCCGATCACCCCGCCCCATAAAGTGTTGTCGAGATCCACCGCCACGGCTTTGGCCACCTTGCCGGTCAGCGGATGGAGGAAGCGCATCCACTCGCGCGTGAGACGGATCAGGCTGGCGGCGGCCAGAGGCAACCGCACCGAAAGCCATTTGCGTTCGTCGGCCCACTGCTCCCGGCCATAACGCGCCACCAGGCCGTCGTAATCGAGAATATAAACGCCGGGGTTGTCGTGCGCCAGCCGGCGCAGGTTCCGGTTGATGGAGTAGATGGCGGCCGTTTGACCGTCCTCCGACTGGCTATCGAATACGCCCAGCGCCGGAGACATGGGCGCTTCCAACGAATGAATTACCAGGTTGGCCTGCGAGTGGCTGCGCAACGCCCGAATCCAGCCTGCGAATTGCCCCGTTACCCGCTCCACAACGCGGTCCGCCACGCCGTCCCCGTGGGGTCGGTCGAGGCCCGCGAAGCCGTTCCACAATTCCGGCGCCAGATCGCGCGTTTGCACCGCCAGGATCGCGGTTTGAGGGTCGAAAGCATACAGCGAACTGCCGGCATCCACAAACTCCTGCGCGTAGGTATTGAATTCCCCCACGTGGACCGTGAGATCGATTCCGGCCGTGAAGGCGGCGGCGCGAAGCAGCGGGACCAGAGGTTCCACGGTAAACGACCGGAGGATCGCGCAGCGATAGGGCGCCAGATCGAGATGAGGGCGCATTCTCTCGAAGCAGGCCACCACGAAGTTGGCGGTAGCGGATCCGGCCTCCCGCTCCCAGAGCGACTGCGCCATGCGGGCAGCCTTTCGCCATTCGCCGCCGTCCATGGCCAGCTCGATTTCGGTTCGCACCTCCGTCACGCCCATCGAAGGCATTATGCCAATTCGGCCGCGCGGGCCGCAGCACCGGTTCTCACGGACCTCCGGCCCCCCTCACAGACCCAGCTTCGTGGCGGCGTTATCGCGGAACAGTCCGCGCCCACGAATGTACTTGCGCAGGGTTTCGAGCGAGCGGTGACCGGTCTGGCGCATGATGTCGAACTCGCGCGCTCCGTTCATATAGGCTTGCGTGCAAAAGCCGGCCCGCAGACTGTGCCCGGCATAGAGTTTCGGATCCAGGCCCGCCGCCATCGCCGCCCGCTTCACGATCTGCCCGATCGAGTCCTTGTGGAGCGGGCGCGCGTTCACGTGCGCATGCCTGTCGATGCGCCGGAACAGGGGCCCGCCCTGCAATCCGGCGGCTTCGATCCAGGCGCGGCAAGCGCGCACGGGACACGTGCCGGGGTCCGATCCATAGGGAATGGCCACTTCCCTTCCCCGTGCTTCCTGATCCGTTTTGGATCGTGAGACCCGCACCACCAGTCCTTCCTTGGTTTCCCGGAGCTCGCGGGTTTCGAGAAGAGCCAACTCCGAGCGCCGGAATGCGCCGGCGAAGCCGAGGAGCAAAATGGCCCGGTCGCGGGCGCCGATCAGGCCGCCAGGAAGAGCGGCCACCATGTCGCGTAGATCTTCTGTAAGTAATGGCTGTTTGGCTGCCTGCTCGGTTCCGTGAACGCGGCGGATTCCTTTGAGCGTCTCGCCCACCACCAGGTTGTCGGGCACAGCCGGCGCGGGGTGGCCGGCGGCGCGATGGACCTTGTTGATAGAAGTCAGCCGCCGGTTCAGCGTCCCCGGCCGGAGGCTCCTGCTCGATTCGCTAAGGTAGAGCGCCACCGTCTCGGGCACGGCCGGAAGGGCGCAGACGCCTTTCACCTGGCACCAATCCAAAAAATGCCGCCAATCCGCCTGGTATGCCCGCAAGGTGGCGGGGGCCTTAGCGGCGTGAATATACGCCTGGGCCTCGCCGGCCAGGTGCGCCAAGCTCGCCGCAACCGCGGCAGGATGCTTCAAAGCTGCTTCTGACAAACTTCAGGTTACCGCAATCCGGAATGCCCCCGTCCCCCCAGGACCGGTCCCCCTATGTCAGTGGGACAATCGCCGCCGAACTTCGGGTGTCCCGGCTCGACCCGACCGGTTTGTGACGGTCTGAACGGAAATTGCGCTAAAGCGAATGTGTCAAAAGTGGGGTTCCCCCAGCGTGCGCAGCACACTCAAATTCAAGTAGCGTGCTATCCCGTTGGAGCCTCCCCCCTCGCGAAAACTGCCTGCGGCCTCCTCAGGCCGGTCCATCGCCAGGTACAGTAATCCCTGGTGATAGAGCAGCATGGACCGTGCCTCCCCAGCAGCAGCCCCGGCGAGTGCCTTCCTCACCGTCTCCATTGCTAGCGCGGCCTTCTCTTTAGCTGTCGTTGGATTTAAACGCGAGAGTGCCAGGTAAGGAAACGCGTAGTCCGCCGATGCCAGGTCAGCGGTGCCCTTAGCAACCTTTTCCCAACGTTTGCGCGCGGCTTTCTGGTCCACGCATGCGAATTCCACGGCGCCAATCAGGTACTGCGTGCGCAGCCGTCTGGCGTAAGCTCCAAAACCAAAAAATGTGAACGGCAAGCTCTTGTCCTCGGCCCCCAGGTTGGTGATCGCATTGTCCGCCGGCGCGCACTGATGCGTAGCCGCAAGGTTCAACAGACGCTGTAACTGCAGCTCGAAATAGGCATAACGGACAGCATCGTCCTGCTTGGTCTCCGGGAAGTTGAAGGCGTTGAAATAGCCCAGCGCGTCGTCCAGGTTGCCTGAGACAGCCTGGAGCAAGGCCTCTTCAGCGATGCCTGGAAGCACGTTGGGCCCGCCTCCCGAAACGCTCGCCAGTAAAGCCAGCGCGGGTTGCAGCGAAGGTAGCGGTGTGACGTTGGTCTGGGGCTGAGCGGCGGGGCACCCTGTCTCTTCGTTGGATTCATCCACGCTTTCCGGCCGCGGTCCGTAGATTGGCACTGGGCAGCCGCTCTCCTGCGCGCCCAGGTCGGGCCCCGCTCCAGTAAACCCATCGCTGATGTTAGGCAGGTAGATCCCGCGGTCAATCGCGCCGGAGTTTGGCGCCGGCACGAGATCGACAGGCTCTATGTATGTCCGCGACTTGGCGTCGAGGAGAAAGCCATTTTGAAACACCGGCTGAGCCAGAATCGTGCCGTGCGTCTCCATACCGTACGACTGCAGCACTGAAAAAGCCGGGAAGTACTTTACTTTCGCGTGGAAGCGATTGAAGGAAAAGGCACCATCCGGGAAATAGCCGTTGTAGTCGAACACCCCTGTGTGAAACGGTCCGTCCCAGTCGACGACCGGCGCCAACCCGGTACTCTTTGGTCCCACAAAGAGGTTGTTGGCGATGACGAAAAAGTGGCTCATGGCTGGTGTTTGCAGGTTGAGCGCTAACTCGGGTGAGACGAATGTGTTGTGGAATACCAGCACTCCGCTCGGTTCCATCGGAGGCGTCCCACCCAGTGCGTGAAACTTCATCTGCTCATCCACCACGTTGATGACCAGGTTTCGAAAGATATAGGCCGGACCACCGAAAATGGGCTGCACGCTCAAGGGCGAGTAAGTATTGATATAGCGGTTGCGGAAACAGCGGACATTGCCCTCTGCTTCGTCCAGTTCGAGGGCGTTATCGTATGTATATCGGATGTCGTTGCCGTAAAAGTCCACGGCACGCGCTCCCCGCTGGTCGGTCCGCATAGCGTCGCCATACCCGGAGATCTGGTTGTGGCAGACGACGTGGCCGAATCCTTGCACCTGGATTCCGGTATCGTCGGAGTGCGCTCCATTGTCGACACGGTAGTTCAGCGGCCATCGTATACGGCCTTCGGCGATGTTGTCGCAGATGTAGAAGTCCTTCTGGTCCGGGTGGGAGCCGATGCCCATCGTGGTGTCCCGGATGTGTACCCGCCGCACTACGTTGCCTTCCGCGCCCTCCGTCTGGAAGCGGATGGCACGCTCGGCGTTACGGATGGTCAGGTTCTCAATGTGGACAAATCCGGATCCATACACCTCCACCACGTTGCAGCCTGTACAGCCCCCGCCGTCCAGTATCGTGCCCTCCCTGCTCGCCCCGCGCATCACCACCGGGTTTTCGAGGGTTCCTCCGGCCTTAATCTCAAACGTGCCGCTATATACGCCCCCGGCCAGCGTTATCACATCGCCCGCGCGCGCCGTCGCCAGTGCCTCTGTTAGTTCCTGTGCGTTGCGCACCGATTTGGAGTTCGGGGTCCTGGGGCCCCCCGGCACAGCCCTGGTTGTGCCAGTTACCGTGAGTGTTTCATCGATCATGCCGTCGGGATCGGTCGCGTGCAGTTCCACCTCGTAAGTGGTTGCGGGCTTCAAACCAAAGATGCTGCCGCCAAAGTGCGGCTGAACTCCCCAACCCTCCACGACTTCAGGATGCACGCGGAACAGCGGCAACGCATCGCGCCAGGCGCCGCTCCCTTTCTCGCGGTAACGGACCGTTACCACCGAGTTGAAATTATCGTCGCCGCTAATCGGAAGAACGATGCCGATGGCAGTAAGCGTCGGCCGGTCCAATTGGGGCTTGCCGATGTGGAGTACGTTGCCGGGCTCCATAGCGACGGCGTCCACCGTGGCCGTGGTCGGGGCGGGGGCTGGGACCGTGACCGGCCCGCCCGGAGGGTGTAACGATGGGTTGATTCCAAAAGCTCCCACGTCCACAGTACCGGCCACTCCACCCCATTGCGAATCCGTCACCGCCGTACCGGCGCCGATCAGCGGACTGCCGGATGCCAGATGGAAATCCGAGCGGGTTTCATCCACAAACCTCGCCTCAACATCCAGCCCTTTATTGCGGAAGAAGGGCGGATTGTAAGAATGGTCCGCATAGGCGAGCGGTTTCGCACCCTCGAAAGCGGCGCCTGCGGACTTATTCCAGACGACGGTGGCTTCGTCGGGCTGCAGTGTTCCGTTCTTATCGCCTGAGACGATCGCATTTCGGGTGATCGTGCTGGTTTTGTTCCCGGGGTACATCTCGGTTGCACGGTCGGTGAATTTGTAGCAGATATTGTTGGCGTACAGATTTCCGTTGTATGCACCGGCGCCGCCGGCCGAGGATTGAAAGATGCAGCCTGTAGGCGCGTAGAAAACGTTGTTGTATATCAGATTCTGGGCCGCGGGCCCGTCGAGCGCGCTCTCCTCAAGCCCCCACCGGGCACCGTTAAGGATGATGTTGCGGCGTACCGTATTGCCCGAACTGGAGATCTCGATGGAGGGCTTGTAGAAGGTCACCAATCGGCCTACATCCTTGATGAAGTTGCCTTCGATCAGGTTGTGGTCGGCGCCGAGGCCGTCGCCCGATATGGCTTCGAATCCCATCCCCCAGCCGCCATCCATGATATTGTTCAGCCAGCGGTTTTGGCTGCATCCCGCTTTGCACAGGCTGACGTCGTGGCCGCCGCGGGTCAAGTGGTTGCTCCATATCACGTTTCCTGTGGCATTCTTACCGAGTACCGTTAATACAAATCCGCCATTGCCATTCGGATCCTGAACAGCGTCGGGGCTCCCGTAATCATGAAGAGTGGAACGATAGACAAGGTTGTGGTGGCCGGTCACATACACCCCCCCTTGAAAGGTGGGCACAACTGGCGGATGCACATCGATATTCAGGACGGCGTTGAATGCGCCACTGACAACCACGGCGTAATCGGATGCCGGAGTGGGCGTGATCGAACGGAGGCCGTCCACCACGATATGGTTTCCCGAGAGTGTGACTGCGTTCGACGCACCCTTGGCCGTCAAAGTGATCGTTGCGACGTCTCCCGGATTCACCATTACCACCGCCTTATTCGCGGCTGAGCAGGATTGCGCCATAGCGAGCGCATCGTCGGGGTAGTCGCCACCCATGACGATCAACTCCTGTCCGCAGGCAATCGTTCCGCTCGCATGCACCAACGTACGCCAGGCGTGACGGAGATCCGGCCCCCCGCCGTCGTTGCGGTCATCTCCAGCGGGCGAGACGTATCGCAGTGTGTAACCCGCGGTCGTCGCCAACGCCGTGTTCGAATAGGGACCAAAGGCTGAGTCCCGGTCGCCTGAGTACGCCCTTACCCGGAAGCTGTAAGCGGTATGCGGCTTGAGGCCCCACACGATGAACTGCGCGGGCGTTGCATCCTGCGGGTCGACATAGTTGGCGTCAGTCACCCAATACGGAATTCCATTGTTGGGCGGATTGTGGATGTAAAGGCCCAGCGGATCGCTCATGTTGCAGTGCCCCCCGCGGATTTCGATGCTGGTATCGCACGTGTAGCCGCTGGCTCCCGGCACTGGCTGCAACTCGGTCCAGGAAGAGTACCTCACATCATACTCCGATTGGACCTCGACACGGTACCCATAACCCGGATTGTCCACTGCGGGCCAGGACAGATTCACCTGATCGGGCCCTTTGGCAGTGGCCGTCAGCGAAGGAGGTCCAAGTGTTCCGTCCTCAGCCCGCAGTCTGGCTGACGCCAGGGAGCAACCTATCAGGAGCGACCACGCGACTGTAGCGTGTACTGATGGAAACCGCTGCGCGCGAATCCGTTTGGTGTGAGTCGTTCCCGCCACTACTGAAGTATACTACCGGGTGGAGTCCTTGCAAGCTGCGCAGGCGGGGCAGCGAGAAGTGAGCCGCACTTCCCGTGCTGCGAGCAACCCCTCCGGCCCAGACTCCCACTGGGCCTCGCAAGGTGAGTCTTCAGCCCCATCTTGTACTGGAAAACTCTACGCGTGTCGGCGCAAAAATGAGAATGTCCTATTCTGAAAAGTAGAAATGTCCTATTCGGTTTACCGCGGAGGCCTGCCATTCCCCTCTCGCTGGATTATGTTGCATCGCGGCCAGCCGTCAAGGCTGCTTTTCGGCGCACTGCCCTGCGGCCTTGACGGCACCAGGCCGCGATGCGGGAGCCTTCCAGTGATCAGGGGAATGGCAGGACTGTTCTGGCGCGGTTTCGATAACTTGACGGAGTAAAGTACTTCGCGAGAAAGCGGACATTTCTACTTTGCTCCGACAGGAACATTCTACGCGTTGCACATTTCCACTGGTCTCGCCTAGAATAGGAATCGCACCAAACTTGCAGCGTGTATGTTCTAAACGGCTATCCCCCCACTTATGGCGCCCGGTTGGACACCAAGTCGATTTCTTGTATCGCTCCGGCGGATTCTAGCACGTTCCAACGCCCCAACAGCCCCAACACCGGGCATGTCATTGCCCAGCGCGGCCGGGTCATCACTTCGCCTCGGCACCGCCGAGGTGGCACTCACCCTCCTGATACTCGCTGCCTTTGGGGTAATCTATCTGCTGACGTTACGCCCGGGCCAGTACTGGGGGGATGACTTCGCGATGTACCTTATGCAAGCGAAGGGCATCGCCGTTGGCGCGTCCGCGGGGCAAAACGGCTACATCTACAATCCAGCCACTCCCCAGATCGGCCCCCCTTCTTATCCACCTCTATTCCCGGCCCTTCTGTCCCTGGTGTACCGTTTCCGGGGCCCCGACCTTCACATGATGAAGGTCGAAGTCGCGTTTTGCTTCCTGGCGGCCCTCTTCGTCGCCGTGCTCCTGTATCGAAACTATCTGCCTTTCCCGCTCTGCCTTGTGGCTATAGGCGTGGTGGCCCTCAATCCTTATTTTATAACCTTTAAGGAGGCCCTGGTGTCGGATTTGCCGTTTCTCCTGCCATGCTACCTTTGCCTCTACTTCCTCGACGAGTGTAATCGATATTCGTGGAAGCGGACCGGCTTGGCGCTGATGCTGCTTCTGGCGCTGTTCTTGGCGTTAATCACGAGGTCGGTCGCGATAGTATTGCTGCCGGTTGTGGCCATGACTGCCGGTCTGCACCTTGTGAGATTTCGCCGCATTCCCACCCGCCTCGCTGCGGTGCTTGCGGGAGCCGTGGTGATCGTTGTTTGGAACACCTTGGTTTTCGCAGGTCCCACATCTTACCTCGACCAAATCGGAGGGCCGAGGTTGATTATACTAGGCCACACCGCCATGGCGTATTTGTGGTCGTTCCGCCACCTGCTCTGGGGCATCGGGCTGACCAGTTACCTGGCATTAGCCGGTTGTTGCGCGCTGATGTTACTAGGTGCGCTCGGATACTGGATCCGCATAACCAACTCTCCCTCAGCGGCAGAGCTTTTCGCCGCCATGTACGGTTTCATGATTGTTCTCTCGGTCGGTGCAGATCTGCGTCTGCTGATACCGCTAATTCCACTGTGGACATTCTATGTTTTCGTTGCCCTGAGGGACCTCTACTCGAGGCCGATGTACAGGCGTACCGTCCAACTACTCGCAACGCTTCTCGTGGTTCTGTATGGTTGGTCTTACACAGCCTACTTCGTCACCCGGGCGACTGGGCCGATTCGAGAAGGCCTTGGTGATCCAGCCTTTGCCGAGCTGTGCAGGTACATCCAGGAATCGACGCCAGCCACCAGCGTGTTGCTGTCGCCCAAACCGAGGCTCGTGGCACTTGCTACCGGCCGGAGGGCGTCGTCATGCTCAGAGGGGAACGACGCCGAGTTCTGGGAATACGTCGACAGGCTTGCCGCTGACTATATTATCGTCACGCCGCTATTCTCAGGTTGCGGCGATCGCGCGGTGCCGCCTAGGCCCAGCGGGCCGGCGAAAACGCAGGACGTATTCTCAAATGCCGAATTTCGGTTGATACTGGTCCAGCGCTGACTTGCGAATCGGAAGCCCACCAGCTCCAATGGAGTGGAGAGCTTTGCCTGCCGGCGCGGCCTTGACAGAAGGGCGCGGCGAAGTGGTACTGGGCGGACAGTTCCAGCAGTCGCGGGTTGAAGTGAATCTCGCAGGCCGCGACGCTCCAACCACGACACTGCGGATATCGTTTTAGAGAATCACGCGACGCTGGCCGCGCCTGGGCCTGAAAAGCATGCACATCGCAGCGGAGAACATTCTCGATTCGGCTCCCCCCAGAACTCCGGATGCAACGCTCCGCGAGTAGGACAGCGTAATCAACAATGCAGGACAACGTCCGGCGGGCCCGGCCGACCGCGACCTGGCCAAAGCCCCCAGACCTGTGTGTGATGTGCGGGGAAGGGACCGCTTACGCCACGCGGATTCGAGATCCTCTTCACCAGGTATGCCGGATTGCCCGCCTCAGGTCACACAGCGCCCGGCACGCTTTTGCAAGAACCTCCTGGATGCGGGCGTCAGATCGGAAGAGATCGCCATGCTGGCAGGACACAAGCGCCTGGAAACCACGCGCCGGTACTGCGGCCCATCGCGCCCATCGCCTCAGGATTTGCCACAAGCGGTTGCAACCCTCGGCGCCCCCTCATACTGCTCCCAGCGGACGTAACCGGAATGGTGGTCTGGAATCAAAGACTGTCCACGTAGATCGCGGTTTGAGGTTAGTGCCCCTTGCTCCTCCAGGCACGACCGTCCACGATTCTGGTCCGCACTTCTCTCCTGCCGAAGGCATCCGTGACCCCGGTGCTGTCGCGTTTGCGTCGCGCGAGCGACCGCTTGGCGAACCGCTGCCAACCCCGGGGATCGCCCCCGAGTCTGGCAATCTCAGCACGTATTGCTTAGGCGATTGTGTTTCAATAGGTTGTGCGCCTTTTGAGACGCCTCGTCCTTCTGAGTGCCCTATTGTACCTCGCGGCCTGGGGCTATCGGATCTATAGCAGAAAGTACTATGTCTGGCTGCCGGGATATTGGAGTTGGGTCCGCGAGTCCCAGCCAGCCGTATCTGGCCCGATCCATCTCTTCTTTCTCTACGCGGATCATTTTGAGCCGGGCGAGGCCTACCATTACGTCCAGCGCTGGCTGAACGAATATCCAAAGCTGGCGGACCGCCATCGCGACGCCGATGGGCGCCTCCTGCAGCACACCTGGTTCTATCCTGCCGAGCAGCCGGTCGACCGCAATATGGTGGCCTTGCAGAAGCTGGTGGCGGCTGGTTATGGCGAAGTGGAACTGCATCTGCACCACAATTACGACACCGAAGAGTCCGGCCGCCAGCGCTTCGCTGCGGGCATCGCCTACCTTCAGAAATTCGGGTTTCTCAAGACGCCGGACGGAGCATCCCATTTTGCATTCATTCACGGCCTTTGGGGGTTGGACAATAGTTTGGGACCCCAGTATTGTGGCAACAGCAGAGAGCTTGCCATGCTGCGCGATTTGGGATGTTTCGCCGATTTCACATTCCCTAGCCTGTTCTGGGAAGCCCAGCCACCGTTTGTGAACAATATCTATGCCGCCACCGACGATCCGCGGCCCAAGTCGTATGATCGCGGCGTGCCTGTCCAACAAAGCGTTCCATTCAAAGGGGACCTGATGATTTTCCAGGGTCCTCTCTTGCTGGTCCCTACCCTCGACCCCTTGTCGTTGTTCGTGCTCGTGGAGGATGACGACATACACCCCGCCATTCCAGTAGGTCCCGCTCGTGTGGACCACTGGATTCGCTCCCGAATTCACGTGAAGGGCCGTCCCGACTGGCAGTTCCTCAAGGTCCACACTCACGGCGCGGAAAGCGACGCCGATGCCAGCGAGACCCTGGGGCCGCACTTCGATTCGGCGCTGACCTATATGGAGACTGCGTACAACGACGGAACTCGTTACATCCTGCACTACGTAACCGCGCGAGAGGCCTACAACCTGGTGCGGGCGGCCATCGACGGTAAGCAAGGCGACCCCAGCCAGTACTACGATTATTTGATCCCGCCATACATCGCCGACCCACCACGCCCCGCCTCGCGGTCGCCTCACGCCAGTATGAAATGAACGTTGGCCGCACACCAACTCGTCGATGTGAGTAACGTTCTGAACGAGGAAACTAAACAACAAGTCATCGCGCTGGGGCGGCTGGGATGATCGCTGCGGCGCATGGAGAAGGCCACGGGCGTGCGCCAGGAAACGGCGTCGGGCTATCCTGAGAGAGCCTGGGGTCGCCGTACGGCCGCCATTTCGTGCCAAACCGGCCCATGACGTGACTACCGGCTTTGGCGTGGAGTCGGCCACCTCGGCGCCTGACTCTGATGGCCATCCGGGCACCGGGATAACGGCGCCGGCCGACGCAGCCACTGGGGTCGGCAACGACCCCCACGCAAAAGCCGGCCAACCAGGTCACCACCGACTTTGGCGTAGCGCCGACCGAGCAAGCGGCGTTACCGCCGCCTTCGGCCGCCTGTGCGCGATGCATCGGTACGCCAGCGAAGTGGGTCTCTCGCGCGGCCCGCAACGCTACGCCGATCTGGCAACGCCCGGTCGACACGCGCGGCTTCGCCGGCGGCTATCAGAGCGTCAAGCGCTTCGTGCGCAGGTTGCTCGGTAGGCCGTCCAAGCGGGCCTGCGCCGTGATGGAGACCGGCCCGGCGAAGAGGCCCAGGTCGATTTACGGTACCGGTCCCATGGTCCGCGGTCCGCACTGCGGCAAGCGTCGCCGCACGCGCCTGTTCGTGCTGCCCCTCGGCTACAGTCGCAAGTCGGTCCACCTCCCGGTCTTCCAATCCAGCGGCAGACCTGGGCCGAGTTGCAGGAAAACCTGGAGCGGCGGCGCAAGCAGCCGCCTTCCGCGATCCGCAATAAGACGCTCGGCCATTTCGACTTCAACTTCAATCCGAAGAGGAATCGCAGCCTGGTCTTCGACCTGGCCACCTGCGCCTTCAGCCGCAAGCGCGAAGACGCATTTCTTGGTCTGGGCGGCACCGGCAAGAGCCACTTGACCCAGGCCATCGGGCAAGCCGCCCTCGAGCACGGCTAGCGCGTGCTCTATCGCGAGGCACACGTATGGCTCGCCCACCTGTCCGAGGCCGTTGTGGGCGGCACGCGCAGAGGGTTCATGGAGACCCTGACCACCGTGGCTCTGCTCATCATCGGTAAATCAAAAGCATTCGTGCGCCCTCCGCTTGGTACGGAGCACCCTGGGTCCGAAGCAGAATGAGCTTGACCGGTACCTACTACCCGCCCTTTGGCGCGGAGCGGCGTTGGCATAGCCGCTCGGGCTGGGGCCGACGCCATGACGCTAATCTGGGGCGGCCCGCGGCTCACGCCTGCCATCAGCGCATCGTTCCAGTCCGGCCGGATCGGGCGCGATGCGGGCGGGCGTTGGGCGCCAAACTTCTAAAAAGAAGTGGGTGCACTGCTCAGGATAAAGCGTGGCGAGTGGATCTGAGAATGCTTCCTTATCAGATCTTAGCGATTGATCTATTCTGCGTGGTCGCGCATAATCGCAGTAATGACCCTAAATGCAAACGGAACGCAGATTCTATCACTTACGATTGGGCGCTGGCCCGGAGACGTGACCCATGCCCGATAAGCCCCTCTGGCTAAACCGTCTCCCGGAGGCCCTCCGCCAACTCGCTAACAGCGCCGAGCCGTGGATCGACCGGCCGGCCCTTGAGTCGCTGCTCGGCGTCGGACGCCGCCGCGCACAACAACTCCTGGCGCCGGTCGCCAAACGCCGTGTCGGAGCCAGCCTGGTCGCCCACCGCGACGATGTCATGGCTCATTTGAAGCAAATTGCTGCCGGACAGGAAGCCTATTATGAAGAGCGCCGCCGGAAACACCTCTGGGAGCATCTTGCCCAAGCCCGGCGAGAATGGGTCCGGCAGCCGCCTGTGTTGGTCGAGGCCTCCCAGGCCGAGATGCGCCGGGTCGCAGTACATGATCTTGATGGCCTGCCGGAAGGCGTCGATCTGGCCCCCGGCTCCATCACCGTTCGCTTTCGCGATCCCGATGAGGCTCTCCGGAAATTAATGGCGCTGGCCATGGCCATCAGCCGGAACCGCCACGCATTCGACCAACGGGTGGCTCTTCCCAGTGCCTGAATCTGCCACCAGCTTTCCCCTCCCCACTGCGCCCGCCGCTCTGAGAGCGACTGTCCCCATCCGCTCGCCGCTTGTATGACCTGTAAATATGACTCTTAATTAAAGACCAAGCAGTTTTCGGATCTCCTCTTCCGTCGGCCGCTGTCTCTCCAGGGCATCTTCCACCGCCCGGCGCACAAACTCCACCATGGTCGTGTTCTTGATCCGGCACGTCGCTCTCAGGCGCTGCAACAGCCCGATCGGCAAGTGAAAGGTAGCTGGCTTGGTCGGTTCCTCTACCGGCGCCGCCGCTGCCGGCGGCGCGGACTGGCGGATGCCGGCGGCGTGCCCTTCCGGTACGGCCGCCGCGCCAGTAACCTCCACCGACAGAATGCTGCGCTCCACCTCCGGGTCCGTAATCGGTGCAGCCTCCACCAATGGGCGTTTCACGCCAACGAGGCCGCCGCGTTCTCGGTCGACAGGCATTCAATCACCTCCTGGGTCAAACGGCGGATCTCCGCCGCCGCCTTGGAATCGGAGTCGTACGTCAAAATCGCCCGGCCCACCGACGGCGACTCCGCAAACGCCTGCCGGTGACAGATCTCCGTCCGCAACACCGCCAAGCCTTCGAAGTACTCGGCCGCCCCCGCTCTGGCCTGATCGCCCAAGCGGGTACGCGTGGGCGCTTTCCGGTTAATCAGCACCCGCGCTTGCAGTTTCGGGTTGGCCACCGCCGATTGGCGAAGTAGTGGGATCATCGTGGCGGCGGCATCGAAATCCACGATCGAAGGCTGTACCGGGATCAGGACCAGATTCGCCGCCAGCATGGCGCTGCGGGTAATATTGTCGCGCGTGTCCGTCTTCGATCCCCCGGGCGTGCCTCCCGGCGGGCAATCGATCACGGTTACTTCGTAAGGCGCTCCGAGACTGGGGATATCCCGGTTGAGCAATTGGCTGGGCAGAGCAATCACGTCGAACCCCAACTGGTTCTCGTCGCTGTGGTTGCGCCATTTCAGCGCGCTCGTCTGCGGGTCCGCATCCACCAGTAGCACCTTGTATCCGGCTTCCGCCAGTCCGGCGGCCAGGTTGACGCTAATCGTGGTCTTCCCCGCCCCGCCCTTCTGGTTGGCGACCGCGATGACGGTTGGCATTCCGACTCTTATTGTAGAGGCGTACGACCAGGAAAGCAAGACTGGATTTACAGGGCTTAGAACGCTTACGATCTGTAATTACACTCACTCTTGTAATACAGCCAGCCCAGCTTTATGAATTTGCTAAGGCCGCCTCACGATGCCGCCAAGCGGCCAACGCCAATACCCTCCGCCATCGGCACCGCCGCAGAAGCCAACCCTGCAAACCGTAATCGCAGGCCCTTTCGCAGGAACACAAATCCATGCCGCCCTCGCCCCCGGCATTCAAAAACCCGAAAACGGGAATCCGCCTGAACGGGGCAGGGAAGACCGAGAACCGAAAAATCGCGCCGGTGCCCGCAGAAGGGTCGCGCGGGGTATCAGCCGATAGCCACCCGCCGGACGCCGCCCCTCCTTCCTCAGCGGCACAATCAACGGCAGCCTCCGGTGTGACACCCGCCACGCCGCGCAACAGGCTTTACTCCTTCGGTAGCCCGGGTTCGTGCTCGAAATTGACGCGCTCCTGTTCGATCACCAGCGGCCGTTGCTGCACCTGCGTGTGAATGGAAGCCACGTACTCCCCCAGAATCCCCACCGAGATCAACTGAACCGACGCGAAAAAGAAAATCCCGATCACCAGCGGCGCTACACCCACCGAGAACCGGCTCCAAAACAGCAGCTTGTAAACCAGGTAGCCCAACCCCGCCAGCGCCGACACGCCCGCCGTCGCAAAACCCGTGAAGGTCACCACGCGCAGCGGTACCTTCGACAGGTTGGTGATCGCCAGCATCCCAATGTCGTACAACGTGTAGAAGTTATTCTTGGTGAAACCTCGTTTGCGCGCCGGTTGGTCGTAGTAGAGCTTCACGTGCGGCAGGCCGATCTCCGCGATGATGCCCCGGAAATACGGATACGGATCGTGAAACGACTTCACGATCTCCACCACCCGCCGGTCGTACAACCCAAAACCCGTGAAATTCTCGAACGTCTCGATTTCCGAAAGCCGCGTGATCAGCCGGTAATACATCTTGCGGATCCGGAACATCACCGGATTCTCTCCGCTGGCCCGCTTGATGCAGAGCACCATCGAATAGCCCTTCTCCCACTCCCGCACCAGGTCCGCAATCATCTCCGGCGGGTCTTGCAGATCGGCGACGATCCCGATCACGGCGTCCCCGGTGGTCTGATACAGCGCGTGAACCGGCGACCGGATGTGCCCGAAGTTGCGCGCGTTAACGATCACCTTCACGTTGCTGTCCGCGGCCGCAATCCTCTTCAAGATCTCCACCGTGCGGTCTGATGAGTGGTTGTCGATGAAGAGGTGCTCGTAGCGGTAGCGCCCCAGGCCGGCCATCACGGCGCGCACCCGCGCATACACTTCTTCCACGTTGCTTTCCTCGTTGAAACAGGGGGTCAGAATGCTGATGCTTTTCACGCCTGCGCCGCCTCCTCGTCCATCACGCTATCGCCGTCCTTTCGCGTGGCACGGCATAGCACACCACATCCCATCCTTCCACGAGGTGTGGCCGCAGGTAAAACCGGTAATCCGGGTTGCACGACCGGATCAGCAAGGGAATCCGCCACAGATCTGGCTGCCGGTGGTAGCTGCAAATCGCTAGCACAGGCGCCCGACCGCCAATCAGTTGGCGGGTGCCGGACAGCGCATCCAACTCGGCGCCCTCGATATCCATCTTGATGTACGAGGGAGCTTCATTCCCGAGAACTTCATCCAGTGCCACACACTCTACGTCCAGACGTCCACCCTCGGTGACCGCCGATCCGTCGGTTCCATCAGCCGCGAATCGTACCGTTCCCGCCGCGGCCCCTACGGCGCTCTGGCGGGTTACGATGCGCCGCGCCAACGCCGGACCCAGCGCATCCACATACCCCTGTAATTTCCTGAAGCTTGACGGGTCCGGCTCGAATGCAAAGATCCGGCTGAAGGAGGACTTGGTTGCCGTGAGGAAAGCGTGTACCGTGTCGCCATCGAATGCGCCACAGTCTACGAACGTCTCATCCCCGCGGACCTTGCAAAAATCGGGGAAGTAGATCGGCTCCTGGACAGGATCGGCCATGGCGTCGAAATCGCCGTGTAACCTCCAGCGAAGCTGCGCTACATATTCCCGCCGTGAGAATTCATCCGACCAGAGCGCGTACGCAGCCCGCGCCGCTGCAGCCTCCCGCTGCACCTTGCGCGGCTGATCGATCACGTGATAGGGCAAAAACAGCTCGGGATACTTCCAGAACAGGGCGGGGAAAAGAACCACCACACGGCAACCCAACTCCTTCAGTTGGCTCACTCGCGCGGCCATCCGGTCTTTGGAACCAACACCCCAAACAGCAATCACGAAAGTCGCCGAATCGCCAAACCGCGCCGCGGCATCCGCCGGCGAAAGCACTGGAACACCCTCGACGGATTGACCCCACAACCGGGCGTTGTTATCGGCGAAGGCCACCGGCCGAAGGCCTAGGCTCCGCAGTTTCCTTTCAATGAGGCGTCCGAGTCCTCCGGCGCCAAAGAGCACCAGCACCTCGCTGGAAGCAGCGGCTAGGCGGTCGAACTCCGTGCGCTCACGCTCTTCGGCGCCGCTTACACCTTCGTCGAAAAGCTCATCCAGTTCAGGCGCCATCATCTACTCATCAAAACCCAACAGCCCCGGATCGATGGCCGCTCTGCGCGACGCATACCATTCATACAGCCGCACGATGGATTCCTTCCGCTCGCGGAACCGAAACGTGGGGATCTCCGCCATCAGGCGTCGATTGGCGCCGCTGTATTCGCTGCCCAAGCCCTCTTGCCGCACCACGATCTCCAGCCGCTTGCCGGACGCCTCGATCACCTCCGCCGCCAATGTCTTCAGGTCCACCGGACGGCCGGTCGAAACATTATACTGCCGGTGCCGAAAGCTCGCGGCCAGGAAGTGCTCCAGAATGCGCGCCAGGTCTTCCACGTCGAGGTAATCGAAAAACACATTCTGCCGCATCACCACGGGCCGATCCCAAACCGCGCGGCAGCAGGCGTTTGAGATGAAACGCACCCGCCAATCTTCGTAGGGGCCGAACACCCCGAACAGGCGCAGTTCGTAAACCTCCTCGTCCGCGCGGATCGATTTGGCGCACAGGTACTTCGAAAACCCGTATTCGTCGGCCGGCACTCGCGCGTCGAACTCCTCTTCGGTCGCCAGCGGCGGCACGCACGCCCGATCGTAAACCGCGCCGGAACTCAGGAACAGCATCCTGCCAAAAGCGTGCGGATTACGCGCCAGGTTGAAAAACATCCGGCAGTTGCGCTCCACCAACTCCGGCGCGCTGCCCAGCGCCCGGTTGGAGCGCTCACTGGCCGCGTGGACGATCGCGTCGAAGCGGTGGCGCTCCAGATAACAGCGCACCGCCTCCGGATCCAGCAGGTTCAGCTCGCTGCGCGCTGGCGTGGCCACCTGATGGTTTGCGGAAAAACGCGGCGCCACGTTACGGCCGATGAAACCGCTCGCGCCGGTCAACAGAACCTTCAAAAGTTCGACCCCTCCAAAGGCGCGACGATCATATTGGCGCGAAATTCCTCGCGGTCCAGGAACGGCCACAGGTCTTCCAGCGGCAACGAGACCAAGGAGCCGTCCGCCAGTTGTTTGGAAGAAAGCCGCGGCCCGCGCATTTCGTCGGGAATCACCATCACGTCGCACACCACCGGCCCGGGAGTTTCCAGCACCTGGCGTACCTGTTGGCGAAGGTTCGCCTGGGTCTCGATCCGCGCGGTGGCCAGCCCGAAGGCCGCCGCCACCTTGCACACGTCCGGCACCGTCAGCCCGGTGGCGGCGTCGCAGCCGATCTGCGGCGAGCCGAAAAAGTTGGTTTGCGAGGCGCGGATCGAAGCATAGCCGTCGTTGTTCAACACAAAGAATTTGATCGGCAGCCGCAGCCGCGACACGGTCTCCAGCTCCTGGATATTGAATTGAAACCCGCCGTCGCCATCCACGCAAACGGTCCGCCGGGGCCGGCCCCAGAGAGCACCCATGGGGTCTCCTCGCACCCCGCTTCCAATGCAGTCGCCGATGGCGCCGGGCAGTCCGTACCCCATGGCGCCCAGCCCGGCCGTATGAAAAACCCTCTGGCCGGTGCGGTTGGGGAAGGCGAAGATGAAAATCTCGATGGCGCTGCCCGAACTTCCCGACACAATCACATCCTCAGCCGTGGTCGCCTCCGCAATGGCCTCCGCCAGATAATAAATGCTCACCCGGCCCTCCGGCTTGCGATGCTCGGGCAGCACCACCGCGTAGCGCGTTTTCCAATCCGCGCAGCGCTCCTTCCACGCGGTGCGAGGCTTCTCCACCACCTGATCGGCCTGCCGCAGCATCTCGCGCAGGAACGCGCCCGCATCCGCGCAAACCGGCGTCTGAATGTGCGGGTCCAGCTTGCGAATCTCGGCGGGATCGATATCCACCATCACCTTATGCGCCGCGCGCGCCAGCTTCTCGGGAGCATAGCCGGTGATGGCGAAATCCAATCGCGCGCCGATCGCCAGCAGGAAATCGCAGTTCTGCAGCGCGAAATTGGCGCCGCGCGCCGCCAGCGTGCCCGGCCGCCCCACATACAGCGGATCCTCGGCGGATAGGATATCGGCCGCGCACCACGTGGCGGCCACCGGCAGTTCCAGCCTGCGCCACAGCGAGCGGAATTCCTCCTCCGCGCGGGCCAGCCGGACTCCGTTGCCCACAAACAGCAACGGGCGTTCGGCCGCGTTCAGCGCCTCGATGGTTTCCCGCACCTTGCCCGGAAGGGGCGCCGCGTCGAACACCGGCGGCAGTTCCGCGGGGTCGAATGCACCGAGAGCCTTTTCGTCGATGGGCGCCGCCTGCACGTCCAGAGGGATATCGATCCACACAGGTCCCGGACGGCCGTGGCGCGCCAGGTGCACCGCCTTCTCCAGGTGGTACCGGATGCTGGCGGGTTCCAAAATCGTCACCGCGTATTTGGTGAGCGGGCGGACAATCGAGATGGTGTCGACTTCCTGCACGCCCAACTGGCGCATTCCGAGCGGCGTGCCATCCGCGCCGAACATCCGATCCGGCCGCTTCACTTGCCCCGAGAGAAACAGCACCGGAGTCGAGTCCAGCCATGCTCCGGCCAAGCCAGTGACGGCATTGGTGCCACCCGGCCCGGTGGTGACCATCGCCACGCCAAGCTGGCCGGTCGCCTTGGCGTAGTGTTCCGCCGCCATGGCGCTGGCCTGTTCGTGCGCATTGCAGATGCCCTCTATGGCGCCACATTGGGCGAGCGAAGCATTCAAATGCATGGCCCCGCCGCCGGTCACAAGAAACACATGCCGGATCCCCAGGTCCGCGACAAAGCGCATCACGTAATCGGAAAGTTTCATACCCAGCTATACGGACCGGCCGGGCTTCCCGGCCAGTTCCCCGGAGAGAATCCGGTCCACCAACTCGCGCACCGCGCCATGCCCGCCGCGCGCGCCAGTCACCACCGCGGCCTTTGCCAACGCCGCCGGCCGGGCATCCGCGGGAGCCGCCGCCAGCCCGGCAATCTCCATGGCCGCCAGATCGTTCACATCGTCGCCCATGAAGCAGATTTCCTGCAATTCCAGTTGGCGGCGCTCGGCGAAAGCCCGTAACGCGCCGGCCTTATCCTTGCAGCCCTTGGTGATATCGGTGAGATTCATTTTCGCGGCAAAGCGGTCCACCAGCGGGCTGTCTTCGCCGGAAATCAGCGTCACGGTCAGGCCGGCTTTCCGCGCGAGCGAAACCCCCATAATGTCGGAAAACGAGAAGCGCTTCCACTCTTCGCCGCTGGGCCCCCACCACACACCGCCATCCGTCAGGACGCCATCCACGTCCAGGGCGATCGCCTTCAAAACCGGCACTACCGCCTGGCCCCCACGCGGCGCAGCTTCTGGATGATGGGCTGCTCGCGCTCGTAGACGCGCTTCACCCCGTCCCCCAGCGACTGCTCCACCAGGCGGATGTAGCTCACGATGCGCGTAATGCCATTGGGCTCCAGCGAGGCGGCGTGGTCGGACCCCCACATGGCGCGGTCCAGTGTAATGTGCCGCTCCACGCAACAGGCCCCCAGCGCCACTGCGGCGACGGTCGAAGGCAACCCGGTTTCGTGGCCCGAATAGCCGATCGGCACGCCATAGCGTTCGCGCAGCGTACCGATGGTCCGCAGGTTCAGCTCGGGATAAAAGGCCGGGTAGGTGCTGCAGGCGTGCAGCAGAATCAGATTCTCGCGGCCCAGCACTTCCACCGCATGGTCGATCTCTTCCACCGTGCTCATGCCTGTCGAAAGAATCACCGGTTTGCCTGTGGCGCGGGTGTGGCGCAGCAGGTTATCGTCGGTTAGGGACGCCGAGGCAATCTTATAGCACGGCGGACTGAATCGCTCCATGAAATCCACCGACTCTTCGTCCCAGCAGGAAGTGAACCACGGCATTTTGACTTCGCGGCAATAGCGCGCCACCAACTGGTATTCGTCGTAGCCGAACTCCAGCCCGCGCTTCAGGTCGCCATTGGTCGAGCCAAACGGGCTCTCCCGCGGCCGGCTCAGTTCGTCCGCCGTGTAGACTACGTCCACGGTGCGCTTCTGAAACTTCACGGCATCGCATCCCGCCGCCACGGCCACGCTGATCAGGCGCCGCGCCAGGTCGATATCCCCGTTGTGATTGATCCCGATTTCCGCAATCACATAGCACGGGTGTCCGTCCCCCACCAGCCGGTCCCCTATACGGACCTCGTTAATCGGTTGTCCCTGATAGGCCATAATCTTCCGCTCTCTTCCCAAAATGCTCTTCGATTATCTCATCGGGTCGCGTCTTGAACCATGCCGTGCAGCACCTCCACGACGAAGTCGAGCATGGGAGGAGTGAGGCCCGGGTACACTCCGATCCAGAATACCTGATTCATGACGAAGTCCGTATTGGTCAGGGGCACGGCAATGCGGTGCGGCGCGTTTTGATACGCCGGCTGCCGCACCAGGTTGCCGCCGAACAGCAGCCGCGTCGCGATCTTGCGGCTCTCCAGCGCGCGGATCACCTGGTTGCGCGTGAACGGCGCCGTGGGACGCACCGCCAGCGGAAATCCGAACCAGCTCGGCTCCGAGCCGGGCGTGGCTTCGGGCAATAGGAAGAATTCTTCCAGGTCGCCCAGGCCCTCGTGCAGGCGTTGAAAATTGCGCCGGCGCGCTTCGATAAAGCCGGGGAGCTTCTGCAACTGCGCCACTCCCACGGCGGCCTGCATATCGGTCATTTTCAGGTTGTATCCGATGTGCGAATACGTATACTTATGATCGTAGCCGCAGGGCAGATCCCCAAGCTGCCAGTCAAACCGCTTCCCGCAGGTGTTCTCTTTCCCGGGCGCGCACCAGCAATCCCGCCCCCAATCGCGGAACGATTCCAC
>JBKQPR010000096.1:0-28172 GCA_052144935.1 Bryobacteraceae bacterium
CGGTGGACGATCCGAGCCAGAGACCCCTAAGCTCGGAGCGGGCCAACTGCTGAACCCGGATGCCACAGGAGCAAGTAAGCCTCAACGCATCAGTAGCTTACGGGTTTCGCGACAGAAACTAGCTAGAAGCGGGCGCGATTTGCGGGTAAACTAAAGATCGCTCGGGAGCAGCCCACCTATGACGCGACGCAGGCTTCTGCAATCGGCGCCTCTGCTGGCGGCAGCGCAAACCGCGCCCCCGCAGAGCCAGCCGCCGAACATCCTCCTGGTCATTTCCGATCAGTTCCGCGCCGATAACCTCGGCTGCATGGGCGCGAATCCCATGGGCCTCACACCCAACCTCGATGGGATCGCGCGGCGCGGCGTGCTGTTCCGCTCGGCCATGGTCAACCACCCGGTGTGCGCGCCGGCCCGCGGCTGTCTGTTTACCGGGCAGTACGAAGAGAAACACGGCGTGTGGCACAACGGACCGGGCCTCGACACCAACGCCACCACGCTCGCCACGGTGCTGCGTAGCCGGGGTTATTCGGCCAACTTCATCGGCAAATGGCACCTTTCGGGGGCGCAGGGACCCGACAGCAACGGCCCCGTTGCGCCCGAACATCGCGGCGGGTTCCTGGATCTATGGGAGGGCGCCAACACCCTGGAGCTCACCTCGCACGCCTATGAAGGGACGATGTTCGATGCCGCCGGCAAGCCAATCCCATTTTCCGGCATTTACCGCGACGAGTTTCTTACCGGGCGCGGCGTGGAGTTCCTGCGCACGCGCGCCAAGCCGCCGTTCCTGCTGGTGATGTCCTACCTCAACACGCACCATCAGAACGATTCGGACCTGTATATTCCGCCCAAGGAGCTGGCCGGCAAGTACCGCGACTTTTTCGTCCCGCAGGACCTGCGGCCGCTGCCGGGCTCGTGGCCCAGCCAGCTTTCCGACTATTACGGCTGTGTGGCCAGCATCGACAACGCCGTGGGCACGCTGGCCGGCGCGCTCAAACAGCAAGGCTTTCTCGACAACACCATCGTGCTCTTCACCAGCGATCATGGCTGCCACTTCAAGACCCGCAACACGGAGTACAAACGCAGCCCTCACGAGAGTTCGATCCACATTCCGCTGATCATGGCGGGGCCGCGCTTCAACCGTTCGCTCGAAGTGCCGGAACTGGTGAGCCAGGTGGATGTGACGCCGACGCTGTTGGAAGCCTGCGGAGCGGCGATCCCGCAGACCATGCAGGGGCGCAGCTTCCTGCCGCTGGTGGAAGGACGCCGCGAAAGCTGGAGGGATGAAGTCTACATCCACATGAGCGAGTTCATGACCGGGCGCATTCTCCGCACGCCGCGATGGACTTACGCGGTGGCGGCGCCCAAGCGCCCCGGATGGCGGGCCGTGGCGGAAGCGGATCTGTATGTGGAGTACATGCTGTACGACAACGCCGCCGATCCCTGGCAGCATGTGAATCTGGCGGGTCGGGCGGAGACGGCGGAGGTATCCAGGGAACTACGCGCGCGGTTGCTGGCGCGGATCGCGGAGGTGGGCGGGAAGCAGGCGGCCATTGAGCCGAGTTATTTCCCGTATAGCTGAGATGGGAGACCGCTCTGTCACCGGGTGCTCCTGCCCTCGGCTCCGATTGGCGTTGTGTCATGCGCGCGGTTGTGTCAGGCAGCGAACCTAACGATCTCTAATTCGGCTCCGCTCTTTACTGCCGACTCGGCCTTCTCGAATACCTGGGCGGCTACCTCGCTGGAGAGGTAGTACTCGCCGCAATTGTCACATAGATCGGCGGGCACCCGTTTCAGGATTACGGTTGTGTCGCCGCGCTGGACGGTGACGGTAACGTACCCGGCCTGGGTGTCTCCGTTTCTACAAATTACGCAGTTCACTGTTTCTTCCTTGTCCTGAAGTCCGTTCCCCATTGTTCAACCGCCGGTTCATAAGCGGTCACTACGATGCAAGTGGCCCTTGCCCGATCAATGGCGACCACTACGTGCAGTGGTTTGGAGTCCACAAAACCAAGCAGCAATCGACTCGGGTATGGCACGTCGCCTGCATACACCACTATGGTCTCACCTTGGGTGACGACCGCCAGAACTGCGTCGGAGTAATCCCACGCTGGAACATGCGCTGGATGGCATGGCCGCTGAAGACTACCCGCTCACATTGCATTAACGGCTTCTATTCTATCAGTTAGCGCGTCGCGCCACGCGCCGGTCATATGTGGAGTACGCGCCGTTCGACAAAGCCGCCGACTCCAGGCAGCAGGTGAATCTGGCGCGGCGGGCCCTCTGGGTCCGGGTGGTTCCGATATCATAAGAGCATGAAAGGCCGCTCCAAGACTCAGACTCGAACGGCGCCGCCGGTCCGCCGGAGTGTCACGATTCCGGCTCAACTGGCAATCGAAGTCGAGCGTTTGGCCAGGGAGAAGCATCTCACCATTAGCCGGGCGCTGGTGATCCTGGCGCAACGCGGGGCAGACGCTGAAGCGGCGGCACGGGTTCAACTCGACACGACTTATCGCCGGTTCATGTCGGAGACCGATCCTGAGTCCAAAGGCGACGCCGGCAAAGACCTGATTCGCGCAATCTTCGGGAAGGATGCTGTTGCCGAAGATACGATTCTCTAGTCTTCCGCGGCCTGTCTGGGAACACATTCTTGCGCGCGTGCAGAGCGTCAGATCAGCCTCGAGGATCTTCGCCGGTTGCAAGATTGGGTGAATGCGGGACCGTGGGCGCCCGATGGAGATTGGTACAAGGACTTCGGGTCATTCATAATCTGCGGATCCGGTGAGTTTCCGAAGACTGTGCTGGCAAAGGGTATGGCGCCATCGGGCTCTCGAATCGAATAGCGGTCCTGGAAGAGCTGGCGGCCATCCCGGAGCGACACCTGAAGCGGTGTGGCCCCGCCTCGGGCTGCCAAGCGGGATGTCACCGCTCCGGCACGATCTCGATATAATCCAGCCCCGCCGCCTCCCCTCCGTCCGGCACGCCTTCCACGCGAATCTCATCTCCAGGACGCAACGCCACCCCGGAAATTTCGCGGCGCGTGGAGGATGTGGAGTCCAGCTTGCGCGTGGGCAACACCAGATCCGCGGACCACTCGTCCACCTGTTGCGTGCCGATCCACAGCCGGAAGTGCGAGACGCCGTCCAGTTGGTCGAAATACTGAACCCGCAGCGTGTACCAACCGGGCGCGCCCTGGTAGCGTAGCGCGGCCGTGCAGGAAGCTGCGGCGCAGGCCACCGCCTTCCCGCCGGAGGCGTCTTCGGCGGGCGTCACGTCGCGCACCGCGTATCCGTCGAGCGCCATCGCCTCGGCTTCGAAGCGTCCCGGATAGTGGCCCACACGGCCCTTGGCATCGGCGATGCCCGAGGCCCGCGCAAACCAGTTGGTTACCGCGTCGCGCCACACTTCCGCCTGCCCCGCCTGATACTCCAGTTGCGCCAGCACCTCCTGGTAGCGGCGCTCATCCACCAGCGGCTTCAGGCGCCGCCACGCGCGCACGTAGCCTTCCACTGCTTCGGCGCCCTCGTAGTGCGAATCGTAAATATATTGGATCACCGTCTTGCCGCCGTGCAGAGCGTAAGTGTAGGGAACGTGATGCATGAAGAGCAGCAGATCGTCCGGACAGGTGGCCAGCGATTCGTACACCCGCGCCACCGCGGGCCTATACTGGCCGATGTATCCCGTGCCGGTGGCCGTGGTGCGATCCATGCCCACGCCCTTTTCGTCGGCGCGGTGCCACTGGCCCCAGCCGTTCCGCTCGGAGGCTTCCACATTCACGCCGTAATGATTGCCGGTGATGTCGGTGAGGGTCTGCAATCCCAGCGGACCGGTGTAGTTTTCGTAAGTGCGCCAGGAACTGAGCTGCATCTGCTCCACGGTCTTATCGACGGTAGCATCGCTCCCGAAAGTCAGGCGGGTCCATTCCGCGACGATTTCGGCGGCGCTCAGATCGGGATTCCAAGCCAGCCGCCCGAAGCCATAGAGGTTGGCCTGCGACATGTGGTTGCCCAGCCAGTTTTGGTCCAGCCCCACGTTGACCACTCCCACGAAGCCGCCGGTGGGACGGTGAAACACGCGGCCGGCCACCAGCGCTTTCACGGGGGTGGGACCAGAGGACGCGGAACCGGAGGGCGTGGGCCCAGAGGCAGCGGGCCCAGAGGGCACCCCGGGCCCGGCGTGCATGTCGAAATCCAGCGTCTCTTTCCACATGGGCGGCAGAAAGACCAGGTGCCGCGCCTGTCCCATGTACTCCTGGGTGACCTGCAGCTCGATGGCCTGGTTGGTTTTTGCGAGCGCGCCGAACAGTGGCGAGGCCGGCTCGCGCACCTGGAAATCGATGGGGCCGTGCTTGATCTGGATCACCACGTTGTCGTCGAACTTGCCGTCCAGATCGTGGAAGTTGTCGTAAGCCGCGCGCCCACGGTCGTTTTTCAGGTTGCGCCAATCCATGTGATGGTCGTAGACGAAACCGCGATAGAGCAGCAGACCGCCATAGGGCGCGAGGCCGCGCGCCACCACGTTGGCGGCGTCGGCGTGGGTGCGCCCATAGGTGGAGGGACCCACGCGGCCTTCCGAATCGGCTTTCAAAACGATGCCGCCGAAATCGGGAATGGCGCGATAGATTGCGTCGGCCCTGGATTTCCACCACGCGGCCACGCGCGCATCCAGCGGATCGAAGGTGTCGAGGCCCCCTACCGATTGGGGGCTGCCGAAATCCACCGCCAGCACCACCCGCACGCCCCATGGGCGCAGGGCCGCCGCGATGCGTTCGATCTGCGGCAGGAACTCCGGCGCCAGCACTTTCGGATCGGCGTTCACGTTGTTGATGGAGCAGCCGTCGATGCCCAGCGAGGCCAGCAGGCGGCCGTAATCGGCGACCCGCGTGAGGTCCTGGCGCGCCTTGCCGCTTTCCCAGAATATGGAAGCGCCGCCGTAGCCGCGCTCGATCGTGCCATCCAGCCGGTCCCACTGGTTCACCCAGCGGATGGCGGCGTAGGGCGAGTGGCGCTCGTCCAAAGCGGTCACCGGCTGGCCCAGCGCGAGCTTGCGCAGTAGCGCGAAGCTGCCGTAGAGCAGGCCGCGGGCGTCCGATGCAGCCACCACCGTATAGCGCCGGCCGCCGGCCGCGACTGTCTTCAGCCAGTAGCCATCGACGGCCAGTGACGCATCCAAATGCCAGCCCGGGGCCGCGCGGTGGATTTCGTCCAGCGTGCCGAGCACTAAGGCGTTCTCCGCCGGCAGGGCGGTTTCGGCTCGCAGAGTGCGGCTAAGCATACCGCGGATGCCACGCACGATTTCGGTCTGCGCGTTGCGGGCCCCGGCGGAATCGTCCAGCAGCGCCACTACGGCGGGTACGGCCTGGCGGGATTGCGCCAGCGCGCTGCCCTCCAGCGGGGCGTAGCGCAGCCACGCGTCGTACCCGGTTTCGGCATGCAGGGCGATGGCGCAGAGCGCGCCTGCAAGAATAATGTGGCGCAGGCTCTCCAGCCTGCGCCACATGGGCAAATCAAAGTTATTCTTGCAGTGGCGCTTAGCACCATGCCGACTCTCCTACGAATTTACCCCGGAGGCGAGGTAGCCTCCGTCCACCGCGATGCATTGACCGGTCAGGAAACTGGCGGCGTCGGAGGACAGCAGCACGGCCGCGCCCACCAACTCTTCGGGCCGGCCGAAGCGCCCCATGGGCGTGCGCGCCAGCAACTCCTGGCCGCGTGGCGTATCATTCACCATCTGGCTGTTCATCTCGGTGGGAAAAATTCCCGGCGCGATGGCGTTCACCGAAATTCCATCGCGGGCCCATTCGCAGGCCAGGCTGCGAGTCAAAGAGAGCAGCGCCGATTTGGCCGCGCAGTAAGCCGCCACGCGATGGAACGCGAGAAACGATCCCAGCGAGGCAATATTGATAATGCGCCCGCGCCGTTCGGCCTTCAACGGCTCGTAGAACGACTGGCATGCCCGCAGTGCGCCGCTCAGGTTGGTGTCGATCAGCAGCGCCCAGTGTTTCTCGCACACCGTAGCGGTGGGGTGCATGAACGTGTAACCGGCGGCGTTGACCAGGATGTCCACGCATCCGAACTGTTCGAGCACCGCATCGCGCAGGCCATCGATGGATTGCCGTTCGCGCACATCGGCCGCGCGGCAGAGCGTCTGGCGGCCGAGCTTCCGGATGGCGCAGCACACTTCTTCCACCGCCGCCTGGCGGCGCCCCGCCGGCACGACGTGGGCGCCATGCTCGGCCAACCCAATCGCAATCTCGCGGCCGATGCCCGAAGTGGCGCCGATCACCACCGCAACACGGCCGGTCAGATCCAGGCAGTTTCGCATATTAGAAAGGAATCGCCGGCGCCCGGTCACATTTCGGATCGGCCCAGCGGTCGTTGGGAATGATGGGGGTCCAGCCCGGGCGGCCGGGATCCCGATCGTAGGGGTAGCCGCCCAAGCGCCGGTAGAGATCTTGATATTCGCCCAGCTTGTCGCGGTCCAGCCGCACCCCCAGGCCGGGACCGTCCGGCACGCGGATGGCGCCGTCTTCGTATTTCAAGGGGCCCCCTTCGATTATGTCGTCCGTCAGATGGTGGTAGTGCGCGTCGGCGGCGAAAGAGAGATTGGGCAGCGCCGCGCCCAGGTGCAGCATGGTGGCGAGTTGAATTCCCAGCTCGCCCGACGAGTGCACCGCCACGCCGAGCTGAAAGGTCTCGCAGACCGCGGCCGCTTTGATGCAGGGCCGGATGCCGCCCCAAAAGGTGGTGTCCAGCAGGATCACGTCAACGGCGGTGTCCAGCACGTTGGCGGCGAGCTGTTCGAAATTAACCACCACGGTATTGGTGGCCAGCGGGATTCCCACCAGTTGGCGCGTGCGCCTCATGCCGTTTAGACCGAAGACCGGATCCTCCAGATAGTCGTTGCGCAAACCTTTGATAGCCTGGCCGAAACGAATGGCCTGTTCGGTGGACCAGACCGCGTTCGGGTCGAAGCGCAGCGAATCTTGTGGGAACGCCGCCGCCAGCGCGCGGTAGCATTCCAATTCGTAGTCCGGCGGAAACACGCCCGCCTTCAGTTTGTGGGTGCGGAATCCGCAGCGTTGTTTGAGGGCGCGCGTGAACTCCACAAGCTGATCCGGGGTGCGCACCTCGCCCGCGCCAGTCCGGGGATTGGGATAGCGAAAGAAGCAGTAGGTGGCGAAGGGAACGCGATCGCGCAGCCGGCCGCCCAGAATATCGCACACCGGCACGCCCCAAGCCTGGCCCAGAATATCGAGGCAGGCGAATTCCAGCGCGGCCAGCACCTGCGTGCGGTTGTTGTAGAGCGAGGCCGTGGGGTTGGCGATCAGGAAGCGCATTTCTTCCAAACGCGCGGGATCGTGGCCCACCAGGTAGGACTTCATGGCGCGGAACATGGCCTCGGCCGATTCTCCGCCGCCGCCCATCTCGCCCAGACCGACCAGTCCGTTGTCGGTCTCCACTTCGACGATGGTGCGCACGAAACGGCCCCAGTGGCACCCATTGGCGTGCCGCAACGGCGCCTCCAGGGGGACCGTGACGGTGGTGGCCCGAATATCCTGGATCCGCATATTAAGTTTCATAGTACAACAATACTCAAAATGAGGAAGCGGGAACGGCGGCCCCTTGATTCACCGCGGAGGCGCGGAGAACGCGGAGGCTACGCAGAGAAAACCTTCAGGGGGTTCTCTGCGTAGCCTCCGCGTTCTCCGCGCCTCCGCGGTGAACAAAGGGCCCCGAACGCAAGATCTGGCGTTCTCCCCGCGCGAGAGGGCTTGACTTTGGCGGTGAATTGCGTATATATAGTTTGAGACTGCAACGAATGCGCGGACGAACGGGTCTGTCGCTCCGCGCGCTTTGGAGGTTGGCCAAGCTATGAGTACGCGAACTCGTCTTCAAATCTGGGCCATGACTGCCCTGCTGGCGGCTTTTTGCAGCACCGCACATGCCCAAGTGCTATACGGAACCCTAACAGGTAATGTCGCCGATCCCAGTTCCGCGGCCGTGCCCGGCGCGAAAGTGGAGGCGCTAAACGTGGAAACCGGGGTCAGCCGGCAGACCACCACCGATGAACGAGGAGCCTACCTGTTCACCAACATCGGGTCGGGAGTTTACAAAATCACCGTAACCGCCCATTCGTTCACGACGGTGGTGGAAAACAACGTCATTGTCAACACCAACGAGGTGCGCCGCGTCGATTTCAGCCTGAAGATTTCGCAGACCAGTGAAACCGTGGAGGTCAACGCGGATGCCGCCGTCCTGCAAACCGACAAATCCGATATCCATTCGGAGGTCACGTCGCAAGAAGTGACGGAGTTGCCGTATCAGGGCACCGAGGGCAAGAACTTCCAGGCCTTGCTGCTCCTGCTGCCCGGCGCCAATACCACGGCCAACAGCGGCGAAGCCAATTCGCAGGCGGGCAACCCGCAGCGCGCCATCACGGTGTCCATGAACGGCGCGTCCTCCCAAGCCAATGCCACCCGAATCGATGGCACCATGGATTCCTACCCGTGGCTGCCGGTGAACGTCGCCTACGTGCCGCCGCCGGAAGCCATACAGACCGTCAACGTGAGCGCCAACGCCTTCGATGCGGAGCAGGGCGCGGCAGGCAGCGCGGCCATCAATGTGAGCACCAAATCGGGCACCAACGATCTGCATGGAGTCTTGTTCGAGCGCAACACGAATAACGATTTGACGGCGGTCAACAACGCTTTCACCCGCCCCGGCCGCCTGGCCAAAAACGTCTTCAACCAGTACGGCTTCGCCGTCGGCGGTCCGGTCTGGATTCCCAAAATCGTGCACGGCAAGAACAAGCTGTTCTGGTTCATGGATTACGAAGCAACCAGGAATAACCTATACGCATCCGACCCCAACCTGACTCTGCCCACGGCGGCCATGCGTACGGGCGATTTCAGCGCCACCGGTACGACCATCTACGATCCGTTGACGGGCAATTCCGACGGCACCGGCCGATCGCCCTTCCCCGGAAACATCGTTCCCTCCAACCGGATTTCTTCGGCGGCCGCCACCCTTGCCGGCCTGCTGCCGGCGTTGACCCGAACCCCAACGCCTGGCAATAACACGAATTACTACAGCAACTACGACGCCTACGGCGGCACGACATACGATGTGAGCCGCTGGGATTGGAAGGTCAATTACGATCCCACACCGAGGGCGATGATCTGGGGGCGCTACAGCCTTTCTCCGATGGATATCTACGCGCCGCTGGTTTTGGGCAAGGCCGGTGGCGATGCCTTTAACGGAGGCAATCCGGGTCATGCCGGCGGCCGCGTCCAGGTGTCGGCAGCGGGCCTCACGTATAGCTTCACGCCCACCCTGCTGCTGGACGGCAACGTGGGCTACACGCGGCAGCATATCGGCGCCGATGGCGACCCGCAGGATGGCGATTATGGAACCGACGTGCTGCACATTCCGGGAACCAATGGCGTCGGCCCGAACTACGAAGGCATTCCGGGCTTCCAGGTGTCGGGCTTTGCCAATATCGGAAACACCAATACCGGCAGCCCGTTCGAGTTCCGCGACAATCAGTACACCGGCAACGTCAATGTGACCAAAATCAAAGGCGCGCACAACATACGAGTCGGCTGGGAATACGACAAGTATGCGCTGAATCACTTCCAGCCGCAGGGCGGAACGTTCGGAACGGCGCGCGGCACTTTCGGCTTCGATGGTTCATTGACGTCGCTCAAGGGCGGCACGGCCATTAACACCGGCAGCCCCTCGAACTCCTGGGCGCAGTTCATCCTGGGTTATCCTTCCGAAACCGGCAAGGTCACCCAATACACCGATCCCATTGCACTGCGCTTTGCCACGTGGTCGGCCTATGCGCGCGATATCTGGCAGGTGGCCCCGAAAATCACAATCGACTACGGCCTGCGCTGGGAATACTACCCGATCTACTCGCACGATCATTTTGGCGCCGTGCGCTTCGACCCATCGACCGATAATATTCTGGTCGGCGGCGAAGGCGGCGTGCCGTGGAACACGGGCGCTACGGCCACCAAAAAGGATTTCGCTCCGCGGCTGGGCGTGGCCTACCGGCTCAACGGGAGGACGGTGATCCGCAGCGGTTACGGCATCAGCATCGATCCGGATAACATGCGCAACCAGCGGAACCAGTACCCGGCGATCGTCAACCAGGTCTACCAGCCGCCGAATACCTATCAATTCATCAGTTACGCCGGCGTGCCAAACTCCGACGGTTCGACGCAGGTGTCGCTGGCGGATGGCGTTCCTTTGCCCACCTTCCCGATTATCTCGACGGGAACTATCAAGCCGTCGCCGACAGCTTCCCTTACCACGTATCTGCCCAGCACCAGCACGGTGACTTTCCCGGCGAACATGGACCGGGGATACTACCAGAACTGGAACTTCTTTGTGCAGCACGAATTCTCGTCGACCCTATGGGCGGAGGCGGGATATGCCGGCATGCATGCCGTGCACACGGATATGGGTGTGAACATCAACGGGTCGGCGCCGGGAACCGGCACCGCCGGGCGCCAGCTTTATCCGTACGTCACGAGCGACATGAATATGTATGAGCCGTTCGGGGATTATTTGTACGATGCCTTGCAAATGCGAGTGCGCAAGCGGATTGGCTCGTCGCTCATCCAGGCCAACTATACGTTCTCGAAGGGACTCGACAACATGAACGGCGACAACGGCGATGCTACGCTCTGGCGCGCCTACCCGGTGTCCTACACCCTCGATAAGGCACTGTCCGGCATCAATCGCGCGCAGACGTTGACGATTGCCTATGTGTACCAGTTGCCCTTCGGCAAAGGACACCGGTGGGCGACTACCGGGGCGCCCAACTGGATTATCGGCGGGTGGCAACTCAGCAGCATCATCAGCCGTTACGCCGGGCTGCCGTTCACGGTGGGGACCACTTCCGCCATCAACGCCGGCGGCCAGGCCAACAGCGCGACACAAATCGGTCCGGTCGTGCATATCCTGGATGGCCATAACTCCAGCTTTCCGTATTACGACGGTTCGGCTTTCGCCAATCCACCGGGCGGCGTCCTGGGATCGACCGGCAGGGACCTGCTGGTCGGGCCGGGCTTCTTCCAGATGAGCGAGAGCATCTCGCGCATGTTCCTCTTCAAGGAAGGAAAGATCAAGTTCCAGTTGGTGGGCGAGGCATTCAACTTGACCAACACCCCGGTGTTCTCCAACCCGGGCGGCAGTTGCTGCTGGACAACCACCTCGACTGGAACGACCAGTTACAACGGCTTCGGCATCATCTCCGGCACAACCAACCCTGACGGCCCCGGCCCGCGTTTTCTGCAGGTGGGTGGGTATCTGCGGTTCTAAACGCGGCGTCACTCATGCCGCAATGCCACCATCGGTTCGATCCGGGTGGCCTTGCGCGCCGGAACACAAACCGCCAGGAGCGCCGCCAGACCGAGAACTATCGCTACGCCGCCGAAGGTGACCGGATCGTTGGCCCGCACCCCGTATAACATTCTGGCCATAAGCTGGGACAGCAGCAGAGCGCCCGCGACACCCGCCGCCGTGCCTGCCAGAGCCTGCACCATCCCTTGCAGCAGCACCATGCGCAGCACCTCCGCGTGGCCGGCGCCAAGCGAAATCCGAATCCCGATCTCGCGCGTGCGCCGGGAGACCGAGTAGTTCATCACGCCATAAATCCCCACGGCCGCCAGCACCAGGGCCACGGCGGCGAACATCCCCAGTAAGAGCATCTCAAAGCGCGGCTGCGCGTTGGCGTCGGCGACCACGCGATCCACGGTGAGGACTTCGGAGATGGGCAGATTGCGGTCGAACGACCAGACGGCTTTCTTCACCGCGGGCGCCAGTTCCGCGGCATCTCCGCTGCCGCGCACCACCAGCGTGAGGTACGCGATGTGCGGCCCGAGTTCTCCCATCCCTAGAAAATCGCGATTCTGGAGCGCGGCGAGGTAGACCTCCGGCTCGGGATCGGCCGCCCATTCGTCCTGCTTGGCATTCCTGGCCACGCCGATTACAGTCAGCCACGTGGGCGGGCTGCGCTTGTCGTCGTCGAAGGTGATGCGCTGGCCGATCGGATCCTGCCCGGGCCAGTACTTGGCGGCCGCCCGCTCGTTAACGATCACCACGCCGGGCGCGCGGGAATCGTCGTTTTCGGTGATGGTGCGGCCGTGCCGCAACGGCAGGCGCATGGTCTCGAAATATCCCGGCATCACGATGCGGTAAACGCCCGAGGGCGATTCGCCGGGGCGCGGCTTGGGGCGGCCCTCAATGCTGAAGGACCATCCCCACAGATCGCCCGCCAGCGGAAGATGGTTGATCCCGCCGGCGGATTCAACGCCCGGCAGCGCCCGCACCTGCTGGAGAAGCTGGCGATAGAAAATCCCGCGCCGGTTGGGTTCGGCCTCCTGCGATCCGGCCACGGACACCACCATCGAGAGCACGTGATGCGGGTTGAATCCCGGGTCCACTGACTGTAATGCGGAGAAGCTCCGGATCATCAGCCCCGCGCCGGTCAGCAGCATGAATGCCAGCGCGAATTCGGAGGCCACCAGGAAACTGCGCAGGCGGTTGCGGCCGATCCCGTCGCTGCCTGCACGGCCGCCCTCTTTGAGTGCGCCGCTCAGGTTTCCGGTGGCGGCGTGCATCGCGGGCGCGAGTCCGAACACCAGGGCCGTCAGCAGTGTGACGCCGAGCAGGAACAGCGCCACGCGGCCGTCGAGGGCCACCGTCTCCAGGCGCGGGAGCTCCGCGGGGCTGAGCGCGACCAGGGCCTTGGCGCCCCACATCGCGAGCAGGAAACCGGCCGAAGCGCCGAGGGCCGCCAGCAGCAGATTCTCGGTGAGGAACTGGCGGACGACGCGGGCCCGGCCGGCGCCCAGAGCGGTCCGCACGGCGATTTCCTTCTCCCGGTCGGACGTCCGCGCCAGTAGCATGTGAGCCACATTAGCGCAGGCAATCAGGAGTACGAATCCGACAGCGCCGAGCAGCACTAGCAGCGGCGTCTCAATCCTGCCGACGACATTCTGCTTCAGAGGCGTGACCAGGACCCGGCGGTTGGTGCCCGGATACTGCCGCTCCAGACGCGCGGTAACGGCCCAAACCTCCGCTCGCGCCTGCGCCAACGTGACGCCCCGTTTCAGCCGGGCGAAAACGCGCAGGCTGTTGCCGCCGCGGTTGTGAATGCGATCGCCGAATGCATCGGGCACCCACAACTCCGCGTGGGTGGCCCAGAAGGGCGCAAACTTGAACTCTGGCGGCATCACTCCAACCACGGTGTAAGCCTCGCCGTTGAGGGTGATCGGCCGGCCCAGCACGTTGCGATCGCCGCTGAAACGCCGCTGCCACAGCCGATGGCTCAGGATGACCTCGTGCTCCGAGCCGGGTTGGTCTTCTCCGGGGAGGAACAGGCGGCCTAGCAAGGGATCGACTCCCAGCATGGGCAGCAGGTTCTGCGTCATCAGAAGGCCCGTAAGATGCTCCGGCGGATCGCTCCCGGTGAGGTTCGGACTCCAATACTCCGCCGCCGCCATGGCTTCGAAAGAACGGCTTTGCTCGCGCCAGTCGAGGTAGTTGGCGACCGCCACCGGGTTATCGCCGTCGTGCAGAAGGGTGACCAGGCGCTCGGAATCCTGGTACGCCAGCGGGCGTAGCAATACGGCATTCACTACGCTGAAGATCGCGGTGTTGGCGCCAATCCCCAAGGCCAGCGCGATCACCGCCACAGCCGTGAAGCCCGGGCTGCGCACGAGCGCGCGGGCCCCGTAGCGGAGGTCTTGCGCAAAGTGCTCCAACCCGCGCCAGCCCCATGCGTCACCGCTCACTTCGCCGAGCAGCGTGGCATTGCCGAACTGGCGCCGGGCCGCGGCGCGCGCGGCTTCTCGGGAAAGGCCGCGGTCCCGATGCTCCTGCTGGCGCAACTCCAGGTGGAGGCGCATCTCATCCTGCAAGTCACGGCCGAAGCGCTCGCCCCGAAATAGCATCGCCAGCCTGCGGCCCAGTTCACTTAACCATCCCATGGCACAACCTCCTTGAGGCGGGTTGGAGCACACGCGCGCGGCTGCCACTCGCTTACATAGTTAGACTATGCTACCGTGGACGGGTTTAGCAACAGGGACCGGGGCCACTCACGCTGTCCCACGCGCGAGCCTCGGAGGGATGCGTCCGGCTGCTTGCCGGAGAGCCAAAGGTGGCGGCGCCACGTCTCTGCGAACTCGCGCCACACCAGGGGAATGCCGCGGACGGCCAGAGCGCGGGCGATCTCGACAGCGCACCAGACGAAATAGATGGCCGTGATCCAGCGGTGGACTTTGTCCGCCGGCGAGCGGGGAGAGCGCGAACTGCACCAGCCAGAGCAGGAAAAGGCCGGCTGCCTCCGGGGCGGTGACCGGGATCATGTCGGCGGCCAGCGTGAGAAGGGCGCAGGCCGGGGCGATGGTCTGCCGGCGTTTATCGGAAGGCGATATCGGCGGCATCCTTTTGAACGATCGAATGGCGCGCGAAGGAGGCGCAGTGGTTGGGATAGTCGGTGCGGTAATGGGCGCCGCGGCTCTCGCGGCGGGCTAGAGCGCCGCGGGCGATAAGCAGGGCCACCTGGTGTGGGTTGCGGGCATCGGGAACGGGGCCGGCGCCTTCCAGGAGACGGCACGCCTCGGTGAGGCCTTGTGCGTCGCGGAGGATGCCGCAGTGTTGCCAGGCTATTTCCTGGATCTGGCGGAGTCCTAGCGAATTATCATCAGGGGCCGAGGCCGAGGCGGCGGGCTGGGCCGCGGCCGGCGCAGGAAGACGGTCCGAGAGCATGGCTTGGGCGGCCCGGGCGCCGAAGACCAGACCTTCGAGCAGGGAGTTGCTGGCCAGCCGGTTGGCGCCGTGTACGCCGGTGCAGGCGGCTTCTCCGGCGGAGTAGAGACGCGGAAGCGAAGTGCGGCCATCCAGATCGGTGCGTACGCCGCCCATGGCGTAGTGTGCGGCGGGCGCTACGGGAACCGGTTGGCGCTCCAGGTCGATGGCATAGTGGAGGCAGGTGTCGTAGATCCGGGGAAACCGGTTGCGAATGAAGCCCGGCTCGCGGTGCGTGAGATCCAGGAACACCTGCGGGCTGGCTGTGCGGACCATTTCCCTGACGATGGCGCGGGTCACCACGTCGCGGGGCGCCATCTCATCGGTAAAGCGTTCGCCCGAGGAGTTGCGCAGGACGGCGCCTTCGCCGCGCAGGGCTTCGGAAATGAGAAAACGGGGAGCGTCCACCAGGTAAAGCGCGGTGGGATGGAACTGGACGAATTCCAGGTCCTGGATTTCGGCTCCTGCGCGGTATGCCATGGCAACGCCATCGCCGGTGGCCACTTCGGGATTGGTGGTGTTGCGGTAGACCTGGCCGAGGCCGCCGGTGGCCAGCAGCACGGCACGCGCTTGGATCGGTTCGTCGTTGAGAAGGGCGCCCGCGATTCCACCCTCGTCCAGCAGGAGGTCTGTAATCGCGGAGTAACTGCGGAACGTGACGTTGGGGAGAAACGCGGCTTTGCTGTAAAGAGTGCGGGCAATCTCGCGGCCGGTGGAATCGCCGTGGGCGTGCAGAATGCGGCTCCGGCTGTGAGCCGCCTCCCGCGTGAAAGCCAGGCGGGAGCCACTGCGGTCGAATTGGGCGCCCCACTCGATGAGCTGCTGGATGGCGGCGGGGCCTTCTTCCACCAGGGTACGGACGGCGGCATGATCGCAAAGGCCGTCGCCGGCCTGGAGAGTGTCCTGCTCGTGCAGCTCGACTTCGTCGTCGTCGCTGAGGGCTACGGCAATTCCACCCTGGGCGTATTCGGAGGAAGATTCGCTGAGGCTCTCCTTGGCTACTACCAGCACCGAGCCGCCGGCCGCCAGATCGATGGCGGCGCGCAAACCGGCAACGCCGGCGCCAATGACTAAGAAGTCCGGATACATCCGCTCAATTGGATGATAGGCAGCGCAGTTCAGGTGCACCTCCCGGAATAGCCAGGCGGGGGCCGTCAGCCAGATCCAACCGTTTGGCCCCCTTGCCGCGATGGTGCCAACCGGGAACGGAAACGGCCCGAGGGTGGCCGCGGCGGAGTGTGCCAAACCGGCTTTCAGCCAGGCGAAAACCGGTACTGAGTACCGGTTTCTACCCGTAAGTTACTGATTCCTGGTTCAAAAACCGGTACTCAGTACCGGTCTGCCGCCGCTGAGCGCTGCGCCCCGGTGGGCCGATAATCCGGCCCCGGGGGCGGTCGCCGAATGGCCAATCTGCAGGAGGCGGCGGAACCGTGCCCTACATCCGGCTGAATCGGCGGCGCGGGCGGGCACTGGTAATCCAATGGGGCATGCCAAACGCCATTTGGCGGCGGGGCCGCGACGGTATACTTGCAATATCGTCTATGAAAACCTCCCTCTTGCTGATGGCAGCGGCCTTGGCCGCCATGGCGCAGACGCCCTACTTGAGCGCAGTCCGGCAGTTGACGCATGGAGGCCAGAATGCGGAGGCGTACTGGGCGCCGGACGGAAAGCGCCTGATCTTCCAGAGCACCCGGCCGCCCTACGAGTGCGACCAGATGTTCGTGATGAACGCCGATGGCTCGGACCAACACCTGGTTTCGACTGGCAAAGGACGGACCACTTGCGGGTACTTCCTGGCGGACAACCGGCACATCATTTACGCATCGACGCACCTTGCGGGGGATGCCTGTCCGGCCAATCCGGATCGCAGCAAGGGCTACGTGTGGGGCGTGTTCGCCGGGTACGACATTTTCCTGGCGGACGACAGCGGGAAGATCGAAAAGCGGCTGACGGATGCACCGGGGTACGACGCCGAGGGGACTGTGAACTGGAAGACCGGCAATATTGTGTACACGTCGCTGGCGTCGGGAGACCTCGATCTGTGGACTATGAAGAGCGACGGATCGGGCAAAAAGCAGCTCACCAGCAGCCCGGGTTACGACGGCGGCGCGGTGTATTCGCGGGATGGCAAGCGGCTGGTGTGGCGCGCTAACTATCCAAAAAACGAGGCCGAGATGAAGCGCTACAAAGAACTGCTGGCGGATAATCTGACGGCCCCAATGAAAATGGAATTAGTGGTAGCGGACGCGGACGGGAAAAACCCGCGCACGATCACCAATTTCGGGTGTGCCAGCTTCGCGCCGACCTTCACGCCCGACGGGAAGAAGATCCTATTCGCCTCGAACAAGCAGGAGTGCGACAGCCGGAACTTCGAGCTGTACCTGATCGGCGTGGACGGCACGGGCCTGGAACAGGTCACCAATTTCGGAGGATTCACGTCCTTTCCAGAGTTTTCGCCGGATGGCAAGACGCTGGTATTCTGCTCGGACCGGGACGCCAAGGATCATTACGAATTCAACATCTTCACGGCGCGGTGGGGAAAGTAGCGGCTGGGATCCGGGTGGGGCCGCGCACCTGGTCCTCCGGCGCGCCGCAGGCTCTGGCCGCTCGGGCCCGTTCGCCTCGCCATGGCCCTACGCACCCTCTGGCACGCTCCTCGCACCTCCCGCTCGTCACACTCTCCTCGCCCCGTGGCGCCCGTGGCGAGGCGGGCTTGAGATACCTCCACCTTCTCAGGCAGAATGAGAGTCCATGGCAATTCCCTTTTCCCCCACTCGACAAGATGTGGAACGATACCGCCGCTTGCGCGCCGTCGGCATGGAGTTGAACCACAAGATCATCAAGACCTTTCCGCGGCGGGTAATCGAGGAGGTCGGAGACGCGATCGGCATCCTGCACAATGGTGTCCTGGTATTCACTACGGAGGACATGAGCAGCGTACTGATGGACTGTTGCCTTCACGATTGGTTTGAAAACGGCAAGAATCAGGTCCAGCTCTACTCAGAGGCGCACGCCGCACAGCCCGGAACGGATGAGGGCTACCTCTTGAGCGCATATATCCAGGCGCGATACCGGGTGCTGGTGGTGCAATCGGCAGTGCCGGATGCCGGTATCCACTGCCGCGACATCCTGAACGATGAGGAGTTGTTCGTAATGGATCTGGCTATGAGCCGCACTCTCAGCAGGGCCGGTATGTCTGTAGCCGCTCGGACCATACCTCTCGGCGAATACTGGATGACCAGCGGCGCCGGCCTTCCAGTGATCTCCCAAGAAACTGTCCTGGACGCCTTGAGCCGGATCGAGGGCACCGAACATGCGCTGCTCAAAGGCCCGGGCAGCGTCGCGCTTATGATGGTGCGCGCGTGCCTCGCGGTCGGCGCTGCCGATCGCATCAGGTACGAGAGTGCAGAGGCAAAACCGAGCAAGCGTCGGCTCGATCCCCCCCGGCCCAAGTTTAAACGGCGTCGCTGACGGATCTGAGCCGCCTGGGCCGCCGATTGGCTTGACCCTCCTGCAACACCCCGCCCAGGTGCGGAATCCCTCCCACCGGCTGCCCGCCGCCCGCGCTAATTTTGACCTCGCCCTTCAGCGGATCGCCAGCGCCCACAGCGAACTCCACCTGCCCGGCTCTCCCCAGCTTTCAGAGGCACGCGCTGGAATCCGCGCAGGTCGCGAATGGCATCGGGGCGCCCCCAGGGCCCGCCGCCGTCATGCCGCGCCTCGAATCTTCCGCAGCTTCTCCGCCATCTCTTTCACCTTTGCCGGATGCTGCGCGCGTAGATTCTTGGTTTCGCCGATGTCCGCCGAAAGGTCGTAGAGTTGCGGTTCAGGGTCCGTGCCCATCTCTGTGTTGGTGTTCTTTTCGATCTTCGGTCCCTTGCCTGGCGAGATGTACTTCCAGGTTCCGTCCCGAAGCGCCAGATCGCCGGCCTGCTCCACCAGCAGTTGCCTCCCTCTCCGGGACTCTCCCAGCAGCGCCCGCAGCACGTTCTCGCTGTCCGGGCCAGCGCCCCGCTCCAGATCGGCGCCCGTCAACTGCGCCAACGACCGAAGCAGGTCTACCTGCGAAACCAGGGCATCCGAAACGCCCGGCTTGACCCGCGCCGGCCAGTGTACGATCAATGGAACGCGAGTGCCGCCTTCGAAGTTCGAGTATTTGCCGCCGCGCAAGGGCCCGTTCGGACGGTGCGATCCCAGCTTTGCGACGGCTTCGTCCTGGTAACCGTCATCCACAACTCCGCCGTTATCGCTCGAAAAGACGATCAGCGTATTCGCCAGCAAGCCGCGCTGTTCAAGGGTCCCCACGAGTTTCCCGACACACCAGTCCAGTTCGGCGATGACGTTGCCGCGAGGGCCCATCGTGGTGGCGTCCGTGAAGCGCTGGTGAGGCGCCCGCGGCACGTGGATGTCGTGCGTGGCGAAGTACAGAAAGAAGGGCTGCGTCGCGTTGCGATCGATGAACGAGACGGCGCGGTCCGTGAGGGTGTCCGCCATGGTCTCGTCGTTCCACAGCGCGGCCTTGCCGCCGCTCATGTATCCGATGCGGCTGATCCCGTTGACAATGGTCATATCGTGCCCGTGACTCGGCTTCATCTTCAACAGCTCCGGATGCGTCTTGCCGGTCGGCTCGTCGTCGAGCGGGCCGTTATAGTCGACCTTGAGCGGATCCCTCGGATCCAGATTGGCCACGCGATGGTTTTCCACGTACACGCAGGGAACGCGGTCGCCGGTGGCCGGGATGATGAAGCTCTCATCGAAGCCGATTTCGAGCGGTCCCGGTTTGATGTCCGTGTTCCAGTTGAGGTTGCCGTTGCCCAGCCCCAGATGCCACTTGCCGATGGCGGCCGTCCGGTACCCGCGCTGCTTCAGCATGGAGGCCAGCGTCACCCGGCCCGGCTGAATCAGCGCCGGCGCATCGCCGGGAAGTATTTTGGCGCCTTGCACGCGGAACGCGTATTCGCCGGTCAGGATCGAATACCGGGACGGTGTGCAGGTGGCTGCGCTGGTGTGGGCGTCGGTGAATCGAACTCCGCGCTGCGCCAGCCGGTCGATGTTGGGCGTGTGGACGCGCTGCGCGCCGTAACAGCTCGTGTCGCCATACCCCACATCGTCGGCGAGCATGAACACGATGTTCGGCCGCGGCTCCGCGCCGAAGCCACGCCGCCCCGCCAGAAGCGCGGCTGCTGTCCCACATCCGAGAAAGGTTCTTCGGTCCATCCTGCGGGTATCCTACAACACCCCGTCCACGTGCGGAAGCCCTTCCACCGGCTATCCGCCGCCCACGCCGATCTTCCCTTGCCTTACCCGCAGATCGCACATCGGCCCAGTAGCGGTCCGCGGCTCCCGCAAAGGTCGCGCTTGCGCGGCCTGCGTATGACTGCGGATCGGCTCCTTCCCGGTGAACGCGATACCCGCGACAAGGCCCTTCACCATGACCTCAGATACCCCAGACAAGATCCAAACGGTCCAGTGTCTGCCCTGAAGTGTCTACGGGTGTAGACACTTCAGGCTAAACTCAAGAAGAGCACACCGAATGACATTCGAAGAACGAATCGACCGCCTTACCGAACGCCACGAGGCCCTGGCGCAAACCGTCGAACTCCACGAACACCGCCTGGCGGAAATCATGGAAGCCATCGCCAACACCAACGCCAATATCGGCATGCTCCTGGAGGCCGCCAACCGCAACAACGAAACCATCGCCAACCTCGGCCACATCGCCCAAGTCCACTCGCATCGCTTCCAACGCCTCGAGGAGGGCAAGCAGTAAACCAGCCAGGCCGAGCCCGCTGCCACAGCGGGCCCGCGCTTGCCGCGATCCGGCGCGGCACCTCCAAAGATCGCTCGACTACATCCGGCGCCACATCCATCTGAAAGAGGCCTCCCCAGTCGTGTAGGAGGGCGGTCTCAATCTGCTGAAAGCGGAAAGCATCAATCGCGCCTGCAACATGCTTTCTTGCACACGTAGCCGTCACCTCAATGAGTCCGAGCGTGGAGGTCCCCATCGGGATCTCTTGATCGAACTGCTCATTCATCCAGCCACTCCCCGATTCCCGGAAGTAGCGCTTCACCCAGGCGCTGGAGTCGAGATAAAAGAGCATCACCGTCGATCGCGGATCAGAAGCTCAGACGCGGGGATGCCCGGACATTCGATAGGGTCGACCTTCCGCTGAGATCGCGTGTTCGGATCCGGAGGGCGGATTCCCGGCTGGCCCACGGCCCGTCCGATCGACTCCTCCCGCGTGAGCTGGCGCCTCTGGGGGGCAACTGCGGCCTTCTCCCTTGTCCGGAGCAACTTGAGGACTTCCCGAGCATCCTCCTCGGACAGTCGCTCAACCTCCTGAGCAAGGTTTTCCTTTGCCGAAGCCACAGGCGTCTCCTTCCTTCGCACGCCGGGTTGATCCAACCGTACCCGTTTCCAATATGCCACAGGCAGGTCCAAGCGACTGCGGCAGCGCCCCCCTGATTGTCGCGAATTCGAGTTGCCAATGGCGATGACCGATCCGCAGACGAAGCAGGTGATCAACGACCATGGCAGCTACGTCACAACGTATCGCAAACAGCCGGATGCCACATGGAAAGCGGTCGCGGACATCGCAACTTCCGAAGTGCCGCCTCCCGCTCCTCCGCCCGCGCCATCGAAGAAACGCTAGTCGATCGCGCGAGACGGTGCCGGTTGCTCTTTGCTGCGATGCGCTTGGAGAAGATCGGCGACGCCCAAGCCGTACCAGCGAATCCAAACGCCGCTCAGGCGAGGCGTTCCGTCGCGATGGCGTGCACCGCGACGAATGAGTGACGGATTTCTCGGGAGCCGAAGGCTCCACCGCCCGTTGATCGGCAAGCAGGCGCGGGCCAGTGCAGCCCTCTCCCACAACACCCCGTCCGCGTGCGCGACCCCTCACACCCGCCGCCCGCCGCCCACGCTGATCTTCACCGGATTACCGGGCTGGACCGAATTGGCAAGGCCCAGCATCCCGCCGTCGAGGCGCGGGCCGGTGCAGCTCTGCCTACAACACCCCCTCCACGTGCGGCACCCCTGCCACCGGCTGCCCGCCGCCCACGCTGATCTTCACCTTGCCCTTCGGCAGATCGCCCGCGCCCACCGCGAACTCCACCTGGCGGCTCTCCCCGGCTTTCAAATGCAGCCTCTGGAATCCGCGCAGATCGCGAATGGCATCGGGGCGCCCTGCGGGCCCGCCGCCGCCTCCCTCGAAGTAAAGCTGCACCACTTCGTCTCCCTCGCGCGCGGAATCGTTTTTCACGCGCACGGAGATCTGCGCGCCGGGCCTCGCCGGCGCCCCTGTGCGCCGCGCCCGCAGCCCGGAGTATTCGAACTTGGCATAGCTCAGCCCGAACCCGAAGCCCCACAATGCCTCGCCCTTGAAGTAGCGATACGTGCGGCCGTTCATGGAATAGTCGTCAAACGGCGGCAACTGGTCCACTGCCCTATAAAAAGTCACCGGCAAACGGCCCGCGGGATTGTTCACGCCGGCCAGAGTCTCGGCGATCGCCGTGCCCGCTTCTTCGCCGCCGTACCACAACTCCACCACCGCGGCGGCGTGCTCGGCCGCAAAGCTGGCCCCCAGCGCACTGCCGTTGGCGAGCACCACCACCACGGGCTTGCCGGTGGCCATGGCGGCCTCGATCAGCTTCTCCTGCGGCGCGGGCAATGTTATATCGGTTCGGTCGCCGCCCGCGAATCCGGGAATGGCCACCGGCATCTCCTCGCCCTCCAGGCTGGGGCTGAGGCCCACGAAGGCCACCGCCACATCGCAATCCTTCACCGCGTCCACGGCCGCAGCCAGCAGCGGTTCGGCGGGCGGAATCCAGGAGAGCTGCGCGCTGGCGGGCGCAGCTCCCTGCGACCGCAATTCCAGCCGCACGCGGTACGATCTCCCGGCCTCCAGATGCGCCGGCAACAGAACCGGACGCCCGCGGCCAGGCCCACTCGCAGCCGCGCCCTCGGCCGCCAGTTCCTTGTCGTCCAGGAACAGCCGCAGGCCGCTTCTGCCACCGCCGCCCCGCGGCGCCAGCAGATAATCGCCCGTCACGGGAGGCCGCAGCGCCCCGCTCCAGCGCACCGAGAACACAGTCGGTGTGGTGCCCCCGCCAGGCACCATGCCGGCGTGCAAGTTCGGCCGCGCCTCCACGCGCTGAAAGGCCGGCGCGCCTTCCAGTTCGCCGTTGGCAAAGTACTCGGCCAGGAGGCCATGGGCAGACGAATCGCCTTCGCCACCGCCTGTTGTGAAGGCTTCCTCGGGAATCGGCGCCGGCGATTGCGCTGTGTAAGTCGCGCCCATCGCGAACCGCACCTCGGCGCCCGCGAACTGCTGCCGCAGGCCCTCCAGCGGCGCCACGTGCTTCTTCGAGAAACCGTTGTAATTGCCCAGCAGCGCTTCCTCATCGTCGGCCGAAGGGCCGATCGCCGCGATCTTGCGCACCCCCGCCTTCAAGGGCAGCACCCCGTCGTTCTTCAGCAGCACGATGGACTTGCGCGCCGCTTCCAGTGCCACTTTGCGGTGCTCCTCGGAATCGTTCACCGAGTACGGAATCTTCGAGAACGGCACGCGCTCCGGCGGATCGAACATCCCCAGCTTGAAGCGCGCCACAAACAGCCGCTCGAGCGCCTGATCGATTTCCTTTTCGGCGATCAGCCCCGCTTTCACCGCGTCCACCAGCGAGCGGTATTCGTTGCCGCAAGTCAGATCCGTGCCGGCCTTCACCGCCACCGCGGACGCCTCTGCCGCCGTAGCCTTGTACTGGTGGCCGCGAAAAATGTCCGAGATCGCGCCGCAATCGCTCACCACGTAGCCCTTAAAGCCCCATTCGTCGTGCAGCTTCTTTTGCAGCAGGTCCGTCGAGGCGCACGCCGGTACGCCGTCCACGCGGTTGTAGGCGCACATCACCGAATCGGCCTTGCCTTCCATGATGGCGGCGCGGAAGGCCGGCAGATAGGTCTGGTTGAGGTCGCGCTCGCTCGGCCGCGCGTCGAACTGGTGCCGCGACGTCTCCGGCCCGCTATGCACGGCGAAGTGTTTGGCGGTGGCGATCACCTTGAAATAGTGCGGATCGTCCCCCTGCATGCCGCGAATGAAGGCCACCGCCATGCGGCCCGTCAGATAGGGATCTTCGCCGTAGGTCTCCATGCCGCGGCCCCAGCGCGGGTCGCGGAAGATGTTGATGTTGGGCGACCAGAAGGTCAGCCCATGGTAGCGGCTGTGGTCGCTGTCGCGGATGGCCTCGTTGTACTTGGCGCGGGCTTCGGTGGAGATCGTGTCCGCGATGCGGTGCATGAGTTCGGTGTCCCAGGTGGCCGCGAGGCCGATGGCCTGCGGGAACACGGTGGCCTCGCCCGCGCGGGCCACGCCGTGCAGGGCTTCGTTCCACCAATCGTAGGCGGGGATGTCCAGCCGCGCCAGGGCCGGCGCCGCGTTCTGCATCTGCAGCACCTTCTCCTCCAGCGACATACGGGAAACCAGGTCCGCCGCGCGCTTCTCGGCGGGCAGATCCGGGTTGGTGTAGGCCGCGCGGTCGCCCGTCTGGCCCGCCAGCGCCGCCGCCCATAAAATCGGTAATCCCAGGGACATCGTTCGCGCGATGCTTGCGTACGTCATGCTATCCTCGCTTGCTTTCCGGTCGGATCGCGTATATAGTTTGAATCGACAACAAAAGTGTACCGCTCCAATCTGTTTTACCGCAAAAGCCTGGCCGCCGCCGCGCTGCTGCTGGCTTCTTCGGTGCCGACCGTCGGCTTCGCCCAGCCGGTCGCCCTATACAAGGACCCCACGGCGCCGCTCGAAAAGCGGGTCGGCGATCTGCTCTCGCGCATGACCCTGGAGGAGAAAACCTCCCAGCTCATGAACGACTCGCTGGCCATCGAGCGCCTCGGCATCCCGGCCTACAACTGGTGGAACGAATGTTTGCACGGGGTCGCGCGTGCCGGCCGCGCCACGGTCTTCCCCGAGACCATCGGATTAGCCGCCACCTGGGACACCGACCTGATTCTCCGCATATCTACCGCCATCTCCGACGAAGCCCGCGCTAAGCACCACGAGTTCGTGCGCCGCGGCAAGCGCAACATTTATCAAGGCCTCACTTTCTGGACCCCCAACATCAATCTCTTCCGCGATCCGCGCTGGGGCCGCGGCATGGAAACCTACGGCGAAGATCCGTATTTGACCGCGCGCATGGCCGTGCAATTTATCAAAGGCCTCCAGGGGGACGACCCCAAGTATCTCAAAACCGTGGCCACCGCCAAGCACTACGCCGTGCATAGCGGGCCGGAATCCGAGCGCCACACCTTCGATGCGGTCATCGACGATCGCGACCTTGTCGAGACTTATCTGCCGCAATTCGAGGCCGCCATTCGCGAGGGCGGCGCCGCTTCCGTGATGTGCGCCTACAACCGCGTGGATGGCGCGCCCGCCTGCTCTTCGACGCGCCTGCTGGGCGACATTCTGCGCAGGCAGTGGGGATTCCAAGGCTACGTAGTGTCCGATTGCGGCGCCGTTGGCGACATCTACCTGCATCACAAATTCGCGCCCACCGCGCCCGCAGGCGTCGCCCGTGCGATCCAGGCCGGAACCGACCTGAACTGCGGCGTCGAATACGGGAACCTCCTGCCCGCCACCCAGGCCGGCCTCGTCACGCAAGCCGATATCGATCGGGCACTCGGCCGCCTGCTGCGGGCCCGCTTCCGGCTGGGCGTGTTCGATCCGCCCTCCATGGTGAAGTACGCGCAGATCCCCTACAGCGTCAACGACAGCCCGGAGCACCGCCAGTTGGCTCTCGAGACCGCGCGCAAATCCATCGTCCTGCTGAAAAACGAAGAAGGCGCGCTGCCTCTCTCGAAGTCGCTCAAAACCATCGCCGTGATCGGCCCGAATGCCGACGATGGGGAAGTGCTGCTCGGCAACTACAATGGCGAACCCTCCGCCCCGGTCACGCCGCTGGCCGGCATCCGGCGCAAACTGGCCGGGCTCGCCAAGGTGCTCTATGCCCGTGGCAGCGGCCTGGCGGCCAATCTGCCCAGCTTCGAGACCATCCCCACTGCCGCCCTGTTCACCTCCGATACCGCCCAGCGTGCCCACGGCCTGAACGCGGCCTATTACGCTTCCAGCAACTTCGATGGCCGGCAGCATCGCCCGCGCGAGCTGACTTACCCCAGTTCCGGCAAGATGGTGGGCGAGATTCCGTCCGATCCCAAGCCGCTCTTCACGCGAATCGACCCGCAGGTGGACTTTCACTGGTGGGATGGCGCGGCGCGGCCCGACATGGATGACGACAACTTCGGCGTCCGCTGGACCGGCTATCTCTCGCCGCCCGCCGACGGCGCCTATCAACTCGGCGCCATCGGCATGAACGCGTTCGAGCTGTATCTCGATGGCAAACCGGTCGCCGACCTCAATAACATCCACGAAAAGTCTTACCGCTCCGCCACGGTGTCGCTGCGGTCGGGAAAGCTCTACCAGATCCGGCTCGACTATCACGAGTTTGTGGGCGATGCCGCCATTCGCCTGGTGTGGTCGCGCCCCGGCGGCACAAGCGATGCCGAAGCTCTCGCCGCCGCGCGCCGGGCCGACGCCACCGTGCTCGTGATGGGATTATCGCCGCGCCTCGAAGGCGAGGAAATGAGCGTCCCGGTGGAGGGTTTCCAGGGCGGCGACCGCGTCTCGCTGGGCATTCCGCGCGTTCAGGAAGATCTCATGCGCAAACTGGCTGGCATCGGAAAACCGCTGGTGCTGGTGCTCCTGAATGGCAGCGCGGTGGCTGTGAATTGGGCGCGCGACCACGTGCCCGCGATTGTGGAAGCCTGGTATCCGGGCCAGGCCGGCGGCGACGCCATCGCCGACGTGCTCTTCGGCGACTATAACCCCTCCGGCCGTCTGCCGGTCACCTTCTACCAATCCGCCGAACAGTTGCCGCCCTTCACCGACTACAGCATGAAGGGCCGCACTTACCGTTACTTTCAGGGAGAGCCGTTGTATCCGTTCGGTTACGGCTTGAGCTACACTACCTTTACATACCGCAACCTGCGTTCTCCCGGACAGATCCAGGCCGGCGAGTCCGTCAAAATTGCGGCGGAAGTCGAGAACAGCGGCAAAGTGGCAGGAGAAGAAGTGGTCCAACTCTACGTGGCCGCGGATAGTGCTGCCCGGTCCGCATCGAGAGCCGCTCCGATCCGCTCGCTCCAGGGATTCCAACGCATCGCCCTGCGGGCCGGCGAGAAACGGACCGTCGCATTCTCGCTTGCGCCGCCCCAGCTTTCCACCGTCCAGGCCGATGGCCGCCGCGTGGTCGAACCGGGAACCTACACCATATCGGTGGGCGGCAAGCAGCCCGGATTTCATGGGACCCAGGACGCCCCTACTACCAGCGTGGTGACGGGCGCCTTGCGCATTTCGGGAACAGCCAGGGAAGTCGAGTGACCGCGGCACAGCATGAGCGTCAAAGCATGAGCGGTAAGCCATGACCGGCAAAGCCAAGACCATCGGAGGAGGCCGTCCTCAGGGCGCGTCGAGCGAAGTCATTCGCGACATCAACCGCCGCATCGTGCTCAATCTGATTCGTACCCGCCATCCCATTTCGCGCGCCGACCTGGCGCGGGTCTCCGGATTGCAACGTAGCACCGTTTCCCTGATCGTCGAACAGCTCATCCAGGAACACTGGGTGCTCGAAGGCCCCACCGGCCGCCTTCCTCGCGGCCGCCGTCCCACCTTCCTCCGCCTGAACGACGAGCGCGTGATCATCGCCGTGGACCTGCGTCCCTCGCAGACCACCGTCGCGCTGGCCGACGCCAACGGCAAATTCATCTCGCAGGAGATCATCGTCACCTCGTCCGATCCCCAGACCGCCATGGACGGGCTGATCGCCTCCATCCAGCGCATCGTGGGCTTGAGCCGGCGCAAGAAGATTGAAGGCGTGGGCATCAGCCTGCCCGGCCGTTACGACCACAGCGTGGACCGCCTGGTGTTCGCCCCCAATCTGAAGTGGCGTGACGTAGACATCCGCAACCCCATCGCCGCGGCCACCGGTCTGGAAGTGGAGGTGGAGAACGCCGCCAATGCCTGCGTGCTGGCGGCCGTCTGGTTCGACCACATGGAGGAATGCCGCAACCTGGTGGTGGTCACGGTCTCCGAGGGCATCGGCACCGGCGTGTGGGCCAACGGCAAGCTGGTGCGCGGCCTGAACGGCATGGCGGGCGAATTCGGCCACGTGCCTCTGGACCCTCAAGGCCCTGCCTGCGGCTGCGGCGGACATGGATGCTGGGAGGTCTTCGGCTCCAACCGCGCGGCGCTGCGCTATTACCGGGACTCCGGCTCGCAATCCGCCGATCTCAGCTTTGCGGAC
>JBKQPR010000097.1:0-51279 GCA_052144935.1 Bryobacteraceae bacterium
TTTATCGGCATTACCGACGGCACGGTGCACGACGTCAACATCTTGGACGAGCTCCTGCCGGAGGCCGGGGCATTCTACGTGATGGATCGCGGCTACATCGATTTCGAGCGCCTCTACGTGTTCACCACGTGCTTGGCCTTTTTCGTGGTTCGCACCAAGGAGAACATTTTGCTCCAGCGCCGCAACTCGCGTCCGGTGGACAAGAGCACCGGCGTGCGATCCGATCAGACGGTGATCTTGACTGCCGCCGGGCGGCGGTCGGTACGCCGAGCTGGCGGCCGGCAGCGGCGCCGGGCAGCGATCTGGGAAGCCGGCGCCGCCGCGCGGACGAACGCTCTCGCCCCGCGGTCGCAGGGCCGACGACCACTGCGGCGCAGGCGGGGCGCCGGGCGGAAACGGCAAGACTGGTTCGGGCTGGGCCGGGCACCCGCACCCGCCCACCCATCCAAGGGGTTTGGCAGCTAATGCGTCTGCTTGATCGTAAGCGCCGACCCTGGAAGAGTCACTTTGTACTTGATCGACTTTCCCGTTTTGGTGGAGGTGGAGTCCTCAGTGCTTACCTCGCCTCCGATTTTAAGGATTTCCCAGTCAATCCCCGCCGAACCTTTCGCCCCTACCTTCTGGGCCGCCTCGTCTTCCGAAGAAGCTGTGATTTCGACCTCCTTCTGGCTTTGTTCGACCTCAAAGGTCATCGGTCCCGATGACGGCACTTTGTAGCTGATGACTCCCTCGGGCAGGATATCCGGACGCCCAGTGCTCACTGCCATCAGCCGGACCGTGCCGTTCGGCTGGAGCCACTGGCTCTTCCAACTGACCGAACCTCCGTTAACGTTGTTTGCAAAGTCTTGGTCCGCGACGCCAGGAGCCTTGAATTCGGCGAACATCTTATGCGTTTTCATCGGCTCACCGCGAAAGTCCCGCGCCACCACAATGATGTCGACCTTTTTCCAGCCGGCCCTGATCAGAATCTTCTCCTTCTCGCCTTTGGGTACCTTAATTACGAGTACCGGTATGGCTTTGACCGCTTCCTCGTAAAGCTTCTTCATTTCGGCCGCGGTGCTGGTGTCGGGCGGCCAGGTCTTAATCGAGTTAAGCTTATCCAACGCTTTCTTTTTTTCCGGCGAATCCCCGAGTTTCTTGAGTTCCGCTAAGACATTCTCTTTCTTGCTCTTGACTTCGTCCCATTTCTTGGCCATCTGTAATGTCCTCTCTTTCGCGCATTCCAGTGTCTAACCGCCATTTCATTGGCCGGAGCGGGATCACGCGCCTAGACCCCTGCCACGCGGTCTGCATCTCGAACTATACCCGAAGCTGCCTGTCCATGGGGCGGCTGCCTCACTTTTGCGGTGCCACTAGAATGCCGCCTTTCTTTCGCCTGTCCCGCTGAAGATCCGCGCCAGACAGCGGGTTCGGTATCAAGTAATTCAATTCACCCTTTCGTTGCACGAGGTTGGTAGATTACGCCACGATTCATCCGCGCTACCGGACGCCGTCGTTCTCCATCATCATGCAAGGCGCCTGGAGCGCCGTCCTGATCCTCAGCGGGTCGTTCGAGCTACTGATCGATTACCGGATCTTCGGCATCTGGATGCTGAACGTGGCCACGGTAGCCGGCGTGATCGCTTTGCGGCGGAAGCAAACCCGCCGCTGTGGGAAAGCTGTTCACGCGCTGTTGGAGCGCCTGCGCTCCCTTTTGAAGACGCCCCAGACTCCCCACACGAGGAGTGCCCACGCCACCATGAGCGCCAGAGCCGGGAGGACGTGACAGATGCCCACGATCGTTTCCTGCCTCCCCCGGCGTCGTCGTCATGCACGCCGCCTGGCGCACGCCGGGATCTGCCCGCCGGTAACCGCAGGCGTTCACCAGCTTGCTGCCGCACCAGCGCCTGGCGGCTGCCGCCGCGCGGATGGGACGCTCGCGGCCCGCGTCGCAGGGCCGCCGCGCAGCCGGCCGCGGGCGGGAGGCCGGGCGAAATGGCCAGCAGTGCCGGCTGTTAGCGCTTTGGTACGAAGTGGATAACCCCGAGGGTCCAGGCGAGCTCGCCAAAACGGTTTCCGCAAACCTCGGCGCATCACTTGGATCGGCCGACGAGCCTTCCCGGTTCAAGAGAACAGACGGAGATTGGGGGGTTACTGGAGCCCTTATAGGGTCTGGGAACGCGCGAATCGGCGTGTTGTACTGGCCGTCGATCCGGGAGGCCCCCCCCAGAACGCGTGCTTGCTGAGGATGGCCACTAGAATATCCTCCTTTTGAACCGGTCAGCGTCCGTAAATCAGCAGGTGAAATGTTCCAGGCTTGGCCCGCGGCTGCGGGCTTTTTTGTTTCGAGTCCCCGGTGGGCGCCTCGAAATCGGAGGTGTCGACGAGCAAATTGTGTGTCTTTGAATCGAGCGCCATGGTTTTCGCCCCGAACTCGGTCTTCACCGTCTGGACCATGCTGAATTTCTCGGGCGAATCTTCGTGGAAAATGTGAATGGTTCCGTCGCCGGTCGAACACGCGGCCAAACCGGTCTCCGGATCAAAAATGTTGGAGTCGACACGCCCGCCGATGGGGAACGGCTCGCCGATGATTTTTCCAGTGTCGGCATCCATAACCAGGAAGACCTTCGGATTACGGCATCCAATGAACAGCCGGCGATGTTGCCGGTCCATGGCCATCGATACGGGTTGGCCACCGGAAGAGACCGGCCACCGCGCGGTGATCTTCAAGGCGCGGGAATCGATCACGATGACCTCATTCTTATCCTCCAGATTGTCGTAGACCATTCCCTTGCCGTCCGCGATAGCTTGTTCGGGCGCGCCGCCGAGCGGCAGCGTCGCGATCACCGTTCCGGAGGCGGGATCAATCACCGTCGCGCTATGAGAGTCGCCGTTGAAAACGAAGACGCGCTTCGAAGCCGGATCATAGATGATCGAATCCGCATCCGGCTCGCCTTTGATCTGGCCGACGGTCTTGAACGTTTTCAGATCGAACATGACAATCTGCGCCGCGTCGCCGTCGCTGATAAAGCCGCGCCCCAACTCGGGCACCAGGGCGACGCCGTGATCGCGCTTCAACCCGGTGACCTTGCCGGCCAGCTCGCCGATGTCGAGATTGACGACCAGGAATTCGGTACCGTGCGAGAGGTAGGCGCGGCGCGCAGCGGCGTCGACGTTAATGTAGTCGAAATATTCGCGCCCGCCTTCCGCGGCGCCGAAAGAGATTTTCTTGATCAGGTGGTAATCGCCTGCGGCCGCGACAGCCACGACGCAAGAGCCGAGCAGGATCAGACGTTTCATTTCACTCCTCCTCAGAACGATTCTACTCCCCGGTTCTGAAGGACCTAAAGAAACGGGGGATTCGCCGGCCGGGAGAACGCGTGAGGACGCGTCGCGCGCGGCGGCGAAAGAGTCTGCGCCACGGGGTGCCCTACCGCTTCAGTTCCGCCAGCGCGTCGCGAATGCGCTCGGTGAGCATCTCCACGAACCGCTCGGGCACGAAGCCGTTCATCCGGCTGACCACACGGCCGCGCGCGGTGAGGATCGTGGTGGGAATCGACGTGATGTGCAGGGCCCGCGAAAGGCCGTCCTCGAAATACACCTGCCCCTGCCATTGCACCTCCGCCAGGAAGGGCTTCACCAGTTGGCGGTCTTCGTCGGTATCGATCGACAGGAAGACCACCGCCGGATTGTCGCGGAAACGCAATTTCACCTGCTCGTAGAGGGGGTGCTGCTGCCGGCAGGGGCCGCACCAGGTGGCCCAGAAATCGAACACCACCACCTTGCTCTTCAGGGACGGCATCTTCAACTTTTCGCCTTCCACGGCGGTGAGGGTGAACTCCATGGGGTCGGTCAACTGCGCGTTCGGGTCGCCGGCGCGCAATTGCAGCTCGCGGAAGTGGACCAGCGCTACGTTGCGGTCGTAGGCTTCCAGCAGCATATCGCCCAGACCGCTTTCGGAGCCCTTGGCCTGCCGGTACAGCTCGCCCATGCGGCCGCGGTCGCGCGCGCGGTCGGCGTCGGTGGTGTGTGAGTCGGGGATGGTGAAGGCGTCGGCCAGCGCGCGCGCGGCGTCTTCGGTTTTCCCGAGCCGCTGGTCCCAGCGGGCGATTTCGCGCGCCGCATCGGCGGTGGGATAGGTGTCGAAGGCGCGGCGGGCCAGCGCCAGGGCCTCCTCGGAGTGGCCCAGATTGCCGGTGGCGCGGGCTTCGTAAGCCAGGGCGCGGCCGATCGCGCGATCAGTCTGGTCCTTCCACTCCGCGGCGCTCAAGCCGCTGGGCCCATGGGGCGCCGCGCCATCGCGCTGCATCTGCCGCACCAACTCCTCGTAGCGCACGGCGTGCTTGAGGGCGCGCGCCGCATTTTCGGGAGAATCGCTGGCCAGCAGGGCGCGGACCACGCGCTCCAGAATCTGCAGATCGTTGGATTGGCGGGCCAGCACGCGCTCGCCGTATTCCACGATGCGGGCGTCGTCATTGGCCTCCATGGCGGCGCGCACGGCAGCGCGTTCCAGCTCGGCTTTGCGCGGCGAATCGGGATACTTGGCCAGGTGCTTCTCGATGGCCCGCAGATACTCGATGGGGCTGGAGCCGGCCTCGGAGAGCGCATTTTCCAGATCCTCGGATTCCTGATTGGCATGAGTGTCGCCGGCCGCGGGGGGCTTGGCGGTCTGCGGCGGCTTGACGGTTTGCGGCGGCTTGCTGCTATTCTGCGGGGCGGCGCACAAGGACGCGGCCAGGAGTGCGGAAACGAGCACCCGCGTCATAGCTTGTTGACAGGGGGCTGGTTGGCAGGGGGCTTGCCGGCACGGATGGTTTCGGCGATTTCCGCCGCCTGCGCGCGGGCCGTGTGCATGTAGTTTTCGTTGTTGCTGATGCGGTCTAGCATGGGCAAGTACTGCTCCAGCGCCACCAGGCGCTTGCGGTCCATGGCCGATCCAAGCAGCCCGAGGGCATGGACCACTCCCAGCCGGTCGTACTTGGCGGTGCGCTCCAGCTCGATGCGGTACTGGGCCGATTCGCACATGCGCTCAAACCAATCCTGCAAGGCCTGCGCCGAAGGGTCCTCGGAGAAATTGAACTTCACCTCGCTCTTGGTAGCGCCGCTTTCGTAATGGAAGGTTTTGGCTCCCATGAAGGCTACCTTCAAGGGAGACTCCAGCGGATGCTTGAAGTAGTCCAGCTTTTCCGCCAGGCCGAACATGGCTTGCGTGTCGGCTTCCGTCAGCTTGAATTTCAGGGGCTGATCGTCGTCGGGCGCTTCCCGGTATTCGGCGTCACCGTTCTTTTCCAGGGTCACCATCATGAAAGGGGGAGCGCTGCCCGGAAAGGATTTAGAGTACGTCAGCCGGGGATCGTCGCCGGCCCATACAGCGCCCGCCAACAAAAGCAGCGTTGCCCACTTCATAAGGTTCTCCGGGCGCCTTGTGGCGCAGGCACTTTGCCGGGGTGCCCCTGGGGCCCGTCGAGACTCGTCTCGATCCGCTTCCCCGTGCGCCCGCCATGCGCCCGCATGAGTGCGGGCACGGAGGGCGGCGCGGCAGACCGAGAGTCTGCGCCGGCCAGGCGGCGATTGGCAGCCTCCCGCGTGGCAAAGCAGATGGCCACCGCCAGGGCGTCCGAGGCGTCCTCGGATTGGATCGGTTCGGCCAGCCGCAGCAGCGATCCCACCATCAGCTTCACCTGGCTCTTCTCCGCGCGTCCATAGCCGACCACGCTGATCTTCACCTCCAGAGGCGAATACTCGCCCAGGTCCATGCCGGCCTCGGCGATGGCCAGCAGGGCCACGCCGCGTACGTGCGCCAGCTTCAAGGCCGTCTTGACGTTGGCCGAATAAAAGATACCCTCCACCGCCCCAGCCTCGGGCGAGTGCTCGCGGATGAGCGCGCGCAACCCGCCCGCGATTTCCGCCAGCCGCTTCTCGAACGGCCAGCTTGTGTTCGTGCGAATGACCCCCGCGGCCACCATGCGGTGATCCAGTCCGTCGCTATCGATCACGCCGTAACCGGTACGCTCCGACCCGCAATCGATGCCCAGGACGCGCACGTTAATCCGCCAGAGCCAACAGATCCTTCTCGTCGATATCGAAATTGGAGTACACGTTCTGCACGTCGTCGTGTTCTTCCAACGCCTCGTTGAGCCTGAGCATGCCGCCGGCGTTCTTGCCCTCCAGGCGGATCAGGTTCTTGGGCACCATGGCGATGGAGGAGTCCTCGCTGGGAATCTTGTTGGCTTCCAGAGCCTTTTGCACAGCTTCGTGGGCTTCCGGCGGGGAGAGGACCTCCCAGCGTTCGCCGTCGCTGCGCAGATCGTCGGACCCGGCGTCCAGCACAATAGCCATGAGCTGGTCCTCGGAGACCTTCCCGGCCGGCACGAAGATCTGGCTCTTGCGCTCGAACATCCAGGCCACGCTGCCCTGCTCGCCCATGTTGCCGCCGTTCTTGGAAAAGACATGGCGGATTTCGCTGACGGTGCGATTGCGGTTATCGGTAGCCACGTTCACCAGCACGGCGGCCCCGCCGGGCCCGTAGCCTTCGAACATGACCTCCTCGATCTGCCCGCCTTCCAGTTCGCCGGTGCCGCGCATGATGGCCTTCTTGATGTTGTCGGAAGGCATGCTGACGTTCTTGGCGGCGAGGATGGCGGTCCGCAAACGCGGGTTGCCGTCCGGATCGCCGCCGCTGCGCGCGGCGATCATTATCTCTTTGATGAGGCGCGTAAACGCTTTCCCGCGCTTGGCGTCCAAAGCCGCCTTTTTGTGCTTAATGGTGGCCCATTTGGAATGGCCCGACATGTGAACCTCTCAGGTAGGCCCGGCCGCGGCGGCCGGGAAGGACAATGTTATGATTTTCAACGTCTTTGAGGATAGCAGAATCCGGAAAGAGCCTCAAGCCAGGGCGAGTCGGGCGGGTCAGAGTAGATCGAGGAATTGGTCCACCGGCATCCCCGATGTGCGGATCGGGGCGCAGTAACGTACCTGGGGCCAGTTCACGATGCTGCGGTACGGATAGGCTCACAGGGTTTCCTGGCTTGATCGGAATGACATGACTTCCGTGCTGGCGGTCTTTGAACCAGCCCGCCCGCTGGAAGGCCCTGACTGTTTGCTCCCCCAAAATAGAGGGCAGAGGCGCCATCTAAACGGGGACCTCGACTTCGCGGACCTCAATGGCCGGCGGCATCCCGTGAGCCGCGCGCGTCGCCAGGCAACCAGCGATTGCTTCGCGGATATTGTCGAGAGCCTCGGCTTCCGTCCGTCCCTGGGAGACGCAGCCGGGAATCGCCGGGCACTCGGCTACGAGCATACCGGTTTCATCGGGTTCCAGCGTCACGAGAAGCTTCGCACTTGGATCTTACCGGGGTCTCGGCGATAGCGGCAACCCCAACGGACTGCGGCCTCAACCTCAGGCCGCTGAAATGGAACCGCGGCCGGCGCGCCTGCCGGAGGCGGGATCCCCATCCAGCCACTCGCACAAGGTCACCGCGACTTTCTCGACGCAGCGCGAAAGGACCGGGTCAAGGTCGCTTGGCCACAGCCCGCTGCTGATCGAGAAAACCAGGGCTTCGGATTCGCCCCGGTCCGCGATGGCCGAGGCGATCGCATCATGGATCTGGAGTTCGGCCCCGGCGTTGAGGGAACCCAGGAAGTGCGCGAACGTCAGGAACTCGAACGCGAATTCGTCCCGCAGGCGCGAGCGCCGGTCCGCCGGGACCACCGCCAGAATTTCGACTGGTCCCGCTTTGGTTTCATCGCAGTAGATCAAGGCGACGGCGCAATCGGAGAGGTCTTGGACGAGGGCAAAGAATCGGCTTGCTGGTCCGCCAGAGGCGCCACAGCTTACCGGGCCGTACCATGACCTGCCCGGCGCCGCCCGCAGCGCCTGGAGCAGCCGCCTGTCCGGAAGGCTGCCGCCATCCAGTTCGTTAGGGCCGTGCCAAGTCTCGCTTCGCGAATCCCACCCATATAAGTGGATGGGCTCGGCGCAATCCCACGAACGGCTGGTGGAGTGGCCGGGCGGATTGATATCCGCAGCGAGTGGGATCTTCCGTACGTGGGCCATTTAGGATATAGTATACCTAAACTCTGAAACTGCAAGCAAATTTGAGATCCCTGTATCTTTTCACACATTGCTGGAGCGGCGGAGCATTCCGGCCACTCCTATCCGCTGGCGAGCCACCGCGCGCCGCGGCCCCTGCCAGCCAGCCGGACTTTGCCACCCTTCTTCAAGCCGGCCAGCACCTTCTTGATGAGCTGGCGGCTCGCGGCCGGCAACTGGGCCGAGAGATCGCCGAGAGTGAACTCTTCCGCCTGCGCGAGCACGCTGCCTCACCAGGTCGCTTTTGGCGGGGCGCGCAGAAGCGAATTCCACCTGCATTTCAAACTCTCGATACGCCGCGCGTACGAGACTCAGGAAGTAATTCCACCACGGCAGGATCTCGTTTTTGCCTTCCTGCCAGCCGCGCGAACACTCGCCGAGGACCCGATAGTATTCCTCCCGGCTTAGTTCCACCAGACTCTCAAGGCTGATGTATCGGGCCACCTGAAAGCCGTGGGACTGAAGCAAGAGCGTCGTGAGGAGCCGCGCGACACGGCCGTTTCCGTCACGGAACGAGTGAACGCAAAGGAAACGAAGACGAACGTGGCCACGATCAGCAGCGGTGGGATCGTTTCGTTCTCGCAAGCCAGTCTGTAATTCCGGCAGAGGAGATCCATCGCGCCCGGCGTCTCTTCGGCTGAAGGGGGCACGAAGCGCACCCTGCGCTCGCCAGTGGGCAGAATCCCGATAATCTCGTTATCCCGTTTCTTTCATTCGCCGGCGTCTCCTGTGGCCCCGCCCTGCGCGAAAGCGTGAAGTCTCCTGACCACATCCGGTGTGATCCGAACCACGCGCTTCCGGGAAAAGATCCAATCCAGTGCCCGCCGGTAGCCTGCCAATTCCTCCTCGGAACGGTCCCGCGGCTTGGCTCTTCCGATGACCACGGGGCGCAGGCGGTCGGGCGATACGGTCACACCTTCAATGCGGTTTGACGACTACGACTCCGTGCTCTGAATGAGGGCCTGCTCGCGCAGGGTTCGAAGGACTTCAGGCTTCTGACTGATCCAGAGGTCCTGTTTACCTCTCGCCTCCATCGAGGCGGCAAGCAGCCAACCGGTCCCCATGGGAATGTTTTTTTCAGACAACCTCGATAGTTCCAGAGTCGGCATGGAAGACCTGCCCGGTAGCCTAATAATAGCCAATTCTCGATTGAGTAGCCAATTCTCTTTGCCGGGAGTGGTGGGAGCCGACAGCAGCGCAATGGTCAAATCCAGGCTTGCGCCCGCGGCTCTTGAATCCACATCGTGAAAAAGCCTGTTTCATATCCAGCAATCCGTTTCCCGTGAAACACGTTGTTTCACGTGAAACAACCCGGCGGCAACGGCTGCGCTGCCTTCATAGCCAGTTCCGGATCGGGGTAGCCAATCCGCTGGTCGGCCACTGGATTTTCCCGGGGCACAACGCATTCCTTTCGGTTGCACGACGGTCGATTCATCGCTTCAATAGTCGATCTGCTACCATTGGTCGAGAACCGCGGAGAACGTCGAATTGCTCTGCAAAAATTGCAATTCGAGCAAGCGTGCCCGCCTATTTGCGCCGGGGCGTTTCTCGCGGTTAACCCAAGGACCTGGCGGACGAAGTGGAGGAAACGAGTGACATTCGAAGCGGGATTTGCAGACACCGAACGCGCGGCGACCGCCACAACCAAAGTCGTGGCGACTCTTGCCGCTGCGGCGCGCCAGTTTCACAAAGCCGCCTCGGAAGGCGACCTTCTGAAGATGCGAAAGGTGTCCGAGCGATTGTCGACTATCCTGGAATCGACGCGCCAGGAGGTTGGCAACGCGAGATCGGCATGGCCCTTCAGCCCGGAGGAAGAAGAAAAATACCTGAAGGAATCGTTCGCCGCCGAGCTCATCGAAGCGGCCAAAGGGGAGGGGCTTCAGATCCAGCAACGTGACGAGGGCCTTGTCGTGTTCCCTTCCATTTTGCGCATTCTGCCGGCCGACCGGGCGGCAAGAATCAACCGAACCAAGGTGCAGGGAATCCGCCCTACCTGGCTTGCAAAACGCCTGAAAGCCATTCAGGCCAGAAAACCCAGAGCCTCGACAGAACAGTTTCTGGAAGTGCTTCACCGGGCGTACCGGTTGCTGGCCGGCGCCGATTATGGAAAGACCGTCGCACTGGCGAGTATCTATGAGACTTTGACGCTGCTGCCGGGATCGGCAACTAATTACGATCAGACGGATTTTGTCCGTGACCTCTTTCTGCTGGACCGGAGCGGCGTCACCAGAACGAAGTCGGGCTCGATCTACTCCCTTCCCGCCAGCACGGGCACAAAGACCGCCAGGGGAACGTACTTTTTCGTTTCGCCGGAGGGCGAAACCGTAACTTACTATGCAATTCGATTCAGTGAGGCGCCGGAATGACGACATCCATCACTCCTGCCGAGTGGCTGAGCTTCATCGATAAGGAGTATCTGGGAGCCTTCGTGCGCGATGGCGGCGCCGCAATCAAGTTTGCCGTCCCGCTGGACGATGCATGGCGGTTGGAGATCTTTGACGGCCTGACCAAACTGGCAGAGCAAGCGGGTTACTCGGTGATCAAGATCAGCGCCGCCGAGACCAGAATTCACATGGCCGATGAGATCTTCTTCCGCACCGCCGAACAGGTCCCCTGGCGGCTCCTTAGCCGAAGATTCGTCGCCAAGCTGGCGGCCGATTCAGGCTACGTTTGGACGGACGATTTGGACGATCCGCTCTACGTCCGGCTGGCCGAGAGAAACCAGGTCGACCCGCAGATGCTGCTGCTGGACCTGAAAAAAGCCATCGGAGAAAAGGTATTGAAAGAGCCAAAGCTATCCCGGGATTTCCGGGTTGCCATGACACATCTTTGCATTGCCGAGCTCTCCGGCGGACAAGACGGAGCGACGACCGTCCAAATTCTTACCGATTGGTTGACAGGCCGCAACAAAGCGATAAGTGCGATCAAGCCATATCATATCTTTCGCAAGATCCATCGCACCACGGCTCGCTTCTTCTTCGAATCGATGGTCCGCTGGTTGAGGGCGACGGCATACCCCGGAATGGTGATTCTTATCGACGCCCAGCGGGTGATGCTGGCGCGCAATCCCCACGACCTTGGTGTGTTTTACAGCAAGGCCGCGGTCCTGGACACCTATGAGGTCTTGCGCGAGTTCATCGACGGAACCGACAATTTGGAAGGCTTCTTTATGGTAGTTGTGCCGGATGTCAGCTTCCTTGAGGACCAGAGCCGGGGCATCGGCGCGTACGAGGCGCTGAAGTTCAGGGTCTTCGACGAGATTCGCGATAGAAATCTTGTGAATCCCATGGCGTCTCTCGCGCGAGTTGCGGCGTCCGCCGCGGGGGAGTGACAAGTATGGAGACCGATCAAAGGATACACTACCAGCGCGCGCTAGAGGCTCTTCGAAACGGCGTGCCCAACCGGCACGCGGTAAGCGTGCTGGGCTGTGACCAAACCGATGCCGAAGAAGCGTTTTCCGAGCGGCTGAGTGCCGTCGAGGGCGCCACCGGCGATGGCGATCAGGTCCCCGGCATTTTGTTCGCGGGTGGATTTGGCGCGGGAAAATCGCATTTGCTGGACTACCTGGAGCACCTGGCCAATTTAAGAAACTTTGTCACCAGCCGTATTGCGATCAGCAAGGAAACGCCGCTTTTTGATCCTTCCAAGGTTTTGCTCGCCGCCATCGACGGCGCGGTCGTTCCAGGATTGTACGGAGAGGCGATCCGTGAGATCGCACTTCGATTGCAACCGGACAGCCGGAAGTACGGCGAATTTTTCGAATGGGTCAATAGTCCTTCGAGCGGCCTTAGCCAGATTTTTGCCGCGACGGTCCTGCTTCACGAAAAGCTAAAGAACGATCCGGAGCTGGTAGACGATATCGCCAGCTTCTGGTCGGGTGAACGCCTGCCGGTAAGCCGGATCAGGCAGGGCCTGAAACAGATAAACTGTTCGAGAACTTATTCGCTGAAGACGGTTAAAGTCAAAGAACTGGCCCTTCAGCGGTTCGCATTTGTCTCTCGCCTGATTCTGGCCGCCGGTTATGCCGGGTGGGTATTGCTGATCGACGAGGTGGAACTGGTGGGCCGGTACAGCTTGCTGCAGCGCGGCAGGTCCTACGCTGAATTGGCGCGTTGGATGGGCAGAGTCGAGGGAGACGTAATCCCTGGGCTTATGTCAGTGGCGGCCATCACCGACGATTTCGGTCTCGCGGTATTGCAGGAACGGGGCGACCGGGACAAAGTAGGCGCAAGACTGCGCGCGAAGGAAACGGATGAGTATCTCAACCTTGCAGGTCGTGCGGATACGGGCATGCGCCTGATTGAGCGTGAGACACGCCTGCTTCAGCCGCCCGATGAGTCCACTCTACGGCAAACCTATCAACGGCTCAAGGAACTCCACGCGAAGGCTTATGACTGGGACCCTCCCGAGATCCCGTGGCCCGCGGCTGCCATGAGACGCCCGATGCGCTCCTATGTGCGGCGATGGGTGAACGAATGGGACCTCCGGAGGCTTTATTCCGGCGCGGAGATTTCGACTGAGGAGGAGCCGGAGATTCGACCGACGTACAAGCAGGACTTGCTCCTGGAGCAGCCACCGGAGGGATCGGAAGAGCAGTAGATCTCCGGCTGCGGGCGGCAATTCCGGGGGCCGATTCCGGGGGTTGGCAGGCGAATCGCCTGCCCCACCTATCCCAGCGGACTCCGCTTCATCACATACTCCACCGCTTCCCGCGGCACGCTGAAGCTGGACATGGCCTGGTTGCCCATGTATCCAAGTTCCTTGAAGCCGATGGGGCTGGTGTAGTAGGCGTCCGCCACCATCCTTCTTGCCCAGGTGAAGAAGTGGATGCCGGGGTTCAGCTCCGGCGATTGGTTCTTGCGCCAGGCGATCAGGTCCAGCAGCGCGGTTTGCTCCGCGGCCGTCGCGCTGAGGAAAGTCGCGCCGAGGAAATCTTTGCCCTCCGCGCGGCGCCGCATGGCGTCGTCCAGCCAGGCAATGCCGCCGGTGTAGATGGCCAGCATTTCGTCGCTCGCGGCGCACAGGAAATCGATGAAGGCCGCCGCGCCTGCCTCCACCGCTCCGGGGGAATGCTCGTCGGCCGGCAGGATCAGCCCGCTCAGCCGCTCCAGCGTGGCGTACTCGTGGGCGGTCAGGGCCTTGGGCTGATAGGGTCCAGTTTGGGCCGCCCTGTCGGCCGCCACGGCCTGGTGCACGTGCTGGGCCTCCTGCGCGGGCAACACCCAAGGGGCGCCCGCGCCCACGGCGGCCAGGCTCATGGCGCCGCCGATCCGCCGCAACAGGCCGCGCCGCGAATAATCCGCTTGCTCAGACATTGCCCTTCCTCATTTCTTCCGCCAGGTACTCGGAGGCCCTCCAGGCGAACGCCACAATGCTCAGCGTCACGTTCTTGTCCGGCTGGCTGACGAACGGCGCGGCGTCGCACACGAACAGGTTCTTCACCTCGTGCGCCTGGCAATACTGGTTCAGCGCGGAGGTCTTGGGGTCCTGGCCCATGCGCACGGCGCCGGCTTCGTGGATGATGAAGCCGCCCACCGAAATCGCCTGCCGCGGATCCTGCTTCGGTTCCAGCGGCGTCCCGCCCATGGTGTCGATGATCGAGGCGAAGGTGTTCTGCATGTGGCGCACCTGGTTGATCTCGGCGTCGCTCCAGCCGAAATGGAAGCGCAGCACCGGGATGCCCCAGGCGTCCGTGCGCTGCGGGTCGATCTCGCAGTAGCTCTGCCGGTTGGGGATCATTTCGCCGCGCCCGGCGAAGTGCACGAAGGCGCCGTACTCCTCGCGGATCTTGTCCTTGAGCGCTTTGCCGTAGCCTTCGTGGCGGGCGCACTGGCCGGCGAACGCCCCCAGCTCCGGCATGCCGAACCCGCCGCCGATCTCGATGTGATAGCCGCGCGGGAAATCCTTACTCTTATCGCCGTACAGCCACCACGGCACATACAGGTGCATCCCGCCGATGCCATCGCAGTTGTGGCGGGGCATGCCCGCCAGCGCGGGGACGAAGCCGCTCATGCTGTAGCCCACCGAATCGGTCAGGTAGCGGCCCACCACCCCCGACGAGTTGGCGATGCCGTTGGGGAAGCGCGGCGATTTGGAATTGAGCAGCAGCCGCGCCGATTCGCAGGCGCTCGCCGCCACCACCACGGCCTTGCAGCGCACCTGCCGCTCGCTGCGGGTGGCCTTATCGACGTAGGAGACGGCGGTCACCTTGCCCGATCCGTCCGTCACCAGCTCGCGCGCCATGGCGCCCGTGAGCATGGTGAGCTTGCCGGTTTTCATGGCCGGGAAGACCATCGCCTGGCTGGAGGAGAAGGCCGACGCCGTCTGGCAGCCGCGCCCGCACTGGCCGCAATAGTGACACGCGGCACGGCCGTGGATCGACTTGGTGAGCATCGCCATGCGCGACGGGATGCAGGGAATTTTCAGCCTCTGGCAGGCCTTTTGGATGAGCAACTCATGCACCCGCGGCGCGATGGGCGGCAGGAAGTTGCCGTCGGGAGCCGTGCGCAGACCCTCCTTGGTGCCGGTGACGCCGATGAAGCCTTCGGCCTTGTCGTACCAGGGCGACATTTCGGCATACGTCACCGGCCAGGGGTCGCCGAGGCCGTCCTCGGGTTGGAAATCGTAGTCGGAGAAGCGCAGCGAAATGCGCCCGTAGTGGTTGGTGCGCCCGCCCACAATGCGCGAGCGGAACCATTGGAACCGGCTGCCCTCGGCCACCGTGTAAGGCTCGTTGGGAATGTCCCAGTAGCCGTTGGGGGCGTTGAAGTAGCCCCACTGCTGGCGGCCGAAATACATCTCGGCGTGCGGCCCTGCGCCGCGGTGGTCCACTTGATACGGCAGCACGTGCTCTTTGAAATCCCTGGCGGGGGTGAGCATCGGCCCGGCCTCCAGCAGCGCCACCGAGAGGCCCAGATCGGTGAGCACCTTGACGGCGGTGCCTCCGCCTGCGCCCGAGCCTACCACTACCACGTCGAACACTTGCGGCGTACGTGTGATTTGCAGCATCCGGTTCCCTTTGGCTTTATCTTACCCCGCATTGTGGGGCAGGCGCTTCCGCCTGCCAACGCCCTTTGGCGCCGAAATTCCCAAAGCGGGTAAGCACCCGTTGGCGAGGACACGCCCGGCGCCCGGCACGGGCCCCGCTTGATCTATATGCATAACTGGTGCATACTTATGCATATGAGAACGACGTTGATCATCGACGCGGACCTGCTAGAGCGCGCCAGAGAACTGACCGGAATTCAAGAAAAGACCGCGCTGGTGCGGGCAGGCCTGGAGGCGCTGATTGCGCGTGAAGCCGGCAAACGCCTGGCCGCGCTCGGCGGCACGCACCCCAAAATGGCCCGCATCCCGCGGCGGCGATCGGCTTGATGGTGCTCGCCGATACGTCCGTGTGGATTCAACACTTCCGGCGAGGAGAGGCAAGTTTAGCGGATCTTCTGGCCGAAGGGCTGGTTCTGATGCACCCCTTCGTATCTGGCGAGCTGGCGTGCGGCGCCCTAAAAGACCGGCTGGTAACCCTGTCCTACCTGCATGCGCTGCCACCGGCCCAACCGGCGTCGAACAGAGAGGTCCTTCAACTGATAGAAGAGCGGAGGCTTTGGGGACGCGGGCTGGGCTGGGTTGACGCGCATCTGCTCGCTTCGGCGCTGCTGTCGCATTGCGCGTTCTGGACCCTCGACAAAAAGCTGAGAGCGGCCGCGACGGAACTGGCGCTGACCTCGTAACGCCGATTGACGTAGCGCCTCGTTAGGGTAGAATCGTTCCAACGCCTTATGTCCCTTTCTCCCGGAACTCGCCTGGGCCCTTATGAGATCCTCGCGTCCCTTGGTGCGGGCGGGATGGGGGAAGTGTATCGGGCGCGCGATACCAAGCTCGATCGGGAAGTAGCGGTCAAGGTTCTTCCAGCAGCGCTGGCGCGCGATCCCGAACGGCTGGCCCGGTTCGAGCGTGAGGCCAAGGTGCTGGCTTCGCTGAACCATCCCCACATTGCGCAGCTCTACGGCGTGGAGGGCGAAGCGCTGATCATGGAGCTGGTCGCGGGCGAGTCGCCCCAAGGACCGCTGGCGATCGAGACGGCTTTGAACTACGCGCGGCAGATCGCCGACGCGCTGGAAGCGGCGCACGAAAAGGGAATCGTGCATCGCGATCTGAAGCCGGGCAACGTCAAGATTACGCCAGAGGGCGTCGTGAAGGTGCTCGATTTCGGACTGGCCGCGGTGACGCCGGGGCCGGCGGGCGATGCGAATCCAGACAACTCGCCCACGCTGACCATGGCCGCCGCGACCCAACTGGGCACGATCATGGGCACGGCGGCCTACATGAGCCCGGAGCAGGCCGTCGGGAAACCGGCCGATAAGCGGGCGGACATCTGGTCGTTCGGGGTGGTGCTGTGGGAGTTGCTGACGGGCCATCGCCTGTTCGAAGGCGAGACCGTCTCGCACACGCTGGCCGACGTGCTGCGCGGGCCGATCGACTTCGACAAACTGCCGCGCGAGACGCCGGCGGGAATCCGGGGTCTGCTGCGCCGCTGCCTGGATCGCAACGTGAAGAACCGGCTGCAAGCTATCGGGGAAGCGCGGATCGCCATTGATGGAGCACTCGCTGGTGAGATTCCGCAGCCGGAAGGCGCCGCGGCGCCCCGAGGGGCTCGCTGGCGGTGGCTGGGTTGGATCGTGGCGGCCGTGCTGGCTGTGGGCCTGGCGGCGGTATCGTTTGTGCTCTTCCGCGAAAAATCGCCCGCTCTGGCGGCGCCTTTGCACTTTCAGATCGCGCCGCCGGAAAACGCCATTTTTGCCCCCATCCTGTCGCCCGATGGCCGCAAGCTGGCCTTCAACGTGGGAGACCGGTTGTGGGTTCAATTCCTGGAGTCCGGGGAATCGCGCGATTTGAAAGCCACCGTTGGTGGAGTACCCTTCTGGTCCCCGGATAGCCGCTTCATCGGATATCCATCCCAAGGAAAGCTCAAGAAGATCGCGGCGACTGGCGGTCCCCCCCAGACCGTGACGGACCTGCGCAGCAATTCTTTGTGGGGATGTGGCGCGTGGAGCCAGGACGACGTGATCGTCTTCGGCGACCGGCCTGTCGGCTTATTTCGTGTGCCTGCCTCCGGCGGCATTCCGGTTCAAATCACCGCCCTGGATTCTGCGCGCCACGAAAACTCCCAATTCTGTCCCTCCTTCTTGCCGGATGGGCGGCATTTCGTTTACGTGCGTGCCTCGACTGACGAGGGGAAGAGCGCTATTTATCTCGGCTCCGTGGACGCAAAGCCGGAACAACAGAGTTCCAAGGCATTGGTGGCTAGCAACTCGCAGCCCGTGTACGCGCCCTCGGCGGACCCGAGCACGGGCTACCTGCTCTTTATTCGCGAAGGCACGCTGATGGCCCAGCCGTTCGATAACCGCCGGTTGGAGCTGAAAGGGCAGGCTGCGCCCGTAGCCGAGCAGGTCAGTAATAACAGCGCCGGCGCCATTTTCGTAGGCTTTTCGGCTTCGGCCAATGACGTCCTGGCGTTCCAGCGAAGCAGCATGTTAACCCAGCAGCTCACCTGGTACGACCGGGAGGGCAAGGTCACGGGAACCGCCGGGGAGCCGGGCCCTTATGGAATCCCGGTGCTTTCGCCGGATGGGACGAGACTGGCCGTGACGAAGAACAGGGTGAGGGCGGACGCATTCAACATCTGGCTGCTGGATCTCGCTCGCGGCGGCTCGGGCACACGGTTTACATTTGGTTCTCTCGTAGACACAAATCCGGTCTGGTCGCCGGACGGGACCCGCATCATCTTTAGCTCAAACCGGGACGGCCCGTACAACCTGTATCAAAAGCCGGTGAACGGCGTGAAAGACGAGGAGGTTCTGCTCAAGTCCGGCGAGGACAAGCATGCCACGAGTTGGTCGCGCGACGGACGTTTCCTGCTGTATACAGTGGCCCACCCGAAAACGAGGGACGATCTTTGGGTGCTTCCGCTGGAGGGTGACAAGAAACCGGTCCCGTTCCTGACCACGGAGTTCAACGAACGCCAGGCTCGCTTTTCTCCTGACGGCCATTGGGTCGCGTACGAGTCGGACGAGTCCGGCCAGTACGAGGTCTACGTGCGGTCATTTTCCATGAACTCCGCCGGGACGGCGGCGGAGGCGGGCGGCAAGTGGCCAATCTCCAACGGATTCGGAGTTGAGCCGCGGTGGCGCGGTGGCGGCCGGGAACTTTATTATCGTTCTCGCGATGGACGCCTAATGGCGGTCGAGGTCGCGACCAACCCGGCGTTCCGGGCCGGGAACCCCCAACCCCTTGGAGTTTTAGGAAATTCGGCGTGGGATGCCACCGCGGACGGCAGGCGTTTTCTCAGGCTGGCGACCACGAGCGGATCGCAGCCGTCGTACACCGTGGTGCTGAACTGGCAGGCCGAATTGAAGAAATAGGCTGCTGGAAACCGGCCCCGCCCTGGGTTCCATTCCTCTCATTCCATTTGATTAGCCAAATCAAATCAGTTGCGGTATACTCCCACTCATGACCCGCGCGGCGGAAGTGGAAACGGTGCTGGAGTGCTATCCCCAGATCTACTTCGCCTGCCACCGGCGGCACGTGCGCGACCCGCAAACCCAGGCCGTGTTAAGCGCCCACCAGGCCAGCGTGCTCGGTCATTTGGATTCCGTCGACGGCACCGCGCTTCTGGATCTGGCCCATCACATGGGCGTGACGGCCTCCACCATGTCGCTGACCGTCGACCGTCTGGAGCGCGGCGGCTACGTGACGCGCGGCCGCAACAAAACCGATAAGCGGCGCGTGGATCTCAAGCTCACCCCGGCGGGCGCCCGCGTTAAGCGCCAACAAAAGGTGCTCGAACCAGAGCTGGTGGCGGCGCTGCTCGCCCGCCTGGACCGCGCGCGGCGACGGGAGGCGTTGCACGGCCTGAAGCTGCTGGCGGAGGCCGCCCTGGAGATGGTCCGCTCGGGCGATTTCCAACGAATTCTGAAAGGAGGGGCCTGAGGGCACCCCGTATGAAGTGGATCCTTTGGATTGGCGGAAGTCTGGTTCTGCTGGTGGCCCTGGCGGCCGGTGTGGGCGCGATGCTGCCGGTGCGCCATCATGGCACGCGCAAGGCGCGCTATCGCGTGGCGCCCGACGCACTCTATGCGGTGCTGGCCGGTCCGCCCGACTGGCGCACGGGCGTGAAGAGCTTCGGGGTCCTGCCCGAACAGGACGGCCGCAGGCAATGGTGGGAAGAGGACACCCACCGGCAGAAGATCACCTATGAGCTGGTGGAGGCCAAGCCTCCCGAGCGCCTGGCCGTGCGCATCGCCGGACAGGGACTGCCCTTCGGCGGCGCGTGGACATTCCACATCACGCCGCTCGAGGGCGGCGGATCGGAGCTGCGCATCGACGAAGACGGCGAGATCTACAACGTGATTTTCCGCTTCATGGCGCGCTTCTTTTTCGGCTACACGGCCAGCATCGAAGGCTATCTGCGAGACTTGGGCGCCAAGTTCGGCGAGCCTGTGTCGATCGAGGCATAAGATGGGCCAGGAACTCGCATGCCGGCTGCGCTACCGCGAGAAGACGCTCAGCGGAAAGGCGCATCTGGAAACCGATTTCGTATTGTTTCGGGGGGAAGAGCGGCTCAAGATACCGTTCAAGGACCTGACCGCGGTGGAAGCCGCCGACGGCATTCTGCGCCTCGAATTCGCGGGATCGGAAGCGGCCTTCGAATTGGGAACGGCCGCCGCCAAATGGGCCGGCAAGATTCTGCACCCGCCTTTGCGCCTGGATAAACTCGGGGTCAAGCCGGGATCGGCAGTGGCTCTCATCGGCGAGTTCGACGCGGATTTTCTGGAAGAGTTGCGCGCGCGGAAGGCCGAAGTGCGGGACGGCCGCGCCCGCGCCGATCTGGTGTTTCTGGCCGCCAGCGGCGCCCGAGACCTGGCGCGGATTCCCAAGCTGATCGCGCGCCTGGCGCCGCGCGGAGCGATGTGGGTGGTCTATCCCAAGGGCGTCTCCACCATCCGCGAAGTGGAGGTGATCCAGGCGGGCCGCGCCGCCGGTCTCAAGGACACCAAGGTGGCTGCCTTCTCGCCCGAGCGTACGGCGCTGCGCTTTTCCCTTCCAGCGGCTCGCTGATCGTGCCGTTCGGCGCGTTGCGATACTGGTCTTATGCGCCTCGCCGGTGTTTTTCTGCTCGCCCTGCCATGCGCAGCCGCGGCCAATCAGCCAAACCTCCGGCGCGGTCCTATTGGCAACCTACCTGAGCGGGGACGGCAGCGCGTCGAGTCCGTCCATGGCGGTTCCGGTCGCCGTTCAGTAAGCTGGTATGGCGATTCGCCCGGGCAAACTGACGGTGTTCGAGCTTCGAGAGTCGCAGCTCCGCTCGTTCGATCAAGCGACCGAACGCAATCGCCAGCGTCAATCGGCGCCCCCGAACGGCCTCGCGGACGAGGATGGAAAAGGGAGGATCTCTACGGGCGCGGCCGCTCTCGTCGATAAGCCGTCCGCGTCGTGAACCCCCTCACTTCCCCCCAGGCCGGCTGAACAAAATCAGACTGGGCGCATCCGAACGCGCGGCCACCAGGTCGGGGTAGCCATCGCCATCCAGATCGGCCGCTGCGATCCCGTATATGGCGCCCTTCGAATCGCCGAACGGAACCCGTGTGTAGTGGCGGCCCGAGCCATCGTTGAAATACACCGCTCCGGGCGCGCCCACATAGCCGACGATGATTTCGGGCTTGCCATCCTTGTTCAGGTCCGCGGCCAACATCGAATAGGGCAGCGCATCCGGCCCGGCGATTTTGGTGGAGGCGCCGAAGCCGGGCATGCCGGAGCCGGGCGTGCCGGAGCCGGGCGTGCCGGAGCCACTTTTGCCCGCGTTCCAATACACGTACAGCCCGTCCTGTTCGTGGCAGGCCGCGATATCCAGGCGGCCATCGCCGTCGAAATCGCCCACCGCGATGGCGCGGGTGGAGGAACGCGCCGGTCCGAACGGCTGCTTGCGCGGGAAGTTGCCCTTGCCGTCATTGAAATACACCACGCTCTGGCAATCGTCGCGGCAGGCCACGATGAGATCCTGCGAGCCGTCGCCATCCATGTCGCCGACCAGAATCGTGGCGGAGGTCTCCGGCCCAAGCTGCCGGCACTGGAAATGCGCCTTCCCGTCGTTGAAGCAGACATAGCTGGGGCCGGGCCGGTTGGCCACCGCGATATCCGGAAAGCCGTCGCCGTTCAGATCGGCCAGCACCACGTTGCGCGTGGACCAGTTGGGGTCGCCGAACGTGCCGCCGAGGGTAAAGCGCCCGTGCCCATCGTTGAGCAGGATGATTTTGGGATCGGGCCGGTCGTTGCTGATGACGATATCGAGATCGCCGTCGCCATCCAGGTCCGCCAGCGGCGCCGAGTAGCTGCGGTCCGGCTTATTGGGAAGCGGCGGCCCGGGCGTGAAGTGGCCCTTGCCATCGCCAAAGAGAACCACGTCCGGCAACGGCCAGTGGCGTCCCTTGGCCAGCACCAGATCAAGCTTGCCGTCGCCGTTGAGGTCGCCGATGCTCACATTGGCGGTGGTCTCGGAGACGCTTTCGAGCGGCACCGCGTCGAAAGAGCGCAGGCCCGCCGCCAGCGCCAGCGCGGCGAGAGCGGCCATCACTGCCAGCAGACGATGCATGGAGTCCCTCCTTGGCTTGGGTTCTCTGCCCATGCTACAGCAAAGAATCCGGGCATTCCATTTCGCCGGCAGTCCGTGCTTTGGCGTAGGGCAGCCGGTTGAACAGAACGGCCTTGACCACGCTGAAAATGGCGGCGTTGGCGCCCAAGCCGAAAGCGAGCGTCAGAACCGCCACGGCCGTGAATCCGGGAGCGCGCCGCAGCGTGCGAAGCCCGAAGCAGCGAAAGTCCTGCCACAATGCTTCCAACGGCACGAAGCTACCCGAGCCTCCGTCCCGGTCACCGGCAACACATGTTCCCGCGGGATGTCCACTCGCAATCGCGGCCCATCACCGGAACGACGATATCATCACCGCCCGGTCGCGCAATTGCCTGGCGTCGTCGTAGCGGCGCTGCTTCTCCCTAACCTTGGCCAGCGCTTCCAGCGTTCCCGCCAGGTCGCGGCCTGCGCGGATTCCGGCTTGTTCCTGCAGTTCGAGCGAGCGCGTCAAGCGCCGCGCCGCCTCGTCGTATTTTCCCTGCCTGAGGCGCAGCGTTCCCAAATTGCTTTCGCCGATCCACTGCTCGAACGTCCATGCCGAAGATCGCCCCACGATGTCCAACGAACGCAGCATGTCGCGCTCCGCCAGCGTGTAGTTGCCATCCTCCATCTCGAGCAGACCGATCTCCATCAGGATGCCGGCTGTTCGTGGATGATCCGGCCCCACCAGGCGTTCATAGATGCTCAGTGATTTCCGAAACAGCGGCATGGCGCGATCGTAGCGCCCGGCACATTTATGAACGGTCGCCACGTTGGCGTAGGCCAGCGCCGCGTGAAGGCTCTGCTCGCCTACCGCCGCGAGAGCGATGGTCAGCTCCTCCTCGGCAAGGGGCAGCGCCTCGGCCGTCTTGCCTTGGCGCACCAGGATCGTGCTCAAGCCGCCTAACGTCAGCCCGAGTTGCGCGTCCTTTGGATAGAGCTCCCGCTCTATCGGCAGAGCTTCGCGAAACAAAGCTTCGCCGCGCCCGGCGTCGCCCAGCATCAATTGCAAGCCGGCCAGATAGTTCAGGGCCGAGAGCGTGTTGAAGTGGCGCACTCCCACCGTGCCGCGTAGTAACTGCACCGCGTCTTCGAGCACCGGCAGCGCCTCGCTGCGGCGGCCCTGCGCACTCAACGATTGGCCCAGATTGTACTCCGTAGTCCCTAAGTGCGCCCGATAGTCCGGCCCCATCTTGCGCCATACTTCCATGGCCTGCCGGTAGAGCCGCTCGGCCGCCGCCTGGTCTCCGCGTCCGGCCGCTGCCAGGCCGCGATCGTTCAGATCGAAACCTTCGCGGCCCTGCCCCATTACCGCAGCCACCCCAAACAAACTCAGTAACCACCCACTCAAACCCACCCGCCTCATGCCGGAATGGACGGGCTTCTCCTCGGTTGGTATGGGTGCACGTTGTAAATTCTGCGCGGCCACTTGCAACCGCGCGGCGCGCCGTTCGATCCCGTCCGAGCCAGGCATGGACCATTGGGGCCGGCGAAACTTCGCGGCAAGAAGGCTGTCCTCATCGGCCTGGAGATCGAACTCATGCAGATCGTCTGGCAGCGCGGCCGCGCCACCATCCGCGATGTCTATCGGGACCGGTTGAAGCGCCGGATGCCATCGCCCTCGATAATGTCCTCGCCGGCGCGATGACTTGCACAACCGATGAGATTCTGACCGAGTTCATGACGTTCTTCTCCGCAGACCCATGGCAGCGCAGCCGGGCTGTGGCGACGGTTCGCAGTCTGCTTGCCGATCCGAAGGTCCGGGTGATCCCGCAAAGCCGGGAATCGTTTCTTGCAGGTATGAGCCTCTAAAATGACCGGCATTTCGAGCAGGAAGGTTTTCGCGCGTTGTTCCTGGGTTTATGAGGAGTTGCCTCCGCAAGCGTCGCAAGCGGTCGAAATAGCCCCAGCATCCCCCTTGCTACAATGAGAACTTCCTCACATGCTGGACGAATCCATACAGGAGCTGTTGTCCCGTTCCATGGCGCGAATCGCCGCAGCCTCGAACGCCGCGGAGGTGGAGGCGGCGCGCGTGGAGTCTTTGGGACGCAAGGGCTGGCGCTCCCAGTTCGCCAAGGAAATGGGCACACTGGCGCCCGAGGAGCGCGCCCGCATCGGCAAGCTGCTCAACGATGCGCGCCAGGCGCTGGTGACCGCGCAGGAGGCGCGCCAGCGCGAGTTTGCCGAAGCGGATCTGCGCGCCCGCCTGGAGAGCGAATGGGTGGACGTCACGCTGCCCGCTGCGGGGCCGCGCCGCGGCCATCTGCACCCTATCACGCGCATCCAGCGCGAACTGGAAGAGCTGTTCGCTTCGCTCGGCTTCGCCGTGCTGGACGGCCCCGAGGTGGAAACCGAGTATCACAACTTCGACGCGCTGAATATTCCGCGCGACCATCCCGCGCGCGACATGCAGGACACCTTCTGGCTGGATGGCGGCAATCTCTTGCGCACGCACACTTCGCCGGTGCAGGTGCGCGGGATGGAGCGGCTGGGTCCGCCGCTGCGCATGATCGCGCCGGGTCGCGTGTTTCGCAACGAGAGCGTGGACGCCTCGCACGAGCACACCTTCTATCAGCTCGAAGGCATGATGGTGGATCGCGAGGTTTCGGTGGCCCACCTGCTGTACTTCATGAAGACCCTGCTCACGGCCATCTTCGGACGCGAGGTGACGGTGCGGTTGCGCCCCGGTTACTTTCCGTTCGTCGAGCCGGGGTTTGAATTGGACATCCAGTGTCTGATCTGCGGCGGGGCGGGCTGTGCCGTTTGCAAGCAGAGCGGCTGGGTAGAACTGCTGCCCTGCGGCCTGGTGAACCCCAACGTGCTGCGGATGAGCGGCATCGACCCCGAAGAATGGAACGGTTTCGCTTTCGGGCTGGGGCTGACGCGCCTGGCGATGATGCGCTATGGCATCGACGATATCCGGCAGTTGCAGGGCGGGGATTTACGGTTTTTGGAGCAGTTCTGATGAACACCTGACGCGGAGACGCAGAGGAAAACCCGGAGAAGACAATCTACAAGTTTTCTCCGCGTTTTGCTCCGGGCCCAGTGGGCGCCCCCCGCGACTCCGCGTCAAGCCCTTTAGTCTTTTGAGGAGACCTTGAAATTTTCATACAACTGGATTCGCGAGCTCGTAGAAGATCTGGATTACGCCCCCGGTCCCCTTGAACGGTTGATCACCATGAAGACCGCTGAGTGCGAGGGCATCGAGCCGGTGGGCGAGTTGCTGGCCGACGCCTGCGTTGCGCACGTGCTCTCGGCCGTTCCCATCCCTGGCAGCCATAACGTAACGGCCGTGGTGGATACCTGGCGGTTCGGCACGAAGACGGTGGTGTGCGGCGCTCCCAATTGCCGGCGCGGCGTGGTGACGGCTTACGTCCCCATCGGCCGTAGGGTCATCCACGGCGTGGAGAGCGATGGCATGCTGGCCAGCGCTTCCGAACTGGGCATCAATAAAGACCACCGCGGCATCCTGGAGCTCGACGCGGAGCCTGGCAGGCATGTTGCGCTGGGCATGCCGATTCGGGGCTGCCTGCCCGACAGCATCATCGAGATCGATAACAAGTCGATCACCCACCGGCCCGATCTGTGGGGCCACCACGGCATGGCGCGCGAGGTGGCCGCGATCCTGGGCAAGAAGCTGAAAGAGCCGGCGCGGCTCGATCTGCTGCCCGCGGGTCCGCCGGGCATCCAGGTGGAGATTGAAGACCTGGACCTGTGCCCGCGCTACTCCGCGCTGGTTTTCGAGAACGTCACCGTCCGCCCATCGCCCGAGTGGCTGCAATATCGTCTCACGTCGATCGGGCTGAATCCCATCAACAACATCGTCGATATGACCAACTACGTGATGGCGGAGCTGTCGCAGCCCATGCACGCCTTCGACGCCGATAAGCTGCGCGGCGGCACAATTTATGTCCGCCCGGCCCGGGCCGGCGAGCGGTTTCGCGCTCTGAACGGCGAATGGCACACGCTGGAGCGGGCCAACCTGGCGATCGCCGATGCCGGCGGGGCCATCGCTCTGGCGGGCGTGATCGGCGGAATGGAAAGCTCCATCGGCGGAACCACCACGCGCGTGGTGCTGGAGAGCGCCAACTTCCAGGCCTCCTCCATCCGCAGGACCTCGGCCGCCATCAAGCTGCGCACGGACGCCTCCATGCGCTTCGAAAAGGCGCAGGACCCGGCCAATACGGTGCGCGGAATTGCCCGCGCCATCGAGATTCTGCGCGAAGTGTCGCCGGGCATCCGCATGGTGGGCGGTGTGGCCGATCCCCAACGCGAGATGCCGTCGCCCGCGCCCATCCGGTTGCCGCTGGAATGGCTGGAGCGCAAGCTGGGCCGCGCCATCGCGCCGGAGGAAGTGCGGCGCATCCTGGAGAGCCTGGCGTTCGGCGTCTCCGAGCCCGAACCCGGCGTGCTGATGGTGGCGGTGCCTTCCTGGCGCGCCACCAAAGACATCTCCATCAAGGACGACCTGGTGGAGGAAGTGGGCCGCATGGTGGGCTACGATTCCATCACGCCGCGCGCGCCGCTGGTGCCGGCTTCCGTGCCGTCCGGCAACCCCGAAAGGAAATTTCAGCACGAGGTGCGCAACATTTTCGTGGACCAGGGCTTCACGGAGGTCTACAACTACTCCTTCTTGAGCGAAGAGGCGGTGCGCGCATTCGGAATGGACCCGCAATCGCACGTGCGGGTGACCAACCCGATCGCTTCCGACCAGGCGCTGATGCGGCAATCGCTGCTGCCGGGGATCCGGAAGAACGTCACGGAGAACGCCAAGCACCGCGAGGCGTTTCGCATTTTCGAGATTGGTTTGGAGATTCACAAGCGGAAGGAGGGACTGCCGGAAGAGATCCCTCACCTGGTTGCCGCGATTTACGACCGCGCGGGCGGGCCCCAAGGGCACCCCGCGGCAGGCCTCTTCGAGCTGAAGCGCGCCGCCGAATGCCTGATGCCAGGCGCATTGGCATGCCCCGCGGCGGCCGAAATGTACGAGCATCCCGCACGGTCGGCCACCCTCGTCTGGCGCGAGGAGACCGTAGGCCGGCTTTTCGAGCTGCATCCGTCGCTGGTGGAGACCGGGCGCGCGGCGATTCTGGATCTCGATCTGCGCATCGTCCAGCGGCTCGCCGCCGGCGCCGAGGCGAAGTACAAGCCCGTCCGGCGGTACCCTTCGAGCGCCTTCGATCTTTCCGTGATCGCCGGTCTGCGGGAATATGCCGGCGAGCTGGAGTCCCGCCTGCGCGGCTTTGCCGGGCCGCTGGTGGAATCCATTCAATTTGTGCGGCAGTACTCCGGCCCGCCCATGGCGGAGGGACAGAAGAGCATCTCGTTTCGCCTGACGGTGGGATCGTCCGAGCGCACGCTTTCGTCCGAGGAAGTGGGCGAGATCCGCGCCCGCATCATCGAAGGGATGCGCGGGCTGGGCTACGACCTGCGGGTGTGAGCCGATGAGCACATGGCGACGCCGATGCCGCGGGTCGAGCCGCCTGTGATTGCACGCTTGACTCAGTGGCAGACGTGGCGCAGGCTCTCAGCCGGGGTGCCCTCTGGGCCCGTCGGCACTCGTGCCGACGCCGTGGCCCCAGGCCGCAAAGGCGTCGAGTGGAGACTAGACTCGACGCTGCCGGCTGAGAGCCTGGCTGAGAGCCTGCGCCACATGCCTGACTGTGAGCAGATGAGCACACGGCGCACTAAATCCGGTGGGTGGGTGAAGCAGCGGCGACGAGGCACCTGCCGCTGGTGCGGCAAAGATGTCCCCAAGGGCCGCTTCACTTTCTGCGGCGACGCCTGCGTGGAGGAATGGAAGCTGCGCACCGACCCGGGCTATCTGCGGGAGAGGGTCTTCGAACGCGACCGCGGGGTATGCGCAATTTGCGGTGTGGATACCGAGGCCCTGAGGAAGAACAAACGCAAACTGGATTACGCCGCGCGCCGCCAGTTCGAAAAAGACTGGGGCGCGCGGCGCAGCCTGTGGGACGCCGATCACGTAACGCCGGTGGTGGAAGGCGGAGGCGAGTGCGGACTCGCCAACATGCGCACGCTGTGCCTGAAGTGCCACCGCGCCGCCACCGCCGAACTGCGGCGCCGGCTGGGGCGCCCTACGGGCCCTACTGCGACAGGGTGAAGTTCACGTCGATGACGGTTTGTACTTCCACCGGGTCGCCATTCAGCAGCGTGGGCTTGTAGACCCACTGCTTGACCGCGGTCAGGGCAGCCGCCGCCAGCGTGGGATCGCCCTCCATCACTTCCAGATTCTTCACCGTGCCGTCCATCCCGATGAGGGCCTTCAAACGCACCACACCCTGAATGCGGGCAGCCTTGGCTTCGGCCGGATAAATCGGGTGCGGTTGGCTGACCAGCATGTGCTGCTGGACATTGCCGCCAACCTTGATCCTGAAGCCGGGAGCCGTAATCTGCACGTTGGCGTTGTCGCCGTCCATGCCGATGGCGAAAGTCAGATGCTCATCGAACGCTCGAACCGCCTCTTGCAGTTTGATCAACGAATCGTTGGTGAGTGTGTCGCCCTGATGCACCGGAAGGCGCGCCAACAGATCCGCGCGCGCCGCATCGCTGAGGCCCAGGACGCCGATCGATTTCAGATTGCCTTGCCACGACTTGTCGGACGAGGCGCCAGCGGAAGGCGCTGTCTTCGGCGCGGCGGGGACCAGCGCCGCTTCGGCCGCCTGGAAGGTAATGGCCACCTGCCGCGTGGAGCCGGCCGAATCGTGCGCGAAGTGCCAATCCAGCACCGATTGGAGCGCCGCCTTGCGCAGCTCCGCGGGCCCCGAGATGGCGTGCGCGTCGGTGACATTGCCGTTGCCATCCAGCGCCACTTGCACTGCGACGGTGCCCCCGACGCCCTTCTTACGCGCCTCTTCCGGATACGCGACCGGGGGACGATGCAGCAACTCGGCGCCGCCCGTATCCACCGTGACACCCGAGGCATCGGCAGCCACTTGGGGCGCGGCAGCCAGGGGCAGCGCGCCAGTTACCAGCCAGCACGCCGCGGCCAGCGTGAGCAGGCACCCGGCGAGCGCGGAAATCAATCTCGTCTTCGACATTCCAACCTCCTTGAAAAGAGAAACCACTCTATGCTTCAGATGACGTTTGCGCAGGAACAGCGGGGCCGGAGCCAGGTCGCAGCCCATCGCGCCCTGACGCTCGGCGCCGGCGATGGCCAGCAGCGCGTCCACGTACTCGTCGCGGGCCTCGGTGTGGCGGATGGCTTCGCGATCCACAGCCTGCTCGCGCGCCAGTTGAATTTCGCCCAGCAGCCACCAGATGGCCGGATGAAACCAGAAGACCGCGCGGATGACTTCTTCCGCGATGGCGAACAGCCAGTCGCGCCGGGCCACGTGCAGCAACTCGTGGCACAGGATGGCCTGTTGCACGCGCGGGCCGAATTCCGGAAAACGCGCCGGCAGCAGGACCACCGGGCGGCGCCATCCGAACGTCACGGGACCCGATACCTCGTCCGAAAGGAGGACTAGCGCGCGGGTCTCCCAGGGCGTGGCAATTGCCGGCTGAGGCGCGCTCTGGGCCCGCCGCCGGTATTGACGCAGTTTCCAGAAGCCCGTGCCCAGCCATGCGAGGCGCCCAGCCATGCCGGCCGCCAGCAGCAGCAGCGCGATCTGGCTCCAGGGCAGGCTGCGGGGCGCGGGGGTCCCCGGTTGCTCGGACAGGATGTGGGTGGAGATCTGCACGTCCGCAGCCACCACTTCCCGGCGCCACGGACGCACTTGCGGCAGCAACAGGCAGGCCGCCAGCAGGATATGCCAGTAAGCCAGGCGCGCCCGCGGCACGCGCAACCGCAACGCCGCCGGAACCAGCGCCGCCACACCCACCAGCAGCCCGATCTGCAGGCTGTAGAGAACCAGGTTGTTCCACATCAACTGGTAATTCACGATTTCCTCCGCAGCCGCGCGATCTCTTCCAGATCCTCGCGCGTGAGGTTGTGCTCTTCCACCAAGTGCACCAGCAGCGGCTCGGCCGAGCCGTTGAAGACGCGGTTGACGAATTCGCGGACCATATCGCCGATCACCTGGCGCTGGGGCCGCGCCGGACGGTAGAGGTAGGCGCGGTCCGACTGAGTCTTCTTCAAGTACTTCTTCTGTTCCAGGATGTTCATCATGGTCATCACCGTGGTGTAGGCCACCTTGCGGTGTTCGAGCAGCGCTTCGTAGACGTCGCGGACCGTGACGCCCTTACCGCGCTGCCAGACGATCTTCATGATTTCCAGCTCCTGGCCGGTGAGGGTTGTGCTCGCCCTGCGCATACTAATTAATTAGTACGAATCGGGCCGGATGTCAAGGGGAATTTTGGCATCGATCCGACAACGGCTGGCTACCCAATTCAAATGGGAGAGGTCCGGGCTTCATGAGGGACGGCTTCGGGCGCTTGTTGTGCGGACCATCAGGCAGACGATTGCGCTTCTTCTGTCAGTCAACAAAGCCCTTTTCCCGCCGTTTTTCATCGGCAAAAGGAGTCGGAGGTGCGTCTAGGCTAGGGTGCGCTTGTGGCACGGCCTCCGACTCGGCTTTGGGACTCTGACGGAGTCGGCCGTGCGAGGATTTTCCTTTGTATTGTAGCGCTCATCAAGACCCCCGGCGGTTAACGTTGATGGGCCCCTCTGCACCCAGGATCGCTGCTCATTTCGCGGATACTGCACGTACGGGCAACTTAGGAACCTTAATCTCGCCATTCAGTTCCTCGTAGTTCCTTATGAGACCGTCCAGCATGTCGCGTAGAACTTTAGCCTGATACCAAGGTATCGTCACAGATACGCGTTCAAGCACGATCCCGTGTTGATTCTCCCATGTGGGCTTAACCTCATCCGGAACCTGTAGCAATTCTGAGAAACGTAGTCGCACATCGGTAAGGGTCCAATTCATGTTGAACACATTCGCGTACGCGCTAAAGACGCCGTCCTCCGGCTCTTCCAGCGGGAGTTTGCTCAGATCTAGCTTGGGTGCCGCTTCTGCTCTGTCCTTCGTGTCTTCACTTCCCATTTAGGTTGTTCCTCCCGAGTATGCAATAGCCGCGCCTGTGGCCTGCGCTTGTCCTTCCAAAGAAGTGCGGAATGATGCATCATCCCCGACTGCTTCCAAGCTGGATGGTATCCGGGAGGAATTGACATAATTGCGCTTTGTGCGCTTGCGGGGTGATCGGATGTGGTAAAAACACCGACGAGTGTGCCGCCGCTGTTTTTGGGGCGAAATAGTTTCACGCCCAAGGCTCACCATCGCCTCGTCGCAATTGTTTGCAATCGCGAAAAAATCAGAGGGCTTACCGGACCGCTCCCAACACCGGGTGAATATCTCGGGGTTGATGGGACCATTCGCGTTTTCGTAGTCGTTATCGTCATAGAGTACGATTGCGACCTTTTGGCGTAGCGCTCGCGCATATTCAATCACCTTTCGCAGCGTCAGATTTCCCGGATTATTGAGCACTTGGGATACGCGCCCCTCCGTGACTCCGAGGCTTCTCGCAAGACTCGCCTGATTTGCCGGGGCGGCATCTAAGAACTTCTCAATCTGCTGAACAAAATCAAAGCCTACGCGGTACAGGAAATCCTCTATGCTTCTCGCGGTCCAGTGTTTTCTTAGCTCACCCATGGTCGTACCCTCACTTTCGGTTGACTAAACAGCTTGGCAATGGCCGCGTTCACGGGAGGATTCAGGCGCAGAGAATTTGCTCCATCAAGTTCCCTTTCGTCGGTCTCCCAGCGGTCCTTAATCGCGTGCGAAACAAGAACGCAAAGTTGGAAGCTGGGATTCTCGGCTGGCAGCGGGTTGCAAAGGAACCCGTAAAATCGATGATTCTGGTTATTGTCTCTCCATTTGAACACAAAACACTGTTTATACCTCTGACTGTTCGGCCATCCGTGGAAGTACTTGTCATGTATATTGCCGTCTATCCAGTAGTCAAACCGGCTCCGCACTTCTCTTTCCCTGTTGTTTCCCAACCTCTGAAATACTGCACGGGCATCGATGCCGGCATCCTCCGTGCATTCCAGAAAAGCGATCGCACGCCGCTTCGACGCCTTAGCCCCATCGAGCAAATGAACCGTGAAGGAAGCCATGTGCGCCGATCTGCTAGCACATTGCCTACTTTAGCTAAAACTAAAGACAAAAGTCAAGCCCGCCTGGGGGCGGTGCTAGCCGCCGGGATGTTTGGCTGAGTACGCCGAAGCCAGTTCGAAAAGGTGCGCCGACAACGCCCCCGTGCTGGGGCATTCTCGCATCCGGTTCTGCTTGCCAGGCGGCCCTGAACGGCCCGTGCCTGCGCACGTGCGTTAAAATCGAGTCGTTACTCTCGGAAGCCTTCATGAACCTCCGTTTTCTGCTTGCACTGACGACGCTGCCCGCGCTCGCGCTGGCGGCCGATTCCGCTTCGGGTGTGGATACCGCCGCGATGAACAAATCGGTCAACCCGTGCGTCGATTTCTATCAATACGCCTGCGGCAACTGGATCGCCAGCAATCCGCTGCCCGCCGACCGCTCCCGCTGGGCGCGCTTCACCGAATTGAGCGAGCGCAACGAAAAAGTGCTGCTCGACATTTTGCAGGGCGCGGCCGTCCAGACCGCCAATCGCAGCCCGCTCGATCAGAAAATCGGGGACATGTACGCCAGTTGCATGGATACCGCGGCCATCGAAAAAAGAGGCATGGCGCCGATTCAAAGCGAGCTGGCGCGCATCGACGAGATGGGCAGCGAGGCCGAAGTGGGCGCCGAGCTGGTGCGCCTGCACCGCATGGGCGTGCAAGTGCTGTTCAGTTTAATCGCGCAGCCGGACGCCAAGGATTCCAGCAAGACCATCGCCGAGCTTTGGCAGTGGGGGCTATCGCTGCCGGACCGCGACTATTACCTGAAGACCGACCCGAAATCCGTGGAGACCCGCGCGCACTTCGCCGCGCACATGAAGAAGATGTTCCAGCTTGCCGGGGATCCGGCGGATGCCGCCGCGGCCAAGGCGGCGGCAGTGCTGGATTTCGAGACCATTCTGGCCAAGGCGTCGGTGGACCGCGTCTCCCTGCGCGATCCCGACAAGCGCTACCACATCATGACCCGGGCGGCGCTGAAGGGGCTTTCGCCGTGGGACTGGGATGGCCTCTTCCAGGGCATCGGCGCGCCGGCTTTCGAGACGCTCAACGTCGCCCAGCCCGATTTCATCAAGCAGATCGCGCTCACACTGCCGATGGATTCGACAGAGCCGTGGAAGGCCTACTTTGAGTATCACCTGCTGCGGGACAGCGCCGAGATGCTGCCGGCGGCCTTCGCGGACGAAGACTTCGATTTCTGGCAGCGCTACCTGACCGGCGCCAAACAGCCGCGCCCGCGAGCCGCGCGCTGCGTGGTGGCAGTAGACCGTTCGCTGGGCGATCTGCTGGGCCAGAAGTATATCGAAGTGGCCTTCGGCGGCGACGCCAAGGCGCAAATCAACCAACTGGTGGATGCCCTGGAAAAGGCGCTAGGGAATGACATCCAGACCCTGCCGTGGATGAGCGACACCACCAAAAGGGCCGCGCTGGAAAAGCTGAAGGCCATCACCCGCAACGTGGGCGCGCCGCGCAAGTGGCGCGATTACGGTAAAGTCTCGATCTCCCGCGACGACTACCTGGGCAACACGGTGCGCACCACCCAGTTTCTGACCGAGCAGCGCATCCAGCGCATCGGCAAACCTACCGACAAGACCGAGTGGACGATGACGACGCCCACCGTCAACGCGTTCTATGCGCCACCCTTCAACAGCATCAATTTCCCCGCCGGCATTCTACAGCCACCCTTCTTCGACCCCCGGCGCGACATGGCGCTGAACTACGGAGCGATTGGCGCCGTAATCGGTCACGAGATGACTCACGGGTTCGACGACCAGGGCCGCAAATACGACGGCGACGGCAACCTGCGCGACTGGTGGACCCCGCAGGATGGCGCGGAGTTCGAGAAGCGCGCCGCCTGCGTTGCCAACGAATATTCCGGCTTCACCGCCGTGGACGACGTGAAGGTGAACGGCCGCCTGACGCTGGGCGAGAACACCGCCGATAACGGCGGCTTGCGCGTGGCGCTGATGGCGCTGCAGGACACTCTGAATGGCAAAGAACAGGTGCTCGACGGATTCACTGCCGAGCAGCGCTTTTTCCTGGGCTTTGCGCAGATCTGGTGCGAGAACAACACGCCGCAGGCCGAGCGCCAGCAGGCGCTGACCAATCCGCATTCGCCCGGGCGCTACCGCGTGGATGGCACGCTGCAGAACATGCCGGAGTTTCAGAAGGCCTTCGCCTGCAAGGCCGGCCAGCCGATGGTCAGCGAGAACGCCTGCCGCGTGTGGTAGACCCGGCGGCCTTCGAACTGGCGCTGGCGGTCGAGCCGGCGGACATCGACGAGCTGGGCCACGTCAACAACGTGATTTACCTGCGCTGGGTGCAGGAAGCCGCGGTGGCGCACTGGAACGCGCTGGCGCCGGAAGCCGACCGGCAGAAGCTGCGCTGGGTGGTGTTGCGCCACGAGATCGACTATAAGCAGGCGGCCCACCTGGGCGAAGCGATCGTGGCGCGGACGTGGGTGGGAACCGGCACTCGCGTGCGCTTCGAGCGCCACACCGAGTTGCTGCGCGCTTCCGACCGCGCCCTGCTGGCCAGGGCGCTCACCGTATGGTGCCCCATCGACGGGCAGACCGGCCGTCCGGCGGTGGTAAGCGCGGAAGTGCGGGCGCGGTTCTCGCGGCCCGGTTAGTTTAGCGCAGGATTCGGCTCAATGGCGCACCGGGCCTGTGTCCCGATGTGTCCCAGCCCTCGATTCGCCTGGGCCCCTCGCCGCGCCCGAATGCCGCACCACAGTTCGACCCAGGCGTCTACAATTAGAATGTGCCGATATTCATGTGCCGTTGGCCCAACGGCGACCTGTCTTTCGTATATGCCCGGACCAAGGAAGACGCCATTGTCATGCTGGACGAGTGGGACAATGCCGAACTGGCGGAACTCCGGCGGGCCCGGGATTTCATGGTGGATTTCCGATTGACCGATGACGGCGAGCTGGAGCTGCAGGCGTTCGGAGATGGCTGTCTGGACGATATATGGAACCGGGCTTATCCGGTTCTCTCCGAAGCCAGGTTAAATGCAGCGGTGAAGGGCGATGGCGAGCTGACGTCTACAGGCAAGGAGACGATCCGTGAGGCCGTTCAGGCCGAGAAGCAACGGCCCACTGGCGGGAAGCAACCGAGACCTGCAGACACGGAGATTGGCAAAGCGCTGCAGAGCCAGACCGGCGCGCCCGCGGCCCTGGTCAACCGTTTGGTCAAACACGTGGCAACTGAAGCGCTCAAGAAGGTTCCCACTCCCGGCCGAAAACAGTAACCGCCCCTGGCCAGGCGCCGGATGCGCCGGATAGGCAAGCTCAAGCATGCCCCACACTTCGCATAGAATGGAAATTTGACCGACCTCGAAAAAGCTCGCGAATGGCTGGCACGCGCCACTTCCGTGGCCGCCCTGACCGGCTCGGGCATCTCGGCCGAGAGCGGCGTCCCCACCTTCCGGGGGACCGGGGGACTCTGGAAGGAATTCAAGCCCGAGGAACTGGCCACCCCGGAAGCCTTCGCGCGCGACCCGCGCCTGGTCTGGGAATGGTATAACTGGCGGCGCGAGTTGATCGCCAAGGCCGCCCCCAACGCCGCGCATCGCGCCCTGGTCGATTTGGAACTCCGCAAGCCGCGCTTTACCCTCATCACCCAAAACGTCGACGGACTGCACGACTTGGCCGGCAGCGGGAAGATCCTCAAGCTGCACGGTGACATCTGGCGCATGCGCTGCACCCAGTGCGGAGCGAATTTTCCGAACCGCCGCGTGCCGCTGACCAAAATCCCGCCGCACTGCGCTTGCGGAGGCCTGGCGCGTCCGGGGGTGGTCTGGTTCGGCGAGCCATTGCCCGACGGCATGATGCAGGAGGCCGAGCACGCCGCGGCGTCGGCGCAGGTTTTTCTGGTGATTGGCACCTCGGCCATGGTCTACCCGGCCGCCGGCCTGATTCCACATGCCAAGAAGGCCGGCGCGCGGGTCATCGAGATCAATCCGGAGGAAGGTCCCATGAGCAGTATCGCCGACTCCGTGTTCCAAGGCCCGGCCGGCGAATGGCTGCCACAGTTGCTATAGCGGGCTGTCTGGCGGCTTCTCCAACCCCAGTTCCACCACCTCCTCCATGGCCTTCACGTAGTGGATCTTCATCTCGCCGATCTGCTCGCTCTTCAGGTCCTCGCGCACGTTGACCTCGTTTTCCAGCGGCAGAATCACCTCGCGCACGCCGCTGCGCTTGGCGGCCAGCACCTTCTCTTTGATGCCGCCCACCGGCAACACCTGCCCGGTCAGGGTGATCTCGCCGGTCATGGCCAGGTTGGTGCGCACGCAGCGGTCGGTCAGCATCGAAACCAGCGCCGCCGCCATGGTGATGCCCGCCGAGGGGCCGTCCTTCGGAATGGCGCCCGCGGGCACGTGGATGTGGATGTCGCTGGTCTTGAACAGATCGGGATCGATGCCGTACTTGGTCGCGTTGCCGCGCACCCAGGTGAGCGCGGCCTGCACGGATTCCTGCATCACCGGACCAAGCTGACCGGTCATGATCAACCCGCGGTTTCCGCCCGGCATGCGGCCCGCTTCGATGAACAGCACATCGCCGCCCACTGGCGTCCACGCCAGCCCCACGGCGACGCCCGGCCGCCGCGTGCGCTCGGCCACTTCCGTGTCGGTGCGGAAGCGCGGCGCTCCCAAGTCCTTCTCCACCAGCTCCGGAGTCACCTCGACCTTCTCGCGCGTGCCCTCGGCGATGCGGCGCGCCTGCTTGCGGCAGATGGTGCCGATCTCCCTCTCCAGGCTGCGCACGCCGGCCTCGCGCGTGTAGCGCCGGATCAGGAACCGCACGGCGGTGTCGCTGAAGACGATGTCGCCCTCCCCGTCCAGGCCGTTCTCGCGCGTCTGGCGCGGCACTAAATAGCGGAAGGCGATGATGGCCTTCTCGTGCTCCGTGTAGCCTTCCAGCGGAATGATCTCCATGCGGTCGCGCAACGCGTCGGGAATCGGATCCAGCACGTTGGCGGTGGTGATAAACAGCGTTTTGGAAAGATCGAAAGGAACGTCCAGATAATTGTCGCGGAAGGTGAAGTTCTGCTCCGGATCGAGCACTTCCAACAGGGCCGAAGCCGGATCGCCGCGGAAATCGCGCCCCAGCTTGTCCACTTCATCCAGCATGAACACGGGATCGTTGACGCCCGCGCGCCGCAGCGCCTGGATGATCTGCCCAGGCAGCGCCCCTATATAGGTGCGCCGGTGGCCGCGGATCTCCGCCTCGTCGTGCATTCCGCCCATCGAGATGCGGGCGAACTTGCGGCCCAGCGCCCGCGCGATCGACTTACCCAGCGAGGTCTTGCCCACGCCCGGCGGACCCACGAAGCATAGAATCGGCCCCTTCAGCACCGGCCGCAGTTGCAGCACCGCGAGGTAGTCCAGAATACGGTCCTTCACTTTTTCCAGGTCGTAGTGATCCTCGTCCAGAATCCCGGCCGCCCGCCTGACATCCACTTGCGACCCCGACGAAGTGCTCCACGGCAGATTCGCCATCCACTCCAGGTAACTGCGCGCCACGCCGTATTCGGGCGAGGCCGGCGACAGGCGCGCCAGCCGGTTCAGCTCGCGCAGCGCCTCGGCCTTCACCTCTTCGGTCATGCCCGCCGCATCCAGTTTCTTGCGCAGCTCGTCGGTTTCGCGAGTGGCATCGTCGCCCTCTCCCAGCTCCTTCTGGATGGCCTTCAACTGTTCCCGCAAGTAGAACTCGCGCTGGCTTTGCGAGAGCTGTCCCTGCACCTGCGACTGGATCCGCCCGCGCAACTCCACCAATTCCAGCTCCCGCGTCAGGAAGCGGTGGAGGTCGTTCAAACGCTGCCCGCCGTCGATGGTGTCCAGCAAACGCTGCCTTTCGGGCGGGCTGAGTCCCGGCACATTGCCGGCCACGAAATCGGCCAGCCGCCCCGGCTCGGCGATTTGGGCGGCGTTGGTGGAAAGATCCTCCGAAAGGTTCGGCGACGCCGCCACAATCTGTTGAAACAGGCCGGTGACGTTCTGTTTCAGGGCCTCCACTTCCGGCGTGATCTCCGGCTCGACATCGGGAATGCGCTCCACGCGCGCCCGCAGGAACGGTTCGGTGGCGGTGAACTCGCGCGTGCGCATGCGCCCGATGCTCTCGCAGAACAGCAGCAGATTCTCTTTGGGAACGCGGAGCGCTTTATGCAGCACGCAGACGGTTCCGGTCTGGTAGAGATCCTCCGGGCGGGGCGTCTCCACCCGCGGATCGAGCTGCGCGACCACCGCCAGCAGGCGGTTTTCGCCCATCGATTGCACCAGCGCAATCGAGCTGGGCCGGCCCACCGTGATGGGCAGCATGGCGCCCGGAAAGATCACCGTTTCCCGCACCGTGAGGACGGGAAGTTCTTCCTCGGTGGCGGCGGCGAGGGCTGCCGGGTCTTCCGGCTGAGCCGGGTCTTCCTCCTCCGTGGCGGTCTCGTCCGCCAGGAGGTCGTACGCCTGATTCTGGTCTTCCGCCTGCGCGGCGGCTTCGTCCGCCAAAAGGTCGTGTGCCTCAACCGAGTCGTCTGCGCTCATGGCCCCAGTGTAGCGCCCGTCGCGCCCCCAAGAACTGCGTTAGGGGGCGGTGGACCGGGAGGGCAAGCTGGAGCATGCCCCACGTCCGCGGTCAGGCGCCTTTCGGATAGCAGCCCAGCACGCGCAGAAAGTCGGCCAACTCACGCAAATGGTTCAGCGCGTTTTGCGCATTGGGCGAATCCGCACGTTCCAGAAACTCCAGGTAAAACAGGTATTCCCAGGGCTTGCCGCGCAGCGGGCGCGATTCGATTTTGGTGAGGTTCAGATCGCGCAGGGCAAACGCACTGAGGGCGCGGAACAAAGCCCCGGGAATATTGCGCGTGCTGAACACCAGGGAAGTCTTCCAGGGAGCGTTTTTGGCGGCCCGCACGGGATGTCGCCGCGCGTATTCGGGCCGGCGCAGCAGAAAGAAGCGCGTGAAATTGCGCCGGTCGCTCTCGATGGAGCGCCGCAAAATGCGTCCGCCGTAGATCTCCGCCGCCACCGCCGAGGCGATCCCCGCGCCGTCCTTCAGTCCTTCTTCGATCGCCATCTTGACGCTGCCGGCGGTGTCGTAAAACGGCACCCGCTCAATCTGCGGATTGCGCGCGAAAAAATCCAGGCACTGGTTCAGCGCCACCGGATGCGAGAACACCCGCTTGATTTTCGAAAACGCCACGCCTTGGGGCGCGATCAGGTTGTGTACGATGCGCACGCTGGTCTCCGCCACGATGGGCAGCTCGAAGGTTTGCAGGTGGTCGTAGTTCTCGTGTACCGATCCGGCCAGGGTGTTTTCGATGGGCACCACCGCGCCCTCCGCGCGGCCCTCCTGCAAGCTGCGGAAAACGTCCTCGAAGCGTTCGCAGGGCAGCACCGCCACTCGCGGCCCCAATAGTTTGCGGGCGGCCTCTTCGCTGAAAGCGCCACGCGCGCCCTGGAAGGCGATCGGTTTGGCGGCCGGCTTGCCGCGAGGCTTGCCGCTCATGGGGCCTCTCCTTGCCACTGGCGCGCCTGCGGATCGGGCAATCCGATCAGGCTCAGCACGCGGTCCACGCTGTGGTCCACAATCTCCATCACGGTTTGCGGATGGTGATAAAAGCCGGGGATGGGCGGCGCGATGATGGCTCCCATTTCCGCCAGCGCCGCCATGGTCCGCAGGTGTCCCAGGTGAAATGGGCTCTCGCGGACCATCAGGACCAGCCGGCGCCGCTCCTTCAAAGCCACGTCGGCCGCGCGCACCAGCAGGTTGGAGCTGATGCCGGCGGCGATCGCGGACATGGTGTGGATGGAACACGGAGCGACCACCATGCCATCGGTCGGGTACGATCCGCTGGCCAGCCGGCAGCCGATATCCTCCAGGGAATAGGAATAATCCGCCAGTTTTTTCACATCGGCTGCCAGCCGGCCCGTTTCCAGGTAGAGGGTCTTCTCCCCGGATCGCGTAAGCACCAGGTGGATCTCCACGTTCTCCTGGTTGCGCAGGCGCTCGAGCAAGCGCACTCCATAGATGGCCCCGCTCGCACCGGAAATGCCGACGACAATCCTCATCCACCAACCTTGCTGGCGCGGCCGGCAGCCGCACAGCGAGGATCATAACATGCGTGGGCAAGCACAGTTCCGACGCGGAGACGCGGAGACGCGGAGAAAAACGCGGAGAAGACCGACATGATCATTGCGTTCTCCGCGTGTTCCTCCGTGTCTCCACGTCTCCGGTACACCAGGCTGCGCCTGGCTGATCTTGTGAACTGAAAGGAGTTCACCATCGTCTCCGCGTCAAATCACTCTTCCACCCCGTACCGCCGCAGCAGTTCCACGGCGCGTCCATCTCCGGCGGTTTCGGCGCGCCGCGCGTGGCGCCAGGCGGCGGCATAATCTTCCCGTACGGCATAAATTTCGGCCAGCGCCACGTGCGCCTCCCCCAGGCGGTCATCGAGCCGCACGGCTTCCAGCAACAGGCCCCACGCCTCGTCCTGGCGGCCTTCCATGCGGTAGAACTGCGCAAGCTGGTAATACGGACGCGGGTTCGCAGGCTCGCGCGCAATCCAGGCTCGCTGCTCGTCCATGTGCTTGCGGGTCTCGTGGTCGAGCGCGAAGCCGATCACTTCCTTGCGCCAGAAGCTCATCGTGCGCGGCCCTGTGCGCGGCTCTGCGCTCCCACCAGTATGATCCGCACGTCCATCACGTTGGTGTTGGTCGGTCCGGTCTTCACCAGGTCGCCCAGAGCGTCGAAATAATGATACGAATCGTTGGCGTCCAGGTAGCGCGCGGCCTCGGGATGGCGGGCCAGGGTGGCGCCGTCGGCGATGGCTCCGGCGGCGTCAGTGGGGCCATCGGTGCCATCCGTGCCGGCGCTGAACACCACCACGTCCGCGAGCCCCGCGATGTCGATGGCCGCGGCCAGCACGAACTCCTGGTTACGCCCGCCCAAACCGCCGCCTTTGATGGTGACCGTGGTTTCGCCGCCGGTGACGATGCAAGCGGGCGGCTTCGCTGGCCGCGCGGCGCGCACCATCTCGCGCGCGATGGCGGCGTGCATGCGGGCCACGTCGCGGGTTTCGCCCTGGATCTCGCTGGCCAGCACCAGCGTGCGATAGCCCAGCAGGCGGGCCTGGCGCGAGGCGGCGTCCAACGCCAGGCGGTTGCTGCCCACCACGGTGTTGCGCACGCGGCGGAAAAGCGCATCGCCCGGCTTGGGGGTTTCGGCGATCTCCCCGCGCAGGCCGGCCTCAATGCGCTCGCGGACGGCGTCCGGCACATCGTGGAAAATGCCGTAGTGCTCCAGGATCGCAGCCACCCTGGCGAAGGTGGAAGCGTCCGGCGCGGTGGGGCCGGAGCCGATCACGTCGAGATCGTCGCCAATCACGTCCGAGAGCAGCAGCGCCTCCACCGTGGCGGGCGACGCCAGGCGCGCCAGTTGCCCGCCCTTGATGGCCGAGATGTGCTTGCGAACGGCGTTGATCTCGTGGATATTGGCGCCGCAGTTGAGCAGCAGCAGCGTGACCGCCTGCTTCTCCTCGAGCGTGATGGGCGCGGCGGGCAGAGGCAGCAGCGCCGAGCCTCCGCCAGAGATCAGGCACACCACCAGGTCGTCCTTGCCGGCGCGGGCGGCCAGTTCGGCGATGCGCTGGGCGCCGGCCACGCCGCGGGCGTCGGGCACGGGATGGCCGCACTCGTTCAGCTCGATGCGCCGCAACTTGGCCACGTGGCCGTATTTCACGTTGATGAGGCCGGTGGCGATGCGGCGGCCCAGCACGCGCTCGGCGGCCTGCGCCATGGAGGCGCCCGCCTTGCCGGCGCCGATTACATAGATGTTGCGGAAGCGCGTGGTATCGCGGCGGGAGAGGTGGCGCGCCACGGCCTCGGCGGGGTCGGCCGCCTTCAGGGCCGCGCGGAAGATCGCCAGCGCGTCCTTCCGCAGGCGCTTGAGTGGTACCGTCACTTCAGCACCAGGTGTTGCAGAATGGTCTCGACGGTCACATCCGGATCGTCGCTTTCGATGGTCACGTGTACGTCGGCCAGCCGGTAATGCTCGCGGCGCACTTCGAACAGGGCGGCGAAGTAGGCCGGATCGCGCGCCAGGGGGCGGCCGGCATGTTGCGCCACGCGCCTTTCCACCACCTCGAAGGGGCAATCCAGCCATATGGTGATGCCGTTGTACCCGAGGATTTGCCGGTTGGCGGGTTCGGCGAAGGCGCCGCCGCCCAAGGCCAGCACGGCCGGCCGGCCGCGCTCGATAAAGCGCATGTGGTGCTGGATGATCTGGGTTTCCATGCGCCGGAATTCGGCTTCGCCGCGTTGCGCGAAGATCTCCGCGATGGTGCAGCCTTCGGAGCGCTCGATCTCTTCGTCGGTATCGAAGAAACTCCATCCCAACCGGTGGGCCAGGTGGCGCCCCACGGTGGTTTTTCCGGCGCCCATGAAGCCCACCACGTAAAGACCGGGAGTACGTTTCAGTTTGAGGTTCATGCGGTTCCGTTGATCTCCGCCATGCGCGCTTCGACGATGCCCGGCAGCAGGCGCATCGCGGTCACCAGCAGCCAGCCGGAAAACGGCGCCATCACCGTGCGGGCGTCCCGCTCCACACCGCGCCGGATGGCCCGCGCGCATTCCTCCGGGGTGATGGCGAAGCGCCGCGCGCGCACCACCTGCGGGGGCGCGGCACCCGCCAGAACATTTCTCTGAAAGCCTGTAGTGACGTAACCGGGGCACACCAGCATGGCGTGCACGCCGTCGCGTTTCAGCTCCATGCGCAGGCCCTCGGTGAGGGACCCCACGGCGTATTTGGTGGAGCTGTAGAGGGTCATCCAGGGCAGCGTGACTTTGCCGCCGATGGATCCCACGTTGACGATGGCGCCCGTGCGCCGCGCGCGCATGTGCGGGACGGCCAGTTGCAGCATGCCGAGCAGGGCGAAATAATTCAGCTCCATCATGCGGCGGGCGTGTTCCATGGGCGCCTCCCAGGAAGCCCCGTAGACGCCCACGCCGGCGTTGTTGATCAGGATGTCCACGGCGCCGAAGCGCTCGAGGGTCCGGTCCATGACGCGGCGGCGAACGGCCTCGTCGGTGAGGTCTCCGGCGGTGACCAGGGCGGATGGGCCACCGGCCTGCCCGGCGGTTCGGCCGAGGCCCTCTTCGGATCGGGCGGTGAGCGAGAGCCGGGCGCCCGCGCGGGCGAACTCCGCGGCACAGGCCGCCCCGATGCCCTCGGACGCTCCCGTAATCAACGCGACTTTGCCTTCAATCTTCATGCCGTGGGGACCGCCCCATATGGTAGCGTAACGCCGCGAGGATAAGAATCTCCGGGAAGGGGAAGACATATCCGGCAAAACGGGAACAAAATTCCCGTTTCGGTTCCGTGGGCGGGAAGCGGGAGAGCGAGGCTCCACTAATCACCGCCCGCGCCGGGCCGACGGGATCGGTGGCCTGGGGTGTTGCCCCGATGGAGGTATCCGGCTACAGTTAAGAAGGGAGTCATGGAACCCAATCTCACCCAACAGCGCCACCATGCTCACGCGTTTCTCGACCGCCTGCCCGCCGGGCAGTTGGCGGCGGTATGCGGCTTGCTGGAAAGCATGCTCTCGCCCCTCGACCGCAAACTGGCGCTGGCCCCCATCGACGATGAGCCGGTCACTGCCGAAGACGCTGCGGCGATTCGCGCCGGCATGGCCTCGCTGGAGACGGACGGCGGCGTGCCCATGGAGGAAGTCATGGCGGACTTTGGTCTCACCATGGACGATTTCCAGAGGATGGCGGAGACTCCGCTGCCGGAAGAATCCAGCCAGTAATGACCAAGCGGGTCATCTTTTCCGACGAGGCCCGCGCCGACATCCGAGCCATCGACCGGGAAACCGCGCTACGGCTGCTCAAGGGGCTGGCGCGGTTTCTGGAAACCGATGCCGGCAACGTCAAACAGCTTGAGGGCTTTGATCCGCCGCAGTTTCGCCTGCGCGTCGGCGACTGGCGTTACATCTTCCGTAAATCCGGCGAGGATGCCATTGAGGTTCTGCGCGTGCGCAACCGTCGCGAGGCTTACCGCTGAGTTCGTGCCGGGGCCGGACTCAGGAACGCGCCAATCCCTTTCCCCTTTGTACCGCTGGTCCGCGTAGTCCAGCCCCGTCCCAACGTCCCGGAAGTAACTCCCCCACCTTTCTGGCCCGTCCGGTGTGTTCGTCCGCTCGTTTCCGTGCGGCGCGTACCGCATGACCTTCGTCGTTGGCGTTCCGTCGTACGCTCTCCAAACGTCGCGCCGGCCCTCCGTCATCTCAGGTACCCTTCAATCGCCGCCGTAATCCGCCCGCTGGCCTGGCCATCGCCGTAAGGATTATGAATCCGCGAGCGGCGCTGGTATTCGGCAGGATCGTCGAGCAGCCAGGCGGCTTCTGCGACGATCTTGCGCGGATCGCTTCCCACCAGCTTGACGGTGCCGGCTTCCACGGCTTCGGGGCGCTCGGTGCGCTCGCGCAGCACCAGCACGGGCTTGCCCAGGGACGGCGCCTCTTCCTGAATGCCGCCCGAATCGGTCACGATCAAGTAAGCGCGGCGCATCAGGTCGACGAAGGACGCGTAGTCCAATGGCTCGGTGAGGACGATGTGGGGATGGCCTTCCAGGCGGCGGGTGACCGGGTCGAGCACGTGGGGGTTGCGGTGTACGGGGTAGACGATCTGCACATCGGGCCGCGCGGCCAGCTCGGCGAGTGCGTCGCAGATGCGCTCCAGGCCCTCGCCGAAGCTTTCGCGGCGGTGGGCCGTCACCACGATGAGCTTGCGGGTGGGGTGCCCTTTGGGCCCCAGCCAGGGCCAGGTGGGTGCCGGCAGGCGGCCCTGCAGCAACGCTCCGGCCACTTCCAGGATGGCATCGACTCCGGAATTGCCGGTCACCAGAATGCGCTCCTCGGGGACGCCCTCCGCCAACAGGTTGCGGCGGGCCCCTTCGGTGGGGGCGAAGTGCAGCGCGGCGATGCGGGTGGTGACCAGGCGGTTGAACTCTTCGGGAAAGGGCTGGGACAGATCGCCGGTGCGCAGCCCGGCCTCCACGTGGGCCACTGGAATCCGCCGGTAGAAGGCCGCTATGGCGCCGGCCATAGTAGTGGTAGTATCGCCCTGGACCACCGCCATGGCGGGTGCTTCGCGCAACAGCACGGGGTCGAGAGCGGTGAGCACGCGGGCGGTGGTCTCGCCCAAAGTCTGGCCGGGCTGCATCAAGTCGAGATCGCAATCGGGGCGGACTTCGAAACAATTCAGCACCTGGTCGAGCATGCCGCGATGCTGCCCGGTGACGCATACGCGTACCTGCAGAGCTTCGCTATGGCGCTGCATGTGGCGGATCACCGGGCAGAGCTTGATGGCTTCCGGACGGGTGCCGAAGATGAACAGCACCCGCTTCACGGCGTGGGGAACCCTGCCTCAAGTTCGGCCAGCGTGGCGGTAGCGGTGCCCAGTTTGCCGACCACGATGCCGCTGGCGCGATTGGCCAACTGGGCGGCTTCGGCGGGAGTGGCGCCGGATGCCAGCGCCAGGGTGAGCACCGCGATGGCGGTATCGCCGGCGCCCGAAACATCGAAGACGTCCTTGGCGCACGTGGGGGTGTGATACGGCGGCGCCTCGCCTTCGAGCAGCAGCATTCCATGCTCGCCCAGGGTGATGAGCAGGCTGCCCACGTTCCAAAGGCGGCGCAGACGGCGTCCGGCTTCGAGCAGAGCGCTATCGGCGGAGACCGGAAGGACAGCCTCGGAAGGCGGCAGGCCGGCCGCCAGGAAGGCCTCGGCGCGGTTGGGTTTGATGGCCGTGGCGCCGTGCCAGGCGATGGAGGTATGCGGATGCGGGTCCACTGTCAGGATTTTGCCGTGGGTGCGCGCGGCTTGGCAGATATGGTCGGCCAGAGGCTGGGTGACGAAGCCTTTCCCGTAATCGGCCACGATGACGGCATCCACGCTGGGCATCAGGCGGTCGAGATGGCCTATGGCGCAGATGGTCTCGCCGGCGGAGAGGGGCTGCCGGCACTCGCGATCCACGCGCACCACCTGCTGATTGCGGGCCATGATGCGGCTCTTCACGGTGGTGGGCGAGGAAGTTCGCAGCACGGCGGAAGCGTCGATGCCGGATTCGCCGAGCAAGGCCAGCAGGCGGTCGCCGTGGACGCCGGTTCCGGCGGTCCCCATCACCGCTACGTGGGGGGTGAACTCACGGAGATTGCGGGCCACGTTGGCCGCGCCGCCGGGGTAATAGGATTCGCCTGTGACGTTGACCACGGGGACGGGGGCTTCGGGCGAGATGCGGGAAACGCGGCCCCAGATATACTCATCGAGCATCAGATCGCCCACCACCAGCACGCGCTGGGAGGCGAAGGCCGCCATGAGGGCGCGGTAGCGCGCGGGGCCGGGTGAAGTAACCTCGGGGGCCGGCGGGAACCGGCCCGCCTCGCCTGAGCAGCGCACCGGCGCACAGATGCTCGCGGTGCCCCCAAGGGTGCCCTCTGGGCCCGGCGGGATGGGGCCCGGCTCAGTGGGCATCGGGCAAAGAAAGTTGCGGCACAGCTTCGCGACCCGCGGCGGAATCTCCCGGCGCAGGGGAGGCGGAGCGCTTGCGGGCGGCCATCAGCAGCGAGAGGCCCGGCCAGGGGATCAGGGAGTCGAGGCGGCTCCAGATCCACACGGTTTTATCGAAGATTTTCAGTATCGGCTTGTTGATATGGCGCGAACCGAGCAGTTTGCTATAAGCCCACCAAGGGGGAGCGCCGGCCTTGTTGAAGTCGGTCGCGACTTCCACCGTGAAGCCCTGGCCCTCCAGAAGCCGGCGGGCGGCTGCCTTACTGTAGCGGCGCTTGTGGCCCAACCCCTGGTCGAGACTGCCATAGAGGCCCTCTCCGTGCGGCGCCAGCACCACCAGCACACCGTTGGGTTTGAGCGTGGCGTCGAGCGATTGAATCACCTGCGCGGGATCGTCCAGGTATTCCAGGACGTTGAGGCAGAGCACCGTGTCGAAACAGTTTTCGAGGCCCGCGAAATCGGCGGGAGACTCGGGATCGAGCCGCTGCACGACCACATTGGGAGTGCGCAGAAAGCGGTTGCGGAGCGCGTGCAGGTGGAGCGGGTCCTTCTCGGCGGCCACGTAGAGCAGCCGGCGTGCCAGCAGCCGGCCGGTGATGTTGCCGATGCCCGCGTCCACTTCCAGAACGGTATCGCCCACATGGGGGCGCAGTTTGCGGGCTAGCCAACTAAGGTACTGAGGGGTGCCGGTGAGGTTGTTGAGCACGCCGCGGCCGTAGGGGGCGGCATAGAGATCGTCGATCAGCCAGAAGTGCAAGATCACGGCCATGGCCTTCAGCCCGTCGCGCCAGCCGATCTTCTTGCCCTCTTCGTAGGTGCGGCCGTGGTAGCTGATGGGCACTTCGTAGATGCGGAACTTGCGCTTGGCGCTCTTCATCGTGATTTCGGGTTCGAAGCCGAAGCGGTCGGAGCGGATGGGGATGCTCTTCAGTAAGTCGGTGCGAAACACCTTATAGCAGGTTTCCATGTCCGTGAGGTTGAGATTGCAGAACATGTTGGAAACCAGGGTGAGGCCCTTGTTGATCATGGAATGCCAGAAGGGCAGTACGCGGGTCTGCTCGCCGGCCATGTAGCGGGATCCGAATACGGCGTCGGCGTGGCCATCCAGCAAGGGGCGCAGGAGGCTCGGATATTCGGCGGGATCGTACTCCAGGTCGGCATCCTGAATGAGCGAGAAGTCGCCGGTGGCCTTGCCGATGGCGGTGCGGATGGCCGCGCCTTTGCCGCTGTTCTTGGAATGCTGAAACAGGCGGATCTGCGGAAATCCCTGGGCCAGGCGGCGGAGGATGTCGGAAGAGCCATCGGTGGAGCAATCGTCCACAATCACCAGTTCCCGCTCCATGTTCTCCGGGAGGGGGGCCGTGAGGACAAGGGAGATGCAGCGTTCCACGACGGTCCGCTCATTATAGACCGGCATGAGAATGGATAACTTCATGCGTTGTACCAGTTTATCAAAGCCTTGGGCCAGGCCGGCGGCGTTTCAGGCGGAATAGCCGGGCCTGCCCTAATACTCTGGCATTTCAATCCGCAAGCCGTCGATCATCGCGAAGTGCTTGCGGTTCTTGCTGGCGAGCGTGAGGTCGTCTTCGAAGGCAGTCGCTGCGATGAGGGCGTCAAGTTTGCGCAGGCCGTGAGATCTTGCGTAGCTTCTCAGCGGAGACCTGAAGCCGCCGTGCAACGTCCTGGGGAGTAAGCCGCGTTCCGTCTTGAGCGCCTTTCTTTAATCCTTCCATGGCTTTGTTGAGAGCGAAATCGACATCCTAGGCTAGAGCGAGCGCAGGAAGTTGATAACGTCTTGCCGCTCCCGAGCCTTCAGGCTATGGAAATGCTCGATGACCTTATTTGCCTCGCTATCCTTGCTCCTGTGGGCTTCGATAGCCTCCACTAGATTGCTTGTCCGTCCGTCATGGAGGAAAAAGACGCGTTGCCCGACTCCCCACAGAGGAGCTGTTCGGAACTCATCTGGGCCTGCGCCTCCTTGCGTGATGCCGTCCGCAAGACCCCTACCCATGTGGTGGACGAGGAGGTCGGAGAAGAGATTCACAGCCCGGTTGGAAAGCGCGGGACTCGGGTTCGTCGAGGAGCCGCTGGCAATCTTGCCGGTGGTAAACGAAGGCGTGTGGCAGTGGACACAACCAATCTTTGCGAAAATGGTCCGTCCATTCACGGTGGATGGCGTGCCGGGCGCCGGAGTGGGCGGGGCCAGCATCCGCATGAAGTCGGCAAAGGCCTCGATGTCTGAGAGGACCGCTGTATTGGGGTTGGAATTGGGCGTGGAGGTAGTCGTAAAGTTGACTGTATCCTCGGGCGTGGCGTTGAAGAGACAGCCAGGAGTCTCGTCGCGCTCTTGGGGAAAGAGTTGATTCGTGATCCCCATCTCGACGTTGTATGCCTCGCCCGCGAACATGAGCAGGGACTTGTTTTGTGCCTTCCATCCGAAGCGGGTAATAGTCCCGTCGTTGGCACTGCGGTTGGCATTTCCGCTCAGGTGCGCGTTCGGGTGACCGGAGATGCCCAACCCCACCTTCAGGGAAGCGTCGGCCTTCATGTTCATGAGGATCGCCGAGTCGGAGATTGCTTCGATGAGCTCAGCGCCAAAGACAGGCGTCGGGATGCGGAAAATGATGTTCGGATTCCCGCCCTGCGCGGAGAGCGGGTTTCCGGCAGGCAGGAAGTTGGGCTGGGCGATGTTGCAACCGGCGGCGTCACTGCGGCCGGTGATGACGAAGAGGTTGTGCACACCGCCGTCGTTCGTTCCGTTCGGATTTCTCTTAAAGCGTGCTTCACGGATGGGACCATTTTGCGTGATGAACCATGGCACTACGTTTCTTGCCCCATTGAGAGTGGCAATCCCGATCAAGGGGTTCCGTGCCGGGCTTGATCCGCCGGCAGCCGGCTGCGAGTGGCAAGACAAGCACTGGTTGGAGTTGAAGCGAGGCCCAAGCCCATTGTTGTTGCCTCCCTTCACGACCTCGATATCGGCGAACCTGACGAGCCCATCCCTAAAGAACGCGTTTTCGTCCGCAGTAAGGCCTGGAAGGGGGCTGCCAGCACCCGCAGCGCCACCGCGAACTCCAGGATCTAGGGGCACTTTCCCTGTTTGAGCCGACGTTTGAACGCACGGCGCTATCAAGACGGCGGCAAGGAATGCGCCGAAAACTCTTGAAGAACCTTCCTGTCGGGTTGTCATGACCTTCCTCCGCTTTTCTGAAGACAAATGCGCCGGGTACCACTCGGGTCTCGACTAGTGTCCTTATCCAAGAGATTGTAATGCAACGGCGCCGCTGCCGAAAATTGTGAGTTGGGTCGATCCCAGTGACGCGAGCCTGCGCCGCATTGCTCCGCCACTTTCGCACGCCCCTCGCCTCTACCCGCGCGCGGGGACCAATACCATGCTGTTCCGGCAACATGAGTCAGTTCGGTACCTTCAGGCATCGGTTGTGCAGGCTATGGCGAGCGGTTCTCAATCGTCGTAGTCAGCGTGCCGAGGTGAACTGGCGGCGATCGACTCCGCTGCAGGAACGCCGGATTCCTTTCCCTCGGGTTCTGCATCCTAACCCTCAGGCACGCTTTGCCGCTACACATTCAAAGTAGGAGCCGTATGCGTCAACGCGCCCGTACGGATCTGTGCGGGGGGCGGTCAGCGATGGCCGTCCCTACCGCGACAATGACGCCGACGCGGCCCCCAAGCCGGCTTGTGGGAAGTTGACGACCGTGAACATCCGGGTGGATCACGCGCCACTCGGAAGTAGCGGCGTCGCCCGCGGGTAAAGCCCGTTCCATGCCCGGTATGGGGCCAGGGGAGTTCGCCGGGTACGCGTCCCAGGGCGCTGGCAAACGGAAGCGCACCGGCGAGCGCCTTACTTTGCCAAGGTCAACGTTCTGGTGCAAAACGCATCGTTCGGCTTGGTTCCGGAGAACACCAGCGTCATCGTCAGCCCGTCTTTTGAAATCCACTTGGCAGGCAGGCGATATCCATGAGTGTCCGCGACGTCCCACTGCCGGTGCAAAACCGTCGTCCACGGGCCCCATGGCTCTGGCGCGTCGAAAAGGCCCCATCCGCCCGCATGATCGTACCCCAGGGCCATCAGATACCGCCCAATCCCGGCGTTGTACACGACGTCCACCCGCTGGCAGTTCGCCGGATAGCGAAATACCGCGCTTTGGCGCGTGACGTTCGCAGTCCAAACCGGCCGCCCGCCGGCATCGATCCGTTCGCAGAACTCCCAGGCATCGCGCTCGCGAATCCGGGCCTTCGCTACTCGGGCCAGAACCACACCATTGTCACTTTCGTACGCCGACGGCCCATCCTGCGAGTAGGTGTAAACAAAGCCGTCACGCGCGCCCGCATAGTTTCGTCCGAAATTGAGAAAGGCCGGAGATCCAAAACCGACGTCCATTTTGAATCCCCATTGCCACGTCTTGCCCCGATCCTGCGACCACAGCAACTGCGCATTGGCCACGTTACGCACCCACATGTACAGGACGCCATCCACCATCAGGATCCCGCTGGCCTTCGGGCTCGTCACGCCACCGCCGGTCCGCTCGCCGTCCGAGCGCAGATTCGCGCCGAGGTAATCGTCAGGACCGCCGGCGATGCGGGCGAATCCCATTCCCAGCTTCTTCTCCACATGGGGATCGAACCCGAATCCATCGCCATAAGAGGTGTACTGCGCATCGTCATCGCCCCACGTCAACGGCCAGTTATCGCTGTCGATCGCTGCGCGCCGGATCTCTTTCCCGAACACGGCGCGGCGGATCACTGGGCTCGGCGGATAAGGAGCCTGCACCGCTACCGCCTCCATCAGCGGCTTCAACACCAGCTCGTAAACGGGTCCCCAGAACCCAGACGCAGGATCATCCAAGGCGTCGCCGTTGCGCA
>JBKQPR010000098.1:0-30408 GCA_052144935.1 Bryobacteraceae bacterium
TCCCGAACCAGTTTGTCTTCCCGGCCGGCCCGACCATCTGCCTAACGCAAAATGGCGCCGTCCGGTCCCGCCCGGGCGGGTCACTCTTGGTGAGCAAACTAGGGTAATTTCTCGCGCGCGCCGAAGCCCGGTGAGCATCTCGTACAACACCACGCCAAAGGACCAGATGTCGGCGCGCTTGTCGACCACGACGCCGCGCGCCTGTTCGGGCGCCATGTAAGCGGCCGTCCCCATGATCACGCCCAATTGCGTGGCGCGCATGGTGAGTGTCGGCGAAGTGGCCGGGTCGGCTGCGGCGGCGGGCGGCTCGGCGATTTTGGCCAGGCCGAAGTCCAGCACCTTGACGGCGCCTTCGGCTGTGATCTTGACGTTGGCCGGTTTCAGGTCGCGATGCACCACCCCGCGTTCATGCGCGTATTCGAACGCCTCGGCGATCTGTCTGGCGATCGGCAGGGCCTCGTCCAGCGCGATGGGCCCCTGTCCCATCCGCTCCGCCAGCGTCGGCCCTTCTACCAACTCCATCACCAGCGCCCGCTCTTCCACGCCGTAAATCGCCGCGATATTGGGATGGTTCAGCGACGCCAGCACCTGCGCCTCGCGCGTGAAGCGCGCCATCCGGTCGGCATCCTGCGCGAAGGCCTCGGGCAGGATCTTGATGGCCACCTCGCGCCCCAGCTTGGTGTCGGTAGCGCGCCACACTTCGCCCATCCCGCCCTGTCCCAGCTTGGCGGTGATGCGGTAATGCGCAATGGTCTTGCTCGCCAGCGGCGAGTGCTGTGGGCTCATTTGGCTCCCGGAATCCTCCTCTTCAGCTCATCCAAGAAGTTCTGCAGGAAAACCACGTGTACCGAACCTTTCTCCGTCCCCGCGGCTTCCGGCAGGGGGAACACCGCGAAGCGCTTGCCATCGGGCGCCAAGGCCAGGTTCGAATTACCGGGATTGAAGATCTGCTTCTCGGACCAAACGCGCGGCTTGCCAGGCACGAACGAATCGCCATCCACCGTGTAATCCATTACCATGATGCGGCTGTCCGCGGTTTCATAGAACAGTTCCCGCCCGTTGTTGGACCAGAATCCGTATAGGCCGCCTCCGTTCGAGATCTGCCACTTGCCGCCCCGCCCGCCGGGGAAAGGCCGCACGTAGACCTCCCACGTTCCCGTTTCGTTGGCCCGGTACGCGATCCATCGTCCGTCCGGTGAGAACGTCGGTACCATCTCATCAGATGGCGTTGCCAGAAACGGCTCCGGCTTGCCCGCCTTGGGGTGATCGGGATCGCTCGTGTCCAGCGGCAGCGTCCAAAGGTCAAAACCGGTTTCAGAATTGGATTCGTGGTACGCCAGGCGCCGGCCGTCGGGAGAGAAGGACCACGGAATGATGGCTTCTTGAGCTGCGAGGAGTACCTCTGGCTCTCCGGATCCGTCGCTGCGAATCCACGTAATGGAACCGTTGGCAGTCGAGAGGAAGGCTATGTGCTTCCCGTCAGGTGCCCAGACCGGCGTCTGGGCATGCCCCCCGAACGTGAGCCGTGTGGTCGTCTCCCGCCCCACCTCATAGACATAGATCTCGTTGCCGCTGCTGGAGCTCATCGTCACCGCCAGCCGGCGCCCATCTGGCGAAAAGCGGGGTAAGACATAGGTGCCCGGGGTGGCGAGCAGAGGCTGTGTTTTTCCGGAGCTGTCGAGCCACACCACCGGCCAGGTCTGAGCCGCCCCTTTGCCTTCCAGGTACACCAAGGTCCCGTGCCCGGCGGGCGCCGCGGAAAAGTCAAACTGACCTCCGCCCTGAATCGCACTTGCAGCCACATTTTCCGTCAGCGGTACGGGCGTGCCTTGAAGTTCCAGCCGGACCGTGTCGAAGGCTACGCCGAAGAGCACGCCCTGATGCAGGTAGACCGGGTAACTGTGGCCGTTCGCCGGGAGATACCGGCCGAAGTATCCCCCGGTTACCAGCGTCTTGGTCACGCCGGTCTTCAGCGACATCGCTTCTACGCTGGCGTTCTCCATCCCGGAGGCGCTGGGAGCGGCCGTGAAGAGAATGGCTTGCCCTCCCGGTAGGATCTGTGGCCAGCGGTGGGTTGCCTGTCCTTTACCCAGCCTGGCGAATGGCTGAGGCGTCCCTCCGGCGTCGGGCACGCGGGCGAGACCGGATATCCGGTTCAGCGCCGCGATAATGGTTCCGTCTCCCCCCCAACTGGCGCCGTAATCAAACGGGGCATCGCTCAGAGTGAGCGCCGCTCCACCCTGGACGGAGATTTTCTTAAGCTTGCCATCCGCGAAGAATCCGATCCATTGGCTGTCGGGAGAGAAGAACGCATCGCGGCCGTTTCCGGTGCCGGGCAGCAGGGTGGTCTGAGCCTGGTCCAGCAGCCTGGTGGCAAGCTGCTGTTTGCCATCGGGAGCGCGCGCCGGAAAGACCAGCCGCCGGCCGTCGGGTGATATGGCGGCGGTGAGATTGATGCCCGTCATCGCATTCGGTCCCAAGTCCACGCTCAGGCGTGTCAGAGGATAATCCACAGGCCGCGTGGCGCGCCAGGCGAGCCACCATCCCGCACCGGCAACCACCATCAGCACCCCTGCGATTGCCCATGGAATCCAGGTAGGGCGGGCTTCAGCCCGCCGCGGAGCCTCCGCTCCGCTCCCCGCCACCGCCTCCTCAATCTCCAGCCGCGCATCCGCCACATCCGCCAGCCGCCGCCTGCGGTCCCGCTCCAAACACCTTCGCAGCAGCCTCCGTATGGCCCCCGGCGTTTCCGCCGGCAGCAAACTCCAGTCCACCTCCGTCTTCAACACCGCCGCCAGCGTGTCCGAAACCGTCTCCCCCGCGAACAGCCGCCGCCCCGCCAGCATCTCCCAAAGCACCACCCCAAACGCCCAGATGTCGGCCCGCTTATCCACCACCCCGCCGCGCGCCTGCTCCGGCGCCATGTATCCCACCGTGCCCAGGATCACCCCCGCGATCGTCGGCGACATCGTCAGCGTGGGCGAGTTCTCCCCGCCGCCCGCCGCCGCTTCCGCCACCTTGGCCAGCCCGAAATCCAGCACCTTCACCGTGCCGTCCTGCCTCACCTTGACGTTCCCCGGCTTCAAATCCCGGTGCACGATCCCTTTCTCGTGCGCCGCCTCCAGCGCCTCCGCAATCTGCCGCGCAATCGCCAGCGCTTCCTCCACCGCCAGCGGCCCCTGGGCGCCCGCTGGCTGTCCCATCCGCTCCGCCAGCGTCGGCCCTTCCACCAACTCCATCACCAGGGCGCGCTCTTCCACCCCGTAAATCGCCGCGATATTCGGATGGTTCAGCGACGCCAGCACCTGCGCCTCGCGCGTGAACCGCGCCATCCGGTCGGCATCCTGCGCGAAGGCCTCCGGCAGAATCTTAATGGCCACCTCGCGCCCCAGCTTGGTGTCGGTAGCGCGCCACACTTCGCCCATCCCGCCCTGCCCCAGCTTGGCGGTGATCCGGTAATGCGCAATGGTCTTGCTCGCCAGCGGCGAGTGCTGTGGGCTCATTTGGCTCCCGGAATCCTCCGCTTCAGCTCATCCAAAAAGTTCTGCAGGAAAACCACGTGTACCGAACCTTTGTCGGTCCCCGCGGCTTCCGGCATGGGGAATACCGCGAAGCGCTTGCCGTCCGGCGCCAGGTCCAGGTTCAAATTACCGGCATAAAAAATCTGCTTATCCGACCAAACGCGCGGCTTGCCGGGTACCAACGAATCGCCATTCACCGTGTAATCCACCACCATGATGCGGTGGTCCGTGGTTTCGTAGAACAGTTCCCGGCCGTTGTTGGACCAGACTCCGTACAGCCCTCCTCCAGTCGAGATCTGCCACTTGCCGCCCCGCCCGCCGGGAAAGGGCCGCACGTAAATCTGGGACGTTCCCGATTCATTGGAACGGTAAGCGATCCATCGTCCGTCGGGCGAGAACATCGGTACAAGCTCATCCGCCGGCGTTACCAGAAACGCCTCCGGCTTGCCCGCCTTGGGGTGCTCGGGATCGCTCGTATCCAGCGGCAGCGTCCATATGTCCGTACCGGTCTCGGAATGGAATTCGCGGTAGGCCAGGTGCTGGCCGTCGGGAGAAAAGGACCACGGCACCACCGGGTTTTGGGCAGCCAGGATCTGCTGTGGTTGTCCGGAGCCGTCGCTGCGGATCCACCAGATCCCGTACTCCCTGCCGGACCGGTTGAAGGCCATGTGCCTCCCGTCGGGGGCCCACACCGGTAAATCCGCGCCCCCCCCGAAGGTGAGCCGGGTCATTATCTCCCGCTGCCAGTCATACGAGTAAATGTCGGAGCCGCTGCCGGTACTCACGGTCAGCGCCAGCCGCCGCCCGTCCGGCGAAAACCGCGGCGTGGCATACGCTCCCGGCGTGGCTATCAGAGGTTGCATCTTCCCGGAACTGTCCAGCCACATCACCGGGTACGTCTGACCCGTCCGCTTGCCCGCCAGGTATACCAAGGTCCCGTGCCCCGAGGGCGCCGCGGAAAAGTCAAATTGGCCGCCGCCCACAATCGGGCTTGCCGCCACATCTTCCAGGAGCGGCACGGGCACGCCTTGAACCTCCAGCCGGCCGGAGTCGAAGGCCACACCGAACAGAACGCCTTGATGCAGGTAGACCAGATAACCGCGGCTACCGCCAACCGGCAGCACTCGGCCGAAGTATGCCTCCGGCGCCAGCGTCTTGGTCACGCCACTGCTTAACGACATGGCTTCTATGCTGGCGTCCTCCGTCCCGGCTACATGGGCAGAGCCCGTGAAGAGAATCGAGTGGCCTCCCGGTAGGATCTGCGGCCAACGGTGGGTCGCCACACCGTTACTCAGTGTGGTAAGCGGCTGAGGCCTCCCCCCGGCGGCGGGCACACGCGAGAGGCCCGAGTTCATGCTCAACCCCGCGACAATCGTTCCATCTTCTCCCCAACTGGCGCCGGAATCGGACGTGACATCGCATACGGTCACCGGCGCTCCGCCCTGGAAGGACATTTTCTTTAGCTTGCCATCCGCGAAGAATCCGAGCCATTGGCTGTCGGGAGAGAAAAACGGATCGCGGCCGTTTTCCGTCTCGGGCAGCAGGGTGGCTTGGGTCTGCTCCAGCAGCCGTGTAGCAAGCGCCTGCTTGCCGTTCGGCCCTCGCGCCGGAAAGACCAGCCGCCGCCCGTCGGGGGAAATGGCAGCGGTGAGATTGCCCGTCATCGCATCGGGCCCCAAATCCACGCTCAGCCGGGTCAGAGGATAATCCACCGTCCGCGTCGCGCGCCAGGCGATCCACGCGCAGCCCGCCGCCACCACCGCCAGCCCCCCCGCTATTACCCAAGGGAGCCAAGTGGGGCGGGCTTTAGCCTGCCAACCCTTGCCTTCCGCCCCCTCTCCAATCGCCTCCTCAATCTCAATCCGCACATCCGCGATATCGTGCCACCTCTGCCGCGGGTCCTTGCGCAAACACCGCTCCACGATGGGCCGCACCCGCACCGGGATCGGCGACAAATCCACCTCCGTCTTCAACACCGCCGCCAGCGTATCCGAAACCGTATCCCCCGTGAACAGCCGCCGCCCCGCAAGCAGCTCCCACAGCACCACCCCAAACGCCCAGATGTCCGCCCGCTTATCTACCGCCCCGCCGCGCGCCTGTTCCGGCGCCATGTACGCCGCCGTGCCCAGAATCACTCCCGCGATCGTCGGCGACATCGTCAGCGTGGGCGAGTTCTCCCCGCTGCCCGACGCCCCTGCCGCCACCTTGGCCAGTCCGAAATCCAGCACCTTCACTGTGCCGTCCGGTTTCACCTTGACATTCCCCGGCTTCAAATCCCGATGCACGATCCCTTTCTCGTGCGCCGCCTCCAGCGCCTCCGCAATCTGCCGCGCGATCGCCAGCGCTTCCTCCACCGCCAGCGGTCCCTTCGGCGCCTCCCCTTCGATCAACTCCATCACCAAATAGTCCGGCCCCACATCGTACAACTGGCAGATATTCGGATGGTTCAGCGCCGCGATCGCCCGCGCCTCCCTCTCAAACCGCTCCGTGAACCTCTCCTGCGACACCTTGATCGCCACGTCGCGTCCCACCCGCGGATCGTGCGCCCGATACACCTCGCCCATCCCGCCCGCGCCAATCAGCCCCACGATCTGGTAAGGTCCCAGGCAATCCCCGGCTTTCATTGCGCGCCCCCTCCTTTCTTCAACAGCGCCGGCCAGTTGACGATCACCGTCAGCGGCTGCGCGCCGTGCTGTGGCGTGGCGCGCACCAGGAAGCGCTGCCCATCAGGCGCGGCCTCATAAGGGCTGTAGCCGATGTCATCCGCCGGCAGCGGGAACAGTTCGCGGGGAGCCGAAGGCTCGACTGAGTTGGCCCCCAGCCTCAGGCTTACCGCCATCAGCCTGTAATCCGGCGAAACGTAGAACAGCTCGCGCCCGCCTGCGCCCCATTGGGGATATTGCCCTCCGCCCGTCGAGATCCGCGTCGCCCCGCGCGGCTCCGGGAAAGCCTGGATGTAGATTTCGTACCTCCCGGTCTCATCCGACTGGTAAGCGATCCAACGCGGCGGAGCCTCGGGTGAGAACCGCCCCCACCCTTCGTTAAACGGCGTCTGCAGGTAGGGTTTCGGCTGGGCGTCTGGCGCCAGTTTGCCTTCGGGCGTCACAGGCAGAATCCATAGGTCCCGCTGCGTGTGGGGATCGATCTCAAAGTACAGGACAAACCGCCCGTCGCGGGACCAGTCCGTGGCGTCCCGCAGGTTCGCCGATTGAGTGACACCCTGTTCGCTGCCCGCGCCGCTCGACTCCTTGCGAAACAGATTCCCCCAAGACGCCCGTGCGGTACATAATCGTCCCACCATCGGGGGCCCAGACGGGATAGAGATTGACGCCTGAATTGGAGGTGAACCGGCTGGAAACGCCGCGCTCCACTTCCAGCAGCCAAAGATCGTTACCGCCAGGCCTGTCGCGAGACACCGCGGCGCGGCGTCCGTCGGGCGACAGCCGGAACGTGCTGTACTCGCCTGGTTCGCCCACCACTCCGAGCGGCTTTCCCGCACGGTCCAGCCAAGTGAATTGGCTGGAGGTGTTGGAAGCGCTGTACAACAGCAGTCCGCTGGCCGATACCGCGACATTCATCTGCCCTGTTGCAGCCCTAGCCACCGGATCTGCCACCGGATGAGCTTCACCTGCAAGTTGGAGCGTACCGGCCTTAATTTCCTGGGCGAACAAGGTCCCGCCGCGCTGCCAGAGCAAGTAGCTCTTCCCGTCGTTGCCCGGGGCGTACAGGGCATTGGTGTCCGATCTCAACAGCCGGACTCGTTCGGCGGGCTTGGCGAAGGAAGCCGCATAGACGCCGGTGTTCTCCGGCTTGTCGCTCCGGACCCAGTACAGGAAGCGCCCGTCCGGAAGCACCTGCGGCCAGACATGGCTGGCCTCACCGTGCGCGACATCCAGCGTCGTTAGCGGTGACGGCGCTCCACCGGATGCCGGGACCCGGAACAAGCCCGAAGTCAACGTTCCAAATAGGATCTGTCCGTCGCTCGACCACGCGCCGCCGCGGCCTAGAGCCACGTCGCAAATTGCCATCGGCGATCCACCGGCCACGTCCACGCGCTGCAGCTTGGCGGCTGTAAAGAAGGCGATGGATTTGCCGTCGCCGGACCAGAAGGGATAGGCCGCGCCTTCGGTTCCGGGGATGAGCCGCGCGGTAGCGCCATCTAGCGGCCGCACCCACAGTCCGTTCTTTCCGTTACCCGAGGCCACAAAGGCGGCTGTTCGGCCATCGGGCGATAGCGCCATGCCGCCGACACCGGTTCCAAAAATAAACCGGCCACCCTCGGGCGGGTCGATCTGGAGCCGGAACGACCGATCGTCACCGGGCGCCTGCCGGAAGTGCGACACCGCCCAGCCCCCGCCCGCGCCAATTACCAGTGTCGCCGCCGCAGCGATCCACAGCGAGCGCCGGCTCGGCTTGGCCGCGGCTGAAGGCGCCGGCTGCTCCATCGCCCACCCCATCGCCGCCTTCAAATCCCGCGCCGTCTGAAACCGCTGCTCCGGGTCCTTCGCCAGCGCCCGCCTCACCACCCGCGCCAGCGGCATCCCCGCCTCCAAAGGCGCCGGCTCCCGCTCCAGAATCGCCGCGATCACGCTCGCCGCGCTCTCCCCCTCAAACGCCCGCTTCCCCGTCAGCATCTCGTACAGCACACACCCAAAGCTGAACAAATCGCTGCGCGTGTCAGTCTCTTTCCCCTGCACCTGCTCCGGCGACATATACTGCAAGGTCCCCAGGATCTGCCCCTTCTGCGTCATCGCCTGCGTCACCGTCTCGTCGGACTCCGCCAACGAGACCGTCTGCTTGGCCAGCCCGAAATCCAGCAGCTTGATCCCCTGCCTCGTCACCAAAATGTTGGCCGGCTTCAAATCCCGATGCGTGATGCTCTTCTTATGCGCCGCATCCAGCGCATCCAGGATCTGCCCCGCATACTCCACGGCTTTCTCCACCGGCAGCGGCCCCCCCAGCGGCTTGCCCTCGATCAACTCCATCACCAGATAATTCGGCCCCACGTCGTACAACTGGCAGATATTCGGATGATTCAGCGCCGCAATCGCCCGCGCCTCCCGCTCGAACCGTTCGGTGAACCTCTCCTGCGACACCTTGATCGCCACGTCGCGTCCCACCCTCGGGTCGTGCGCCCGATACACCTCGCTCATGCCCCCCGAGCCGAGTGGCGCGAGGATCTCGTAAGGCCCCACGCGTGTCCCCACGGCAAGCAGCATAATGCGCTGATTCTACCCCATCCGCTCATCCAACGATTCAGTACCCGTCTTGCGCTTCTTTCTCCGTGTCAATTTTCATCCTTATGTGTTGTCTTCCCTTTGCGCTACTTTGCGCCTTGGCGGCTTGGCGAGAGATTCTTAGTGCTTGACCGCGTCTTCGCGTCAAGTCCCAGCGCGCCCCGATGTAGTACAATCATCGACACACCACATGCCACCGCGGCTCTGCCTCACTCTTGCCTTTCTCCGCGCTTCCTCCGTGTTCTCCGTGTCTCCGCGGTGCAATTCAAGCGCGGCCCCCGAGCCCAGATGACCGGCAAGCAAATAGCGCACTTCGAGATCGTCGGCAAGCTCGGCGAGGGCGGCATGGGCGTGGTCTACGAAGCCATCGACCGCCACCTGGACCGCCACGTCGCCCTAAAGATCCTCCCGCCCGACAAGGTCGCCAAGCCCACCCGCCTCCAGCGTTTCATTCAGGAAGCCAAGGCCGCCTCCGCGCTCAACCACCCCAACATCATCACCATCTACGACATCGCCTCGGCCGACGGCGTCGAGTACATCGCCATGGAGCTGGTGCCCGGCCGCACCCTCGAGGATCTCCTGGCCCACCGCCGCCTGAAAGTCCCCGAGGCGCTCAAATACGCCGTCCAGATCGCCGGCGCGCTGGCCGCCGCGCATGCCGCCGGCATCGTGCACCGCGATCTCAAGCCCGCCAACATCATGATCACCGACAGCGGCTTGGTCAAGGTTCTGGATTTCGGTCTCGCCAAGCTCACCGATGAATCCGAGGTCATGGAAGACGACGCCACCCGCACCGAGCGCGCCCTTACCGAACATGGCATGATAATGGGCAGCGCGGCCTACATGTCCCCCGAGCAGGCCGAAGGCAGGAAGGTCGATGCGCGTTCGGACATCTTTTCCTTCGGCCTGGTGCTCTACGAAATGCTCAGCGGCAAGCGCGCCTTTCGCGCCGATACCCGCATGGCCACCATGGCCGCGGTTCTAAACCAGGAGCCGCCGCCGCTCGCCGAAATCGCCCCCGGACTCCCCAAGGAGCTGGAGCGCATCGTCGCCCGCTGCCTCCGCAAGGACCTGTCGCGCCGCAGCCAGAGCATGGCGGAGATCCGGATCGCGCTGGAGGAATTGAAAGAGGAGACTGAATCCGGCGCCTCCCAAGTGGCGCGGGCGGGCCCAGAGGGCGCCCCGCCTGCCAACCGCCTCCTCCTCTGGCTCGCCCTCGCCGGGGCTGTCCTGGTGCTCTCCGGCGCCCTCTTCCTTCTCGTCCCCCGCTGGCGCGAGACCCCCATCCCGCTGAAGGAGGTTCCGCTCACCTCCTACCCCAGCTACCAGGGTGATCCCACCCTCTCCCCCGATGGAAGCCAGTTCGCCTTTGTCTGGGATGGCGGCCAGGAGAACGCCATGCTGCAGCTCTACGTCAGCCTGGCCGGCCGGGGCACGCCGCTGAAGCTGACCAATACCCCCGGCGCCGGAGCCGTGTATCCGGCTTGGTCGCCCGATGGACAGTCCATCGCGTTTGTGCGGTTTATCCCAGGCCAGCCAAACGCCTTGATCGTGATTCCGGCCCTGGGCGGGCCCGAGCGGAAAATTGACGATCGCCTGATCCAGGACCACCTGGCTTGGTCGCCCGACGGGAAGTGGCTCTATTTCTCCGCCACTGTGTCGCCCCAACACAACGCTCTCTTCGTGGAACCCTCGGCCGGTGGTGAACGGCGCAAGCTGACAGACCCTCCCGCGGGAGCGTATGGGGACTTTGACCCGTCCGTCTCTCCCGACGGCCGGCAGTTGGTTTTCACTCGCGAAATCGCGGACCATAATTTCGACCTCTTTGTCGCCGATCTGCATGGCGGCAACACCGCCGGCGCGCCCCGGCGGATCACCAACGATCACCAGACCAAGCGCTCGCCCGTATGGACCGCCGATGGCAAGGACATCGTCTATATTGCCGGCGAACCCACCAGCTTTCTGGCGATGTACCGTGTGCCGGCCTCCGGCGGCTCGCCCGTGCGGATGGAAGGAATCGGCGATTACGCGGTGGATCTGGCCATCGCACCCAAAGGCCACCGGCTGATCTACAGCCGGTCGATCCGGGACTACAACATATGGCGGATGCCGCTCCCAGCTTCAGAGCCGCGCGCCTCAGTCCCAGCTTCAGAGCCGCGCGCGTCAGCAAGCGGTTTGGCGGCCTCCGCGTCCGCGGTCCCCACCAAGTTCCTGTCCTCGACCCGCTATGAGACTTCACCGTCTTATTCACCCGATGGAAAGCGCATTGTCTTCTCTTCCAACCGCGGCGGCGTGCGCCAGATCTGGGTAGCCGATGCCGATGGCTCCAATCCGGTGGCCTTGACGAATTTCACCGAGGGTGTGGCGGGCAGTCCGAAATGGTCGCCGGATAGCCAGACCATCGTGTTCGATGCGCGTCCCGAGGGCCTTGCCGATATCTATTCCATCAAGGCCGACGGAGGCACCCCCAAGCGGCTGACCGATAATCCGGCCGAAGACCATCTCCCCTGCTATTCCGCCGATGGCCGCTGGATTTACTTCGCTTCCACGCGCTCGGGCGCGCGGCAACTCTATCGCATCCCAGCCAATGGCGGGGAAGCCGTCCAGATCACGCACAAGGGCGCCTACGTGTCCATGGCGTCGCCCGACGGCAAATGGATCTATTACAGCAAGCCCGGCTTCGCCATCTGGAGAGTGCCAGCCGATGGCGGCGAGGAGACCCAGGTCCTGCCTGACCGAAGCCTCCCCAACACTTTCGCGTTTTGTGTTACACCCTCCGGCATCTATTTCATCGGTCCCCGCGACCCCGCGTCCGGGACGTTGCCCTTGAAGCTCTACCGTTTCGCGGACGGCCAGACGGTAGATCTGGGGCGCTTGAATACGCCTCCGAATCTGCATATCAACGTCTCCCCCGACGAGAAATGGCTCCTCTACACGCAGCTCGATTCCTCGGTCGACGACCTGATGCTGGTAGAGAATTTCCGCTAACCACATGCCGGCGAAGCCCCTCACTCTTGTCTTCCTCCGCGCTTCCTCCGTGTTCTCCGTGTCGGGGCGCCCATCCTGGGCCCGGTGCAATTCAAGCGGACCCCCCGAGGCGGGATGACAGGCAAACAAATAGCGCACTTCGAGATCGTCGGCAAGCTCGGCGAAGGCGGCATGGGCGTCGTCTCGGAAGCAATCGACCGTAGCCTGGACCGCCATGTCGCCCTGAAGATTCTCCCGCCCGACAAGGTCGCCAAGCCCACCCGCCTCCAGCGTTTCATTCAGGAAGCCAAGGCCGCGTCCGCCCTCAACCATCCCAACATCATCACCATCTACGAGATCGGCGCGGCCGGCGGCGTCGATTACATCGCCATGGAGTTGGTGCCCGGCCGCACCCTCGAGGATCTCCTGGCCCACCGCCGCCTGAAAGTCCCCGAGACGCTCAAATACGCCGTCCAGATCGCCGGCGCTCTGGCCGCCGCGCACGCCGCCGGCATCGTGCACCGCGATCTCAAACCCGCCAACATCATGATCACCGGGCCCGAAGGTGGCCACCCCGGATTGGTCAAGGTCCTGGATTTCGGTCTCGCCAAGCTCACCGACGAATCCGAGGTCATGGAGGACGACGCCACCCGCACCGAGCGCGCCCTCACCGAACACGGCGCGGTAGTGGGCAGTGCGGCCTACATGTCGCCCGAGCAGGCCGAAGGCAAGAAGGTGGATGCGCGCTCGGATATCTTTTCCTTCGGCCTGGTGCTCTACGAAATGCTCAGCGGCAAGCGCGCCTTTCGGGCCGAGACGCGCATGGCCACCATGGCCGCGGTTCTGAACCAGGAGCCGCCGCCGCTCGCCGAAGTGGCTCCCGGACTGCCCAAGGAGCTGGAGCGGATCGTGGCCCGCTGCCTGCGTAAGGATCTGGAGCGGCGCAGCCAGAGCATGGCCGAGATCCGGATCGCGCTGGAGGAACTGAAAGAGGAGTCCGATGTGGGGCAGGCGCTTCCGCCTGCCAACCCAGCCCTTCCGCCTGCCAACCAGCGCCGAAGGCGCTGGCTCGCGCTCGCAGCCGCCGTCCTGGCGCTATCCGCCGCTCTCTTCTTCTTCCTCCTCCCCCGCTGGCACGAAACCCCCATCCCGCTCAAGGAGGTTCCGCTCACCTCCTACCCCAGCTACCAGGGCGAACCAACGCTCTCCCCCGATGGAAGCCAGTTCGCCTTTGTCTGGGATGGCGGCCAGGAGAACGCCCCGACGCAGCTCTACGTCAGCTTGGCCGGCCGGGGCACCCCGCTGAAGCTGACCAATACCCCTGGCGCCGCAGCCTTCTACCCGGCCTGGTCGCCCGATGGACAGTCCATCGCCTTTGTGCGGTCTGCCCCGGGGAAGCCCAACGGCCTGATCGTCATTCCGGCGCTCGGCGGGCCCGATCGGAAAATCGACGAAGGGCTGAGCCAGAACCACGTGGCCTGGTCGGCCGACGGGAAGTGGCTCTATTTCTCTGTCATTGTGTCGCCGCAACACCGCGTTCTCTTCGTGGATCCCTCGGCCGGTGGGGAAAGACGCAAGCTGACAGACCCGCCGGCGGGAGCCTTTGGGGACTTCGACCCTTCCGTCTCTCCCGACGGCCGGCAGGTGGTTTTCACCCGCGCCTTCTCGGACCGTAATCAGGACGTCTTTGTGGCCGGTTTGCGAGACGGCGCCATCGCGAGCGAGCCTCGACGGATCACCAACGATCAACGGAACAAGAGCTCGCCCGTGTGGACCGCCGATGGCAAGGAGATCCTCTACGTGGGCGGCGATTCCACCGGCTTTCTGGCTATCTACCGTGTGCCGGCTTCCGGCGGCACGCCCCAGCGGATGGAAGGAATCGGCGATTACGCGGTGGATCTGGCGATTGCACCCAAAGGGCACAGGCTGGTCTACAGCCGGTCGTTCCGCGACTACAACATATGGCGGATGCCGCTCCCGGCTTCAGAGCCGCGCGCGTCAGCAAGCGGTTTGGCGGCCTCAGGGCCCGGAGCCCCCATCAAATTCCTGTCTTCGACCCGCTACGAGTCTTCACCAGCTTATTCGCCCGATGGAAAGCGCATAGCCTTCTCTTCCAATCGTGGCGGCGTGCGCCAGATCTGGGTAGCCGATGCCGACGGCTCGAATCCGGTAGCATTGACGAATTTCACTGAGGGAGTGGCCGGCGTTCCCAAATGGTCTCCGGATGGCCAGACCATCGTGTTCGATGCACGCCCCGAGGGTCTCGCCGACATCTATTCCATCAAAGCCGACGGGGGCACGCCCAAGCGGCTGACCGATCATCCCGCGGAAGACCACCTCCCCTGCTATTCCGCCGATGGCCACTGGATCTACTTTGCCTCCCTCCGCTCCGGCGAGCGGCAACTCTACCGGATTCCGGCCAACGGCGGGGAAGCCCTGCAAATCACCCACAAGGGTGCATACGCGTCGATGCCGTCGCCCGATGGCAAGTGGATCTATTACAGCAAGACGACTCTCGGCCTCTGGAAAGTGCCGGCAGACGGCGGCGAGGAAACCCCGGTCCTGCCCGACCGAAGCCTCCACACCGTCTTTGAGTTTTGTGTGGGAGCCTCCGGCATTTACTTCGCCGGTCCGCCCAACCCTGCATCCGGGACGGCCCCGTTGAAGCTGTACCGCTTCGCGGACAACCAGACGGTGGAGTTGGGGCACTTCGATAAGCCCCCGATTCTGCGCATCGGCGTCTCGCCCGACGAGAAATGGCTGGCTTACACGCAACTCGATTCCTCTGTAGACGACCTGATGCTGGTCGAAAATTTCCGCTAACCCTCGGTCTTCTTCTCCGCGCTTCCTCCGTGTTCTCCGTGTCTCCGCGGTGAATCTGTGCTCTCCCCCTACAAATCCCTGCGATTTTCCCCGTCCTCCGTTCCCTCTTTCTTGGTGTTTCTTCTCCGCGCTTCCTCCGTGTTCTCCGTGTCTCCGCGGTGAATCCCCGGCTCTCCCCAGAAATCCCTGCGATTTTCCCCCTCCCCCCCGCACTATACCCCTAAAAGCCATGCGCGCCCTACTCTTGCTGGCGGCCTGCACCGTGCTATTGGCGCAGCCGTCCGATCCCCTCGCCCGGGCCTACGCCGCCCTCCAATCCCGCGACTACGACACCGCCGTCAGCCAGTTCCTCCAGGCCATCGACCTCGCCCCCCAGCGCGCCGCCATCCGCAAGGACCTCGCCTACACCTATCTCAAAATCGGTGAAAACGACCTCGCCCGCGAACAATTCCAAGAGGCCATGCTGCTCGATCCCAAGGACTTGCCCGTCGCCATGGAGTACGCCTTCCTGTGCTTCGAATCGAAACAGGAATCCCAGGCCCGCCGCATCTTCGACCGCATCCGCAAGACCGATTCCCCCTCCGCCCCCGTCGCCGAGAAGGCTTTCCGCAACATCGACGACCCCCTCGCCGCCGGCATCGACCGCTGGCAGAAGGCCATCGCCCTGGGCGCCGATACCTTCGACGCCCACTACCAGCTCGCCTCTCTGGCCGAGCAGCGCGATCAGCTCCCTCTCGCCGCCGAGCATTACGAAAAGGCCTGGCTCATCCTCCCCGACCGCCGCTCCGTGCTCCTCGACCTGGGCCGCGTCTGGAAGGCCCAACTTCGCAATGAGGATGCCAACGCCGCCCTCCTGGCCGCCTCCCGCGGCGGTGAGCCGGTGGCCGCCGACATGGCCCGCGAGCTGCTCCCCAAGCACTACCCCTACGTCGCCGAGTTCCGCCACGCCCTGGAACTCGATCCGGTCAACGGCGCGCTCCGCCGCGAGCTGGGCTTCCTCCTCCTCGGCATGGCCAAGCCCGCCGACGCCGAAAGGGAGTTTCGCATCCAGACCCAGACCGACCCCGCCGACGTGCTCTCCGCCGCCCAGCTCGGCTTCATGCTCCACTCGCGCGGCGATCAGGCCGGCGCCAAGCCCTTGTTCGACCGCGTCCTCGCCGGGAAGGATCAGGCCCTCGCCAACCGCGTCCGCGCCGTCCTTCACCTCCCGCAGATCGCGCCCACCGGCGGCCCAGCCGCCCTGCCCGAGGGCGAGCGCGTCGATCCTAAAACCATGGGCGAGCGCAGCATGAAAGCCGGATATATAAAGGATGCCGCCCGCTACCTGCGCACCGCCCACGAAGCCGATCCCTCCGACTACGGCGTCATGCTGGAGCTGGCTACCGCCCTCAACATCCTCGGCCAGGATTCCGAGGCCATCCACTGGTTCCAAATGGCTCGCTCCAGTCCCGATCCCACCACCGCCGCCGAAGCCACCAAAGCCTGGCGCAATCTGCGCGGCTCGGCCGGACTCGTTCGCTTCTCCGCCTGGATCTATCCCCTGTTCTCCACGCGCTGGCACGATGCTTTCGGATACGGACAGATCAAGGCCGAGTTCCGCACCGGTCTGCCCATCCACCCCTATCTCAGCGTGCGCCTGGTGGGCGATGCCCGCGTCAGCGAAGGGCTGCCCGCCCTGGCCGGGCCGCAATATCTTTCGGAAAGCTCCGTGATCGTGGGGGCCGGCCTCGCCACCATTCCCTGGCATCACATCTTTCTATGGGGCGAAGCCGGCAATTCCATGAGCTACATCAACGGCCACAAGCTCCCCGATTACCGCGGCGGGCTCTCCGCCAGCCTTGCCGTCGGCCACAGCCTGCGCGCCGAATCCACCGGCCCCTTCGCCGACACCACTTTGGACGCCGTCTTCGTCAGCCGGTTCAACAACGATGCGATCCTTTACAGCCAATCCCGCGGCGGCTACACCTTCGGCTCGGGCGGTTTTCGCGGCCAGGTCTTCTGGAACGCCAACCTCACCATCGACGATCAGCGCCAGTACTGGGCCAATTTCGTAGAAACCGGTCCTGGACTACGATTCACAGCCTCCTTCCTTCCCCCCTCGATGTACTTCACGGTCAGCGGCCTGCGCGGCGCCTACCTGGTCAACGCGGGCAACCCCCGCGGCCCCACCTTCAACGACCTCCGCGCCGGAGTCTGGTATGCCTTCTCCCACTAAGCCCTGGACCCTGAGCCACGTTCGAAAAGCCGGTTTGGCAACGCGACGGTTAGAGTTCCAATCGGACGAGCAACCCGGAACGAACCCGCTCGCCCACTTAGTGAAGCCATCCCGGCGCGAGGTCAGCGATTACACGACCGCTCATGAGCTGATGGAGGATGCCGACGCGGCCGAGTGGACGCCGGAAGGCCAACCGGCAGTGGTCTTGCTGAACTGGCCGGCAGCTCAGTTCCTCCGGGTCCTGATGCAAGGGCCGATTTTTCGCGGAGTCTTTTTGACCGAGGACGAAGCGCTCTCCCTGGCTCGAGACGCGGAACTGCAAACGTCCCTGGTTGCCTATGCGAATTTTCCGGCGGCGCGGCAATCCATTCGCAAAATCGCCGACACCCTGCGCCGGTCCGCCGCGCATGGACCCGTGACTGGGGTGGTGGTGGAAGGCCGCTCGGAGGCGGCTGTTCTCAGGACCCTCCTCCACGAACGCTTTCATCTGTTCCAAAACGGACTGCCACAGGGGCTTGCGGGCCACCGGGCGGCAGAGGAATTCCTGTCGCACCGCTTGGAGCGGGCTGGAGCCGAGGCTCTCTCGCGTCGCACGGGATTTCCGCCGGAGCAAATTTGGTACGAGGTTCCGGCTTACATCGCCAGCGGCCAGGGAGACGCTTTGGGATATACGCGCCCCGAGGCGTTAGAGGTATTCCAGCGGTATTTGGCCGGTCTCGAAGCGCAGCACGGCCAAGAAGCAGTTGACGCCGCACTGAAAGCGGCAGATCCTAGTATCAGGAGCGCATTCGATGGAATACGACTTCGACCCGAAACACCAGAGCGATCTCAAATTGGTGGGTCCGGACGCGGGCAAGGAGTTCCAGGCGGCCCGCGCCCGCCGCCGGGCTGCGGAAGCAGCGGCACAGCAGCCCCAGAATCCCGCGGCGCCAACTGCCCCGGACCCCGAACCCGCTCTGACCGAATAGCCCCATCCGAAGACCGCCCGCAATTCCAGCGCGAGTTACCCGCCCCGCCAACTGAAATTCTGACCGAAGCCGTTGTTTTCTCCGTGTCTTCCTCCGCGTCTCTGCGTCTCCGCGGTGAGAGCAGCCTGGCCGCCACCCTTCTGTCCCTCCTCGCTCTCTCCCTCCCCCTCTCCGCCGTCGATCTCCCCTACTTCTCCATGCTCTCCGCCCCCCCCGGACCCTGGCCCGCCATCCTCTCCTCCATCGGCCTCCAGCCTCCTCCCGCCGGCGTCTCCACCGCCCGCGTCACCGTAGCCCTCCCCGGCGCCCCCGCTTCCCCCGATTGGCCTAAGCGTGTCGAAGCCGGCGCCATCCTCATCCTCGAAGGCGCATCGCCCCTCGCCGAGTCCTTCGGCATCCGTCCCGGCGCCACCATGGTCCATGCCGGCAGCTTGCGCGACATCCACCAGCCCGGCCTCTCCATCGTCTGGGAGAACCCCCTCGATCTCCCGGTCTTCACCCTCCCTGCCGCCGCCATGGTGTTCACGCGCGATCGCTGGGCCGGCGCCCCGCTCACCGCCGGTCTGCGCCGTGGATCGGGCGCCGTGCTCTGGGTCGCCGTTTCGCCCGGCGAACGCGGCTACGAGCGTTTCCCCTACTTGCTGGATGCCCTGTGCGATATGGGTCTCGACCCGCCCTTCCGCTCCTCCCGCCTGTGGGCCTTCTTCGATTCCGCCTACCGCTCGCGCGTGGATGTCGACTACTTCGCCGCGCGCTGGCGCAAGTCGGGCATCGCCGCCCTCCACGTCGCGGCCTGGCACTTCTTCGAACCCGACGCCGAAGGCGATGCGTACCTCAAACGCCTCATCAAGGCCTGCCACCGCGAGGGCATTCAGGTCTATGCCTGGCTGGAGCTGCCGCATGTCAGCGAGAAATTCTGGTCCGCCCATCCCGAGTGGCGCGAGAAGACCGCCGTCCTGCAGGATGCCGAGCTCGACTGGCGCAAGTTGATGAACCTCACCAATCGCGATTGCTTCCGCGCCGTGTCCGCCGGCGTCCGCCAGTTGCTCGCGCGCTTCGATTGGGATGGCGTCAATCTCGCCGAGTTGTACTTCGAATCCCTGCACGGCATCGACGACCCGTCCCGTTTCACCCCCATGAACCTGGACGTGCGCGCGCAGTTCCATCTGAAGAACGGCTGGGATCCTCTGGAGGCCTTCCGCTCCCGCAAGGACGACGCGGTCGCCCGTCAGCGCTTCCTGGATTTCCGCGCCGACTTGGCGGCACGCATCGAAGAGGAATGGATCGGCGAGCTCGAAAAGGCCCGCGATCCCAAGTCGCCCAATGCAAAACCCGATCTCGACCTGGTCCTGACCCACGTCGACGATCGCTTCGACCCGCACATGCGCGAAGCCCTCGGCGCGGATGCCGCGCGCGCGCTGCCGCTCCTGGACACGCACTCTTTCACGTTCCTGATCGAGGATCCCGCCACCGTGTGGAATCTCGGGCCGCAGCGCTACGAAACCATTGCCGACCGCTACCGGGCCCTCACCGGCCACGCCGCGCAACTGGCCATCGACGTGAACATCGTGGACCGCTATCAGAACGTCTACCCCACCAAGCAACAGACCGGCACCGAGCTGTTCCAGATCGTGCATCAGGCGGCCCGCAACTTCGCTCGCGTGGCCTTGTACTTCGAGAGCAGCCTCGCGCTCCCCGATTTAAAGCTTCTGCCCAGCGCGGCCAGCACGGTCACGCGGATGGAGAAGGCCGGCCAGCAGGTGACCGTGGATTCGCTCGCGGCCGTGGGCCTTCCCTGGAAGGGATCGGCCATCGTGGACGGCCTGCCGTGGCCCGTGGCGGACGACGAAACCGTATGGCTGCCCGCCGGTCTTCACACAGTGGAGCCCGATGCCCCGAGCGGCGCCCCGCGTGTCCTGCGTCTGAACGCGGAAGTACGCTCGGCGCGCGTGACATCGCCCGCGGCGGTCGAGGTGACCTACGATTCGGCCGCGCGGGCTCTGGCCGTCCTCGACCGCCCCGCCATGAGCGTGAAGGTCGATGGCGCATCGTATCCGGTCCGCGACGCCGGCGGCCAAACCCTCTTCCTGCCCCGCGGCCATCACCTGGTAGTGATCGAGTGTGCCGGTCCCCAACCCCTGGTGACCGCCTCCAAGTTGGCCGCCCGCCCCTGAAGCGCACGGTCTCCTCCGCACCCAGCGCCTCGGCACGAGAGACCACGTCCTCCGCTCTCGCACGACTGCAAAGCTTTCCCAATCGGCCGCCTTCTCGTGTTGGTTACTAGCCAAACGTGAATGAAAAGATCTCAACACCGGGATCGAGGAATTCGATCTCAAAGGTCCGGTCTTGGACTCGTCCCTTCTGCCGTATCAACTGGTAAAGCCGGGGTTCCCGAACTTCGCCGGAACCGTCCGGGCCGGAATCGACTCCGTGATTGTCACCCGGTGCGGCCCCATTTAGAGTCACCTTGAAACGAACGGGGCTGCCGTTCTTCGCTGCACCTGACACCATGTGCAGGTCGCGTGAGTGGAATTGGAACACAACCTTGCCGGGTGCTGCCTGAAGCGCGCTACGCTCTGGGCCGGCGTTCCACAGACCGGCCAATCCCCATTGATTTAAAGCGGGCGTAAGGGGCAGGCTGTAGGTCCTCCGCGAGTCGTGAGCCAATCGCTCGCGCGAAACGAAACGCTCGGCGCGTCCGTAGCCGGCGTAGGTCTCGGGAGACTGCACATCCTCGCTCGGGGGCGCCTCGGCTCCTCGAGCGGTGATTCGAACCGCGCCACCGCTCAGGCCGGCCGCTCCGTTTTCACGCAAGAGTTCCTGGATGACGCGCTCGGACTTCTCATATTCGCCTTCGCCGAAGTGGTGATCGCGGATTCGCCCGCTCCGATCGATGAAGTAGTCGGCCGGCCAGTATTCGTTGCGGAATGCCGGCCAGATCGAATGATCGCTGTCTATCCGTTAAGAACTCGGCGTGGAAAATACCTTGCGGAACGTAAGATTGATGCGAGTGGCCCCGGTCAGCGGATGCTGCCCGTCCTTGAGCGGAGCGACGCCGTGGTAGACGAATCGTGCGGGGCCGCCCCACACCGCCACGTCGCCGCTTTCCACCCGCAGCCGGCGCACCGCATCGGCGCGGCGCTTGCCGCCCCACAGGAATACCGCGGGCAGACCCAGCGAAACGGAGACGATCGGAGCCCAGGCGTCCTCCTCGTCCCGGTCCTGGTGCAGGCCCAGTTTGGCCCCTGCCACATAGCGATTGATCAGGCAGGCGTCCGGACGGTAGTGGGCGAACCCGGCCTCGGCGGCAGCCCGTCGGGCGAGCCCGAGGAACGGCGCGGGCATGCCGGGCCAGGGCGCCCCGCTCTGGGGATCCGTGGGATCGTAACGGTAGCCGCTGCGGTCCGAGACCCAGCCCACGCGGCCGCAGTTGGTCATCCCGACCGACATGCTATAGCCGCCGGGCGTCACCAGGTGGCGGAACGGCGCAGCCTGCGCGATCCGCGCCACTTCTTCCACCAGTTCCGCCGCCTCTCCAGTGGCGAACCCGCGCAACAGCACGGCTCCCTCTTCAAGCTGCTCCGAGGAGCGCGGCTGCGGATCCTGGTCGAACAGGGAGGTCATAGCGCGTCGTGGAAGATGATACCAAGTGTATGGCGGCTGCCCGATCGCACGCGGCTCACGCCGTGACGCATGGTGACCCGGTACACTCCGCGCGCCCCACGCGCAGGGCGGTGATTCACCGGGAAGATGACCGCATCGCCCTGCCTGAGCGGCGCCACTTCGGCGCGCGACTGCCTGCGCGGACGCTGCTCGGTGAGCACGAATTCGCCGCCCGTGAAATCGCCGGGAGGCGATAGCAGGATGGCGGCCTGGAGCGGGAAAACCAGTTCGCCGTAGAGATCCTGGTGCAGGCAATTGTAATCGCCCGCTCCGTAGGCCAGCAATAGCGGCGTCGGTTTGCTTTGTCCGGCGTCCCGGCAGATCTTCAGGTATGCGGCATGGGTAGAGGGATATCGGGTGTCAACGCCGAGGGATTCGTTCCAGCCATTGGCGATGGCCGCCAGACCGGGATAGAGCGTGGTGCGCAGTTCGGCCACGGTGTCCGGCAGCGGGTAGTGGAAATATTTGTACTCGCCCTGGCCGAAGCCGTGGCGCGACATCGCGATGCGGCTGCGGAAGAGGTCGTCGCGCGGGTATAGGTCCCGAAGCGCGAGGCATTCCACGGCGTCCAGAAGGCGCGGCGCCACGGCGCAGCCGTAGGCATTGAGGTCTGCTTCGATGCCGGCCCAGTCCATACCCTATGATCATAGGCTTCGGCCGTAGGCGCTGTCGCCCACCCTCCGTTGGCGTAAAATGTTACGGATGGCAAAACTCAGACCGATCCTCTTGGCCGCCGGCGGGCTTGCTCTGCTGGCGATCGCGGCAATCTCCAACGCACAACACACCGGCTACGATCCGGCCCTCTGGAGCGGTCTCCACTACCGCATGATCGGCCCGGAGCGTGGCGGGCGCGTCACCGCGGTGACCGGAGTGCCTTCCCAACCCTATACCTTTTATATGGGATCCACCGGCGGCGGCGTCTGGAAGACCGTCGACGCCGGGCATACCTGGACCAACATCTCCGATGGTTGGTTCTCCGTCGCATCCATGGGCGCGATCGAGGTGTCCCTCTCCAATCCCGATATCGTTTACGCCGGTACCGGCTCGTCGAAGATCCGCAGCAATGTTTCGATCGGGCGCGGAATCTATAAATCCACTGACGCCGGGAAGACCTGGACCTTCGCCGGCCTGCGCGATACCGGCCAAATCTCCACCATCCGCGTGAACCCCACAAATCCCGACGTGGTGTATGTGGCGGCGCTGGGCAATCCCTTCGTCCCCAACAAGGAGCGCGGCGTGTACCGCTCCACCGATGGCGGCAAAACCTGGAAACAGATCCTGTTCCTCTCCGATACCCTGGGCGCGGCCGACCTGGAACTGCAGCCGGCCAACCCCAAGGTGATCTTCGCCTGCATGTGGCACGGCCAGCGCAAGCCATGGACCATCGTCAGCGGCGCCCTGGAGGGCGGCATCTACAAAAGCACCGATGGCGGCGACAACTGGAGCAAGCTCGTCGGCGGCCTGCCGCACGAGTTGTTCGGACGCAGCAACGTCGCGATCTCGGCGGCCAAACCGGAGCGCATCTACGCGCTCATTGAAGCCAAGCCCGGCTCCGGCCTGTACCGCTCCGAAGACTCCGGCGCTACCTGGACGCTGGTCAACGGATCGGGCGCCATCATCACCCGTCCTTTCTATTACGACACCCTCGGCGTGGACCCCAACAACCCCGACGTCGTCTTCATCGGCGACGAAGGCTGGTTCAAGAGCACCGATGGCGGCAAGACCGTGCGCCGCGCCCAGGTGCCCCACGGCGATAATCACGACATCTGGATCAATCCCAAGAACTCGGATTACATGATCCAATCCAACGATGGCGGCGCGAATGTGTCGCTCGATGGCGGCCACACCTGGAGCACGCAGAGCAATCAACCCACCGCGGAGATCTACCAGGTGGCCGTGGACGATCAATATCCTTATCTTGTTTATGGCGCGCAGCAGGACAACACCACCGTGATCGTGCCCAGCCTGCCGCTCGGCACCGGGCAGGACTTTCGCGTGGGGCCGGGCTGCGAGACCGGGCCGATCATTCCGAACCCCGCGAATCCGCAGGTGGTGTACGGAAGCTGCAAGGGCCAATTCTCGGTGCAGCATATGGCCACCACCGATGAGATGCGCTACTGGGTGGGCGCGGAGTCGCTCTACGGCAACGGCGGCGGCACGCTGATTTACCGCTTCCAGCGCGTCTCTCCCATGGAGGTTTCGCCGTTCGCGCCGTACGCCGTTTACTACGGCTCGCAATATCTGCATCGCACGCTGGATGGCGGGGTGACGTGGCAGAAGATCAGCCCCGACCTGACCGCGCATCCTCCCGGCGAGCCGCAAGAGCCCTCGGGCACGCCGATCACGCGCGACGCCACCGGCGAAGAGGTCTACAGCACGCTCTACGCGATTCGCGAATCGCCGGTGCAGAAGGGTCTCATATGGACCGGATCGAACGACGGCCTGGTTTATGTGACGCGCGACGGCGGCGGCCATTGGGATAACGTGACGCCGAAGGACCTGCCGCCGGGCGGGCGTGTGCAGAACCTCGAACCCAGCCCGCACCACGCAGGCACGGCCTATGTGGCGATCTATCGCTACCTCTTGGGCGATTTCGCGCCGTACATTTACCGCACCAAGGATTTCGGCAGGAGCTGGACGCGGCTTACCGATGGCTCGAACGGCATCGCCAAAGATGAACCCACCCGCGTGGTGCGCGAGGATCCCGCCCGCGAGGGGCTGCTCTACGCCGGCACCGAATTCGGCATGTACATTTCCTTCGACGACGGGGGGCACTGGCAATCGTTCCAATTGAATCTGCCGGTGACGCCGGTGACCGACATCAAGGTGGCGCACAAAGACCTGGTGGCGTCCACGCAGGGCCGCTCGTTCTGGATTCTCGACGACCTCACGCCCGTCGAGCAACTGAGCGATAAGGTGACTACGGCGGACGCGTACCTGTTCGCGCCGCGCGAGGCCGTGCGCACTCCGCCGCGCGGGTTCGGCGGAGGGCTGGGGCGCGGTTCGGGCGTACAGTATCCGCCGGCCGGCGCCGGCATCGATTACTATCTGCACTCCGCGCCCTCGGGCGAGATCGCCATGGAAGTGCTGGACGGCGCGGGCAAGCTGGTGCGCAAGTTCACGAGCGCCGGCGCGGCAGTGGAAGAACGTCCGCAGGAAGCCGATTTCGCCGGCGGCGGCGACGAGGAAGAAGGAGGCGGCGGGGGTGGAGGCCGTGGCGGGCGCGGCGGTCCAACCAGGCTGGATAAGAGCGCCGGCATGCATCGCTTCACCTGGGATCTGCGCTATCCCGGCCCATGGCAAAGCGCCACGCGTCCGGAAGGTCTCAACGGCCCCATGGCGGTTCCCGGGAAATACGCCGTGCGTTTGACGCTGGGGTCGTGGAGCGCCACCGAGCCGCTCACCATCATCGAAGATCCGCGCGTGACCAAGGCCGGCGTCACCACCGCCGATCTGCGCGAGCAGTTCGAGCACAACATGCGGGTGCGCCAATTGGTAAGCGACGCCAACCAGACGGTGGCCAAGCTGCGCGCCGAACAGGCCAGGCTGCGCGCCGCGGCGGTGCCCTCTGGGCCCGGAAGCGCCGCGGCGGCGGAACTGGCCAACCTGAACGACATGGCTGCCCGGTTGCTGACGCCGCCGATCCGTTATAGCCAGCCCGGCCTGCAGACCCACATCACCTACCTGTTCGGCATGACCAACAGCACCGACCAGAAGATCGGCCGCGACGCCATCGAACGCTACGGCGTGGTGCGCAAATCGCTGGACGAAATCACGGCGGAGCTGAACAAGATCACCAAATGACGTGGCGCAGCCACTCGTGGCTGCCACTCGTGGCTGCCGCGCCGACATATCGTCTCGGCGCTCTTCCGGCCGCGAAGAAGGACGCTTCGGATTGTGCCTGCGCCGTGATTCCGTCGGGCAGCGGGCGGCGGGCAGCGTGGAGGTTAGTCTGCCGCCTCACGCAGCGCCGGTTTCGGCGTATTCCTTTGCCGTCCGGGAAACGGAAAAAGAGCACATCTGGGCGTTTTGAAAAATAGGCTGCTTGTGTTCAGTGATTTGCAAGCGGCTCTTTGTCCGGATGGACAAATTTCCAGAGAACGATTCCTTGACGGGTGTCGTTGCTATCATTGGAGAGGACACTTTCCATGCGGTTCGAGCGAATCACCGTTGACCCCGTCGTAGCCACGGGCAAGCCTTGCATCCGCAACCTACGCTTCCCGGTATCGCGGCTGCTCGGGCTGCTGGCGGCCCGGGAAACCAGGGAGTCGATCTTGAGCGCGTATCCCTACCTGGAAGAGGCAGATATCGACGAGGCCCTACTCTATGCGGCCTGCCTTTCGGAAGACGAGACGATTGAGCTGAGCCGGTGAAGTTCTTGATCGATATGCCGCTGTCGCCGGATCTGGCGCAGTGGCTGCGAGCCGAAGGCCATGACGCTGTCCATGCAATTGAACTCTCTATGAACCGGAGTCCGGACTTAGAGATTCTTCAGGCTGCTGCGCGCGAGGGCCGCGTCGTCATCACGGCGGACCTGGACTATCCGAGACTTCTGGCCGAGTTGGGTTCGACGGGACCGGGGCTGATTCTGCTGCGCAGCGGGAACTACAGCGAACTCGAGAGCCAGGATTGTGTGCGGCGCGTCCTCATGTCGTGTGCGCACGCAGAGTTACCTCGATTCGTTGTTGTAGTGGACCGTGAAAGAATCCGCCGGCGTCGGCTTCCCATCTGAGTTGACCGAGTCGGACGCGAAGTTCTCATCCGGAGACCGCTGTGGAGGGGACGTCACGGGACGTGGCCTCTTGGGCGTGTGTCGCGCCGGCCTATTTCCATTTGGCGTTGACAATCGCCGGACGCCCCCTGGCGCTTTCCCCCGCAAACGGCGTACACTAGTGCGTTCGATGCCGGCGGATATTGCGTTCAACGAAATCGTTCCGGGCACGGTCCTGGTACCCCTCTCCGGAAAGCTGATGCTGGGGCAGGGAGGCGAACAGATCGTGATCCTGGTGGAAGAACTGCTGCGCCAGGGGAAGCGCATCTTCATTTTCGATCTCAGCGCTGTAGCGGCCATCGACAGCACCGGGATCGGGCACTTTATCGCGAGCTTCAACAAGATTATGGCGGCCGGCGGCGATATGCGTATGGCAGGCGCCACCGGCCACGTGCTGGAATCCTTCCAGGTCAGCCTGCTGGATACCGTATTCCGCTTCTTCCCAAGCGTGGAAGCGGCCCTGGCGGCGTAAGCACGGGCAGGCGCGAACGCTCCGATTGGTCCTTCAGAACCGCCGCACTGTCAGATTCGGAATCGACTGAAAGTGCCTCGTATTGGCCGTGGCCACAGAAGGGCCGGGTTCGAGGGCAGTGACTCCCACCAACACATCGTCGAGGAACTGCTGCCGGCTCTACCGCCTCCGCGTCAAGCGCCTTCGTCCGCCTGAGACAGAGCCTCGTTAGTCGCTGAAGCTCCCCGTGGCGCCCTGGAAGCCGTGGGAGGCCTGCTTGCCCATCCACTTGATCACGCGCGTGGCGTCGTAGCAATACGCCAGGTTGTGATTCAGCGTCGAGAAGCAGTGCGGCTCGCAGGACTTCTTCATCTCGTTGAGCTGCCCAGCCTCGAACTTGTGGCTGCCCACCACCCCCCAGTCGTAGGTGGCCGTGTACATCGGGAAGCACGGCGCCAGCGTGCCGTCCGTCCGGATGATCACGTTGTTATGGCCGGCTCGGCAGCTCCACTCCTGCAGCTTGCCGCGCATGAAGTCGCGCATGTCGTTGAGCCGGGCGACCGAGTTCACCATCTTGTAGCCGGAGCGGTTCTTCTCGATCAGCCAATCCACCAGCTCGTCCACCTGCGGCCAGTCTTCGGGGTGGATGTAGGTGACGTTTTCGTGGAGGTGCTGGAAGTGCCCGGCCTCCAGCATGGGGGTTTCGTTGATGTGATAGTCGGTAGCGATCCGGTGCTCGCGCGCGATCTCGGTCAACTGCCGGACATCGTCCAGGTTGTTGCGGCAGATGTTCATGTTGAAGAACACCGTGTACCCGTAGCGGTACTGCCGCTTCACCAGGTGCTCGAAATAACTGCGGATGGGTGCCAGCGCTTTGGGCAGGCCGGGCTTTTCGTCCACCGCATCCACCGCCAGGTTGAACGTGGCCACGCCGGCATCGCCCAGGCGGTCGATCACATCCGGCCTCAGCAGCCGGCCATTCGTGGGAACGTACACCCAGAAGCCCTTCCTGGCGGCGTAGGAAACCACTTTGTGTACCAGTTGCGGGCGCAGCAGCGGCTCGCCGCCCATCAGCGCCAGCACGCGGCAGCCATGGTCGTGCAGCCAGTCGATGGAGCGGCGCGCGGTGTCTTCGGTCATGCCCTTCACGCGGTTGTCGAAGGCCCAGCAGTAGTGGCAATCCAGGTTGCATTTCCACTCCGTGAAGAGGTACGCGATGATGGGGTGGAAATCGCCCGGCATGACGCGCGAGCGCACATACGGAAAGAGCCAGCCGCGCATGGCGCGGTAGACATACCCTGCCCCCCAGGTTCGCTTATCGGGGGTGGTTTCGGGGTCCGGCGCCGCTTGCAATTCGGGGCGCTCCGGGTATACGGGGTCGGGTAGGGTGAGCGGCTGCCCGGGAGTGGGGAGCAGGCTCTTGGCGTGGTTCTTGACCAGCAGATCGTGAAGCTGCACGTCGACACGAAAAGTGGGATGGGGATGTTGTGCGGTGACTGTTTTTTTAGGGTCGGATAGCATCCTCTTCCTCGCGCTATATCTCAGGTTGGCTTAACGCATCGCTTCCGTCAACCCCAAAAAGAGTACAAAATTGAACACTGCGCGGCCCGCCCGCTTTTTATAACCTGAGGTAATGACTGATTTCGACGCGCGGCTGCTCGATTCCGGCGATGCCGCGCTCTATCGCGTAGACACCACCGCCCCCGGCCCGGCGGGATCGCTGCCCATTACGGCGGAAATGCTGCTGGCGCGGCCCTCCGGGGACCTCTTTGGATGGTCCCAGAACGCCGGGATGGGTTGGGACCCGGCATCCCTCGGCGGCAAAGAGTTCCTGATTTTGAGTACCCACGGCGGCATTCGCGCTCCCGACGGCACGCCCGTGGCGCTGGGCTATCATACCGGCCACTGGGAAGTGGGGCTGCTGATGGAGGCCGCGGCCAAAGAACTGAAGGCGCTGGGTGCGGTTCCTTTCGCCGCCTATTGCACGGACCCCTGCGACGGCCGCACCCAGGGCACCACCGGGATGTTCGATTCGCTGCCCTACCGCAACGACGCGGCCACGGTGTTCGGGCGCCTGATCCGCTCGCTGCCCACCGCCAGCGGCGTCCTGGGAGTAGCCACCTGCGACAAGGGCTTGCCTGCCATGATGATGGCGCTGGCCGCCGCACGCGGCCTGCCCGGTGTGCTGATTCCCGGCGGCGTCACGCTGTTGGCCGAAGCGGGTGAGGATGCCGGCAAGATCCAATCCGCCGGCGCGCGTTTTGCCCGCGGGCAGATGGCCCTGGAAGCCGCCGCCCAAGCGCTTTGCCGCGCCTGTGCCACGCCCGGAGGCGGGTGCCAGTTTCTGGGCACCGCGGCCACCTCGCAGGTGGTCGGGGAAGCGCTGGGAATGGCGCTGCCGCATTCCGCGCTAGCCCCTTCGGGCCATCCCATCTGGCTCGACATGGCCCGCCGCTCGGCGCGCGCCGTCCTGGCGCTGGAAGCCCGCGGACTGGCCATGGGCGGCATTCTGACCGAGGCTTCGGTGCGCAACGCCATGGTGGTCCACGCGGCTTTCGGAGGGTCCACCAACCTGATTCTGCATCTGCCCGCCATCGCGCACGCCGCCGGGTTGGCGCGCCCCACGGTGGAGGATTGGACGCGTGTCAACCGCCAGACGCCGCGGCTGGTGGACGCGCTCCCCAACGGTCCGGTGGGCCATCCCACGGTGCGCGTGTTTCTAGCCGGCGGCGTGCCCGAGGCGATGCTGCACCTGCGGGCGGCCGGCTTGCTCGAAACCGATGTCCTCACGGTAAGCGGCCGCCGCCTGGGCGAGGTGCTGGATTGGTGGGAACAATCCGAGCGCCGCTCCGCCCTGCGCCAGGTGTTGCGGGAGCGCGATGGCATCGACCCCGGCAGCGTCATCATGGACCCGGCCGGCGCCCGCCGCCGCGGACTCACTTCCACCGTCACCTTCCCCACCGGCAATCTGGCGCCCGGCGGCTCCGTGATCAAGAGCACCGCCATCGACCCCAGCGTGGTGGATGCCGACGGCGTCTACCGCAAGACCGGCCCCGCGCGGGTGTTCCGCACCGAGCGCGAGGCCATCGCCGCCATCAAGAGTGGCGCGCTCGGCCCGGGCGATGTGCTGGTGCTGATCTGCCGCGGGCCGATGGGATCGGGCATGGAAGAGATTTTTCAGGTAACCGTGGCGCTGCGCTATCTGGATTACGGCAAGCACATCGCGGTGGTCACCGACGCGCGCTTCAGCGGCGTTTCCACGGGCGCGTGCATCGGCCATGTGACGCCCGAGGCGCTGGCCGGCGGGCCGCTGGGAAAGCTGCGCGATGGCGACCGGATCGAGATCTCGATTGACCGCCTGCGCCTGGATGGATCGGTGAACCTGGTGGTAAATGGAAGCGCCGAAGAGGGCGCCCGCGAGCTGGCGGCGCGGCCTCTGCGCGAGGACCTTGCGCCCGACCCGGAGCTGCCCGAGGCAACCCGCCTGTGGGCCGCCCTGCAGCAGGCCAGCGGCGGAACCTGGGGCGGCTGCGTATTCGACGTCGAGACCATCGTGCGGCGCCTCGACGGCGGCGATCCGTCGGGAGTCTAACGGGTGGCTGCCGCGGCGCCTTCCGGCTGGGTGCTTAAACGTTTTCGGGATTTCGCGTCTCAGCGGCGGCAACCGCTCCCTGACGGTTCGCGGCTCTGACGCGCGTGCCCGCGTGATTCCAGTAAGTTACAGAGCCGCGACCGTCAGGGAGCGGTCCGGGGTACCGGTTTTTCCCGAATTCGTTTAAGCACCCCTTCGGG
>JBKQPR010000099.1:0-52536 GCA_052144935.1 Bryobacteraceae bacterium
TTCACCTCCATCTGGAAGAAAAGGCTCAACTTCTCCCGCCTGGACCCTGCCGCCCGTTTTTGGCCGGTAAACAATTCACAAAGTTCGCGAAATTTCTCGAAGCTCCTAAGTACCAACCGATTCAACCACTTACCGGCATCGCCCAAATCTCGCCCCGCCGGTCTCAGCCCGCTCGCGCCATACAATTTGGGTAGAAGAAGACTCGCCGGCATAGCGAGTCTTTACGAAGGGAGGCCAATTCCGAACATTGATGTTCGGTTTGCCAGAAGCTAACTGGTTTGTTTTGAACAAAGCTTCCCCAAATTTCCGAACATCGATGTTCGGAAACGGACCATCGGCAGGCCTGGGCAGCCTGCTGACGGCCCGATAGCGTTGCCCGCGCCGGAAGTGGAGCCGGCGCGGGCAGCCTGGACACCCCCAAAAAATAATTTTATTTTTTTTCGCCAAATACTAGACAAGCAGACCTGAAACTGCTACTATCAAATCAACACAGACAGCATCCTGACGGTGAGTCCCCTCCCACCGTCAACCCTCTGAGTGCAGGCCCCGAGATACCCAGCTCGGGGCCTTAACTTTTTTATTCTCACTTTTCCCACTATTACCGTTAAATTGCTGCTCCCCTCCGTTGACACCGCGCCGCGAAATCCATAGACTAGTGGCGGAATACGACATTCTATGTTTCATAATATGAACCAAGACGATTGCGTGGTGCGAGCCACCCACAGTTTGAAAGGCCGCCACAACTGGCTGGCTCCCGATAAGGCGGCGGTCCGCAATCTGCACTACGGCCGCATCATCCTCGATCCCGGCGGCGCTCCGCTGGATTTCTCCACAGCCCAACACGAGACCGGCTTCATCTGCCTCCGCGGCCGGGCGCAGGTCACCGTGGACGGCTCTGTGGACGGCTCCGTGGACGGCTCTGTGGATGGCTCCGTGGACGGCCACGCCTTCGCTATGACCCCCTATGATGCCCTCTATGTGCCGCGTGATACCGCAGTCTCGGTGGCCCCCAGCTCCCAAGGCTGCGATCTGGCCGAGATCTCCGCTCCGGTTTCCCATCGATACCCGGTCCAGTTTGTGGCATTTTCCGACGTCCGGAACGATCCCGCGCTGCATTTTCACACCGGCGGCGCTTCCGCCCGCCGGGACCTCAACATCCTGATCGGCAAGAACATCCAGGCCGGCCGCATCCTCGCCGGGGTGACCTTCAGCGAACCAGGCAACTGGACCTCCTGGCCGCCCCACGAACACGCCGCCATGCTCGAAGAGGCGTATCTTTATATTGATATGCCCGCGCCCGCATGGGGCCTGCAACTGGTGTATACCAATCCGCAGGCGCCTGAACTCGTGGTCACGGTTCGGGAAGGGGATTGCGTTGTGATGCCTGAGGGCTACCACCCCAACGTGGCCGCGCCCGGCGGCTGCATCAATTTTTTGTGGATGATGGCGGCCCATCGCGAAGTGGAGGACCGCCAGTTCGGGGTGGTCAACGTGCAGCCCGAGTACGCCACCGCCGGATCGGGCCTGGAAGCCTCCCGAAAGTAGGACATCATGCGCCTCAGGGCCACCGCGCTGTGGACCATTTTCGTAGCCTGCGCCCTGCTGGGGGCCGCGCCTCGCGTCAAGACGCTCAAGCTGGCCATCACCAACCCATCGGACGCTCCGCGCCCCGCCGAAAATGTGGTGCTGCGAGTGGCCGATCTCAAACGCATCGCCCCGGATTTCAACGCCGGCAACGCCATTGTCACCACCAGCGCGGCCGCCACTCTCGACCAGGACGCCCGCACCCTGGAAACCACCGAGCTGCCCTCCCAGGCCGACGATCTGGATGGCGATGGCAAATTCGATGAGCTGGTGTTTCAAATCGCCTTGAATCCGCGCCAGACTCGCATCGTCACCGTAGCCTACGGCGACCAGGCCACCATTCTGCGGCTGCGCTCCTCATACCCGCCCAGAACCGCCGCCCGTTTTGCCACCCGCTATGAGGGCCTGGGTTGGGAATCCGACCAGACCGCCTGGCGCATCTACTTCGACAAGCGCAACGCCATCGACATGTACGGCAAGCGCCGCCCCGGCCTGTACCTGGAGATGTTCTCGCGCCCGGAGTATATCTACCACCTGGAAACCCCCATGGGCCGCGACATGTTCAAGGTGGACCAGTCGCTCGGCATCGGCGCGGTGGGCGCTCTTGTGGATGGCAAGGCTCAGGCTGTGGCCGAGGTGGCCGACCGCCAATGGCGCATTCTCTCGACCGGTCCGGTGCGCTCCGTCGCCGAGCTGGAATATAAAGGATGGAAGGTTGCCGGCCAGACGCTCGACCTGGTGAGCCGCATTACCCAGTGGGCCGGCGAGCACGGCTTCGAGCACCGCATCACGGTGATCGGCCCGCCGGGTGTCACCCTGGTGGCCGCCATCCGACGGCGCACCGATGTCGCGTTGCTTCCGGGCCCAGAGGGCACCCCCGCCACCCCGTCCAACGCCCCGTCGATGGAGACGCTGGCCACCTGGGGCGCCATGGTGGTCGAGCCCGGAACCAAGGCGGGAACCCGCGAGCTGCCGGACGAGTACCTCGGAATTGCGCTGCTGCTGCCCAAGAGCCAGTCGGCCGGTGTAACGGCCGACGCGCAGAATCACATGATTCGCCTCGCACTGAAGGGCGGCACGGCGCCGTTGGCGTCTAGCGGCACATCGCCGGCGTCAAACGGCACAGCGCCGTCGGCGTCCGGCGGCATTGCGTCGGCATCAGGCGGGACGGCACCGTCGGCGTCAAGCGGGACGGCACCAGTGGCGCCAAGCGGCACCACGCCATCGGCGCCAGGCGGCACGGCGCCGGCATCAGGCGGGACATCGCCGTCAGCGCCAAGCGGGACGGCACCGTCGGCGTCAAGCGGGACGGCACCGTCGGCATCCGGCGGGACGGCACCGTTAGCGCCAGGCAGCACGGCGCCGGTGGCGCCAGGCGGCCCATCGCCGGCGGCGATATACGGCACGGCCCAGTGGTACGCCGCCGCCACGTGGGACCAGGAAGGCACCGAGCAGCTCGTCTTGAACGCCGCCACACCCGCCGAGCGCTACCAGGCCGGCACCGTCGCGCCCGCTAACAGCACCCGGCCGACGCGCGAGAGTTTCGCGAAGTACGTAGCCGCCGTGGCCGCGCAACTGGCCGAGCCCGCCCATGTCGCCCTGCTGTCCACCGCCGCTGCGCCCCAATCCGCGCCGCCCGATTCGCTTACCGCCACGCACCGTTCCTACGGCCAGGCTCTCGATCTGCTGGCCAAGGCTGCGGCCCGCACCGCCACTCAGTATCAGCCTAAGATCACCGCCACCGCGCCGGGCGCCGCCGGCAAATTCGAGGGCGTCGGCTTCTTCACCGAAGGCGACACGCGCACCGGCGAATGGAAGGAGCAAAAGGGCTACTTCTGGACCGGCGCTTTCTTTCCCGGCGAGCTTTGGAAACTCTACGCCTACACCCACGACGAGCGCTACCGCCAATGGGCCGAGCTGTGGACCTCGCGCCTGATGGGCAATCAGAGCAAGCAGAACCACGATACCGGGTTCCTCAATTACTACTCCTCCGTGCTGGGTTTCCAGGCGACCAAGAATCCAGCCTACCGTGCCGAGGGCCTGCACGCCGCATCGCGCCTGAAGGAACTGTTCAATCCGCTCACCAACCTGGTCGCCTCCTGGGGCTTGAACGGCGACGACACCATCATCGACACCATGTTGAACCTGCAGATCTGGTGGTGGGCGGCGCGCGAAACCGGCGACCCGCAGTGGCTCGACCTGGGCCATCGCCATGCCGCCCGCTCCGCCGAATGGCTGGTGCGCGCCGATGGTTCGGCGGCGCAATCGGTGCATTACAACCCCGGCGACAATCGCCAGCGCTTCACCTCCAGCGAGCGGGTGATGGATTTTCCCAACCACGCGCTGCCCGGCGAGATGGTATTCACGCACACGCACCAGGGACTTTCGGCCGACTCAGCCTGGTCGCGCGGCCAGGCCTGGGCGGTCTACGGCTTTGCCGAAGCCTACCGCGCCACCCACGATGCGGCCCTGCTGGCAACCGCCGAGAAGGCCGCCGCTTTCGCGCTCGACCGTCTGCCCGAAGATGGCGTGCCCTGGTACGATTTTTCCGACGAAGGCGTTTTCTTCCGCAACCGCGACACTTCCGCGGCCGCCATCCTGGCGGGCGGCTTGCTGCGGCTGGCCGCCCTGACCGCCGATCCGGCCCGCGCCGCCCGCTACCGCAGCGAAGCTGAGCGCATCGTGCGATCGCTGATCGAGCGTTATCTCAACCCCGAAGGTGTGTTGCGCCACGGTTGCAGCACCCGCCCCAACGATGTGACGCTGACCTACGGAGACTACTATCTGGTCGAAGCGCTCACCGATCTGCTGTCCGCGAAATAGTCAGGACTTCATGGCCTGATGGACCCGGATCTTCCATTCGCCGCCCTCCCTGACAAGCAGGAAGGTCTCGTTGAGCCGCTCCGCTGGATCGTCGAATTCCGCTACCACGCGCATCACCGCCATGTCCGGCGTGAGCAATTCGACGGATTGAATCGTCCGTCTCGGCTGACCTGGCGCGCCGCTCCACATCTCCTCCAGGTTGCTGCGTCCTTTGACGCGAACCCCGTTGAAGGCGATATACTCGGCGTCCTCGGAGTAGGTTGCCGCCATGGCTTTCCCATCGCGCGCGTCTCTGGCCTCAGTGAACCTCCCGAACACCTCGCGAATGGCCTTTTCCGCTTCGCCCGCCGAAAACGTCAGCGAGATCTTGTCGATCCATGCGGCGCCCTCTCCAAAGAGTTGCATGCCGAACTCGATGTCCCGGGCATCGGCAACGATCGGCACGTCAATCTCATAGAAGTTCCATTGGCTCGAAGTGATGGGATGCGGGCCCATGTCGTCACGAAGGCTCGTGCTGCCATCTTCGCGGTGGATCCGAACCAGCAACCGCGCCACACCGGCCCCGGTCACCTCCGCGCGCACCGCGGCCCGGTACGCGAGCATCTTGCCCCGGTACGGCGTGGCATCCACGACCTGGTACAGGAAGCAGCTATTATGCGGCCCCATCCCCACGGATTGCACCTTCCCGCATGGCTTCCCGCCCTGACACGATGCGCCAGCCGCAATCCGGGCGGCATATACGGGCGTTCCCTCCGGTCCGAGGCGCCACCCAGGAGGCATCTCGCCCACCCCGCCTGCCGCGAAATCGAGATTCTCGAATCGATCCTGAATCCAGGCCGGTCTGGTCTGCGCGTAGCCAATCGCGCCAAGCAGCAGCGCCATGCCGAATAACTTCAGTAAGGCATGTGGCATCATGCCCAAATTGTATCCCACGATCCGCCAGGCAAACGGTTGCAGCAGTGCCTGGGATCGACCAAGGGCGCTGCTTATTCCGCGCTGCTCTCCTTCTTCCCCGTGCTCGGTTCGGCTGCCGCCCCAGCGATGTGCATGTACTCCTGGCTCCGTGACCGCGTAATGTGGTGCGCTTGCCGGCCACCCTCCCTGTTCCGAGCCGCGCCGTCAGGCTCCGATCTCAGGCTGCGGGCTTGCGGTCTGCGGGCGGCTCGATGGAGTGGGCGTGGGATGCCGCATGTTACCCTGAAAAAAACCGCTCCTCCCAAACTATGAAAATCGAGTCCAACGCCGGCGAGAAGTTCCAGAAGCTTGTCGAGATCATGGCGCGTCTGCGCGCTCCGGGCGGGTGTCCCTGGGACCGCGAACAGACCTTCGACACGATCAAGCCTTACACCCTGGAAGAGACTTACGAAGTCCTGGACGCGATCGACCGGCGCGACTGGCCCGGCTTGGCGGAAGAACTCGGCGACTTTCTGCTGCAGGCCGTTTTCTACGCCGAAATGGCCGCGGAGGAGGGCCGGTTTACGATTGCTGATACGCTCGACGCCATCAATGCGAAACTGATCCGGCGGCATCCGCATGTGTTTGGCGAGGAAACGGCGAGCACGGCGGGGGACGTGAAGCGGATCTGGGGCGAAGTGAAGGCGGCGGAAAAAAAAGAGCAGGGCAGGGAAGAGGGGCTGCTGGATCCGGTGCCGCGGGCGCTGCCGGCGCTGGTGGAGGCGCAACAAATTACTTCGCGGGCGGCCAGCGTGGGGTTCGATTGGGAGAATGCCGGGCAGGTGATCGCCAAGCTGGACGAAGAGCTGGCGGAGTTCGGGGAGGCGCGGCGTAACGGCTCGCCGGCGGAGCTGGAGGACGAGCTGGGCGATCTGCTGTTCGTGCTGGTGAATCTGGCGCGGTTTGTGAAAGTCGATCCCGAGCAGGCGCTACGCAAGAGCAACGCCAAGTTCCGCTCGCGCTTCGGGCATATCGAGCGGCGGCTGGCCGAGCAGGGACGGCGGCTGGAGGAAGCCAGCGTGGCGGAGATGGAGGAGCTTTGGGAGGAGGCTAAGAGAGGAACAACGCGCGCAGATGATTGAGTTTCGGCAGTTATTCTCGCTTTCCGAGTTAGAGGAGGTCTTGCGGCTTCAGAGGACGATCTGGAGTTTCGCGGATATCGAGTTGCTCCCTCTGCGGTTTCTGGTGGTGGTGACGAAGGTTGGGGGACACGTATTCGGCGCTTATGATGACGGAAAGCTGGTGGGTTTCTGCTTCGCCATTCCGGGGGTTAAGCCTGGGGGCCTTACTTACTTGCATAGCCATATGTTGGGGGTTCTGCCTTCCTATCGCGACGAGGGGATCGGGCGGAAGTTGAAGCTGCTGCAGCGGGACGAAGCTCTCAGCCGGGGGATCGCTCTGATCGAGTGGACCTTCGATCCGATGGAGTTGAAGAACGCCTTTCTGAATATCGAAAGACTGGGCGCCATCGTGCGGCGTTACACGGAGAATTCCTACGGAGTGACGGCCAGCCCGCTGCACGGAGGTTTGCCGACGGACCGGTGTACGGCGGAATGGTGGATCGATTCTCCACGCGTCAGGACGGTGCTGGCGGGCGAACCGCTGCCGCACGCAGCCATCGAACGCGTGGCTTATCCGTCGGATATCGCCAGGATACGGCAAGAGGAGCCTGCCCGGGCGCGCGAGATACAAAGGTCCAATGGGCTGAAGCTACAGGAGGCGTTCGCGCGCGGACTGGCAGTCACCGGGTTTGTGCGGGGCGAAGCGGAATCGACTTACTTACTGGAGCCTTGGGAATGAAACTGGAACGTATTACGCTGCGGCAGATCCGGATGCCCCTGGTGCATTTCTTCGAGACCAGCTTTTCGCGCACTTACGAGCGCAACATCATCTTAGTGGAAGTGGAGGCTGCGGGCGCGGCCGGCTGGGGCGAAGTTACCGCGGGAGAGAACCCGTTTTACAACGAGGAATGGACCGGGTCGGCTTGGATGATCCTGCGGGATTTTGTGGCGCCGCGGGTGTTGGGCCGGGAATTGCACAGCGCCGATGAAGTGGCGCCTTTGACAGCCCACATCCGCGGCCACCGGATGGCGCGCGGGGGCCTCGAAACCGCGGTTTGGGACCTGGAGGCGCGCCTGGCGGGCGTTCCGCTGTGGAAGCAAATCGGGGGCGGGGCGCGGCGCGAGATCCCGTGCGGGGTTTCGATCGGGATTCAGGACACCGTGGAGCAACTGCTGGAAAAAATCGAGCGGGAGCTGGCGGACGGCTACCAGCGGATCAAGATCAAGATCAAGCCGGGATGGGATGTAGACGTGGTGCGGCGGGTGCGCGAGCGGTTTCCAGCGATCAAGCTGATGGCGGACGCCAATTCGGCATATACCCTGGCGGATGCGGCGCACCTGCGGAAGCTGGATGATTATTACCTGATGATGATCGAGCAGCCACTGGGCCATGACGATATCATCGACCACGCGGAGCTGCAGGCGCAGTTGCAGACTCCCATCTGCTTGGACGAATGCATTCGCACGGCGCACCACGTCGAGCAGGCGGTAAAATTGCGGGCGTGCGGCATCGTCAATATCAAGCTGGGGCGCGTTGGTGGATTCGCGGAGGCGCGGCGGGTACACGACGTGGCGCAAGCGGCGGGCATCCCGGTGTGGTGCGGCGGCATGCTGGAGGCCGGAGTGGGGCGGGCGCATAACATCGCGCTGGCAACCCTGCCGAATTTCGTGCTGCCGGGAGACGTTTCGGCCAGCAAGCGCTACTGGAAGCGCGACATCATCGAGCCGGCGGTGGAAACCACCCCGCGCGGCACCATCGCCATTTCCGACGATCCTGGCTTTGGCTATAAGCTGGACCGGGAGTATCTGCGCAGTATCACGGTGCGGGAGGAAACCGTAGTTTGAAAGCCTTTGTCCCGCTGCTGCGCGACAACCGTAACTACCGTTACACGTGGATCGGCCAGGTGGTCAGCGAGATCGGCGACCACTTCAATAACATCGCCGTATTCAGCCTGGCGGTGGCTCATACTAAGTCCGGCCTGGTAGTGAGCGGAGTGATGCTGTCGCGCGCCATCCCGGCGATCCTGGTGGGCCCCCTGGCGGGGATCGTGCTCGACCGGCTGGACCGTAAGTGGGTGATGGTAGCCAGCGACGTGGTGCGGGCGGTGGTGGCGGCCTGTTTCATCCTGACGGTGCACCGGCACGATACGTGGCTGCTGTACGCGTTGAGCGCGCTGCTGATGGCGGCATCGCCATTCTTCACCGCGGGGCGGGCGGCGATTCTGCCCTCGATCGCCACCCCCGAGGAGCTGCACTCGGCCAATTCGCTGACGCAAACCACGGCCTGGACCACGCTGGCGGTGGGCACCTTCCTGGGCGGGACCAGCGTCATGCAGTTCGGCTACCAGTGGGCCTTCGCGGGCAACGCGGCGTCCTTCCTGGCTTCGGCGCTGTGCATTTCGCGGCTGTTTCTGCCGGGGCGTGGATTCCGGCCGGAGCGGACAGCCAGTCACCATGAGGAAACCATCCGGCCGTGGCACGAGTATGCGGAGGGGCTGCGGTATATGCGCAGCGTGCCCCTGGTGATGGGGCTGCTGATGGTCAACATCGGGTGGGCCACCGGCGGAGGCGCGGCGCAGGTGCTGTTCACGGTCTTCGGCGAGCTGGTGTTCAACCGTGGACCGGCGGGCCTGGGAATGATCTGGGGATTCGCGGGAGTGGGGCTGCTGTGCGGCGGCCTGGTGGCTTATACCATCGGGCGCCGGTTGAGCTTCGCGAATTATAAGCGGACCATCGCCATATGTTATGTGGTGCACGGCGGATCTTACATTCTATTTAGCCAGATGCGCAGCTTTACGTGGGCGCTGGTGTTTATTGCCTTGTCGCGCGCGGGGGTAGGGGTCAGCTCGGTGCTGAATATGTGGCAGTTGATGCGGATCGTTCCGAACGGGCTGCGGGGACGCGTGTTTTCGACCATGGATAGCGTGCAGTGGGGAGTGATGATGCTGTCGATGGGCGCGGCGGGCGTGGCTTCGCAGTATTGGGATCCGCGGACGATTGGAGCCGTGGCGGGGGCGCTGAGCTCGACCACGGCGGTATTCTGGGGCTGGGCGAATATTACCGGGAGGCTGCCGGCGGCCGTGCGCGAGGCGCCTCGCGAGGAAAGCACGGAAGCGGCGGTGGGATGAGGGCCAGAGAACATACCGGTCCCTCACGGTCGCGGCTCCGCTGCGCCTTCAGAGCCGCGACCGTCAGGGAGCGGTTGGTACCTTGGGAGGAGATTCGGATTGGCTGGCGTAGTTTTGGTTACCGGGGCGGCGAAGCGCATCGGGCGGGGAATCGCCCTGCGCCTTTTTCGTGAAGGGTATTCCGTGGCCATCCACTATGGGCGGTCTTCGGAAGCGGCTCGGGAGACGGCGGCGGCGTGCGGAGGGGCGCCTCTGTTCCAGGCGGATCTGGAAAGCGTGCCGGAGATCGTCCGCATGTTTGCCGAGGTGGAATCGCGGCTGGGACGGCTGGATGGCCTGGTCAATAATGCCGCCCGCTTCACGCGCTTCGATCCGATGGCTATCACCGAGCGGGATTGGGACTTCATCCACTCGGTGAACCTGAAGGCGGTGTTTTTCTGCTGCCAGCAGGGGGCTCGCGTGATGCGCCGCACCGGAGGGGGCCGAATCGTCAACATCAGCTCCCTGGGCGGAATACGGCCCTGGGCGGATCATGCCCATTACTGCGCCTCGAAGGCGGGGGTGATCATGCTGACGCGGGCTCTGGCGAAGGCCTTTGCGCCGGAGATCACCGTGAATTCGGTGGCCCCGGGGGTGATTCCTTTCGAAGATATCGACCCGCGGGGGCTGGCCATGATCGAGGCGACTCCGGCCCGGCGAGGCGGAACCCCCGACGAGATCGCCGATGCGGTACTCTACTTTCTGAAGGCCGGTAATTTTGTAACGGGGCAGGTGCTGGCGGTCGACGGGGGCCTGAGCCAGCGGTGAAGCCGGCACACGGTCTGTGCGGTTTCGTACCGGTTTAAATTCGCAAAAGCGAATCTGGGTGTTTACAGTTCTATAATGGTCCGCGGCGCGCGATGCGGGGATGCGCGTTTTCCGGCGTTCTATCAAGGAGGGGTGAATGCTACGAATTCTAACGACACTATTTTTCTGCGCAGCGGCGGAGGCGGCGACTTTGCAGGTCAGCATATCGGCGAACGCAACGATCCCGCTGTCCGGCTTCAACGGGACTTCTTTTTCAGGGACCGGGACGGGTACGCTGACAGGGGGAATTTCCGATACGGGAACTTTCAGCGCCACGGTTTCGGTCGGTGCCACGGGCAATTTCAGCGGTCCGTATACCCTGGCGCTCAAGAACGGCACCATCGGGGGAACCCTCACGGTTCCGAGTTCGGTGCTGAGCGGGTCCGGCTCAGGCACCATGTCGATCACAAGCGCCAACGGGAGCTACGCCGGCGACACGGGAACTTTCAATGTGACTGGGACCGGATCGGTGGGAGCCAGCGGGATTGCACTGACCTTCACCGGCAGCGGCACTATCACCACCGGCGGTACTGTTACCGCGCCCCCACCGACGATTACGGCCGTAGAGGACGCCGGCAGCTACACATCAAACATCGCGCCGGGCAGTATTTTTGTCGTGAAGGGGTCGAACATGAGCGCCAGCGGGCTTACCGAGCTCGCGTTTCCGCTTCCCACGTCCTCAGGAGGAACCTCGATCACATTTACCCCCACGACGGGAAATGGAACGCAAGCTTACCTGATCTACACTTACCTTGAAAACGGCGTCAATCAGCTTGCCGCGGTCCTTCCCTCCACCGTGACCCCGGGCAGTTACAATGTCACGGTGACTTACAGCGGAACACCCAGTTCGCCGTTTCCGGTGACGGTCTCCGCGGTCAAGTTTGGAATCATCACGCAGGATTCCACAGGCAACGGCTTGGCGTCGGCGCAGATTGTCCCGAGCTATGCTCTCGATCGCCTGACCACCGGCTCGGTAGCCGGCTACGCCTATGGGATTCAGCCGGCCCACCCCGGCGACTCGGTGGTGGTGTACGGCACCGGGATGGGCGCCATTCCTGCGACTCTGGGCGGCGACAACATCGCCTCGCCGGGGTATGATTTCACGCAGCATGGAGTGACCGTGCAGGCGATCGTGGGCGGGACCACTATCTCCGCCGCGTACGGCGGGCGCACGTCCGGTGCTTCTGGTCTCGACCAGGTCAATTTCACTTTGCCGGCGAACATTTCGACCGGCTGCACCGTAACCTTGCAGATCGTGGTGGGCAGCGTCACCAGCATGGCGACCACGCTTTCGATCGCTCCCAGCGGCGGCGCCGCTTGCGTGTATCCCGGGCTAACCACCGCGCAACTGCAAGCCCTGGACCAGGGGGGAACTTACACCACGGGCGGTTTCGACATCGAGCAGATTACAGAGACGGCGGCGAGCATGGGCACGATCAAGGACGATTTGGCGGCCGGAACGTTCAGCCAAGCCACGGGGTTCGAACTGGGATCGCTGTCGTCGTCGGCTACGTTTACCTCGAACATGATCGGGTCATGCACGGCGTACCAGTCGACGAGCAGCTCGGGTGTGTCCGCGGGAGGCGGGGCGACGTTTCTGGATGCTGGGAAGGTTACCCTCACCGGGCCCAGTGGAACGAGCCTCACGAACACGCCCTTCACGGAAACGGCCAACGTTTACTTGCTCTCCATCGGAGAGGAGGGGACCATGCTGCCGGGCTCGCTGAACGGAAAGATCCTGGCGGGCAGTTATACTCTGGCCGGCGCCGGCGGGAAGGATGTCGGCAGCTTCAACGTGTCAATTACCCTGGGAACGCCGCTGACGATCACCGGCGGATTGCCCTCGACCGTGACGGAAAGCGCGGGCCTGACGCTGAACTGGACTGGCGGGAACGCGTCCGATGTCGTGGAGATCGCCGGAGGTTCGAGCACGACCACGGGGACGGGCACGAATGCGGTGACCAGCACGACCTCCTTCATCTGCCTGACCACGGCGGGGCCAGGGACGTTTACGGTGCCGTCGTCGGTGCTGACCCAAGTGCCGAAGGTGACGGCGGCCCAGAATGCCGCCGGCAACCCGGTGGGATCTCTGGAGGTATTTTCAACGCCCACCCCGGTGCCGTTCACGGCTTCGTTGACGGCGGGAGGAAGCGTGAACGCGACCTTCTCGGCCCTAGTGGGGACCAGCGCACTGGTCGCGTACCAATAGGGACGCAAGCGGCTCCGCCTTGGATTCGAGGCCGGGTCCTGCCACTATACTGAAAGGGATGGAGCGGCGGGGCTGGCGGCGTTCGGCGGCATATGTAGGGCTGTTATGCTCGGCGCTGGTGGTGTCGGCGTGGGGGAGTTATTACTTCGGCGGGTCCATCGACAACTGGGCTTACGATTTTATTTTCAGCAGAACCAATCCCAAGCCTTGGCCGAAACATTCGGTGATTCTCGCCATCGACGAGCGGACTTTGCGCGATCGGGGAGGGACGCCGAACCTGCGCGGCATGCTCGCCGAGGCGCTGCCGCTGGTGAACGCCGGCAAGCCGAAGGCCGTGGTGGTGGACGTGATCCTTTCAGACCGCGAAGATCCGGCGGCCGATAACGCACTCGCCCGGGCCCTGGCGCCCATTCACAACCTGGTTCTGGCCAGCGATCTGCAGAAGGACGGATTCGAAGAGCCTCTTCCCGAATTCGCGCGGTCGGCCGCAGCCATCGGCCATGTGAGCGTGAAACTCGACGACGGCGATGCGGTGACCCGCGCGATTCCCTTGGAAAAGCACTACGATCCGCTGCACCAGAGGAAATGGGCGCTATCCATCGAGGCCTTCCGGCTGAGCCGCGGGGCGCAGATCGAGGAAGTCTATCCGTCGTCGTTAAAAGTGGGGGATACCACCCTTCCCGCCTATTACCGCGACGGAGGCTACGAGGAAGGCCGGCTCATGCGCGTGCGGTTTACTCCACCCGGCCAGTCCATTCCGCAGGTCTCCATGGAGAGCTTGCTGGAACAGCCCGCCCTGGCGGCCGGCTTTGCGGGAAACGTGGTGTTCATTGGGGCCACGGCTGCCACTGAGCACGACCGCCTGGCGACGCCTTATACCAACGGAAACGTGGAGCCGACCAGCGGGATCGAGATCAACGCGGAGGCCTTCGAGACCATGGCCAACGGGCTGTTTCTGGGTACCGCGCCGGAATACCTGATGCTGTTTTTTGCGGCGGGCTTCGTGGCGGCGGCGGGGTTGGCCTTCCGGTATCTGCCGGGATGGATGGCGTATGCGGCCTCGCTGTTGATTCTTCTGGCAGCGGGGCTGATACCTTATTTCTACTTCCATCACGCGGTGGTTTTTGCGGCGTCCATGTCGTTGGGGCCGGCCGGGCTGGGGTGCGTGTGCGCGGCGGGATATTACCACCTGGTGGTGCGCAAGAGTCTGCGGCGCAGCGAGGCCGACAAGGCGCGCTATCAGCAGGCCATCCACTTTGTGACCCATGAGATGCGCACGCCGCTCTCCACCATTCAGGGGTCCAGCGACCTGATGTCGCGGTACGCCCTGACCGAGGAGAAGCGCAAACAGATCGCCCTGAATATCAGCTCGGAAACCAAGCGGCTGGCCCGCATGGTGGAGATCTTTCTGAACGTGGAACGGCTCTCGGCCGGCCAGATGGAATTGAAGCACGAGGCCATCCCGGTGAAGGAGCTGGTGGAGGTCTGCGTGGATCGCACGCGGCCGCTGGCGGAACGCAAAAAAATCGGCATCACCATGCAGCCGGTGCCGGGGACGCTCGAGATCACGGGCGACCGGGAGCTGATGGAGTACGCCTGCTACAATCTGCTTACGAACGCCGTGAAGTACTCGCCCCAGCGGACGGAGGTGACCGTCTCGACGTGGAAGGATGGCGGCGATATCCGGATTGCGGTGAAGGATCAGGGCATCGGGATGGACCAGAAGGAAGTCAAGCAGGTCTTCCAGAAGTTTTACCGTACCAAAAAAGCGGAAGAATCCGGAGAAGCCGGCACCGGAATCGGGCTTTCCATCGTCCAACAGATCGTGGAACAGCACGGGGGAGAGATCGAGGTGACCAGCCAGCCGGGGGCGGGATCGTGTTTCACGCTGGTGCTGCCGGCGGCGCGCCATCCAGGCCCGGCAGGCCCGGCGGTGGCGGGCCCGGCGGTGGCGGGGCGCCCGGTGGGCCCGGCGGAACGGCATTGATGCAGAAACTACTGTTAGTGGAAGACGATCAGGCGCTGCAGTTCACCATCCAGGTGGCCCTGGAAGAGAAGGGTTACAACGTGGACGCGGTGTCCACGACCGGGGAAGCCATCGAGCGGCTGGACGGCACGGCCTATCCGATCGTGGTTTCGGATATCTACGTGGACGAACGCACCGGGCTCGACGTGCTGAATGCGGCCAAGCGCAAGGACCCGCACTGCTCGGTGATCCTGATGACCGGGCGGGGCACCGTGGAAACGGTGATGGCGGCGACGCGCGGCGGCGCCTTCGATTACATTGCCAAGCCGTTCGACCTGGACGTGCTGACCGAGACCATCGAGCGGGCCGAGGCATCCCGCAACCAGCAGGAGGCCGAAGCGGAGGAAGAGGATCTGCCGGAGAGCGAAGTGATCGGAACTTCGGCCAGCATGATCGAGATCTACAAAACCGTGTCGAAGGCCGCCCCCACCGACGCCACGGTGGTGATTGAAGGCGAAACCGGGACGGGCAAGGAAGTGGTGGCGCGCATGATCCACCGCTTCAGCCGGCGGGCCGGCCAGGCGTTCGTGCCGGTGGATTGCGGGTCGATCCAGTCTTCCCTGTTGGAAAGCGAATTGTTCGGGGCGGTGAAGGGCGCCTACACGGGCGCCGACCGGGACCGCGTGGGCGTGTTCGAGGCGGCCAACCGGGGCACCGTGTTTCTGGATGAGATCGGCGACATCGACCTGAATTTTCAATTGGCGCTGCTGCGGTTTCTGGAAAGCCACGAGATCCGGCCGGTGGGCGCTTCGCGGTCGCGGGAAGTGGATGTGCGGGTGATTGCGGCGACCAATCGGGACCTCCAGCGGATGGTGGATGGAGAGAAGTTCCGGAAAGACCTGTGGTACCGGTTGAATACGGTGCGGATCTTCATGCCGCCGCTCCGGGAGCGGCGCGGGGACATTCCTATCCTGGCGCGGTTCTTCACCAACAAGTACACAGCGCGGTATGGGCGCGAAGTGAAGGTGACGGATTCCGGGCTGAAGGCGCTGCAGGACTTCACCTGGCCGGGCAATGTGCGGCAATTGCAGCACATGGTGGAGCGGCTGGTCATCCTGGCGGACCGGATCGACGCCGAGGGAGTGCACAACGCGCTGACCGCCATGGAGTCGCGGGAGAAGCCCGTGGAGACGCTGGCGGACGCCGAGGAGGAGCAGATCCGGCGGGTGCTGGCGGCAACCGGCGGCAACAAAAGCAAGGCCGCGCAGATCCTGGGAATCGAACGGAAGACGCTGTACCGGAAGCTGGAGCGGATGAAGCTTTAGGGTGACCTCGTTTCTCACCGCGGAGACGCTGAGAACACAGAGACTCCGCAGAGAAAAACTGGAAGTTTTCTCAGTTTTCTCCGCGCTTCCTCAGCGCTCTCCGTGTCTCCGCGGTGAAAACAGAGCCCCGCCAACGTCGAGGTCACCCTCTATCCGAGATCTGTGCTGAGGATACGCAGAGAAAAACAAGAGGTTTTCTCAGTTTTCTCCGCGCTTCCTCAGCGCCCTCCGTGTCTCCGCGGTGAAAACGGAGCCCCGCCCCACGTTGCGGCGCTTCCTCAGCGCCCTCCGTGTCTCCGCGGTGAAAACAGAGCCCCGCCCACGTCGAGGTCACCCTCTATCCGAGATCTGTGCTGAGGATACGCAGAGAAAAACAAGAAGTTTTCTCAGTTTTCTCCGCGCTTCCTCAGCGCCCTCCGTGTCTCCGCGGTGAAAACGGAGCCCCGCCCCACGTTGCGGTCACCCCCTGTCCTCGATCTGTGCCACCCTAAAACCATGAGCTTTCGGTTGGCGGTGAACTACCGCCCGCGGGGTGACCAGGAAAATGCCATCGCCGAGTTGATCCGCGGCGTGCGCGAGGGCGAGCAGCACCAGGTGCTGCTGGGCGTCACGGGATCGGGGAAGACCTTTACCATGGCCAAGGTGATCGAGGCCATGCGGCGGCCCGCCCTGGTGCTGGCGCACAACAAGACCCTGGCGGCGCAGCTCTACCACGAATTCAAGTCCTTCTTTCCCGACAACGCCGTCGAGTACTTCGTCAGTTACTACGATTATTACCAGCCCGAAGCGTACATTCCGTCGAGCGACGTTTATATCGAAAAAGAAGCCACCATCAACGACGAGTTGGATAAGCTGCGGCTCTCCGCCACTAAGTCGCTGTTCGAGCGGCGCGATTGTGTGATTGTGGCCAGCGTGAGCTGCATCTACGGCCTGGGATCGCCGGAAGCCTACTACGGTATGCTGCTGATGCTGGAAAAGGGGCAGAAGATCTCGCGCAACGCGATCCTGTCGAAGCTGGTCGAAATCCTCTACGAGCGCAACGATATCGATTTCCGGCGCGGCACCTTCCGCGTGCGCGGCGACGTGATCGAGATCTATCCGACTTACGACGACAACGCCTATCGCATCGAGCTGTGGGGCGACGAAGTCGAGAGCCTGGCCCAGATCGACCCGCTGCTGGGGCAGGTGAAGCAGACTTACATCCGGCTGCCGATCTATCCGAAGACCCACTACGTGATGTCGGAAGAGACCAGAGCCGTCGCCATGGACAGCATCCGCGTGGAACTGGACTGGTGGCACAAGGAGCTCGAGAAGCAAGGCAAGCTGATCGAGGCGCAGCGCCTGTTCCAGCGCACCATGTTCGACCTGGAAATGATCAAGGAGATCGGCTACTGCCACGGCATCGAAAACTATTCCCGGCACTTCTCCGGGCGGCTGCCGGGCGAAGCGCCGCCCACCCTGCTGGATTACCTGCCGCACGATGCGCTCATCCTGATCGACGAAAGCCACCAGACCATCCCGCAATTGCACGGGATGTATCATGGCGACCGGTCGCGCAAGGAGGTGCTGGTGGCGCATGGCTTCCGCATGCCCAGCGCGCTCGACAACCGGCCTCTCACCTTCGAGGAGTTCGAGCACCGCGTGAGCCAGGTGATTTACGTTTCGGCCACGCCCGGGCCGTATGAGTTAACGAAGGCGGCGGGAGTGGTGGTGGAGCAGATCATCCGGCCCACGGGGCTGGTGGACCCGACCGTGGAGATCCGCCCGGTGAAGGGGCAGGTGGACGACCTGCTGGGCGAGATCCGTAAGCGCGCGGAGGCCAACCAGCGGGTGCTGGTAACCACACTGACCAAGCGCATGGCGGAGGACTTAGCCGAGTATTACTCGGAGGTGGGGGTGCGCTGCCGCTACCTGCACTCGGAAGTGACCACCTTCGACCGCATCAGGATTCTGCGCGACCTGCGGCGGGGCGAGTTCGACGTGCTGGTGGGGATCAACCTCCTGCGCGAGGGACTGGATTTGCCGGAGGTGTCGCTGGTGGCGATCCTGGACGCCGACAAAGAGGGATTTCTGCGATCGTCGGGATCGCTGATCCAGACCATGGGCCGCGCGGCGCGGCATGTGGAAGGGCACGCGATCCTATACGCCGACGTGATGACCGACAGCATGCGGAAGGCGCTGGGCGAGACGTCGCGCAGGCGGCAGGTGCAGGTGGATTACAACGAACGCAATGGGATTGTGCCGCAATCCATCGTGCGGCCCATCGACATGAGCCTGGTGGCGGTGGCCGAGGGCGATTACGTGACGGTTCCGCTGGAGAGCGACGAAGAGGTGGAGGACCTGACCCCCGAGCAGCGCCAGCGCTTCATCGGCGAGTTGGAAGACAGGATGCGCGAGGCGGCGCGTAAGTTCGAGTTCGAGAAGGCGGCGCAGTTGCGCGATCGGGTGAAGGCCCTCCGGGCGGTAGCCGTCTGACCGCGCCCTACCGTGCGCCGGACTATTCCGGAGATTCCGCTTTCGTCCGCTCGAAAACCGCCTCGACCGGAACCAATAGTTCCTGGCCAGGTTCGCTTCCGGCCAGTTCAGCAAGCCGGCGATATCCGTCGAGGAGCCGATCCATCAGCGGCGCATGTGCCTGGGGAAGTCCCGTTAGCAGTGTGACAGGAATAGTAATACGGCCCCATGACCTGCTCCTCCCGCCCATTAGCGTCTACGATGGCTTCGTTGCGGATTCGGTCCTCCCGGACAGGGCCGGTGGCGGTGATTGCCTTCGGCGCCGGAAAAATTAGGGGACCTCGCTCCGGCGCCGCCAGACAGGGGGAAAGGGTCCACAAAGCGCTGAGCGACGCAAGCATCGCCTTGCGGAATTGGTCAATCCACAGCTTCGTCGTGGCGCGCGTGGCTACTTCAAAGGACCCGTCCTCCGCCTGTACGGTCACGGCCAGGCTGCTGTTGGTGAGTAGCTGAGCCCGGCACGGCGGCCCGGGCCACAAGCCCGCTGCGAGTCCCAGTCCCAGTGTCACGACACTGCTCCCTCTTGGCCATCTTCTGACCGGACCGCCGTGCAGGCTCAAGCCGCGTTGCTTCGTGCCCTTTGGAAGACTTTGCGGGCGTTGTCCGCGTACACCTTCTTCAACACGTCGTTTGGCAAGCCGAAGCCATAGAGCGGCCAGTGGTAGTTGAAAAGCTCGCGCACGTAGAAGTGCTCATCCTGCGTTTCCAGGATCCGGAAGGTGGTGCTGAACATGCGCTCGTTGTAGCCCATGTCCGTTCCGTAGAGCACCCGGTCCTGGTGTTTCTGAATGAACTGGGCCACGAATCGCGGGATGGGAGCGAGTTCCCCGAAGCGGGCCGAGATATCGCCGTAGAGATTCGGATTGCGGTCGAAGACCTGGCCCAGCCGCGCCAGATCGTAGTCCAGATTCATGAGGTGGCAGGCGATGAAGATCGTCTTGGGGTGCTTCTTCACCGCGCCCTCCAGGCTCTCGATCAGCTCGTTGTGCCCCAGCATGCCGGGCGTCACTTTGATCATCCAGGTGTAGCCGTTCATGAGACCGTCGTTCGTCAGGTCCATCGGCTGGTAGGACCAGATGGGGTCCGACACGTGGATATTGACGGGCATGCCCAACTGCGCGCATTTGTCCCACAGGGAGTCCACGCGCGCATCGTCCGGATGCGGACCGGCGGGGGTGGTGCTCGGCGGAGAGAAGCCGCTTCCTCTTCCCTGGAAGCCGCGCCCCGGCGGGTTCGACGATCCCGCCCGGCCCGCCCGCGCGGCCCCGCCGAATGACGCGAAGCCCCTGCCCTTGTCGCTGATCTCTCCCACTCCCAAGGCACCCAGGCGATGGCACTCTTCGAGCGCCTTGACGGCGTTGGGACCAAATCCCGGCTGGTTGACACCCGTGAGATCGAAGCTGCACCACAAATCAAAACGGCCGGGATATTTGACGTATGGCTGCCGCACCTCCGTGAACCTTTCCGGCGTCGGCGCACCGGTGAAGATCACCGTCTTTTCCACGCCGGCCGCGTCCATCAGCTTCACCATGTCGTCAACCTGCTGCGGTGGACGGGCACCGTGGCAATGCACATCGATGACCGGATATTTGGCCTTCGTGACCTCCGTCTTAGGGACCCGGTAAATAGACTCCGGGCGGTAATCTTTCAGCAGGAACTTGTCCGGGGTATCCTGCGCCCCGTCAGAGGGGCCGGGCTGCTGCGCCTGCGCGGTCTGAGCCGATTCCCCGCGCGCCAGTGCCGCCCCGGAAAGCATCATCCATCGCCTGCGGTTCATGTTTCTTACTCCCGTCTTTGCTGCCAGTATGATCCCATCCGATTCTATGCCGCACGCCTGCAAAGAACAACCGGTGCGCTCCGCTTGCGAGGGTCGCCAGGACCTCGAACAACGATAAACTGGAGGCCGCCTTGCGGCGTTTACACGGCTGGCCGACGAGAGGCAACTCCGGCTGGTGGAAGCGATCCACATCCTGGATGATGCACCCGACATCCCGGATACCGGTGATAAGATTCGGGAGATTCGGGAGATTCGGGATAGGATACGCGGAGCCGTGGATCGACAGAACCGCGATGCGCTGTTTGAGAGACTCGATGGCTGGTGTTCGGCAAGGTCGTAGACCAATTGAGATCCGGCCGTCCGACGCCGGTTGCTGGCTTCGAGCTATAGGGTTGGGGCGCCTCGGAAATCAGATGGCTTCCAGTTCCTCCTCCAGCATCTGCTTCTGCGACAGGTCGGCATAGTAGCCGCCGGCCTCGACCAACTCGGCGTGGGTACCGTGTTCCACGATGCGGCCGCGCTCCAGGACAACGATCCGGCCAGCCTGGCGCACGGTCGAAACGCGGTGCGAGATCAGGATTACGGTGCGGCATTGCATCACCCCGGCCAGGTGCGTGAGGATGCCCTCTTCCGTCAGCGTGTCGACGCTCGATAGGGCATCGTCCAGGATCAGAATGCGCGGGTCGCGCAGGATCGCCCGGGCGATGGCCGTGCGCTGCTTCTGGCCTCCCGAAAGCGTGATCCCGCGCTCCCCCACCATGGTCTCATAACCCTTGGGAAATGCTTCGATGTCCTCGGCCAGGCCCGCGATTTCGGCGGCGCGGCGGACCTGCTCGGGAGTCGCCGATTCCACCCCGAAGGCGATGTTCTCGGCAATCGTGGCGCTGAACAGAAACGTCTCCTGCGGGACAAAACCGATCTGCCGGCGCAGTTGCTCGGGGTCCAGCCGGCGCAGGTCCACGCCATCCATCAGCACAGCGCCCGCAGTGGGGTCCATCAGCCGCGGGATAAGCTGGACCAGGGTGGTCTTGCCCGCACCGGTGTGCCCCACCACCGCGATGGTGGCGCCGGCCGGAATGCGCAGATCGATTTCCGCCAGCGCCGCTCCGCTGCCATAATCCACCGACACGCCGCGGAATTCAATTTCCCCCTCCACCCGCTCGAGCGGCTCCGGATCGGACGGCGCCTGAATTGTCGGGACCTCGTGCAGCACCTGGTTGATGCGGTCGAGCGAAGCGCTGCCGCGCTGCATCAGGTTCACTACCCAGCCCAGCGCGATCATCGGCCACACCAGCGTTCCCATGTAGGTGTTGAACATCACGAAGCTGCCGATGGAAATCCGCCCCAGAAGCACCTGTTGGCCTCCCACCCAGAGCACCACCAAAAAGGTCGTGCCGATCAGCGCCTCCAGGAGCGGCTCGAAGATTCCCTGGATCCGCACCAGCTTCAAGTTCTGCGCGATGTATCGCCGGTTAAGTTCCTCAAAACGCCGCAGTTCGGCTTTCTCCTGGGCGAACGCGCGGATCATGCGCACACCGGAAAGGTTCTCCTGCACCCGGCTGGAAATGTCGGAGAACATCGCCTGGATCCGCTCGAAGCGCGCGTGGATGGCGCGGCCGAAAAAGATCACCGCCAGGCTGACAATGGGCGCCGGCATGACCGCGAACAGCGCCAGCCGCCAGTCGAATCGCACCATGATCCAGAGGGCCAGCGCGAAGGTCAGGCTGGTCTCGAACCAATACATGACGCCGGGGCCGAGCATCATGCGCACGGCGTTGAGGTCGTTGGTGGCGCGCGCCATGATGTCGCCGGTGCGGGTGCGCCCGAAGTAGTCGGGAGAAAGCCGCATCAGGTGGCTGAAGAGATCGTTGCGCAGATCGTACTCGATGTCGCGCGAGACGCCGATCAGGATCACCCGCATGAAGAACTGGAAGATGCCTTTGACCACGGCCAGCCCGATCAGGTAGCCGGCGAAGCGCAGGAACAGGCGGCCGCCTCCGCCCGGTTGTGCGAAGGAATCCACCGCGCCGCGGATCATCAACGGCTGCAGCGCCTGCGCCACGTCTTTGAGCACCAGGCAGAGCATGCCCAGCGCCATGGCCCAACGGTAGCGCCAGACATACTTGCGGATGGTTGCGAGCGATTGCCACATGGCTCAAATCCCCAGGGCTTCGGCCACCGTTTTGGTCCACTCGTAGAAGAAGATCTTGCTGCCCTGGCGGTTGCGCCACCAGGAATCCGGCTGGAAGTAATCGTCCGGTGCGGCCACTGTGCGGAAGGTGGGCGCATCGGCCATACCACGCTCGAAGGAGCGGTAAATACGCGCGGCGCGGGCGGTGTGGAAATTACTGGTGACCAGGAGGAAACTGTGTACGTTGCGGCGCCGCAACTCGGCGAATATCGCGATAGCTTCTTCCCTGGAAGAGAGGGCATCCACCGGCAGCGGGATGAACCACGCGGCGGGATATCCCTTTTTGACCGCGAACTGGATGGCCATATCGCACTCGCGGAAACCGTAGAAGCCCTCAGGGCCGCTCACCAGAACGGTCGGCACATAGCCCTGGCGCACCATCTCGGCGCCCTTCACGATGCGGTGGCCATAGTAATCCCCAGCCAGCACCACCGCGATATCGGCCTTGGCCGGCCCCTGGTCGTACACCAGGCCCGATCCCAGCCCGGCCAGCCATAGTGTCCGGGTGAAGAAGAGTACGGCCGCCAAAGCGGCTACCGCAATGGCGAGCTTGAAGGAAAGGCGGCGAATCCCCACGAACTACTTCTCGTCCGTGGAGTTCTTCTGGTCCAGATTGCCCACCGTCTTGAGGCGCTGGTAGAGGCGTTCGACTTCGGCTTCGTCCTCCGCGCGGAGAATGCGGTAACGCGGGAGCGGCGGCTGCTTGCGTTCGCCGCTGCCGGGGGCCAGCGCTTCGCCCCAGTACTGGCGGTACGGAACTCCGTCGATGAGGGCATCGCGCGAGAGGCGGCGCAGATGGCGCAGGAGGCTATTGCAGGAATCCAGATCGCCGGGGTAGATCAGCACCAGACGCGAATCGTCGAACAGGGTGATGCGCAGAATCAGCGGCGAAAGCAGGCCGGTGCGGTCCAGCCGGCGGATATCCATCCACGGGATGATCCGTTTTCCCATCGACAGATAGCCTTCGTGAATCTCGATCGCCGGACGAAACGCCATGGCAAACAGCAGCGCGGCGCTCAGCAGGAACAGCCCGGCCGGCACATAGGCCAGGTTCAAACGGAAGGTGAAGGCAAACCAGCCCACCACGGCAGCCAAAACGACTGCGCTGATTCCGAACCCCAGGTAATGGCGCGCCGGCAGGTAGCGAGTCATGGGCGAGACCCTATCTCAATTTAAGACTACTCCCTGATGCGCGACCCGTCAACGTGCTCCTTCGGGATAACCACCGATTGATAACCGCCGGCTACCGCGACTTGCAGTCCGCGCCAGGTGTAGTCGAGGCCGCTCCACACTGCCAAAGCCGCGCAGAGCCAAAGCATTGCGGACGACGGTGCATCCAAAACACGAAGCTGGAAAAGGTCGCGCCCCATCCACACGGCAACGGTGACAATCTGGGCGAAGGTGGAAAGCTTGCCCCATACGCTGGGGGGGAATTTCCGGATGGGCGTGAACTGCATCAGGACGAGGGAGGCCAGCAGGAGATAAAGGTCGCGTCCGAAAATGATGCCCACCACCCACCAGGGCACGCGGTGCACCGCCGCCAGGGCCACGAAGACGCCGCTCAGAAGGCATTTGTCGGCGATCGGGTCGAGATAGGCGCCGACCTCGGTGCCGGCTTTGAAGCGGCGGGCCGCGGCGCCATCCAGGATATCGGTCCAGGCCGCCACCACGAAGAGGACGAAGGCCGGCAACGAGCGCCGAGAAAGGACTGCTTCGACCACCAAGGGAGCCAGGCCCAGGCGGACCAGCGTCAGGCAATTGGCGAGGTTGACCCAGCTCGGCATCTCAGCAAAAGTGTAACGCGAGGAAGCGGCGGCGCGAAGCGATAGGCATCGCGAAGCGATAGGCATCGCGAAGCGAAGGTGGCACACCTCCCTGGAACGGGACAAATCCTTACAGAATTGCCCCGCCAGTGGAGGACATTCTCTCTTGCTGTTTTGCTAACTAGTCAGCGGGCGTGGGGGATCGTCTCAAGATTCTTCCAGTCGCCGGGAGGCGCGCGATGTGAGCGGTGTGGGAACTGATACGCTTCCGGAACGGGTGCGATACAGTGAAGAGAGGCGCGACTATGAGTAAAGAATTCGTTGAACACCGGGACGGAAGTCTCTACCTGATTGGAAGCCGTGTGCCGCTGGCCCACCTCGTTTGGGAATTTCAGCACGGCGCATCCCCGGAAGCCATTCGATCGCAATACTCGACGCTAAGCCTGGAGCAGGTTTACGGCGCGATCACCTTCTACTTGGGAAACAAGGAAGAAGTGGGAGAGGACATGGCGGAGCGCCGGCGCGAAGAGGACGAGTTCACGAGGACGCACCCGATGCCTCCCCACCTCAAGGAAAAGCTGGATCGCGCGCGGCAGCAAATGCTGGCGCGGCGAACCTGACAAATGATCCGCTTTTTGGCGGACGCCAGCCTCAAAGAAGGGATCGTTACCGGCTGTTTGCTCAGAGAACCCACCATGGACTTTCTCTCCGCAAATGAGGCGAACCTGCACCGCGTTCCCGATCCCCAGGTTCTGGCGCTGGCGGCCCAAGAGGATCGCATTCTCGTCACGCACGATTTCCGGACGATGCCACGGCACTTCGGGGATTTCCTTCAGTCTCGCGGTTCCAGCCCAGGCGTACTATTGGTGCCGCAATACTTGCCCATTGGCGAGGCAATCGAAGAACTCCTGCTGATCTGGGGCGCTTCGGAGCCCGAGGAATGGCGGAACCGGATCGTGAGGATTCCGCAGCCGTAAGAGCCTGCTTACCGGGCCGGCACCATCTCCGGATGCTTCAATTCCCCGGCGCCGTCCGAGGGCCGGCATTCGTAAATCTGCGGCGTCACCTGGAAACGCTCCACATAGGCGCGAGCAATTTCCTCGCGGAATCGCCCCACCGATTCGGGCGGCAGCATGGTGACCGTGCAGCCGCCGAATCCGCCGCCGGTCATGCGTGAGCCGAGCACGCCGTCGATCTCCAGCGCGCGGTCCACCAGAAAATCCAGCTCCGGGCAACTGACTTCGTAATCGTGCTGCAGGCTGCGGTGCGATTCCACCATCAGGCGGCCCATCGCATCCAGGTCCCCGGCCGCGCCGGCCGCGCGGAATTGCTCCACGCGCGCGTCTTCCGTAACCACGTGGCGCGCCCGCCGGGCCACTGTCTCGGGAAGCAGATGTAACACGGCGGCGAGCTGCGCGGGCGAAACGTCGCGCAGGCTCCGGACCTCCGGGAACTGCCGGCCGATGCCCTCCACCGCGGCGGCGCACTCCGCGACCCGCTGCCTGTAGGCCGACGCCGCCAGCGCGTGTTTCACCATCGAATTCACGGCCACGAAGGTAGCGCCAGCGGGAAGCTGCACATCGTGGTGTTCCAGGCTGCGGCAATCGATCTCCACGGCGAAATTGCGCCGTCCGAACACCGAGATGTACTGGTCCATGATGCCGCACGGCATGCCCACGAAACCGCGCTCGGCGCGCTGGCACAACAAGGCCAGCTCCAGCGGCGCGAGGCCGCGGCCCGCGAGAAACGCCAGCGCCGAGGATACTTCGAGGGCCGCCGAGGAGCTCAGCCCGGAGCCTTCCGGCACGGTGCTGCGAATCAGCAGATTGGCGGGCTGAACGGCGAAGCCCGCGGCCGCCAGCTCGCGCGCCACCCCGATAGGGTAGTCGGTCCAGTGGCCCGCGCGCTCCAGTTCGCCGAGAGCGGCGGCATCGAACTCGCGCATCTGGCGGCGGTCTTCGGAGTAAAGCCTCAATTTGCCATCGGCCGCCGGCGCGGTGGCGATGTACGTGGCCAACTGCAAGGCCACGGGACACACGAACCCCAGGTTATAGTCCGTGTGCTCGCCGATCAAATTGACGCGGCCGGGCGCGCGGTAGATGCGTACCCCTTCGGCCGAGCCGAACAGCTTGCGGAAATCTTCGATCATGAGCGCTGCGGGGCCAGGGAGACTGCCAGGGCGGCCGCAAATACCAGCTTACTCCCTCATCGTGGGGCATGTGGGGCATCTATCGCATTCCCCACCGCTCGAAGAGGAACGCAAGCACGTCGGTCTGCTGCGCGATGCGCTCGCTGAGCGCGGTGCCGATGCCGTGGCCGGAAGTGCCGCTGGTGCGCAGCAGTACGGGCTGGCGCGTGCCGGACGCCTGCAGCCGCGCGGTCATCTTGCGTGAGTTGGCCGGATCCACCCGCGGGTCGTTGGCGCCGGTGAGAAACAGAACCGCCGGATATGGAGTGCCGTCCACCACGTGATGATAGGGCGAATAGGCGTACAGCGCGCGGAACTGGCTGAGCTCCTTCACGGTTCCAAACTCGGTCACGTTGAAAGCGCCGTTGGGAGAAAGCTCCACGCGCAGCATATCGTAAATGCCCACGTGGGACACCACCGCGTGGAACAGCTCGGGATGCTGGGTAAGCGCCGCGCCCATCAGCAGGCCGCCGTTGCTGCCGCCTTCGATGGCCAGCCGCTCGGGAGTGGTGTAATGCCGGTCGATCAGGAAGCGGGCGCAGGCGGCGAAATCGTCGAAGACATTCTGCTTGTGCGTCAGGTTGCCGGCGCGGTGCCAGGCGTCGCCGTATTCGCCGCCGCCGCGCAGGTTGGCCACCGCGTACACCACCCCGCGCTCCAGCAGCGGCCGCAGGTTGGGCGCGAACGAGGGCGACAGGCTGATGCCATAACCGCCATAACCGTACAGCAGCACCGGGTTGTGGCCATCCAGGCGCGTGCCCTTGCGGCGCAGAATGTTGAGCGGCACCTTGGCTCCGTCCTTCGAGACGGCGAACTCGCGCAGCACTTCGGTATCGCCGAAATCGGCCGGCGAAGTCTCCGCCAGCGCCGTGGCCATCGCTTTTCCGGAAGCGGGATCGAAGCGCTTCCAGGCGGGCGGATGCACGTAGCTGGTGCTTTGAAATAGCAATTGACCGCCGCCATAACGCAGCATCTCGGTCACCGCGGAAACCGGCTCCAGCGGCACCGTGCCCCGCGCCTTGCCAAGGGCATCGAAGACGCGGATCTGCGACGGGCCGCCCATCAGGTCGGCCACATAGAGCCGCTGGCCGGCGGGCACGAAATCTTCGATGGCTACGCCGCTTTCGGGAACGATGGTCTGGGCATGCGCCAGCTCCGGCTTGTCGATGGGCAGCTTCAGGATTTTGCCCATGGGCGCGTTCTGCCGCGAGAGCAGGTAGAGAAAGCCGTCGTTGCCGAATTCGATCGAGACTACGTCGTCGGCGAAGCGGGCCACCTGCGTCCAGCGGGCATCGGCCCCAGAGGGCGGCCCGGCCCCAGAGGGCGGCCCGGCCCCAGAGGACGGCTCGGCCCCAGAGGGCGGCCCGGCCCCGGAGGGCGGCCCCAGCAGGTAGTGGGCGTATTCGCCGCCATCGCCGTTGGACATGCGGGCCAGCACGAAGCGGCCGTCCTCGGAAGTTTCCAGCGCGATTTCGGCGATGCGCGGGAAGTCCTTGCCGAGAGAATAGGTGTCCTCGCGCGAGCCGAGCTTGTGAAACCAGACCTGCTGATAGAAATCCAGGTCGGCCGGTGGACGCTCGCCGGCGCGCGGGTAGCGCGTGTAATAGAAGCCCGAGCCATCCCCGTTCCAGGCCACGCTGCCGCCCGCGGTGCCGCCGTTCACGCGCTCGACCACGTCGCCGAGCGGCTTGCCGGTGGCCGTTTCGTAGACATGCACGCCGCCACTTTCGCTGCCGCCCTGGGAGAGCGACACGGCCACATACTTGCCGTCGGGCGAGGGCACGAAGAAGTCGATGGCGGTGTGTCCGGTGGGATCGGCCTGGGCGGGATCGACAATCGTGCGCGCCGCCGCCGGATTGTCCGGCGAGTCGAAGGTCACCAGGAAGGGCTGCTCCTTGGGAGGCAGCGTCTTGAGGGCGAAGAGCCGGCCCTGCCGCGCGGCCAACTGGCGATACCGCGGCGAAGGATTGGCCAGCAGCCGTTGCAGCTCCTTTTCGAGCGCGGCGCGGGTGGGCAGCACGTCCAGATACTGGCGGGCGTAGCGATTCTGGGCGTCGCTCCACGCGCGCACCGCCGGATCGTCCCAGTTTTCGAGCCACCGGTAATCGTCCACGACCTTGACGCCGTGATAGACATCGGTGACGGGATGCTGGGGAGTGGCGGGCGGCGCATCCGCGGCCCATAGACTGCCGGCGGCCAGAAGCATGACTAACGATTTTGGCATTTACTTAGCTTACCGGGAAAGGCGACGGCTTGGTTTGGCGCTGGGGCGGGGGAAGCGTACGGCGCCATTGACGGAGGCAGGTTACGTTCCCTCCTTCCCCCGCTCTTCCCCGCCCCATTTCACCCCAGCTTCACCGTACGGTGTGAAGAGCACCAGATCGCGTGCGGCTGGCGGGTTAATGATCTTGGCGTCCTTGGTTGGGCCCACCTTGAATATTTCAAGCTCCTTCATGACTCCATTCACGACGTGAAGCAACACCTGGACGATTCCACCGTCGGCGTCCCGGTACTCGCCCTCGGTTGGCACACGCCGCTTGACAGGCGCGGGCTGGCAGGTGCCGCACTGTAAGGCCAGGGTGCCATCCTCGAGGATCTGGCAGGCGCTGACGAAATCCAGTTGACGGCGCAGTTCGTCACGGCCTGGGAATGCCGGCTCCAGGAGCCTCTCCAGCAACTCCCGTTCGTGGGTCTCCAGAGGACGAAACGTCCGATCCATGGCGCTCCTCTGAGCGTGCTACCCGGCCTGCCCGCGCTCTACGACAGCAGCCGCGCCGCCGGCTTGGCGAAATAGGTCAGGATAATGCCTGCGCCGGCGCGGGCGATCGAGGTGAGGCTTTCCATCATGGCGCGGTCGTGGTCGATCCAGCCGTTGCGGGCGGCTGCCACGATCATGGAGTATTCGCCGCTCACCTGGTAGGCGGCGATGGGCACGTCGAAGCGCTGGCGCGCCTGGCAGATCAGGTCCAGATACGGCAGGGCGGGCTTCACCATGATCATGTCGGCGCCCTCTTGCAGGTCCAGCTCGATTTCCTGCATGGCCTCGCGGCCGTTGGCCGGGTCCATCTGGTAACTGCGGCGGTCGCCGAATTGGGGCGCGGAGTCGGCCGCCTCGCGGAAGGGGCCGTAAAAGACGGAGGCGAACTTGGCGGCGTAGGACAAGATCGGCGTGCGCTCATAGCCGCTGGCGTCCAGCGCCCGGCGGATGGCCCACACCCGCCCGTCCATCATGTCGGAGGGGGCCACGATGTCGGCGCCCGCGCGGGCATGCGAAACGGCCGACTTGGCGAGCCATTCCAGGGTGGTGTCGTTGTCCACATCGCCGTCTTTGATGTAGCCGCAATGGCCGTGGCTGGTGTATTCGCAGTTGCAGACGTCGGTCACTATCAGCAGCCGCTGGGTGCCGCGGCGCAGGGCCCGAATGGCGCGCTGCACGATGCCGTTTTCGTCGTAGGCGCCGGTGGCCATCTCGTCCTTGAATTCGGGCAGGCCGAACAGGATCACGCCGCCGATTCCCAGCGCCTGGACTTCCTCGCACTCCTTCACCAGCTCGTCGATCGACAATTGGAAGTTGCCGGGCATGGCGCCGATCTCGCGGCGGATTCCCTCGCCCGGACAGACGAACAGCGGCAGAATGAACTGGGTGGGGGAGAGCCGGGTTTCGCGAACCAGGTCGCGGATGGCTTCCGTGGAGCGCCGGCGGCGGAGACGATGGGTGGGGAACGGCATGCCCGGATTGTAACGCGGCGCGGCCAGGTATTACAGGAGCCTCAACTCTTGGCGCCGCGATGATTTTTCGTGGGGCAGGGCCCAAGGGGCACCCCCGCCTTGTGTTCGCCTTGTGTGGACCACCCCAGGCGCGAAGCGCCGGCAAGCGCCCACACGAGCGCGGGGCGACCCAGCATGGGCGTTAGAATAACCGGCCCCGTCGCTCTGTGCGACGGCGTGTATTCCTCACAGCCAAACCCGGCGTTCCATACCGCCGGCATTTCCGCGGATCCACTATGAAGTGACGTGGCTCCTGCAAGCTTCCGGCAAGCCCGTTTACCAAGCCGAAGACCCTAGGTTTATTCATTTGGTGATTGGTCTGGGCAGGATTCGAGGAGCAACCGATTCCAGCGGTGGAGGATTCGCCTAGCGGTTACCGGCCCATAACTTAACTTCGAAGCCCCGCTCTCATGGCGGCTGAGCCTTAAGTGCACTGCAGAATCAGCCACACATTGTCGAATCGACGGTGCCGCAAGTCATCCTTGTGGATCATGAAATACAAGCGACCCGAGTCGCCCCAGTCCATGCCTGTGCGTTGCTCAGAGTCAACCTGCAATAGCAGTCGCCAATCAACGGCCCCGGCATCGAGGCCCTTCTTGCGGCCCCGATCATACCCGCCAGTGTCGCAATAAATGCCGTTCGTGACGAGTTGCGCTTCCAAACACAGGTCGCCTTGAATCTCATCGGCATGCCCGCCCATGCGGTAGACCGGTCGCTTCAGGGGATCTATGAGCTTCCAGTAGGCTTCGAACTCTTCCTTGGTAGCGTGCAGCTCTCGAAGAAAACCGCTTCTCGCGCCTGGCAGTGAAACTTCAGGTTTTGCGGTAAGCGCCATCCCCTTGAAGCGCGCCTCTTCGTCCAGGTCGCGGTGCGGCGCACGAGGCCGGTGCGCGGCAAACGGCGAGGGAGAATAGACCACCTTGGCTGATCCCTTGTCCTTCGGGTCGAATCCCCAAGGTTGATTAACCGCGTCATAGAAGAAAAAAAGCGATCCACTCCGGGGTAGAGGCAGACCTCGAATGGCGGGCAAAGTACGCAGATCGAGTTGGGCGATGAACGACAGGGGTTGTTCGTCCAGCCAAACCGGCCAAGGAATGTCCTTAGGCAAACTTGGCCGACCGCCCAACCTGCCAACAGCCTGTGCACCGGCCTTGCCTGCGATCAGCCGGAGCGAAGGCTGGCTCCGAGCTTGAATCGCGGCGGCGAATCGGTCCAGCCCGATTTCGTGAAGTTGTTGTCGCATCGTGCTCATAGCATCGATCTTCCAGTGGCCCGATGGTGACGTAAGCAAATTCAGAGTAACTCACCGTATTCTTGTTGTGAGGTGGGCTCAGCGAAAACCGGCGGTCTTTCGGAATTTCCGAGTTCATCGGCACGAGGAACGCTCTGTTGCAGAAGTCCCGCCGCAGCCGGGTCGGGCTTGCTTTTAACGCCTATGTGGCGGACAGAAAGGGCACCCGGCTGAGAGCCAGGTGAGAGCCTTTGGCGCGGCGTGTTCAGGCAGACCACGCAAAACGGGGGCGCCCTCTGGGCCCTGCCCCACGGGTGGCTCCGAGAGCGCCGGGGCCCAGAAACGGAAGCGAAGTCCGGGTTCGAAGATGCGCATCGGTTGAGTGTTGGTGAGGGAGACCAGTCCTTCGCCATTGATATAGCCTTGAAATGCAGGCTTGCCCGCGGCGAGCTGGTCGGTTGCCAGTTGAGCGCCGGTATCGATGATCGTGAATCCGGAGGCGTAGGTTGGGCCGCTGGCTTCGTACTGAATCGGCGAGTTCGAATGACCAAAGACCGATAAACAACGAACGCGGGTCCACGCTGCTTGCCTGCGATACTCACCAGTTGTGCGGTTTGCCCCGAGCTGCGTAAACTAGAACAGGAGTTTAGAGGTATGCAGGACTACGTCGAGCAGCGTGAGGGCGGATACTACATCGCGGGGACGCGGATCTCGATTGACAGCATTGTCCATGCTTTTCAGGATGGGGAATCGCCGGAAGGAATTTTGCGGTCGTTTCCGATGGCCGGTCCTCTGGTCCGAATATACGGTGCGATCACCTTCTATCTCGAGAACAAGGATGAGGTCGAGGCGTACCTGAAAGATCAAGAACGGCTCTGGAGCGAAGTGGAGGCCATGCAAACCGATCCGCCTGAGTCCCTGGCGGGCCGGTTGCGCGAGGCCAAAGAGCACGCGTACCCGAGGCGCGCTTGAAGGTCCGTTTCCTGGCAGACGCCAACTTCAATCAGAAGATCATAACGGGTCTCCTGCTCCGGAGCCGCAGATCGACTTCGAGTGGCCTCAGAACGCGATCCCCGAGCGCATGAAAGACCCGCAGGTGCTGGAACTCGGGGCGGCGCTTGGCCGGGTGATCGTCACTCATGATGTGAGGACGATGCCCGGCTGGCTTCCGACCTTCATACAAGATCAGCTCCGTCCAGGGCTGATTCTGGTCCCGGACAAGATGGCGATCCGAGATGCGATCGAGGATCTTCTACTAATCTGGCAGGTGTCGGAAGCCGAGGAATGGATCAATCAGATGCGGCGTCTGCCGCTCTGACGGGTACTACGCGATCTTGATTCGCTGTAGCGAGCTTGCTTGTCGAAGCTGCGCGGCGGCTTCTGGGGAATCGACCCTCAAATCCTCAGGTCTGGGCGTGATGGGTCAAGCAGCAGGCGCGCAGTAGAGTCACGCCGCGCACCCCAAAAGATACCTCCGCGTTCCGTCAGGGCCGGAGCGCACGGCCTCGTGCCTCTTGACGATGTGCCCGCCTAGAAGCGGAAGCGCAGTCCGAGTTCGATGACGCGCATCGGTTGAGTGGTGGTGAGGTTGGCCAGCCCTTCGCCGTTGATATAGCCTTGGAATGCAGGCTTGCCCGCGGCGAGTTGGTTGGCCGCCAGTTGAGCGCCGGTATTGATGATCGTGAATCCGCTGGCGTAGGTTGGGCCAAGGGCTTTGTACTGAATGGAACTGTTGGTACTGAGCCGCCGCACCTGATTGAACGGGTTGAACGCGTTGACGCGCAGCTCAAACCCATATCTCTCCTTGACCCTGATCGTTTTGATGAGGCTCATGTCGTTGGTGAAGCTTCCGAGGCCGTTGAGGAAATTGCGCGGACCGGTTCCATCCGAGCCGAGCGCGGGAAGCCCCAGTCCCGCGGCGTTGAAGGTCAAAGGCCCGCTTACCGAGTTCGGCGAACCTGTGACCTGCAGCCGCGGCGTAAGGTCGCCTGTACCTAGGAAGATATTGCCCAGGTTCACGCTGGTGGTGGAATTGGCCTGCTGGATGCTGAATGAGGGGGAATAGGGCGCGCCGCTGAAGGCGGTGAATGCGCCCGCGAAACGCCAGTCGTCGAGCACGCGCCGCCCGAATCCGTTCTTGAAGTGCAGGGCTTGCGAGAGTTTCGGTATTTCGTAGGCGTAGCTGGCGTTAAACACGCTTTTCCGCTCGTTGGCCAGGATGTAGCCGGTGTACTTCTGCCAGTTCTCGGTGAACTCGCCCTGATTTTCCAGGTTTCCGGCGGTCTTGGCCAGGGTGTAGGACGACTCGAACGACAGGCCGTGGCTGAAGCGTTTGACCAGACCGACCTGCATCGAATTGTAGTGCGCGTTGCCGCTGTTTTCGTTCATGGTCAGGGAGTTGTAGCCGGGATACGGACGCATGATCGAGGGATCCGCGGCGTTGCTGCCCGGCAAAGGAGGGCCCGGATTGCTGGCCGATATGGTGCCGGCAAGGTTGCTGCCCGGATTGCTGGGATCGATGAATTGAGGCAGGTACGCGTATCCCAGCGGCACGGCATTCAAATTGAACTGAATGGGCTGGTGACGCTGCTGGTTGCCGACATAAGCCACGTTCAGCATCATCTGTCCCTTCAACAAGCGCTGCACCGACACGCTGTAGTCGTAAATGGTCGGCACTTTGGGGTTGGCTGTGTCGGTCGCCCCCAGGCTGAGGATCCCGATGGGACTTACGTTGGAGGGCGCCGACAGCGTAGCCAGGCTGGTGAGGACGATGTCGGTTTGTTGGGCGTTGCCGTTTTCGAAGTTATTGAGGGCCTGCGCGATGTTGGGGCGATTGTAGCCCCAGCCGAAGCCGCCCCGGATCACGGTCTTTTCGCTGGTTCCCGGCGACCATGCAAAGCCGCCCCGCGGGGCAGCCAGGATGACCCTGGGATTGATGATTCCATTGTTTCCGATGCCGTTGGTGCCGAAAGGAGCCACGCCATCGCGCGGATTGCCCGAGCCGGGGACAATGGTGTACTTCAGGATGTTGGTCAGGCTGGCGGGCAGAGGACTGTTCGGATGCGCCGGATCGATCACCTGGGTGGGACTGGCGGGATCGAGCTGATACAGGCGCACCGCCTGGCTGGCACTCCATAGGCTGGGCACGAAGGTCGCGTCGTTGGTCCTGGCAGGATCGATTTCGTGCTGTGACGGCATGTGGTAAAGGCGCAGGCCGTAATCGAATGTCAGGTTGTGTTTCACCTTCCAGGTGTCCTGAATATAGAAATCGGTATCGGTGTATTCGGCGTCTTTGTGGGCGATGAACTGGGTTTGGGTGAAGCTGTTCAGCGATCCCAGGAGGAGATTGGAGGGCCCGTATCCGGTGTCGAACGGGCTGTTGGCATTCGGCGAGAAGTCGAAAGTGCCTTTGTCGTTGCCGGCGCCCGGACCGCTGCTGTCATCCTCGTTCTTGTAATTGCGGATGTGCAGAAGGCCGAACTTGATGATGTGCGTCCCTTTCGACCAGTTGAAATTGGTCGAAAACTGATATTCGTTGGTGTAAGAGTCCGCCGGGGTGCGTGGAAACGCGAAGTTCGGGTAAGTGCCGAAAGTCATGGCCGGCAGAATGTCGTTAGTCGGAGTGTAGGCCAGCGGAAGGCCCTCCAGCCCGTTCGCAGCCTTAGTGAGAGCCTTTTCATTCACCAGGATCCAGTCCACGCGATCGAAGGACCAGGCAACCAGGGCGTCCATGACAAAGGTGGGAGAGAAAGTCTTGGTGAAGGTGCCCGCCGCAGCGCGGTCCGGCCGGGGGCGCTTGATAATGGCGTCCGCCAGGTTTCCGGACGTGATGTTGATGTTGGGACCGGCCTCCGTTCCCCCATCCTCGGTGTATCGCCCGGATAACCTCATACTCTGGCCCATATTCCAATCGGCTTTGCCCTCGGTGTCCCAGCGCGGCATGGTGGTCTGAGACTCGAAATTGTAGTTGACCGAGAGGCTGCCCGCTAAATTGGGCTCTGGAAACAGCTTCATGACGGCGGCGCCCAGGGGGTTGATCATCGAGGGCGGGATCACATTCCCGGGGAACGGAATCCCGTTGGCTCCGTTGGTGAGCTGCGTGCCGGGTTGATAAATCACCTGCAATTTCCCGGTGCTCGGATTGATGGTCTGCGAGAAGTCTCCGGCGCGCTCCATATCGGTAGGCGTGCGGCTTTGCGTGGTAGCCGTCGGCGTGGTCTGGACGAAATTTTCGTAGTTATAGAAGAAGAATACCTTGTTCTTCTTGATCGGACCGCCGAAGTTGCCTCCCACATAGTTGTACCGGTACTTCGGACGGGGAATCGCCGTGCCGCAAGCTACGCAATTGTTGGCCCAGGCATTGGCGTTCAGATCTTCGTTGCGAAGATTGTCGAACCCCATGCCGTGGAACGTGTTGGTGCCGGACTTGGTGATCACGTTGATGACGTTGCCGCCCCGGTAGCCATACTGCGCCTGGAAATTGTTGGTCAGAACCGAAACTTCCTCGATGGATTCGGCGCCGGGGGCGACCGTCGTCTTGGCGTCGCTGCCCTGGTCCACAATGCTGCCGCCATCCAGGTTCACTTGCGTGTCTCCCACCGGTTTGCCGTTGATGCGGAAATCGGCGTAGCCCGTGGCCGTATACTCGCGCCCGTTAAACGCGATGCTGTTGTTGGTGGACGCAATCGCATTGGCGCCCGGGACGACCTTCAGCAAGGTCACCCAGTTGCGGCCCTCCAGCGGAATGTCGTTCACCTTCTCGGCCCCAATGGGAGTCATCAGCGCGGAGGTGTCTTTCACCAGATCCTGATTGGCCTCCACAGTGACGGTTTGCGCGGGCCCCTGACCGACTTCCAGGGTCAATTTCCCGAGCGAAACCTGCTGATATGCGCTGACATCGATGTTGTCCAGTTGCCTGTCCCGGAACCCCGCGGCAGTTATGGTCAGCCTGTAGTGCCCCACGGCGACCGAAGGAAACGTGAAGATGCCTTCATCGTTGGCCGACGTGGCGAAGGTGGTTTGCGTGGCTGTTTCCACCAATTTAAGATTGGCGTGAGGAATATTGGCGCCGCTGGGGTCAACCACCTCTCCGGTAACCGATCCCAGACCGGTCTGTCCCAACAAGGGGAGCGCGGCAAGGAGGAAAATCGTCAGACTGTTGCGAACGTAGCGAGCAGTGTGAAGCATAGTTAGATCAATCTGTACCACGAAAAGGCTATTTTTGCACCCAAAAACTTTAGCGTTATATACCAAATTTACGAAAATGTTGTCTCACTATGTGAAATCGGGGCCGCGCTTGCCGGCGCTTTCAGTCCGCCGCATCACCATCTGCCTGCTGCTGGCCGCAGCCGTCTTTCTCGCCTTCTCGCCCGTTTTGCGCAACCAGTTCACCGGTTATGACGACCCCGACTACGTTACCAACAACCCGCACGTGGTCAGCGGTTTGAGCGCGGCCAATATCGCCTGGGCATTCGCCAACTCCTACGCCAGCAACTGGCACCCGCTTACCTGGATTTCCCATTCGCTCGATTGCGCGCTCTACGGACTCAACCCCACGGGGCACCATCTCACCAGCCTGCTGTTGCATATCGCCAACACGATCCTGCTGTTCCTCTGGCTGAGTGGATTGACCGGCGCGACCGGCCGCAGCGCCTTCGTGGCGCTGGCTTTCGGGCTTCACCCCGTACACGTGGAGCCGGTCGCATGGGTGGCCGAACGGAAAGATGTCCTCAGCACCTTATTCTGGATGCTGACCCTGTTGGCATACACGGCTTATGTCCGCCGGCACGGCACGGGACGGTATCTCACGGTCGCGGCGCTGTTCACCGCCGGCCTGCTGGCGAAGCCCATGCTGGTCACTGTGCCCCTCTTGCTGTTGTTGCTCGACTGGTGGCCCCTGGCCCGGAAGGAGAATGCGTCGCGCCTGGTCCTGGAGAAGTTGCCTTTGGTGGCGCTGGCGGCGCTCTCCTCCGCGGCCACCATTTGGGCGCAGGGCCGGGGCGGATCCCTGGTCGCGCTCGACCGCCTGCCGCTGGAACTCCGGCTGGCCAATGCCGCGCTCTCTTACACCCGGTACCTCGGAAAGACCTTCTGGCCGGTGGATCTGGCGGCTTTCTACCCCTTTCCCGTCCGCGGGATCCCGGCGTGGGAAGTTGCCGGCAGCGTCGCGGCCCTGGCCCTCGCCACGTGGCTGGCGTATCGCGCGCGCCACCGGAGGCCCTGGCTGGCGGCCGGATGGTGCTGGTATGTTCTGACCCTGCTGCCCGTAATCGGTATCGTCCAGGTAGGCATGCAATCGATCGCCGACCGCTACTTGTACGTCCCCATGATCGGACTGCTGATCGCGGTCGCGTGGCAGGTGGGCGAGGTCTGCCAAGGTTCCCAGCGGCGGACCCGAATCGCCACCGCGGCCGGCGGGTTCGTCCTGGGTATCTGCGCCGTGCTGTCCTGGCGCCAGGCGCACGTGTGGCGGGACGGAGTGACGCTCTTCACGCACGCCATCCAGGTGACCGAAGACAACTTCGTGGCGCACGATAATCTGGGCGTGGAACTGGATCGACTGGGCCGGTCCGAGGAAGCGCTGGCGGAGTATCGCGAAACGCTGCGGATCCGGCCCGGGGACCGCCACGGCGAGGAGAACTTCGCCCAAGCCAGCTTCGCAAAAGGGGAACGGCTCCTCGGGCAGGGGGACGTGCAGGGCGCACTGGCGGCCTTTCGCGATGGCCTTCGATACCGGCCGCGCAATGCCGTGGCGCTCCTGTCGCTGGGAGTGGCGCTGGCACGCTCGGGCCAACCGGTGGAGGCACGGAAAGCGTTCGAGGACAGTGTGCGATCCGATCCTTCGAGCGTCGAGGCGCACTACGATCTGGGGCTGGTCCGGGAGGCTCTCGGCGCCTGGCCGGAGGCGCTGGAATCGTACAATGCCGCGCTCCGTTTGAAGCCCGAATTCGGTGCGGCGCAGGCCGCGCGGGCGGAAGTATTGTACGCGCTGGGCCGGTATCGGGAAGCCTGGGACGCGCTGTTGGCGGCTCGTGCAGCGCATGCCGACGTCGATCCAGGCCTGGCGGCTCGAATACGAATGCGATCCGGTAAGTAGCGTCTTTGGACAGCGCCGCGCGAAGCGCGCAAGGGCGACGGATATTGCCTCGACCTTTCTCCCAAGACTTATAAGCCTTGGGCTGAGCCGGCTGGAGCGTGCACGTCTGGGCCCCGACAACTGTTTCATCTGGGTGAAGGATTTCGCTGGAGCACAGGCGCTGACGGACCAGCAGCGGAAGGTGCATGGGGCGGAGCACTTCGACGGGATCGCGCGGCAGGTGCATCCGCTGTCTCCGAGATCGGGGAGAAAACACCCGCTGACCTATCGCTGGACGTGCTCCGATAGCGAGTGGGCCACGGACTTGGTCTTTCGCGACGCCGCGCAGCTCCGTAGGCTCTATCCCCAGTGGGTGCATCTGAGAATGGTCAGTTTCTCCGGCCCGGATGTGTTGCGCTGCATGGGCAAGAAGGTCGGCCGCCAGGGCGCCGCGATGGGCGGCTTCGAACTCCCCATCACCACCGATCTGAAGGTCCGCACCCAGGGAGTGCGCATCAAAGCACCGGTATGAGCGGATGAGTGCAGGGTGGCACTGCTGAGCGGCCATCAGCCGAAAGCTCGGGCTCCTGCGTGCGCACGGCCTCATTCATAAATGGCCGTCTGATTCTCAACGCCATCCTCTCTGGCCATCGCGCCACCATCCGCCAGTTCATGGCCCCCGCCGCTTGAACCGAAATCTTCTCAGGCGGAAAAGAAATGGAGGTACTGTAATACTTCCCCAGCACAGCAGTGCTGGTCTGTTTAGCAGGCAGGTGCCCCTATGTCCGACTCCGTCTTCGACGTCCTGGTGGTCGGCGCCGGACCCGCCGGTCTGGCGGCCGCCCGCCGCGCCGCCGAATCGGGCGCCCAGGTCGCCGTGCTGGATGATAACCCCGCGCCTGGCGGACAGATCTGGCGGGCCTCTCAGGATCCCGCACCGTGGCTCACAGGCTACAAAGCGATCTGCGGCGCGCGCGTGATTGCCGCTCCCTCTGCCGGGCGGCTGTCCATCGAGACCCTGCAGTCCGATTTCGAAATCGGCTACCGCGCGCTGGTCCTGGCCACCGGGGCGCGCGAGCGCTTTCTGCCCTTTCCCGGATGGACGCTGCCCAACGTGATGGGCGCGGGCGGGCTGCAGGCGCTGGCCAAATCGGGCATGCCCATCGCCGGCCGGCGCATCGTGGTGGCGGGCAGCGGACCGCTGCTGCTCGCGGTGGCCCAATATCTGCGCGGGCACGGCGCGCGCGTGGCGCTGGTCGCCGAACAGGCCGGGCAGGCGGCTCTCCTGCGATTCGGCGCTTCGCTCGCGGCGCATCCCGCCAAGCTGATCCAGGCGGTCGAACTGCGCGCCAAGCTGCTGGGCGTCCCGTATCTCACTTCCTGCTGGCCGGTTTCCGCGCAAGGGGCCGGGCGCCTCGAATCCGTAACCCTGCGCCGCGGCGCCAAAACCTGGACCGTGCCGTGCGATTACCTGGCCTGCGGCTTCGGCCTGATCCCCGCGACCGAGCTGGCCGAGATGCTGGGCTGCCGCATGGGCGCCTCCGGCGTGGCGGTGGACGACAACCAGCAGACCTCCGAGCCCGCGGTATTCTGCGCTGGCGAAGCCACCGGGATTGGCGGCTTGGACCTGGCGCTGGTGGAGGGCGAAATCGCGGGTTACGCCGCGGCCGGACTGCGCCGGCAAGCCTCCGCGCGCTTCGCTGCCCGCCAGCGGCACCGCCGTTTCGCCACCGCCCTGGAGCGCGCCTTCGCGCTGCGCGACGAGCTGCGCGAGTTACCCGCCGCCGAAACCTTGGTGTGCCGATGCGAAGATGTCAGCTACGCGCGCATCCGCGCCTGCTCGGGATGGCGTGAAGCCAAGCTGCACACGCGCTGCGGCATGGGCCCCTGCCAGGGCCGCGTGTGTGGCGGCGCGGTCGAGTTTCTGCTGGGCTGGCGATCCGAATCCGTGCGCCCGCCGCTCTTTCCGGCGCGGATCGAGAGCCTGGCGAAGTCCGGGGGAGTCACGGGTCCCGGCCAAAATCAGTGGAATATACTCAGGTGAGATGGACACAGCAACTCCGCCGGCAGCGCCGATGCGATTCTGATCGAGTTACATTCTGATCGAGTTACATTGACAACGCAGAATGGATGTGATAGACGAACCTTAGCTTGTCATTGGAACCGAACAATCCGGCGCGGTTCGAACGGAGTCCAAACGAACGGCCAGTTCGGCCAGCCGCCCGAAACCCCAGGCCGGGGCAAGTCTCTCTGCGGTTCCGATTCTGAGGGAGTCTACGATGCCGATCGACAGAAGGACCTTCCTGGCTGGCGCCGGATTTGCGGTGGCACAGACCTCCGCTTCGGCCGAGCGCCCGCAGGTGGAACTGGGGGCCATCTCGGGCAGCGTCAGCCAAATGAAATGGACGCCGGCGGAGTTCCTGGATTACCTGTCCAAAATCGACCTCCGTTACGCCATGATCTCCCTGCCGCGCAACGTGCTGCTCGACGAATCCGCCGTGAAAGAGGTCCGCGCGCATGCCGATAAACTGGGCATCTCGCTGATCCTTGCGCATGGATCGGTCTGTCCCAGTTCGAAGTCGTTCGATGCCAATCTGGGCACGGTCGAAGAGCAGGTGGCCCCGGCTTTGAGAGCCTCGCAAATCTTCGGCGCCCGCTCGATGCGGGTCGTGCTGGGGAGCGCCACCGAGCGCCCCGAGATCGACATGCATATCGAGAACATGCTGCGCGCCGTGCGCGGCATGCGTTCCCGGATCCTGGACTCGGGTATCAAACTGGCTGTGGAGAACCACGGCGGGGACCTTCAGGCTCGCGAGCTCAAGGCGCTGGTGGAGGCGGCTGGCAGAGATATCCTCGGCGTTTGCCTGGATTCAGCCAACCCTGTGTGGATGCTGGAAGATCCGCACATGACGCTGGAAATGCTGGGGCCTTATGCCGAAACCTCGCATCTCCGGGACAGCGCCGTGTGGCGCGTGCCGGAGGGTATCGCGGTACGATGGGTGAACATGGGCGACGGCAATGTGGACATCGACGGGTGGGTCAAGAAGTTCATTGCGATGCGACCGGGCGTGCCGCTCATTTTTGAAAACCTGGTTTCGAGGCAGCCCCGCGTATTCGGCGTCTTCGACCCCAGGTTCTGGGACAGTTACCGCAAAATGCCGGCCTGGGAGTTCAGCCGCTTTGTCGCGCTGGCGGAGCGAGGGAAGCCGACTCCGGCGATTCCGGTGCCGCCGGGAAAAGACCCAGGCCGGCAGCAATGTGAAGACCTGGAAGTGTGCGTGCGGCATACCCGGGAGCTGCTGCGGACCATTTGAGAAAGGAATCATCCATGAGGCGAAGAGATCTTCTGAAGTCTTCCGCTGCGGCCGGCGGAGCATTTCTGTTCGACATCGTGCCGCGGCGGGTGCTGGGTCAGGGGCAACCGGCTCCCAGCGACACGCTGCGGCTGGGCCATATCGGAATCGGCGGGCGCGGGCGGACGCACCTGCGGCCCGAGGCGGATCTCGGCAAGGCGCTTCCACCCACGCCCGGGCAAGGCGGCGACGGCAAGGGGGTGCGAAGCCCGGCGGTCTCCGTGGCGCTGTGTGACGTGGACGCGAAACACCTGGATGACGCGGCCACCCGCGTCGGGGGCAGGCCCAAGACCTATCGGGACTTCCGGCGGCTCCTCGAAGACAACGACGTGGATGCGGTCTATATCGCCACGCCCGACCACTGGCACGCCCTGATGACCATCATGGCCTGCCAGGCCGGCAAAGACGTCTACTGCGAGAAGCCCGCCTGCAACACGATCGAGGAGGGCCGGGCCATGGTCACGGCGGCGGACCGCTATGGGAGCGTGGTGCAGATCGGTTCGCAAGGCCGCTCGCAAGTGGCCGCGTGGCTGGCGGCCAATTACATTCATGCCGGCCAGCTCGGCGCCGTACGGAAAGTGACCTGCTGGCACTACGCCAGTCCGGACGGCGACTGGACCCCGGACAGCGATCCGCCGCCCGAGATCGACTACGACCTGTGGGTGGGACCCGCACGCTGGCTGCCCTACAATTCGAAGCATACCCACGGCTCCTTCCGCTGGCTGATCGACTTCGGAGGAGGCCAGATCCGCGATCGCGGCGCGCACATCATGAGCATCGCGAGCTGGATCATGGGCGCCGACAATACCGGGCCCGTGAGCATCGACGCCAAGGGCGAGCCGCCGCGCGACGGCATGTACGATTCGGCGGTCACCATGGAGGTGACTTACGAGTTCAAGAACCCGGACTGGACGCTGGTGTGGGCCCAGCCGGGCACGCCTTCCAGCGAAATCCAGGCGCGCTACGGAGCCGTGTACTGGGGCGACCAGGGGAGACTCACGGTCACCTACGGCGACGGCGCCAACACCGCGACCGACCCGAAGGTGAAAGAGTTCTCTTCGCAATGCGACTGCGGCAAGGTGCCTCGCAGCCCCGGACACAACGAGAACTTCGAGCGGTGCGTGCGCACGCGCGAGAAGCCCATCATGGCCATGGAGGCGGGGCACCGCGTGGCCTCCCTGTGCATCCTGGGCAACGTGGGGTTCCAGTTGCAGCGCAAGCTGGAGTGGGATCCGGTGAACGAGCGGTTCATCAACGACGACGAAGCCAACCGGCTGTTGAGCCGCCCGGGCCGCGGCCCGTGGCACCTGTAAGGAGGCGATTATGGCGGACGATCAAAAGTTCCTGGCCGATATTCAAAGCGACAGTGCCGATACACGCTTCGCCGCGTGGCGGCGGGCCGGCGAAGCGTCTCCGGCCGTCATCCCGCAACTCGGCAGGCTGGCCGCCAACCAGGCGGGCGTGGGAAAGGCGGCGAGGGAAGCCCTGACCACTCTGGTGCACTCGGTGGGCAAAGCGCCGGCTTCGGCCAACCGGGCCGGCGTGGTGCAGGGCCTGGTCGAAATCAGCGGTCCGGCCTACGCGCTACCGGTGCGGGTGCATGCGTTGCGGCTCCTTTCCAACGTCGCGAATGAGGACTCGGTGCCGGCCATCGCGAAATGGATCGGCGGCGCGGAGCTGCGCGAAGAGGTGGTGTACTGCTTGGAGCGCATCCCCGGTGAGGCGTCCAACAAAGCGCTGATGGCGGCTTACAGAGATGCGCCGGACGATTTCAAGCCGCGCATCCTGGCGGCACTAGGGCACCGCCGCGCGCAGAGCGCCGTGAGCCTGTGTCTGGAGGCCATGCGGTCGCCCAACAAGGATATTGCCGTGATGGGCGTGAGAGCCTTCGGGCGAATCGGCAAGAAGCCCGCCACGGCGCCGCGTTATCCGGACATGACGGCGCTCTCCGGCACGCAGGTCACCGACGTAATCGATGGCATGCTGCGTTATGCGGATGCCCAGGTCAACGAAGGGAACATGGCTGAGGCGATGGCGGTTTACAAAAGCGCGCTCGAACGGCCGCAGGAGCACTGGCAGTGCGCCGCAGTGATCGGCCTTGCCAGGATCGGGTCGGCGGACGCCGCGGTGGCGATTCTTCCCAAGTTGAAGAGCGACAACCGCAAGGTGCGGATCACGGCCGAGAACGCCTGGAAGTCGATGGCCGGGACCAAGGCGTAAGGAAGCGCGCAAGAGTGACTTTTGCGCTTGGCGCGTGGCAGGCGTGGCGCACCGTCGAAAACCCAAGCCTATACGCGACGACCCCGGCCGCAATGCCGCGGGTTTTCAGGAGTTTTGGTGGCCCGCAGGGCCATGCGGACAGGCTCTCAGCCGGGGTGCCCTCTGGCCCGTCGGCACTCGTGCCGCCGCGCGTTGTCGCAGGGCCGCAAAGGCGTCGAGTCGAAACTCGACGCTGCAGGCTGAGAGCCTGGCTGACAGCCTGCGCCACAGCGGCAGGCCGTGAAGTTATTCTTGCCTGGAGCGTAAGTGCCGTAATTATCCGCTTGTCCCTCCGTGCGAGCGCCTGCCGCGCGGAGTGGCCCTGGCATCGGCGCGGAATTGCCATACCCGCGATGGTGCACCTCTGCCACGCTTGCGGCGCGGTTATTCGGAAGGGTGCCGCGGCTGCATCGACGAGGGTTCAATCGAATTTTCCGTCATGCTCGCGTTACCGGCCCAGGAACGCCTTCGTCCAGCGGATGCTCGCTTCCACATCCTCCAGTTCCCGGGCGACGGCGGCCTCTCGCGACACCCGCGGCGGCGCCTCGCGCGGAGTGCCTTTGTCCGCCAACGCCAGAAACCGCGCGAATTCCCAGGCCGGAGTCTTGCGGAACGCGTCCCAGAATTTGGGGTCGCGGTAATTGTAGAACCGCGGTCCGGTAACGATGATTTCCAGCGACAACGCACGGCCGGAACATTTCGCCGCATACTCGCGGATGTAGTCCTCTATGCCGATATTGCCTTCGCCCATGCGGGTCCAGGCCACCGCCACGCCCTGCGGCGTGTTCCACACGGCCGTGTCCCGCACGTGGCTGGTGAGCACATAGGGCGCCAGAGTCTCCAGCGTGAGGTGCGGGTCTTCGATCGTCCAGAGCGGGTTGCCCGAATCCAAACACGAGCCGACGAAATCCGTTCCCGCCTCCTCGATGAGCATCTTCACTTCGCGGGCCTGCATGTCGCCGGCGTGATTTTCGAGGGCCACCTTCAGCCCGGCGTCCATCACGCGCGACCGCACGTTGCGCAGCACTTTGACCGTGTCTTCGATGTGGCCCTCAATCGGAATCGGCCCGCTGCGGTCCGCGGCGCTTCCCAACACACACCGCACGATCCGCGACCCGATGGTGCGCGCCGCGCCAACCATGCGCGAGAGCTGCTCTTCGGCGGTCCCTTGCGACCGATTGAAAAGGGTCGAGGTCGGACAGATCGAGAGCATCCCGATCTCCACCTCGATGCCCAGCTTCTCGGCGTGCGCGCGAACCTGTTTGAGGTTCTCCTCTTCCAGGTTCCCCAGGAAGCGGACCTCGCTGAAATGGACCACCTGGATGCCCCACCTGGCGCAGTAGTCGAGATACTGGATGGGTGTCCAGCCCTGCGAACGAAGACTGAACAGGTCGAGTCCGAACTTGACCTTGAGGCCGGAGTCCGCCGCGCCCGCGCCCTGGCAGGCGAAGGCCGCGGCGCCGGCGGCCAGTAATGTGCGGCGGCGCATCATACGGTCTTCACCTCGGGGTGGACCCACGGTTGGCGATACGGCCTGCGCAACAGGCGATTGGCTTCTTCGTCGCCGGTCACCTTACCCTGGCCCGCGTCCCAGGCCAGCGTCCGCCCCAGTTGCATGGAGAGATTCGCCAGGATGCAGCACGACGAGGAGATGAAGCCTTCCTCGATATCGGCCACCGGCCTGCCGCGCGACTCCATGTTCGCCAGCAGGTCCTTCATGTGCCCGCGGATGGCCGGGGCTATATGCCGCTCCAGGCGAGCCTCGGTCCGGTCTTCCGGATACTGATCCAGCTCATAGGTGACGTCTTTGTGCACGGCCTGCTCTCCGCGCCCCGCCGGGATCCAATCGTAGCCCATCACCCCGGCCTTCAGAGTGCCTCGCTCGCCATACAGCGTGGCGCCCCACGGGTAGTTCGGATCCACCGGAGGGCCGAAGCGGCGGTGCTGCCACACGATGGTCAAGTTGTCGTACTCGAACATGGCGGTCTGAGCGTCGGCGATGTTGGACTTGCCGCCTTTGAGAACCCGCAACCCGCCAAAGGACGAAATGCGCTTCGGCCAGCCCAGGCCCATGAACCAACGAACCATGTCGAACATGTGGATTCCCATGTCTCCGATGGTGCCGTTGCCATACTCCATGAACGCCCGCCAATTGCGCTGGATATCGGGGCTGTAGGGCATCATCGGCGCGGGACCGGTCCAGAACTCCCAGTCCAGCGTATCGGGCACGGCCGCCGGCAGCGCGGCAGTGGCCCGGCCGCCGCCGTAGGAATAGATCTCCACGTGTCCGATCGTGCCGAGCTTCCCCTCCTGTACGATGTTGCGCGCCTCGATCAGGTGCGGAGTGCTGCGCCGCTGCGTGCCCACCTGGACCACCCGCTTATACTTGCGGGCCGCCGCCAGCATCGCCTGCCCTTCCACGACGTCCACGCTGACCGGCTTTTGCACGTACAGATCGGCGCCGGCCCTGGCGGCCTCGATCATGGGCAGGGCATGCCAGTGATCCGGCGTGGCGACCTCCACCAGGTCCAGGTCTTTCTCCTTGAGCATCTCGCGGTAGTCGGTGAACATCCGCGGCTTCTTTTTGGAGGCCTGGCGCGCGGCCGCCATCTCCGCGCAGTCGGCCATCATCTTCTTGTCCACGTCGCACAGGGACACGATTTCGACCGGCGCCACCTGGACCAGACGGAAAATATCGGACTTGCCGTACCAGCCGCAGCCGATGAGGCCCACACGCTTGGGCGGCGCATCGGCGGCCTCGGCGCTATACCCGCGGGCGGCCGACAGCGCCAGCCCGGCAACACTGCTTTGGACGAATTCACGGCGGTTCATAGATTCCTCGCGGATTTGTCAGTGATGATGTCCAGTTTATCCGATTTCAGGTAGCGGGTCAGTTTGGCCCCAACGCCGGATGATTAGCGGGGCCCTCGGTGAACGCAATGCCTCACGGAGGACACGCCCCCGTACCTTCCGCGACCGGCGACGGGCGTCCTGGGTCATTTGACCCGGATTGCCTTGCCGCATCCCCAACGCACGGCATCGCGGGCCCGAACGAGCCGCTGCCGCCCGGAGCGTTCTTTCGTTTTTCGCCTGGCGGCTGATCGGCCATCAAGTACCGTTCAGGTCAGGTCCTGTTAAATGGGCCATATCGGAAGCTATGTGGACCCTGCCTCGGGGCAGGACCGGACATCAAACGAAACGTTCAGAAACGGCTGGATTTTCCCGAAGCGTTGGGAGGCGAATTTACCAACCGCTATGGCCTGGACGGCTGGAGCACCCTCCCCCCAACGCCGTCAGGGCCAGTTTCCTCGTTAACTACATATCGTGAAATTGTTTCTGGCAAGATATTCTTCGGCAGTGCGGTTTGGCCCTTTATCCACGGGGGTTTGGTGGCCATTCGAAAAGAATCGGACTTGTACGCCCTTTTTCGGTTCCGGCTATGCCGGGTTAGGGTCAAGCAATTTCGATGCTGCCCACAGTTTGTCGCCACTCCAGAGCCTGGGCGCGGAACCGCCCTATTATTTCGGAGCGAAGCTGAAGTTCGATAAGCCCACCTCATCGCCGCCAGGGATATAAAAGCCGAACTTGCCGTTGCCGAAGGCGCGGTTGGGCTCCTCCCAAGAATCGAGTACAATCCAATTCGAGCCGTCTTGCAACCTGTTCACGATGCTGCCGTTGGCGATGTCCATCTCGATCGTGTAGGCGCTCTGTTTCTGCGCGGGGAGCGGGATCTTCTTCAACTGGGTTTCCTTCCCATTCACCACCTGCGCGCGGTAGAAGGTCTTCTTGTCAATCTGGAACAGCACGTAGTTCCTGCTGTCGGTGCGGGCAGCCTCCCACTGCAGGCGCTTGCCGTGGCGCTGCTCGATGGTGAAAACGAACGTTCCGTTGGTTGACGCCGGTTTGTAGCCGATAAAGTCTCCACCCTTGCGCACGTACCAATCGTTCTCCAGCTTCCAGGCGCCAGGACTATCCCAATCCGCCATCCCTCCGCCCAGGGCCTTGGGCGCCGGTTTGGCCAGCGGCGGGAGCGAGATGTCGAGCGTTTTGTTGTCTCCGGAGACCAGCGAAACGGTGTAGGTTTTCTCCTGGTAATTCGCCGCGCTGGCCGACAAAGTGTAAGTCCCATCGGGCAAGTTGAGAATGGCGTCGGTGACCGGCCGGGGGGCCTCGCCTAACCGTGCGACAGTGATCTGGGCTTCGGCGGGGGTGATGTTGAGTTTCAGGGTGCCGGGCAGTTTCTCCAGGGAGATGTCGGCGGCGGCCAGTTGAAGGGTCTGGCTGGCTTCGAAACGCTTCTCGATCTTTCTGGGCTTGTAGGCGTCCTTGCGCAGCTCGATAGAGTGTTCGCCCGGCGGCACGCTGGAGGCGGTGAAGCTCCCGTCGTCCTGCACGGTGCCGATGACGTTCTGGTCGAGCAGCACCTGCGAGCCGGGGATCGCTCCCTGAATCGCCAACGACGCCACCTTGGGCATAGGCTTCAACTGGAACTCGAGTTTGAATTCCTCGCCTTTGCGTACCGGCGCGTGCTGCTCGGCGGTATCCATGAACCCGTCCTTGGCAACGCGCACCGTGTAGTCTTTCACAAAGAGGTTGGGTATACGCACCAGGCCGCGCTGCGTCTGCCGGCGATACGGCTTGCCGTCGAGGAGCACATTGACGCCGTCCTCGCCAGTGACGATGACCAGCGTACCGACATTGCGGTCGGACTTGAGGAACGCCGTGAGCATGGGGGCCGTACCGATGCCGAGCACCATCGACCGGAGGTCCTTGCCCTCGCCGATGGTCAACTCGTGGTTGCCTTGGGAGAGGTCGGTCAAATCCAATCCGTCCGCGCCGGCTTCGCCGGCCGGTTTGCCGTCCACGCTGACCTTGGCGGAAGCGGAGCTGGACCGCAGCTTGGCCTTGCCGCCCATGCTGGCGACAGTGACCGCCAGCAGTTCCTTGGCGGATAGTGTATCGATGCTGGGCGCGGCTCCCCGCCACGTGCTGAAGACGATGGTGGCCTCTTCGCGGGAGCCTTTGATCTTCAAGGTGTGCTGTCCGGGCGGGACGTTATCGAGCGAGATCTGGCCGTCCTCGATATCGGCGGGGTCGCGGTCGTCGAGAGTGTACTTGCCGCCTTCGACGTCGCCGAACACCCGCAGGGTGCTGTTGACGGGCGGCTCGACGACCGGCGCGGGCACCTGTACCACCGGCGCGGGCGCCGGCGCCGGCGCGTTCTTCGATCTGGTCAGCAACGCGGCTCCGCCGCCGAGCAGCAGCAGCGCTCCCATGCCGGCCGCGATCATGGGCAGGGGCGGCCCTTTGCGCGGCGGCGGAGCCGCGGGCGGACGACCGGCAGCGGTGGGTTGCCCAGGCCCAACCGGCGGAGGAGTCGAGGTCTTCGATGCGGCCGGCGGAGCCAGGCCGGCCGTGGGAGGCGGAGCGATTGCCGGAGTTGAGGTGGGGGGCGTGGAAGGAGGCGGCGCCGAAAACAGCGCGGTGGCTCCTTCAGCGGGTGCCCCCTCCGCGGGAGTCGCCTGCGGCGGAGGCATGACGATAGTCTCCGCCGCAGCGGAGACGGGCGGAGGCATGACGATAGTCTCCGCCGCAGCGGAGACGGGCGGCGTGGGTCTCGGTAAGGGAGGGCTTGCCACGGGACTGCAGACCGTCTCGGTAGCCTCGGCCGCAAAGCGGGCTGGTTGCGCTGGAGTGGCGGTTCCGCTGATCCTCGCGCGGACTTCCTCGACATTGGCCCGCGCCTTCTGCAGAGTGGCGTGCAACTGGGTGAGGCGCGTGTCGCGCGGAAACTCGGCCAACCCTTGTTCTACTACCTTCAAGGCCCCTTCCAGGTCTCCGTCGCTTTGCAGCCGACGCGCCTGGGCCACTGAGTTATCGACGAACTGCTCGCGCCTGTGGTCGAGCGCCAAGGCGCGCAGACTCTTGGCTTGCGCGTTGGCGGGATCGAGCAACAGGGCGCGGTGCGCCAGATCGTCGGCCGCCTGCCACTCCCCATCCAATTTGACACGGGCCTGCTCGATGAGCGTTCCCACCAAAGCCCCGCGAATCGCCGCATCCTTCGGGTCCAACTCCTGCGCCCGCTGGAGGACTTCCATGCCCTCTTCGTAGCGCCGCTGGGCGCACAGTTCCCGGCCGTCGGCGAGGAGCCTGCGCGCCTCGGCGGCGCGTGCCAACCCCTGCGTGGCCAGCTTGTGCAGCTCGGCCAGCTCGGGATCGTCCTGAAACTCTTCGGACGCTTTGCGCAGCAGCTCTTGGGCGCGCCCATAATCCCCCACCCCGAGCTGCCAGTCGATCTGTTCCACCCACTTGGCCTTGGCGTCCGAGCGCACCTGCTGATCGTGGCGGCGGCGCACGCGGCCGATCTCGAAATCGAGGCCGGGATAGTGCGCATAGATCGTCCGCAGGATCTCCCATTGCTGCAGCGCCTCGCTGAACTGGCTGCGCTCCTCGTGGGCCTGGGCCTTGCTCACAATGGAATTGACGAGGTCGCGCTTTTCGCGCATGGTGCGCAGGCCGCGTTCTAGGTGCGATTCGCCGGGGTATTTTTCGAGTGTTTCGGCGAGGATGTGGACGCGCTTCTCAAGATCCGGCTCGGCTTCCACCTGCCGGTCGACTTCCGCGATGCTCGCCGAAAGTTCCTGGCGGCGGCGCTCCTCTACGTCGAACTTGAGCGCCTGAAAGAGCGCCTGTCCGGGGTGCCGCGTCAATTGCTCGTTGCAGATCTTCAGCGCGTCGTCGAACTTGCCATCCACCAAAAGCCGGCGAGCCTGCTCGTAAGAGGCCTTGCTGGCATCGTGCTCGGAGCGCACCTCGTTGTAGAAGCTTTGGAAGGCGGCGGAGCGCTCCCGGCCGCCGCTGGTTTCACCGGATGTCGCATCCATGGCGACGAGCTTTTCGAGCTTGGAAAGAGCCGCGCTCACCTCGCCGCTCTGCCAGGACGCCAGCGCCTTGGCATACAGCTCCTCTTTTTCACGGCTGGCCCGAACGAATTCCTGCTCGCGCCGGTCCACCTCGGCGACCATCTGCGCCGCACGGCTCTCGCCGGGCTTGAGCTGCAGCACATCCTGCAGCGCCTGCCGGGCGTGGCTGAAAGCGTTCTGCTCCATGTGCTGGCGGGCCAGGCGGAACCAGTCGTCGATCTTCTGCTCGCTGCGCCTGTTCTCGATGGAGATCTTCAATGCCAGCGCCGGTCCGTTGGCCGGATCGAGCGCCAGCAGCTCCTGGATCTTCTGCAGCGCCAGCGGATACTCCTGCTCTTCGGCGCGCGTGCGGGCGCTGTCGAGCAGTTGCGCGATCATTTTCTGCCGCTGTGTCTGGTCAAGCTGCCGCCGCAAGGCAGTAATGCCCGGATCGACCTGGCCCTCGGCTTCGAGCTCGGCGAGGATCTCGTCCGCGAACTGGAAATCACCCTGCTCGAAGGCCTTGGAGGCGCGCTGGATGCGGGGCTGCAGCCGGGCCAGATCGAAGGTATCGATGGGCTCGTTGCGGGAAGCCTTGCGGAGCGTCTCGGCGAATTCGCGCGCGCTCGAAAAGCGGTACCACGACGGCTTGGCCATGGCTTTGTGGACCACCCGGCTGATCATCGTATTGACGAACGGGTTCAGCTCCGAGGCTGGCGGCGGGATCTGTTTCAGGATGGCGTTGGCCACCTCGGACGCGCTGCTGCGCTCGAAGGGATGCCGCCCGGTGAGGGTCTCGAAGCATACGACCCCGAGCGCAAAGATATCCGAGAGCGCGGAAGCGGGCTTCATTTCGATCTGCTCCGGCGCCATGTACATCAGGGTCCCCTTGTGCCCCACGGTGGAATGGGTGTCGGCCATGTGGGCGATGCCGAAGTCGATGACCTTCACGGAGTCGTCGTTCAAGACGAAGATATTGCTGGGCTTGAGATCGCGGTGGATGAGGTTGCGCTCGTGCGCCGCTTGCAATCCGCGACAGGTCTGGGAGATGATCTCGACGACCCGGTCGACGGTGAGCCGGCTGCTGTTGGTGCGGATCAACTGCTCGAGCGTTTCGCCCGGGAGTAGCGGCATGACGAAGTAGGGCTTGCTGGCGCCATCCTCTTCGAACTCCCCAATATCGAAGATCTCGACGATGTTAGGATGGCTCAAGGAAGCGAGCACGTCGCACTCCTTGTAAAACATGTCGAGCGCGGCGCGGCTGGGGATATCGCGAATGGTCTTGAGGGCAACGCCGCGCTTGACGACGGTATCGTAAGCATCATAGACGACGCCCATGCCTCCCTGGCCCAGGACCTTGCGGATCTCGTACCGGCCTTTGATCTGCTTTAGAAGTGACATCTGGCCCTCTTGCCCGCAGCCGGCGCGTGAAACTGGCGACAGCTCGGATCTTTATATATTACTGCGTCGCCCTTTGGCCCTTCCGGATCGGCGGGTGCCTAACGGTTTTGGGGGTCGCGACCTGGAACCATGCTGTATGCCTGCGACGGGTCTAATTGGTTGCGAACGGTGTTTTCCAGTTGCGTTAGGACTGGATGAACCTGCGGCGGAAGCTTGGT
>JBKQPR010000100.1:0-11708 GCA_052144935.1 Bryobacteraceae bacterium
AGAAGGAAGAGCAGATCTTCCTGGGGCGGGAGATTGCGCAGCACCGGGACTACAGCGAAGAGACGGCCATCCGGATCGACGAGCAGGTGAAGAAACTGGTGCAGGGCGGCTACGACAAGGCGACGGCAATTATCGAGGAGCGCAGCGATGCCCTGGTGAGGATCGCCGAGGCGCTGCTGGTGCGCGAGATACTGGACGGCAACGAAGTGATGATGATTATCCGGGGCGAGCCGCTCGCCGCCCTGCCGCCTTCCGGACAGAAGGACTCCGAGGATCATACCCAGCAAGTGCTGCGGCCCGAGAGCGGGCGGCGCGTTCCGGGCCTCTCGGAAGGGGAGCGTCCGCAACCGGCGTGATCCCCCAGTTCCAGGTCTACCTGTTTGACATTGACGGCACCTTGCTGGACTCGGCCGAAGATATTTGCGGCGCGGTCCAGCAGGTGCTCTCGGCCACCGGGTGTTCCCCGGTCACATTCGATTACCTCAGGAGCTACATCGGCCGCCATCTGATCGATCTGTTCGGCGATGTTTTTCCGCACTACACGCCTGAGCGGATCGATGGCCTGATCCAGCAATACCGCACTCTCTATCTGGCGCGCCGCCACCAGCAGACGCGGGTCTACCCGGGCGTGGATGAGGCGCTGGCCTTGCTCGGCGGGCGCAAAGGGACCGCCACCACCAAAGGTACTCCGACCACCCGCGCGATCCTCGATCAATTCGGGCTGCTGCCCTATTTCGACCACGTACAGGGCACCGATGGATTCCCCTCGAAGCCCGCCCCGGATGTGATTTTCACGTCGCTGGCGGCGCTCGGCGCGCGGCCCGAGGATTGCCTGTTCGTGGGCGATTCCGCCGCCGACATGGAAGCCGGCAAGCGCGCCGGCGTGAAGACCTGCGCGGTGCGCTACGGCTATGGCAAGCCGGAAGACCTGGCGCGCTTCGAGCCGGATTTCTGGGTGAACGACCTGCGCGAAGTCTGTGGCGCAAACTCTTAGTCGGGGTACCCTCTGGGTCCGCCGGGATCCGTCTCGCGCTTGTACTACTAACCTTTTTTCTTTGCGCGGCGCGGCGATTCTCTCATACCGCCTTGGGGAGTTGATTCACTTGATTGACGCTGGCCCGTGCGGCCGCCAGAACGGCCACGCGGATGGCGCGTGCGGTTCCGGTGACGTGATAACGGTGGGTGCGAGGCACTTCCGGATCGGTCCATATTACGTACGGCCCTACGGTCGTGGTACCGCGCAAGCGCGCCGGCACGCCGAGGCAGTGTTTCGCGCCGCGCACCTCGATTCTTCGAGCGGGTCATAGACCGTTCCCGCCGATTCAAGGATTCAAGGGGCACACCCGATGAGGCGTTCAGACCTTCGGTGCGGTGTCCGCCACTATCGAGCTACTGCCCGGCGCGGGGCAAATCAGCCTTCTTGGAGCTCCCGATAATCGCGCCATCCGAGATAGCAGCAGCTCGGAACGGATATCAGGAGGAGGACCAACCCCATCGGGATGCCGAGGGGATCGGAAGCACACAGAAGGCGCAGCCCCTGCATCAGGCAAACGAAGCCGATGAACAACTTGAGCCACGGTTGGACTCTCAGCTTAAGGCTAGGGATCGGCCGTGAGTTCGGCTCCTGGCTTACCACCATGGTCACGATTTCGAGTTTGCTCTTGTCGGCGAATTCCAACGTCATCGTTATGGTCCTCCTGGGACTAGGACTAGTTTGTCAATTGCTCCCGATTCGTTCCAGGTGCACTCCGTACCCTTGCCATACCATAACCAGTACTGACCCGGTAAACACCGGGGCCGGAAGCACCGCTTCGCCGAAAGGCGCACCGTGTTTTTCCGTCCCGTGCGCCCTCCCTCGCCGCGGCCTCCTCGTCGCGGCAGGCGAACGGGAGGATCTTCGCCCAACATTCGCCAGCGCTTCCCCGGCTTGGTTCAGAGGCCATGCGCCGCCGCACGTACCGCAGAGGATCCGGGGGAAGGTCGCCTGCTGGATAGGGCCGGTAGCTGAAGCCGGTGCGATTCACTTGCAGCCACCCGATGGCTCCCAGGAAGTGGTTGCCCTGAACGTCGAAAATCCGGGCTCTGGCGCACGCAGTTTGTGTAAGTCATCACGAACCGCGATGTCACAGCCGGCTCCCCGAACAACGAGTTTCAGAGCACGGGACACGCGGGTCAAACGGAGGATCTTGTCGTAGTCGGTGAGAGGACCGGCAGCCCAGTTCCTGCCGATCTGGCTGAACAGGAAGGTGAGCTCGAAAAACGAACAACCCTTTTACAATAATGGTGCTGGAGGTGGGGGTCGAACCCACATGCCCAGTGAAGGGCGCGGGATTTTGAGTCCCGTGCGTCTGCCAGTTCCGCCACTCCAGCAAGTCTATGACTCGTTTGAGCTTACCATGCTTTCGCCTTTGGCGCACTGGTATGGTTCTGGTAATGCATCGGAGGGCAATCGGTTGACCCTCCGTAGCCGCGCCGCCCGCTCCTGTTTGCTTTTTTGGGCGTACTCCTCCAAGCGCTTACCAGCATCGGCATCGGCCAAATCGTCCTCATTGATGACCTTGTAGCGGTCGAATACATTCCGCGTCTTGTGACCGCTGATTCGTATGGCTTCCAGTCCTGGAGGTGGGCCTGCTTCATGTTGCGCACCGCACTTCGGCGCAGGTCGTGGAACAGCAGCCCTGGGAGTCCGGCGCGCTCGCACGCCTCCGTCCGGCCGTTGAGGTGATTGTCCACCGGGTGATTGCCGCTTCCCCGGAAGACCCATTCACAGCCAGCCGGGCACGTCGCGCGCAGGTCCTCCAGCCAGCGCCGCATATCGCCATAGATCGGCAGGGTGCGAGGCTCTTTTGACTTCGTCTGGCGGCCGCTGTCCCGGCGCCTGATACCTAATGGTCAGAGATTCAATGAAAAAAGCCCTCTAATTACTACGGCACACACTTAGGACGAGAATCTCTGCACACCATTTGCCGAACCCGTGGCACCGCGCCCGACCCCGGCACTCACACCTTCCGCAGCTTGGTCACCCTCCCCACTTCCACCCACTCCACCACGAATATGTTCCCCTCGTGGTCGAAGCAGGCGCCGTGCGGGCAGACGAACTTGCCGGGCGTGAAATGGTCGCGCGTCTGGGTGCGGGTGTCGCGCCACTTACTCGCCGAATCGTCGCCAAGCTGCTCGATCACCTGGTTGTGGCGGTCCATCAGGGTCACGCGCGCGCCCAGGTCGGGCACCACCACATCGCCGTTCTTGAAGAAGTTGAAATAGCACGGCAGATTGGTGCCGGCAATGAAGTCGATGTGCCGGCCATCCAGGGTAAATCGCTGGATGCGGTTATTGGCGCGGTCGGCCACCATCAGGACAGGTTCGGCGCCGCGGCGGTCGAGTACGATCCCGTGCGGGCAATCCAACTGACCGGCCTCCTTACCCTTGCCGCCGAAGGTGCGGATATACTCACCCTTGGAGTTATATTGGTTGATGTAACTGGAGCCGTAGCCATCCCCGACATATAAGTCGCCGTTTGGCCCGATGGCCAGGTTGGTCGGACTGTACTTAGGCTTCTTGCCATCGGCGCCCGGCTTGTAGGCCTCCGAGGGATCGGGGTACCCGATCGTAAACACTTCCTCGCCATCCAGCGTGGCCTTCACCACGATGCCGCGCTTGGTGTCGCACAGGTACAGAAACTCGGTGCTGCCCTCCTTCTGAATGTGCAGCCCGTGGGCCCCGCCCTTGAACTCCTTGCCCCACGATTTGATGAAGCGGCCCTTGGCGTCGAACACCACCATGGAATCGGAGCTTTCGCTGGTGGCGTTCACCGTGTGGTGTACATAGATGCGGCCCTGCGAGTCTTCCACCACGCCATGGGTGTTGCCGTAGCGGATGCTGGCGGGCAGCTCGCCCCAATCGTGCTGCGCTTCGTAGACGTGGTCTCCGCTGCCCAGCACGGGCAGCTTGCTTCCGGCTTTATCGTCGGCGTGCAAAATCGCCGGAAGCGCCACGGAGGCCGTTTGCAGAGCCCTCTGCAGCAAGCCGCGGCGCGAAACGAAAGACTGGTTCATTATGGGTCCCCCCTGGGGCAAAGTATACTAAACATTGTGGCGTCGATGTTTGCGCCACAACCGCTCCCTGACGGTCGCGGCTCGGCACACGCGGCTCGATGCGACGACGATACCGAGCCGCGACGATACCGAGCCGCGACCGTCAGGGAGCGGATGCTTACGGGGGGATCTCATGTTTACGAAGCTACGGCATAGGACGCTACCGGCCTGCGCGACTCTCGCGCTCGCCTGTCCCGCATTCCTCTTCGCCCAAACCGCCGAGGAATTGGTCGCCAGGAATCTGCAGGCACGAGGCGGAGTCGAGAAAATTAAGGCCATCAAGACCCTGCGCCTCAGCGGGCGCTTTCAATCGGGCGGCTTCAGCGCGCAGGTGGTCAGCATCGCCAAGGCGCCCAATTTGCTGCGCCAAGCCTTCACCGTGCAGGGCATGTCCCAGATCGAGGCGGTGGACGGCTCCACGGGCTGGAAGATTTCTCCCTTCGAAGGCCGCAAGGATCCCGAGCGGCTCGGCGAAGACGAGCTGCGCCCGCTCCTCGAAGACGCCGATTTCTACGGCCCGCTGGTGGATTACAAAACCAAGGACAACAAAATCGAATACCTGGGCCACGACACCGTGGATGGCGACGACGTCTACCGCCTGAAGGTCACGCTGGCGAATGGCGACATCCTCTACTACTATCTGGACCCCGACACGTATCTGGAAATCCGCACCGAAAAGCTGGTCTTCATCCGCGGCTCGGTGCAGGAGAGCATGACCAACCTCGGATCGTACAAGCTCGTGGAGGGCGTGTATTTCCCCTTCTCCATGGAAATGGGCAGCAAGCAGAATCCCGGCGACATGGCCAAAATCACGGTGGAGAAATACGAGGCCAATATCCCGGTGGATGCGTCCCTGTTCCAACTGCCGGCCGCCAAGCCCGCCGCCGGGCCGAAGGAGTTTTAAACCATGCGGAACTATGCAATTTTCGTCGCCCTGGCGGCGGTTTCCGGACTTTCGGCGCAGACTCCCGTGCGCTTCGACGCGGGCACCATTTCGGGCCTGCCGGCGCGCAATATCGGCTCGGCGGCCATGAGCGGACGCATCGCCGCCGTGGACGCCGTGACCGAAAGCGGACGGCTTACCATCTTTGCCGGCTCGGCCTCGGGCGGCGTGTGGAAGTCGGTCAACGGCGGCAGCACCTTCAAATCGGTGTTTGACCTGCCCACCGCGCAATCCATCGGCGCCGTCGCCATCGATCCGCACAATCCCAAAATCGTCTGGGCGGGGACCGGCGAAAGCTGGATGCGCAACAGCGTCTCCATCGGCGACGGGATTTACAAATCCACCGATGGCGGCGAAAACTGGACCAACCTGGGTCTCCAGGATTCCGAACACATCGCCAAGATTCTGGTGGATCCCGCCGCGAGCGACACGGTCTACGCGTGCGCCACCGGCCACGCGTGGGACGACAGCACGGCCGGCGGTGTTTATAAGACCATCGATGGCGGTAAGACCTGGCGCAAAGTGCTGGCCGGCGCCAACGGATCCACCGGCTGCGGCATGCTGGCCTACAACCGCCAGGATCCCAAGACTATTTACGCCTCGATGTGGGATTTCCGCCGGCAGGGCTGGACCTTCCGCTCGGGCGGACCGGGCAGCGGGCTTTTCAAATCCACCGATGGCGGCGACCACTGGACCGAATTCACTCCCGCCGGCGCCAAGGGCTTTCCCGAAAAACCCTACGGCCGGATCGCTGTGGCCGTGGCGCCGTCCAATCCGCAGGCGGTTTACGCCATGGTCGAGTCGAAGAGCAGCGCGCTATTCCGCTCGTCCGACGGCGGCCATACCTGGAGCCGTGAAGATGCCAGCCAATACATGGTGTGGCGGCCGTTTTACTTCGCCAACCTGATCGTCGATCCCAAGGACGAGAACAAGGTCTTCAAAGTCGACGGCTCCCTGCTGCTCAGCGTGGATGGCGGCAAGAGTTTCAGCTCGGTGGGCGGCGCGGCGCACGGCGATTTCCACGACGTGTGGATCGATCCCTCCGACACCAACAACATCCTGACGGGCGACGATGGCGGGCTGTGGCGCTCGCTCGACGGGGGCACCCGGTGGGAGCATTTCAACAATCTGCCCGTGTCGCAGTTTTATCACGTGAGCGTCGATCAGGCCGACCCCTACCGCGTCTACGGCGGCTTGCAGGACAACAGCTCGTGGGTGGGCGATTCCTCCTATCCCGGCGGCATCTCCAATTCGCGCTGGGAAAACATGTATAACGGCGACGGATTCTGGATGTGGGAAGACCCCGCGGACCCCACTTATATCTACTGCGAAATGCAGGGCGGGGAGATCGGGCGCGTCAACCGGTACACGCACGAATCGCGCGCCATCAAACCCTACGCGCAATATGGCGAGAAGAAATTGCGGTTCAACTGGAACACCCCCATCCAGATCAGCCCCAACGAGAAGGGCGCCATTTACATCGGCGCGCAGTTCCTGTTCCGCTCGCGCGACCATGGCCAATCCTGGGACCGCATCTCGCCCGACCTGACCACCAACGACCCCGAGAAGCAGAAGCAGGAAGAATCCGGCGGCGTCACTGTGGACAACTCTTCGGCCGAGATGCACACCACCATCTATTCCGTCTCCGAATCGCCGCGCAATGGCCAACTGATCTGGGTGGGCACCGACGACGGCAACGTGCAGATCACGCGCGATGGCGGCAAGAGTTGGACCAACGTAGCCGCCAACGTGCCGGGCGTGGGCCAAGCGCCGTGGGTCTCATGGGTGGAAGCCAGCCGCTACTCCGAGGGCGCCGCCTACGCCACCTTCGACCGCCATATGTATGGAGACATGCGGCCGTATGTCTATAAGACCACCGATTACGGAAAGACCTGGACCGCCCTGCCCGCGGCCGCCAGCGGCGCGCGCGGCTATGCCCACGTGATCAAAGAGGACCCCGTCGACCAAAACCTGCTTTTCCTCGGCACCGAATTCGGACTGTGGATCAGCGTGGATGGCGGCCAGCGCTGGGCCCAGTACAAAGGCACCGGCTTTCCCGCCGTGGCCGTGCGCGACCTGGTGGTGCATCCGCGCACCTCGGACCTGGTGCTGGCCACTCACGGCCGCGGCATCTGGATCATCGACGACATCTCGCCGCTGCGCGCGCTGACGCCCACGCTGATGACCGAAGACGCCGGATTTCTGCCGGTTCCGCCGGCCGTCCAGTGGATGGAGACCTACGGCGGCTGGGCCGATGGCAACAACTCATTCAGCGGTCCCAACCGCCCCGATGAAGCCTTCATTCCCTATTACCAGCGCACGCGCCACATTTTCGGCGATCTGAGAATCGAGATCCTGGACGCCCACGGCAACCTGGTGGACACGGTGGCCAGCAGCAAGCACCGCGGCGTGAACCGCGTCACCTGGTCAATGCATCTGAAGCCGCCGCGCGTGCCGCCGGCCGCCAGCGCCATGTTTCAAGCGGCCGAGGGGCCGCGCGTGGTGCCCGGCGTCTACACCGTGAAGATGACCAAGAACGACAAGGTCTACACCACGCAACTGAACGTGGTGCTGGACCCGCGCGCCAAATTCACCGTGGACGACCGCAAGGCGCAGTTCGACCTGGTCGAGCGCCTCGCCTCCCTGCTCAACCACATGAGCTGGGCGGTGGACGCCATAATCGGAGTTCGCGACCAGGCCCAGGCGCGCGCCGCGAAGCTCCCGGCCACCGATCCGCTGCGCAAACCGTTGGAGCAGCTCTCGGCATCCATGGACACGATCCGCGGGAAGATCGTGGCCACCAAGGAAGGCGGCGCCATCACCGGCGAGGAGCGGCTGCGCGAGTTCCTGGGCAATCTGTACGGCGATGTGAACAGCTACGAAGGCCGGCCCACGGATTCGCAAGTGGCCCGCACCGGGGCGCTGGCCCACGAACTCGCGGACGCCATCGGCGAATTCACCACGCTCACCGGCCGCGAGTTGCCGGCCATCAACCGCGGTCTCCAGGCGAAGCAGGCGGAGGCCATCCAGGTGATTTCGGAAGACGACTGGCGCAAGGCCGACGGCAACGGCGCGGCCGGCGGCGCCATCCGGGTGCGGCCGGGACCGCTGCTGTAGCGGGCACCGGACGTGCGCTGAACCCGTTTCGCCGACGGCGAGCCGAGTGATCGAAGGCTCAGGCTCCTGGCTGATATAGGTACCTCTGGAAGCCGGCGAAGAGATGGCCGATCTCTTCCGGTCTGCCCAAGTCGGCCACGGCGTCGGCGATCGCATTGTTGTACTTCAGCTTCAGCAAGGGAGACAACTTCTCCCGATCCAACTCCTCCACGCCAACCTTGACGTATTGGGAGAGCACAAACCCGAGGAATACCTGCTGCTTGGTATTGAATCGCGCGCCGATCGTGACTCTGGCCCGAGTGGCTCGCTCCTCGCGGGTGAGGGGCGGCAGGGCGTAGGCGACGTGCGCAAGCACGTCGAACAGGTCGCTGTTCTCGGCGTCGATGATCTTCTGCATCTCGGCCATCTGCTCCCTGCCGAATCCTTTCTCCGCCAGCCCTTGGAGCAGCCTGGCGCGCGTATCGGGATCGCTCCACAGGGCGCGCAGCTCGGCCTCGTCCTTGAAGAATTCGGGGAGCTTGCCGAACAACATCTCCAGGAACTGATGCGCGGACATTGGCGTCCCATCGGGGTGCCAGAAACTGGTCATCATCATGTGCTGGATAGTGCGCGCCTTGCCATCGGCCAGTTTGACTCTGATCTTCTGCCGGCGCGGCCCCGGTCCGGGCGGTTCTGGCGGCGGTCCCGGCGCAGGATGCGGTTCCGGTACCGGCTCCGGAGCCGGAGCCGGCGCGACGGGCTCGCCGTCCCACTCCGGATCGTTGAAGTGGTGGTACGCCCTCACGAAGTCGTAGATGGTGAAGTAATCCTTCCCGTCATACAGCCGTGTGCCTCGTCCGATAATCTGCTTGAACTCGATCATCGAATTGACGGGGCGCATCAGAACGATGTTGCGGATGTTGCGCGCATCCACGCCGGTGGAGAGTTTCTGCGAGGTGGTCAGGACCGTGGGGATGCTCTTCTCGTTGTCCTGAAAGTCCCGCAGGTGCTGCTCGCCCAGCGCGCCGTCGTTGGCCGTGACGCGCTGGCAGTAGTTCGGGTCCGGGCTGGTTTTCAGTTGGTTGATGAGGTCGCGGACGGCCAGCGCGTGGTCCTGAGTGGCGCAGAAGACCAGGGTCTTCTGGTTCTGGTCGATCTGCTCCAGGAGCAGTTTCACCCGGTGCGCCTCGCGCTCCTTGATCTCGATGATCTTGTTGAAGTCGGTCTCCGTGTAGCGCTTCCCGGTTTCGATCTCGCCTTCGATCAACAGGTCGTCGGGCGTATAGATGTACTCATCGAGCGTGGTGGAGATCTGCTTCACCTTGAAGGGAGTCAGGTAGCCGTCGTTGATGCCGTCTTTCAGGGAGTAGACGTACACCGGCTCGCCGAAGTAGGCGTAGGTGTCCACGTTGTCTTTGCGCTTGGGCGTGGCGGTGAGACCGAGCTGCACGGCGGGCGCGAAGTAATCGAGGATGCCGCGCCAGTTGCTTTCGTCGTTAGCGCCGCCGCGATGGCACTCGTCGATGACGATGAAGTCGAAGAAATCCGGCGGATACTCGCCGAAGTAGGGCGAGGCCTGGCCGTCCTTGGGCGGCCCGCACATGAAAGTCTGGAAGATGGTGAAGAACAGGCTGCCGTTCTTCGGCACTTTGCCCTTCTTGCGGATGTCCTCCGGGGCGATCCGCACCATGGCATCCTCGGGGAAGGAGGAGAAGGCGTTGTAGGCCTGGTCCGCGAGGATGTTGCGATCGGCGAGGAACAGGATGCGCGGCTGGCGCGACGGCTCACGGCTCAGGTTCCAGCGGCTGTGAAAGAGCTTCCACGCGATCTGAAAGGCGATGAAGGTCTTGCCGGTGCCGGTGGCCAGCGTGAGCAGGACGCGGTCGCGTCCGGCAGCAATGGCTTCCAGCACCCGCTCAATGGCTAGGTCCTGATAGTAGCGTGGCTGAAAGTAGCCGCCTTTGTCCTCAAAGGGGATGGCGGCGAAGCGGTCGCGCCAGGCGTTGGCCTCCCTGAAGGTAAGGAGCCACGCTTCTTGCGGGCTGGGGTAACGGGTCAGTTCGCCTTCCGTGCCTGAGGTCATATCGCAGCCGTAAATGCCCTGGCCGTTCGTGGAGTAGGCGTAGCGGACCGCGAGCTTCTCAGCGTAATTCTTCGCCTGGGCAAGGCCTCCGGTCAGCGGTTCATCCCATGCCTTCGCTTCGACGACGGCCAGTTTGTGGTTGCGATAGATGAGCACGTAATCGGCCTTCACCGCCTTGCCGGGCCGGCCGTGTCCTTCGATGCGGCCCGGAGCGATGCGGTACTCGCGCGAGATGCGGCTGCCTTCCACCACGCCCCAACCCGCCTTGTTGAGGGCGGGATCGATATGGTCCGCTCTGGTTTCGGCTTCGTTCATGGCGTTTATAGGTTACCGGAGAAGGCTTGGTCGAGGAGCGACTTTTTCAAGGCGTCCAGGGCGGCGAGCTTTCGGCGGTAGAGGGACTCGAGGCGCTGGGTCTCTTCGGAAATGGATCCGAGCCTCGCTACCAGATCCGTTTGTTCCGAGGCCGAAGGAAAAGGAACAACCAAGGCTGAGAGCGTCTGCTGGTTCAAACTCTTGATGTTTGTGCCGGTGCCGCCCTCGGTGAGCCGCTTTCTCGTGCCGCTGCATTTCATGAAATGGCAAAGGAATTCGGGCAGCACCTCACCAGGTGAAAGCCTGATGCGAATCGTGAAACCAGAGTGTGAGATCCTGCCGGGAACCTCTCGTGCCAGAATGCATCTGCCGATGAGGTCCAAGTTCCCGTTTGATCTGACCGCGAGAATGTCGCCCTGCTTCAGGCAGTCCAGTTCGCTGAGATCTCCGTCAACAGTCACCGTGTCGAGATTCTGCGATGGCACCCAGTAGCTGTTCTGAAAGTCCTTTACACCGACGATCGTGACGCTCTCGCCGTTGCTGTTCTTGGTGTAGTTGATCCCGTTGCGGAAAGCCGCAAGCGCGCCTAGCGGCTTCTCTTTCCATCCCTCACCGCGCTGGGTGAAGACGGCTTGCAGGTGGCTTTCAAACGGGGCACGCGCGTTCTGGAGGTTCTTTTCGGCGTTGGCTGCGGCGGCGGCGATGCCGTCAAACGCATCGTCGAGGATGCCGACGATGCGCCGCTGCTCGGCTGGGGGAGGGAGGAAGACTGGAAACTCCGTGATGTCGCGCTGGTACAGGTGCGGGGTGGTGGCTCCGTTGAGCCGGGAGTTGACGATGGTTTGGAAATATGGGCTCGACAGGCAGTGGTACAGGAACTTGGGGAGGATCGACCTTCCACTTCGGATAAGCAGGAGCGACGAGTTGATGGTCGTTCTGTCCGGCAGGGCTCCGACTATGCCGACCTTCCCGATACCAGCGCCGTCCTTACAAATAAGGACGTCGTTCTCTTGGAGCATTATCTCGGGGCTTTCGTCATAGCGCTCGTCACTAATACTTGGATCCGGCGTGAAAACGCGGTTTCACGGCTGAAGGGGCTTCAATCTGGCAGCCCTGGCGAGTATCGTTTCGGCGAGGCTTTCTATCATCGGTGAAGGTCGGAGTCTGAGCACCGGAC
>JBKQPR010000101.1:0-43050 GCA_052144935.1 Bryobacteraceae bacterium
AAGACCCTGGAGATTGGGCGCTGGATGCCCATACTTCTTTCATCTAGGAGTCCAAGTGCATCAGACCCCGATAAACAGCCTCCAGCATGAGAAAACGAGGCCTAGTTTTGCGAAAGTAGGGCTAGAGCTATCCCGGGGGGGATACCAAACTGAGATTTGCGCCGTGTGGTTATGTCGCTGGAGCGGAGGATATGAGACATGAGGCTTCGCGGTAAGACGTTGCTGCTTGCCGGGCTTTCGGTCTGGTCTTCGGTGTGGGCGCAAAACGCCCCTACCATCACTTTGGCCGCCAACGCCGAAGGCGGGAACCCGGTCATCGCCCCGAACACATGGGTCGAGATCAAGGGACAGAACCTGTCGAGGTCCGGCGATTCGCGCATCTGGCAGTCCACCGATTTCGTCAACGGCCAGATGCCCATCTCGCTTGACGGCGTGAGCGTCACCGTCAACGGCAAGGCCGCGTTTCTTTACTACATCAGTCCGACGCAGGTGAACTTTCTCACTCCGCCCGATACGATGCCGGCCTCGGTGAACGTCGTGGTGACCAACAACGGTTCGTCGAGCCAGCCCTTCCTGGCCCCGGCGCAGGCGCTTTCGCGTGTGCCCCAAAGGGGCTGATTACCAGTGGGGGAAGGACCCACTCGAATAGTTGATGGTTAGATTCGATAGCTGGCGAGCGGTGAGTCCTGGTAACGGGGCTGATCGAAACCTCGCGACAAAGTCCACACATGGTGGGCGAGCAATCCGGCGGGCCGTAACGCGTGTAAAGCTTGAGCAGGCCCCGAAAGCTGCAATGTGGATGCCGATCCGGCGCGAAAGCGGAGAAGGCAGCACGGAACGGGAAGAACCCGGCGCGGGAGCGCGCCAACACGGTAACCATCGTGCACCGATCCGATCCACCGGGGTAGTGAGCCCAGCACGTCGGAAAGGAAATCAGCGTCAGTGGGGGAGGCCCGGGATGGTCGGGGAGTCGCGAACCCCGAACGCCGCTAGCAAGAGCGGCGGACTATCTGGGCGTCGGAAAGGGCCAGAGGTACCGAAGAAGCCGGGTAACTCCGGTGGAGGGAAGGGCCCTTACTTCTGGTGTGTTTGAGAAGGAGGAAAGGACCGGTGATTGACGGAAGTCTGGAAATGCCGGATAAAGTTCGGGACCTTCAGATCAAACTGTATCGAAAGGCGAAGAACGAGCCTGAATTCCGTTTCTATCAACTCTACGACAAGGTGTACCGGAAAGATATCCTGCTGCGCGCGTACCTGCATGCGAAAGCCAATGATGGAGGGCCGGGCATAGATGGGGAGACCTTCGAGAATATCGAGTCGAGAGGCCCGCATGGGGTGATGGAATGGTTGAAGGGACTGGGGAAAGAACTACACGACAAGACGTACAAACCACAACCCGTGCGGAGGAAAATGATCCAAAAGCAGGGGGGCGGAGCGCGCGCTCTGGGAATCCCGACTATCCGGGACCGGGTGGCGCAAACCGCCGTAAAGCTGATTATGGAACCGATCTTCGAGGCGGACCTGGAGCCGAGTGCTTACGGCTACCGGCCGAAGCGGAGTGGGCCAGATGCGGTCCAGAAAGTAGAGGAACTGCTGCATCAGGGCTACACGGATGTCGTGGACGCCGATCTGTCGAAATACTTTGACACCATTCCACATTCCGAGCTGATGCAGTGCGTGGCTCGGAGAATCGTCGACAAGCACATGCTGCATCTGTTGAAGATGTGGGTGAAAGTGCCGGTCGAGGAAGAGGATGAGACGGGGAAGAAGAGACTAACGGGTGGAAAGGACCAGGATCGCGGCACCCCGCAAGGGGGTGTGGTCAGTCCGCTGCTCGCCAATCTGTATATGAACCGGATGTTGAAGGGATGGCGAAAGACCGGGCGGGCGGAGCAGTTTCGGGGCGCGGGAAGCCGATCTCAAGGCGGTGGCTGCTTCCATCCAGGGCCAAGTCCCAGCCCGCCGCTTCGGAACTCCCAGCGAGATCGCCCAAGCGGTCGTATTCCTGGCCTCCGGCGAGGCGGCCTTCACGGTGGGCAGCGAACTCCTGATCGACGGCGGGATGAGCCTCTGATCCGGACGCGAGAGCAAGGGCTTCGGCCGGCTGGCGCCGCAACAATTACCCCATCTCCACAACATGGATCCGGGAGAGGCGCACCGGGAAGCGCTGAAAGCGCTCCGCGTGGAATGGCCTTCGGGTGTCTTTCCCCGAAGTTGTCCCTTCACACTCGAAGAGATCGTTGGCGATGCGGTGATGAAGGAGTTGCGAAAATAGATGGTCGGGCAGGTCATCTCTTCAGCCCGGCAGTCCGGTTTTCGACCAGTGTCAAAGGTTCCGCAGCGGGCAAGCAGGGCGAGCTGCTGTTTACGGCCGAACAAGCTGCGCACGTCCGGTCGCAAGCCGCGCTACGCTGATCCGGCGTCCCCCCCTGACTCGACGGTGTTTACTTGCCCCCGCTGAGCTTGCGGAAGTACTCGGCGACGGCGTCCTGATAGCCTTGCGGGACGGTTTCGTTGCCGGGGCTGCGGACGGTGCCGCCGTTGCCGGTGGCGTCCACTTTACGGCGCAGCTCCATCTCCACCTGCTCCAGTCCGGCCATGGCGGCTTGAATGCGCTCGGCCAGCAGCGGATCGTTGGAATAGGCGTTGGAGTAAGCGTTGGGATCCAACTGGCGCAGATCGCGCATCAGCCCCTGGATATCGCGGGTGGTGTTGGGATCGTCGCGAAGCTGCTGCTGAAGCTGCGTCAGCGACTGCACGGTGTCGCGATAGTACTGCTGATAGTCCTCGGCACGGATGGGGCCATTCGCCCAACCGCGCGGATCGTCTACATGGCCGCCCCAGGTGTTGCCGTTATTGCGGTAGCCGCCACCACCGTAGGTGGGCCCCCCGCCACCGCCATAGGGTCCCTGGTTGCCATTGGCCTGCTGGCCGCCCTGCTGGCCCTGGCCCTGTTGACCGCCTTGCTGCCCACCCTGCTGGCCCTGGCCCTGTTGGCCGCCTTGCTGCCCGCCCTGACCCTGTTGGCCGTTCTGACCTTGTTGTCCCTGCTGACCTTGTTGCCCCTGCTGGCCGCGCTGCCCGGCCTGTTGGCCCTGCTGCTGCCCGTTCTGCCCCTGCTGCCCCTGCTGCCCTTGCTGGCCGTTCTGCCCATTTTGGCCCTGCTGCCCATTCTGCCCCTGCTGGCCGTTCTGGCGCGACAGCGGTCCCTGCTGGCCGCGGTTGCCGGGGCCGTTGCGGTCGGCCAACTGCTGCATCGCCTGGCGGAAGCCTTCAATGTTGCGGAGGCCTTGTTCGACGGCCTTGTCCTGCTCGGCGGATTTGGCGTCCTGGCCCTTGCCCATGGCCTGCTGCACCTGTTTCAGGCGGTCGCGCAACTCGCTTAGCCCGGCGGTAATCTGCGATTCCGACATCACGGCGTATTCGCCCATGCCGCGCCGGATCCAGTCGGCGTTGCGCCGCATGGCGGTCGAAAGATCCTGTTGCTGCATCTGGCCCAAGGCTTCGCGCATCTGCGTGGACGCCTGGCGCTGAGTGGATTGCAGGTTGCGCACGGCGCTCTGCATGCCCTGTTCGAGCTTCTTCAGATCGGCAATCTCGCCGTCGCGCTGGGTGCCAAGCTGTTCGGCCTGATCGCGGGTCATGCCGCGGCTGTCGGGTCCGTAAGCCTTCCTCATCTGGCCTTCGAAATCCTGCTGGCGGCGGGCCAGCTCTTCGGCCTGCTGCGCCAGGCTCTCCACTTCGTTGTTGGCCTGCTGGCCGCGCAGGCCCTGCAGATTTTGCATAGCCTCGTTCATGCGGTCGGCCGCGCGCCGGGCTTCGGCCTGACCCTGCGGTGTGCCGGCCTGCTGCGACGAACCCGCCTGCTGCATGTCCTGCAAGGCCTGTTGCAGACTGTCGAGAGTCCGCTGGAGCTGCCGGGCGTCGGCCCCTCGCACGCCCATCTGGCCCTGCTGCCCCATTTGTTGCTGCTGGCCCTGTTGCTGCTGGCCGTTACGGCCCTGCTGATTCATCTGGCCGGATTGCTGCCCCTGCTGGCCGCCCTGTTGTCCGGCCTGACCCTGCTGTCCGGATTGGCCCGACTGGCCGGACTGCCCTTGTTGCCCCTGTTGGCCTTGTTGCCCCTGCTGACCTTGTTGCCCCTGCTGGCCTTGTTGTCCCTGCTGGCCTTGTTGCCCTTGCTGCCCCTGCTGGCCCTGCTGCCCGTTGCGGCTTAATTGCTCGCTCTGGCGCGTCAACTGGGACAACTGCTGCTGCAGTTTCTCGGTCTCGCGGCGCAGCATTTCCTGCTCCCATCGCTGCTGCGAGGTCTGCTGCTGCTGGTGCTTCTGCTGCTCGGCCAATTCCTGCTGGCGGCGCGCCAGCTCCTCCAGTTTTTGCAGCGCCTCGTCGATCTGCTGTTGGTGCGAGTCGGCCGCCTGGTTCGATCGGGCGCCCTCGTACTGGTTCTTCTCGGTGTCGAGTTCCAAATCGAACAGGCCCTGCAGGTCGCGGGTGGCGCCGTTGACCCCGCCCCCACCCCCACCGCCGCCGCGCTGGCCGAACGACACCTGAATATCGCGGAAGGTGGCTTCGGCGCGCAGCAGGTGCTGCAGCGCCTTCTGCTCGGGCACCAGCGCATCCTGCCATTTGGCGCCCTTCAGCTTATCGCTCGCCGGAGTCATCTCCTCGACGGCCTTGTCCATATCGTCCACGAAGCTCTTGAAGGCATCCCCGGCGCCCTCCAACTGGCGGGCCTTGGCGCGCTCGGAAAGCGAACGGGCCTGCTCCTGCAGCTTCTTTTGCACCGACGAAAGGAAGGCCGCGTTTTCGGCGTCCGTGCCCTTGGCGCCCTGGCCCTTCAACTGGTTCCAGGTGGCCGTGATGATCTCCTTCTGCCGCTCGGAGATCTCGTTCTGCTGGTTGGCATCGTCCCCGCCGGCGCCACCACCGCCGCCGGCCTCCTGGGATTGTGTGTAGTTGCGTTCAAACGGCTCAGCCTGGATGAAGAAGATGTCGGTGGTGGTCGAGGAGCGCGCGTCCTTGGCCTCGGCGTACAGGCTCACCACGTCGCCCGGAACTACTTTGAAATCCTCCAGCGCAATCACCGTGCTGCCAGCGGCGGTTTTGGCGCCCTTGTTCGCGAGCAACGGAACCACCTTCTCGGCGCCCCCGTTGACGGAATAGTGCAGCGACACGTCGCTCAATCCGAAATCGTCCTTGGCGTCCACCGATACGGTCACTTCTTCGATGGGCGAAGCTTTGAAATCGCGGCCGGGCCGGGTGAGTTTGACTTCCGGCGCGCGGTACTTCTGCGCTTCGATGAAGTAATCTTCGCCCAGCCGGACATCCTCGCCGCCTTCCACCGCGGCCACGTGATAGAGGCCATCCTTGTTGATCGGAATGTTGGCCAGCAACATGCCGTTGGGTCCCTCGCGCAGCCCGATCTTGCTGCCGTCGTCCAGGACGATGGCGCCGGTCGACAGAGGCTTGTCCGTCTGGACGGCTACTTCGGCGGTGGTTCCTTCCACGGCGCGCAGATCGCCGCCGGGATCCTCCACCGCATCCTTCATGCCCGTCCAGGAGGGGAAGTGGTAGGTGACGCGGATCTTCTTCACCGAAGGCAGATCCATCACGTTCAACTTGTAAGTGGACGAACGCACGCCGCCGGCTTCGATGTAATACTCCAGGGATTCCGGCACGCCGGCGATCAGAAACTGGTAATCGCCCGAACCGCTGCGCATATCGGCCTGTTCCCATTGCGAGGCGCTGGAGTACTTGGCGAAGATACGAACCTTCGGCGCGGTGAAGCCCATCAGGGTAGCCGAGATCAACTGGTCGGAGCGCTTGCGGATGGTCTTGTTGCCGGGGTCCACGCGGATGGAATAGAAGGGCTTCATGTCGCCCTTGGGCAGTCCGCCCCACAGCAGCGACGTGCCGTAGCCCCAGAAGCCCGGCCCGGATACGCCCAGCCAGATGAGCATCAGGGCCGCCACCAGGGCCCCCGAGGAAAAGCTGAACATCCAGGAGGTCTTGGCCACTTCCTGCGGCTTGGCCTGCGCGGCCACGGTCATGGCATCGTCGGCCAGGAGTTCCAGGAAAGGATCGTTGGGGTTCTGCTCCACGCGCTCGGTGAACGTGAGCAGGCGTTCCTCGAACTGCGGATACCGGCGCTCGGTGCGGCGGGCCGCAAAACGCCGGTTGAGGCGGATCACGGGCACGATCACCGCGGCGGCCAGGGCGGCGGCCAGCCCCAGGAAGAGCAGCACCCGCGCGCCCAGAACGCTGCCGCCGGAAAAGGCAAACTGGTTGGCCAGTAAAACGGCCACCACCGTCAGCAGCAAAGCCGCGGACGCCGTCACTGCCGCTCCGCGGGTCAGCGCCAGCAACCGCAACCGGCGCTCAATGGCGCCCAGATAATCGGACAAGCGATCCAATGGTTTCATGCCGCCTCTTTGTCCACCGAAAGATGCTGATTTCCCAGCAACGACTCAGCTACTGCTAATGCCAACACGACCAGCATTACATACCACCACACCGACATGGGCTTCTGCTCCGCCGCCGTCGTGGCGCCTGAGCCGCTGGCGGTCCCGTTGGCTGTATTCTGCCACAAAACCAAGGTGTCCGGGGAAGCCGGGGTCAGGTCGCTCTCCCGGCGGTCCGCATTCACGGCCACTAACTCGTTGCGGCCGTTGGGCCGGCGGATATCGTAAAAGCCGGACTCCTCGTATTGGATGTTCTGCGCCTTGGTGGCCTCCGCGAGCGACAGCACGCGCTCGCCCTTGGGGTCCACCACGTCCACCGCGGCGCCCACCTCTTTGGAATCCCGCAGCTCGCCGAATGCGCCCACCAGCACGCTGGAAGGTCCGCTATCCAGGCGGCCCAGGTAGCGCGCGGTCTGCTCGATGAAGGGCACAAAGGCCGGATGTACCGGAAAATCGTTGTCGATATTGTCGAACGTGGAGGCGAATACCACGATGCGGCCATCGCCCACTTGCTGGTCCAGCACCAGCGGCGTCTGGTCGGTGAGCCGCGCCACCACCCGCGCGTTGCCGGGAGCGATGCGGATGGCGCGGTAGAATTTTACGTCGTCCCAGCGGTCGTCCTTCTGAATGGAAGGATGCGAAGAATCCAGCCAGGCCGCGGTTTGAAACATGGCGCCTTCCCGCCCGGAGTAGCGGGCCGCCTCGATCCGATCGTCCGAGACCGGCACTTTGGTGCTGGTGACCGCGTTGCGGCCCAGGGCGATCAGCACCGCGCCGCCGCTGCGCACGTACCCGCGCAGCTCGTTTTCGAATCCGCCCGGCAGAGCGCCCACGTCGGAGAGCACCACGAACGCATACTTGGCGGGGTTGAGGTTGGTGGTCTGTTCCACGGTGGCCGGGTCGATTTCAAAGGCCGATTGGCCGGAGGCTTCCAGGGCCGACTTGAAATACAAGAGCGCGGTGTCGTTGCCGGCCTCGCGGACGAACAGGGCGTGGCGCGGGTCGGCGCGTTCCACCGAGAAATAAAAGGTATCGTCGGCGGGCAGCGAATCGGCCGAATCGATCTTCACGTCGCCCTTGTTGCGGCCGTACGGCACGTCGAGCGAGAAGAACTCCACGGTGGCGCGGCCGCTTTCCGGCACTTCCACCTGCTTGGTTTCGACGGTGCGGCCGTTCAGCTCCAGGCTGACCGTGCGAACGGCTTTGGGCGCGCCGAAGCTGGCCACGGTGGCCAGCACGCGGGTCTTGCGGTTGTCGTAGACCCGCCGCGGCGCCACCACGTTCTCCACCGCGAAATTGGGCACTTCCTTGGTTTCAAGCGCGTGCGCATCCAACCGTACATCGGCGTTCAGGCGCAAATCGTTGAAATTGCCGGGCAGCCCGGACTGCTGCATATCCGAATAGACGTGCAAATGCAGCGGAAGGTGGAGCGTATTGGCGATGGATCGTACAGCGCGCGTCAGCTCGGCGAAGGAAGTCTTGCTGTCGGAGAGCTGGATGGCCTGGACGGCGGCGTTGAGCGCGGAGTGGTCGTCGGTGACTTCGCCCATCACCTGCACGCGCTGCCCGAAGGCCAGCACCTGGGCGCGCTCGCCGGGACCGAGTCCCCCGATCGCCCGCCGGGCTTCCTGCCGGGCGCGCTCGAACCGGTCGCCGGCGCGCATGCTGAGCGAATTGTCGATGGCCAGCACGGCGACTTCGCCGGTGCGCCGCGTGGGCAAAATATTCTGCCGGATGTAGGGTTGCGCAAAGGCCAGCACCAGCAGCAGGATCAGCAGGGTGCGCAGCGCAAACAGCACCAGGTAGCGCAGCCGCCGGTGTTTGATGGAGCTTTGAACGTGCTGCTCGAAAAACATCAGCGAGGCGAACGGCAGCGGTGTGCTCCGGTGCTTCCTGAGCAGGTGCAGCCAAATGGGCAGCCCCACCGCCACCGCTCCGGCCAGAAACCATGGGGTGAAAAATCCCATTTAGAGCCTTCCCCTCCGCACTGCCAGGTATTCGCGAAGCCCTTCGTCGAGGGGCCTTCCGGTATTCATCAGGAAATATTCCATGCCCGCCGAGCGCGCCTTGGAGCTGAGGTCCTCGATATGTCGATCGATACGCCGCCGGTATTCGTTGCGCGCATATTCCGGCGACACTTCCATAGCCTCGCGGGCGTTCTCCATATCCACCAGCAGGACCGGCTCGCGGAATTTGGGTTTGATCTCCTGCGGATCGAGGACGTGGAAGAGGATCACTTCGTTGCCCTTGAAGCGCAGCGGCTCGACGGTCTTGATGATAACCTCGGGCTTTTCGTAGAAATCCGAGAGCACCACCACGATCCCGCGGCGGTGCAGAAAATTCTGGAAGTGTACGAAGGGCTTGGTGAAATCCGTGTGGGTGCCGACCTTGGCCTCCTCGATGGCGTGCAGCAACCGGAAAAGCTGGCCCTGGCGGGTGGAGGGGGCCACGTAGTTGGCCACATCCTCGTCGAAGATGATCAGCCCGGCGGCGTCGCGCTGCCCGTGGGCCATATAGCACAGCGAGGCGGCCACGAATCGCGCGTAATCCAGCTTATGGACCGGCTGCGATCCATAAGCCATGGAAGCCGAGGTATCCAGCAGGATCAGCAACTGCGTATTGGTCTCGCCGCGATAGCGCTTGAGAAAGCACTTATCGGTGCGTGCAAAGACGTTCCAATCGACGTGCCGCAGGTCGTCGCCCTGGGAATAGGCGCGGTACTCGGCGAACTCCTGGGAAAACCCGAAATCCGGAGACCTGTGCAACCCCGCTACGAACCCATCGACGACAGTCTTAGCGACGAGGTCCAGCCCCGAAATGGAAGCGAGAGTGGCAGGGTCTAGGAAGCGCTGTAGCATATTATTCCGGCCCTGTTTTCACCACGGGCTCTGTATTCACCGCGGAGACACGGAGGTCGCGGAGGAAACGCGGAGAGGACTTCAAGGATTCACCGGCATAATGGTTTACGACGCGTTTAAGTCCATCCTTGAGAACTGTTACGTTGAAATTCATCAGTAAGCCGACCTGCTTATCTGCAGCCTTCAAATAAGTGAGCAACTGTGCATGATGAATAGGCGCGATTTCGTCGATCGCCTTGATCTCCACGACCACCAGATCCTCGACCAGTAAGTCCAATCGATAAGCGCAGTCTAAACGGAGACCTTTATAGCTGACCGTCAGAGGCACTTGGCGCTTAAAATTAATCCCATTAAGGTTCAACTCGTGACACAGGCACTCCTCATACGCAGACTCTAACAAGCCGGGCCCCAAATGCCGATGAACCTCAATCGCCGCCCCGATAATCCCCTCGGTCAGCTCGTTTTCTCTCATGTTCTTCTCTGCGAAGTCTCCGTTCCCTCCGCGTCTCCGCGGTGAAATACAGGGCCCCCTAGTCCCTCGGCGCGGCCTTCCACTCCAGCAGCTTCTGCAAAATATCGTCCTGCTTCAACCGGTCCGATTCCGCGTGGAAGTTCAGCAATATGCGGTGGCGCAGGATCGGGATGTACAGCGACCGCACGTCGTCGTAGGTCACGTGGTAGCGGCCCCGCATCAACGCGCGCGCCTTGGCGGCCAGCACCAGGAATTGCGCGGCGCGGACGCTGGCGCCGTAGTTCACGTACTTCTTTACAAAGTCGGGAGCGCTTTCGTCGCTGCTGCGCGAGGCGCGCACCATGTCCACCGCGTGCCGCGCCACGCTCTCGCCGATTGGCACCATGCGGACCAACTGCTGGAAATCCAGAATCTCCTGGGCGTTGGTCACCGTGTCGGCTTGCGGGATGGTGGTGACGGTGGTCAGGTCCACCACCTTCACTTCTTCGTTGGCGTCGAGGTAGTCCAGCACCACGTTGAACAGGAAGCGGTCGAGCTGCGCTTCGGGCAGCGGATAAGTGCCCTCCAGCTCGATGGGGTTCTGTGTTGCCAGCACGAAGAACGGCGCCGGCAATTGGTAGACGTTGCCGCGCACCGTGCAGCTTCGTTCCTGCATGGCTTCGAGCAGCGCGCTCTGCGTCTTGGGAGGAGTACGATTGATTTCGTCGGCCAGCAGGATGTTGCCGAAGATCGGGCCGGCGACGAACGTCCAGGTGCGCCGTCCGTTGCTCGGATCCTCCTCGATAATGTCGGTGCCGGTGATGTCGCTGGGCATCAGATCGGGGGTGAACTGGATGCGCTTGAATACCAGGCCGAGAGTCTGCCCCAGCGTGCGCACCAGCAGCGTCTTGGCGGTGCCGGGCAGTCCCGTGATCAGGCAGTGCCCGCCCACAAACAGGCCGATCATCACCTGCTCCAGGACCTCCTCCTGGCCCACGATGACGCGCCGCACCTGCGTCACAATGTCCGATCGCACCTGGCGGAAGCGCGCAATCCGCCCTCTTAAAGCCTCCGGTTCCAACTGCTGCGTTACGGTTGTCGACATTTGCTCTCTCGTTTTCCCTTCTTCTCCGCGTGTTCTCTCTGTGCGTGTTCTCCGCGGCTCCGCGTCAATGCCCTGGTTTTCCTTCTCTGCGTGTGTTCTCCACGCCTCCGCGACTCCGCGTCAATTCCCTCGTTTTCCTTCTCCGGACCCCGCGTCAAGGCCTTTCTCTTATTTCTTCTCGGGCGCCGCGCTCAGCTCCAGCAATAACTTTTGGGCCTTCGAGAAGCCCGGGGCAGCCTCCAGGGAAGCCACCACTTCGTCCTTGGCCTGCTCGTCCTGGTGATTCAAATGATAGGCGATCGCCAGGTCGTAGTGCGCCTGCGCCGGGTCGATGGGCTTGTGGTCCACCACCGCGCGGAACTCGCGGATGGCCCCGGCGGGCTGGCCCAGATCGAACATCAGGGTTCCGAGTTCCCGATGCGCCTCGTTCTCCATAGGATAGATGTAATTGAGCCGCTCCAGGATGGCCGCGGCCTCTTTCTTATTGCCCGCTTCTTCGAGGTGCTTGGCCAGGCTCAAGAGCGTCTCGGGGTTGCGCCCGCCCACCTTGGCGTAGCGCTCCATCTCCTCGATGGCGTGCGGCTTGTCGTCCTTCGCCAGATAGGCCTGCGCCAGGATCTCGTAGACGCTGTGTTTCTCCACGTAGTCCGGATACATGTCGCGCAAACGGGTGCCCTCTTTGATGACGGCGCCGTAATCCTTGTTGCCGGCCAGCGTCACCAGCTCGGTGACGCCTTTCTTCCACTCGTCGAAGTGGTCGACAGTGTTCTTGGTGTCGGCTTCCACGAAGGCGATGAAGCGTTTGTCGAACTCCTCGGGCTCGATCTTCAATTCCTTGCGCACTACCGCGGCGGTCTCCTCGCCATTGCCGAAATCGTGCAGCATGGCCAGAATCGTGTCCCAGCCCCACTTATCGTTGATGTAGTCGCAGACGCGGCCGGCCTGGAAATAGCTGACCAGCACTTGCACCTGGTTGGTAGGATGAATGAAGCCGCGATCGAGCTGCGCGATCGGCAGCAGCTTCTTGTCCTTGATCGCCACGATGATATCGGGGGTCAGGCGGTCGCCCCACTCCGGGTTGACGGCGGTTTCTTCGTGTACCGCCACGCCCTCGGTGAACCAGCGCGGCACTTTCGAGTTAGTCATCGAGAGGGTGAACACGTGGCTCATTTCGTGCCACAGCGTGGAGGCCCAGTGGAACGATCCCGGCGGCCGCTGGTCCGAAGACGGGCTGTCCATGGCGATGGAGTAGCCGAAGGTGACGCCCAGCGCTCCCAGGCCCGGCATTCCCAGGGTGCGCACAGCGAAGTCCTCGTGATCCGGATAGACCTCCACTTGCACCGGCTGGGCCAACTTGAACTTATACTTCTTCTCGTAAGTCGCGATCACGCGCTTCATCTCGTCTTCGAAATACGGATGCAGCAGGTCGGCTTCCTTCTTGTGGAGCTTCAGAATGGTATTGTCCGTCTTGAAGGTGACGAAGTTCTTGTAGCTGTCCATCAAGGTCAGCGAGTTCTTGGTGGCCAGGTCCTGGAAGCCGTTGTCCCAGCAGAGCTTCAACTGCTGGTAGGCTTCCTGGTCCTGCCCCAGGCGCATCTGGTTGATGGCCATCTGGGAGCGCGCCGTGAACAACTGCGGATCGAGCGCCAGGGCCTTGCGGTAGAACTCGATGGCTTCGACATACCGGCGATTGAGGGTGAAGAAGTGGCCGGCGGTCTCATATCCGCGGGCGTCGTGCGGGTCCCAGGGCGTGTCTTTCTTGTCGGCCAGCCAATCCATAGTCGCCAGGATGGCTTTGGCTTGCACGGAATTGGCATCCAGCGCCAGCGCCTTTTTGGCTTCCAGGGCGGCCTTATCGTTGTTGTTGTCTTCGAGCGCCAGGCGCGCCATCAGCTCCTGGGCTTCCAGCAGCTTGGGATCCAGTCCCAGCGCCTTCTTGGCCAGCTCCTCGGCATGCCCTTCGTAGTGCTCTTCGGCCACCAGCGCCATGCCGAGGTAGGCGGGCGCGTAGTTCTTATCGATTTCCAGCGCTTCGTTGAAAAGGCCCACGGCTTCGTCCGCCTGCCAGTGCTCCAGGAACAAACGTCCCCATTTCACGCGATACTCGGCGTTCTTGGGAAATTTGTCGATCAGCAGCCGGTAGACGTCGTTGGCGTCCTTATAGCGGCGCGCCTTGCGGTAAGCTTCCGCCTCATCCAGGGTTTGGGCGGGCAACAAGGCGACCGCCGCCAATAAACAAGCCAACACATTCACCGCGGAGACGCGGAGAACACAGAGAAAACGCGGAGAAAAGCATAGAGTTCTTACTCCGCGCTTTCTCTGTGTTCTCTGCGTCTCTGCGGTGAATACCATGCCCACGCGCCTCACTTTTCGAGGGCCTCCTGGGTCTTGGCGAGTTCGAGCAGGAGTTGGGTAAGCTGCCGCTTGTATGCCTCCGCCGGCATGGCGGCCTTCTCGTATTTCAATTTGTCGATGGCCTGCTCCAATTGTTCCTTGCGCTCCAGAAGCGGGCGCTTCGCGGGATCGCGCGCGGCGGCCGCATTGGCCCCCAGCCGCACCACCGCGAAACTGCCGGCCAGCTTGCCTTCCCCGTTCTCGGTCGAGGGCTTGCGCTCTCCCTCGCCCTTTCCGGTGTCTTCCAGCACGGCGTGTTCGGTGGCCAGGCGCTTCTGCGTATCGAAGAACTCGGTGGTCTTGCGTTCCGCGTAGTTGAACGCCTCCAGCGCGGAAATGGCCTCGTTCTTGTCGGTATCGGCCGCCGGCTCCCGCAGGGCTTCCGCCCAATAGCGCGCAAACACGGTAGCGTTCTTCTCGCTGCCGCTCTTGGTGGCGGCAATCACCACGCGGGTCGGCCGGCGCAGCGCTTCGATCGATCCGCCGCTGGAGCTGGTGGTGTTCACCACGAGCTGCCTCTGGGCCGGCAGATGGTCGAGCAACGCGCCCAGCTCCGTCCCCGTGATGTCCGCCCCCGGAACGCAGAATTTGTACTCCAGACCGTCGTAAGTGCCGTGGCCGATCAGCACCAGCACCAGGGTATCCGAGGGCTTCATCTGCTGGCTCAGCGCGGCGAAGCGCGCCCGGATCTCGTCGCGCTTGGGCGCCACCATGGTGATCACCTGGGCGTCGCCGCCGGCCTTCTTCATGCTGGAGTCGATATCCTCGGCCCACATCTTGAAGCGCTGCTCGTAATCGTTCTCGCCGCCCAGGCCCGAGATGGTGACGTAAAATGTGGTGGCGTGCGCGGCCAGGGCCGCCAGCAGCAGAACCGCCAGGCGCTTCACACTACCCCCCACCGCCGCGGTCATCCGGCGCCGTCCGCGGCCGCAGTCCCGGTCTGCCAGGCGTTTCATACTACACCCCACCGCGGCGCGGTCGTCCGGCGCCGTCCGCGGCCGCGGTCCCGGTCCGCCAGGCCTTTCATCGCAAGCCCCACCCCCCCCGCGGCCGTCCGGCACCGGCCGCTGTCCCGGTCTGCCGGGCCTTTCATCGCAAGCCCCACCCCCACCGCGGCCGTCCGCCGCGGCCCGCGGCCGCAGCCCCGGTCTACCAGGGCCTTCATCGCAAGCCCCACCCCCACCGCGGCCGTCCGGCGCCGGCCGCTGTCCCGGTCTGCCAGGCGTTTCATACTACACCCCACCGCCGCCGCAGCAGCCACTCGCTGGCCCGAGTCCCCAGGACCAGCAAGAAAATAATCGGCATATCCCACAGGTCGCGCGTTTCGCGGCTGGTGATGCCGGCTTCGGAATAGGAAATCTCATTTGCCAGTTTGGACGCTTCATCCGGCTTGTAGTACCGCCCGCCGGTCTGTTGCGACAGTTTCTCCAATAGCTCGCGGTTCTGCGAAGTGTGGAAGTTTTCCGCCACGCCATCCTCGCGGCGGAATTGCAGCACGTCGTGCCCGATCTCCTCCTGCTCGTTCCCGGCCAGGATGTCGGCCACGTACGAGCCGGGCTTTTCGGCGGTCCAGTCGCCCGCGTAGACGCCCTCTTCGAGCGGCACCGGCGAAAGCTGCATGGTGGCCGAAGTGCCGTCCGGGCTGAGGAAGCGCGCCTGCACCTTGGCGTTAGTGGCCGGCTTGTACTGCTTGTCTTTCACCTCCACGCGAATGGGCACGTGGGTGTCGTCGGCCAGCACGCTCTTGGGCGTGGTGGCCACCACCTGGCCCGGCGAATCCGTCACCAGGTAGCGGTAAATCTGCTGCCAGAACAGGGCGTGGGTCTTGTCGGTGTGGTCCATCCACATTTTCCAGCGCCAACTTCCCTCGGTGGCGAATAGCACGGTGCGGCCGCGCCCGTAGTTTTCGATCACCAGCAGAGGAATCTTGCGCTTGCCCGTGGGCGTGGACAAGAGCAGCACCGTCGCGCCGGGCTTTTTGTCGCCCACTTCCTGGTAATTGGCCATCTGGGGCATCTTCTTCCAGATCTCCAGGTTGCGGGCCGGGTCGTCGCTCAGGCGGCAGATCACGCTCTGCGCGCCCTCGGGGGTGAGTTCCTCGCCGGTGAAATCGCGATGGAAAGTGCCTGTGCCCGCGGGCAGGTTGGTGGGGACCAGGTCGGCCAAGGGCGACCCCGGGTAGCCGCCGTCAGAAAGCGTGGCGCGGCCGCCCATGAACAGCAGGCCGCCGCCGCGGCGGTCCACGAAATCGTGGATCAACTGCTGCTGCGTGGGCGTGAAATAATTGGCCTCCACGCTGCCGATCATCAAGGCGTCGTAGCGGAACAGGTCTTCCGGCTTGGAGGGGAAGCCGTCCGACACCTCGCCCTTCTCGGGCGGGTCGGGCGTGCCCTGCGTCAGGATTTTGTTCTGCGTGGTGCGCAAGATGCTCACCAGCTCGATTTCCTTGTAGTCGTCCAGCGCCCGGCGGGCGAATTTGAACTCCCAGCGCGGCTCGCCCTCCATATAAAGAATGCGCGGCTTGCGCGACTGCACATCCACCAGGCGGGTGACCTTGTCGTTCTGGGAGTTGTCTTCCCCGGCGATCGGCTCGACGCCGATTTCCAAGGTGCGCGGCCCGGCATCGCCGCAGTTGAAAACCAGGGTCTGGCTCTGCAACTGGCCATCGGCAGCCAGCGTGACCTCCTGCGAGGCCAGCACCTTGCCGCTATCCCGAATGCTCAGCCGCGCCTTCTGTCCCGACAGGCCGTAGCTCTGCAGGGTGACGGTAGCGGTCAATTTGGATTGCGGCAGCGCGCGCGACGGCGCCACCACGTCGACCACCTCGACGTCCTTGTCGGGGTGCTCGCGCCCAAACCCGATGGTGTGGATGGGGATGCGCTGCCGGCGAATGGCGGCGATGGTCTGCAGGTCGATGCCGCCGGCGTTATCCGCCCCGTCGCTCAGCAGCACGATGGCGCCCAGCGGCAGCGACGACGATTCGGCCATCACCCGCTCCAGGGTATCGCCGATGCGCGTAGCGGGCGCGGTGGCGCTGAGCTGGGCGGTCGAGGCGATCCGCTCCGGCTCTTTGCCGAATTTATACAGCCGCACCTGGAAACGGTCGCCCAGCGATTTCAGCAGGCCGCTCCCGAGCACCGCTTTGGCCGCGTCTTCGCGCGAGCCGCCGGCGTCCTTCAGCGCCATGCTTCGCGAATCGTCCACCAGCACCGCCACCACGTTCTGCTGCGGGCGCAGCGTGGCCACGCTCAGGGCCGGGTGCCAGAGCATGAACAGGATCAGCGCGATCATGCCGGTTTCCAGCAGCCAGATGGCCATGGGGCGCAAACCGCTGAGCATGCCGTGGTTGCGCCGCACGTGCCAGAACATCAACCCGGCGGCGGCGGCAATGCCCAGAGCCATCAGCCAAAGCGGCCAAGGCGTCAGGAAGACGAACTGGCCTTTATGAAAAATGCTGGCCGGATATTTGAACAGAAGTTCGAACATGAACGCTCGCTAACGGGACCGCAATAGGTATATGGACGTGCGTGCCATGAGCCCGAGTTACAAACAGCCGCAAATTGCAGGGAAGTTCAACAGATAGGCACATTTGCGCAAAAGCCTTGTATGTGAAAAGCATAGCACGCGCGGGCAAAGGGGATCGAAGCGCAGGATGCCGGCGCCAACGGGCTCATCTGCCCCACATCGCTTGCGAGGCAAGGTCGGGCAGGCGATTCGCCTGCCGGCCGCCCTTTGCAATTTGCCAGCGTAGTTCTGCATGGCTAGTAGGTGGTAGATGTCCGGCGCTCAATAGCGGTCACCACGATGCGCTTCTCATCCGGGAGCAAGTCATAAAAAACCCGGTAGCTGCCGACCCTCCGTCGCTATCCGGGCTTGAGGGGCTTAATGTCGCCGCTGAACGGGTCGCTTTGCAGTTGGTCGAAGGCCTTCACGATGCGGCGGCGGTCTTTGTCAGGAAACTTTTCGAGCGCTTTTCTTGCCGGCCCGGTGACGAGCAGTGTCCAGTTCATTGTGGAGCTGGTCAAGGGTGACGTAGTCGCCGCGCCGGTAGGCGGCGCGGCCTTTGGCGATGGCTTTGCTTTCGGCTTTGGTCGGCGTGTAGAGCGGGAAGCTTTTTTCATTGAGGGGGGTGCTGGTTATAGTGATGATGCCTCGCCTGGCAATGAACTCGACAAAATCGCCTGGCTTGATGCCTGCCTTCTTGGCGATGGCCTCGGGGACGCTGAAGCCGGGCTTTTTTACGATAACGGTCATAGACGGAGATTCACTTCTCCGTGGGCAGTATAGCGGACGGGCCGGGGATGTCAAACCGAGGCCTGCGCCCACGATTCGGAATTCCACGTTGTGCAACAGCTTGTTTCACATGCAGTAATCTGTTTCACGTGAAACAAACTTGTTTCACGTGAAACAACCGGGCGGCCGATGGGGCACGTTGACTTCACGCCAGTCCCGGCAGGCCTCCCAGCGAGCGGGCCGACCGCACCGCGCGCAAGATGGACTGCACCACGCAATCGGCCGCCGCCGCCCCCAGCGAATCGATGTTCGCCCGCAGGCTGCCGAGCGAAAGCGCGAAGATCGTGTCGCCGTCGGACCCCGTGTTGACGGGATAGATCGCCCGCGCCATTCCCAAACCGGCCAGGCGCGCCAGCTTGCTGGCCTCCACTTTAGAAAGGGCGGCATTGGTGGCCACTACCGCCAGGGTGGTATTTTGGCGCACCAGGCCCGCGGGCGGGTGCTGGACGATCAGTTTCTGGCTGTCGGCGAATTCCCTGCCCTCCGGCGTCGTGCGCGCGCCCGCCACAATCCTGCCGGTGGATGGATCGCGCACGTCGCCCAAGGCATTGACCACCACCAGGCTCGAGACCAGCACTTGGCCGGGCATCTCGACGGTGAAAGAGCCCAGGCCGGACTTCATGGCGTGGCTCATGCCCAGCAGCTTGCCAATGCTGGCGCCGGTGCCCGCGCCCACACATCCTTCCCGCACGGCATCGATCGAGGCCGCGGCGGCCGCCGCTTCGCCCATCGCCAGATTGGGCCGCACATGCAATTTGCGCGCGCGCGCCTCGATGCCCAGATCGTAGAGGATGGCCGCCACCACGATGGGGATCCTGCCGGCCGGGGTCGAGACACCCGCGCCGCGCGTCTCCAGGTACCGCCGCACGCCGGACGCCGCTTCCAACCCGAAAGCGCTGCCGCCCGCCAGCAGCACGCCGTGCAGCACGGGATCGACGTGCAAGGGATCGAGGGCCGGGGTCTCTTCGGTTCCGCTGGCCGAGCCGCGGATCTCCACACCGCCCACCGCGCCCTGTTCGCACAAGATCGCGGTGCAGCCGGTGAGCGCGTCGAAATCCGATATATGCCCGACGCGGATACCGGGAATATCCGTCAAACCTTTCATGCGATTGGACTCTTCATGGTAGCATCGAGTTTACGGGGACCGACCCAAATTGCTCGAACTGCTGAAAGAGCCTGTTTCCGATATTCAGGATTTCTTTCTTCTCGCCGGCAAAGCTTATCGCAACATCCTGCGCCGTCCACACTATTGGGACGATGTATTCCTGCAGATGGACAACATCGGCGTGGGTAGCCTGATTATCGTGGCGCTGACCGGTTTCTTCAGCGGCGCGGTAATGGCCCTGCAGATGTCGCGGGCCCTCAAAACCTACGGCCAGGTGGGCAAGACCGGGATGCTGGTTTCGCTCACCCTGGTCCGCGAGCTGGGGCCGGTGCTCTCGGCCCTGATGGTGTCGGCGCGCAACACGGCCGGAATGGCCAGCGAGCTCGGCTCCATGAAAGTCACCGAGCAGATCGACGCCATGCGGGCGCTGGGCACCGATCCGGTGCAGAAACTGGTGACGCCGCGGCTGATTGCCACCGCCACCATGCTGCCGCTGCTCACCACCATCGCCGATTTCGTGGGCATGTTCGGCGGCTGGCTGATCGCGCGAATCAACCTGGGGCTGGGCAACGTGCAGTACTGGCATTCCGTGTGGTCCATCCTGGTGTGGAACGACGTCGCGCAAGGGCTGTTGAAACCTTTCGTGTACGGCAACGTCCTTGCCCTGATCGGCTGCTATTACGGATTGCGCACCACCGGCGGCACGCAGGGCGTGGGCCGGTCGACCACTCAGTCGGTGGTGGCGGCGGGGATCATGATCTTCATATTGAACCTGATGCTGACCCAGTGCTTCGTGTGGGCCGGAGGGGCTGGAGACTAATGGCCGGCGATTCCGCAGCGATTTTGCGCTTCGACCATGTGTCGGTCTCCTTCGACGAGGTGAAGGCGCTGGATGACGTTTCGTTCGAGGCGCGGGAAGGCGAGTCGCGCGTGATCCTGGGCGCCGCGGGCAGCGGCAAGACCGTGCTGCTCAAGACCGCCCTGGGGCTGGTGAAGCCGGATGCGGGGAAGGTCTTCGCTTTCGGCAATGATCTGACCACCATGCGCGAACGGGACCTGTTCGATATGCGCAGCCGGATGGGGATGCTGTTCCAGGAGAGCGCCCTGTTCGACTCGCTCACCATCGAGGAAAACGTGGCCTATCCGCTGGTCAACCAGAAGTCCATCCAGTGCCCCAAGCGGGAGGTGCATTCGCGCGTGGAGCAGGCCCTGGAGTTCGTGGAACTGGGGGGCACCCTGGATAAATTTCCCAGCGAGCTTTCGGGCGGCATGCGGCGGCGCGCCGGGATTGCCCGCGCGGTGGTCACCGAACCGCCCCTGGTGCTGTACGATTCGCCGACCGCCGGCCTGGACCCCATCACGGCCTACACCATCATCGCCCTGCTGATTAAAGAGCGCGACGTCAGCCATACCACTACGCTGATGGTGACCTATCGCTATCAGGATGGGAACCTGATGGCCAATTTTCGCTACAATTCGGAGCAAGGGCGTCTGGAGCCGGCCCGTAACGGGGCGAAAAAGGCCGCTCAAACCGTGTTCATGGTTCTGCGCGAAGGCCGGCTGATCTTCGAGGGCGACCAGGACGGGCTGGAGGCGTCGGCCGACCCTTACATCATGAAGTTCGTGAAGCAGCGGGAATAGAATATGGCGGATCGCAAGAAAGTGCGGTGGTCGCAGTTAAAGGTCGGGGTACTGGGGATCACCGCCTTCGTGATCATTTTTGTGCTGGTGTTTCTGCTGACCGGCTCCCGAGGCATCTTCCACCGCGACGTCCTGCTGCGCACCTACATGGACGACGCCGCGGGGATGACCGAGGGTACCCTGGTGAAGCTGAACGGTATCGACGTGGGATATCTGGATAAGGTGGTGTTGACGGGTTCCGAGGATCCCCAGCGCGCGGTCGAATTCGACATGAAGGTAGAGCCGGCATACCTGCCGCGAATTCCGGTGGATTCGATCGCCGCCATCACCGCGGCCAACCTGCTGGGCGATAAGTTCATCGACATCACGCGCGGCAAGGACAAGCGCATGGTACGGGACGGGGACGAATTGCCCTCGCTGCACGGCCAGGATATTCCCGAGCTCATGGCTCAAAGCGCCACCCTGCTGCAATCCTTCCAGACCATCGTGAATCGCGTGGACAGCCTGCTGGCGGGCGTGGAAGCCGGCAAGGGCAACATCGGGCTGCTGCTCAAGGACCGGGAATTGTACGACCGCGCCAACGCCATCATTTCGGAGGGGAAGCAACTGCTCACCGACGTGCGCACCGGCAACGGCAGCCTGAGCAAAGTCCTGTACAGCGATCAGCTCTACAACGAGATTCGCTCACCCGTCAACCGCATCGACAGCATTCTGGCGGGCCTTCAGGCCGGCCAGGGGACCGCGGGCAAGATCTTGAAGGATCCCGCGCTGTTCGATGAAGCGCAGAAGACCATTGCCGACATCCACACGCTGGTGGCCGAGTTGAACGCCGGCAAAGGCACCGCCGGCCAGCTTTTGAAAAACGACCAGATCTCGAAGCAGTTGGAGACGCTGGTGACGAAATTGAACGCCACCATAGACCGCATCAATTCCGGCCAGGGGACCGTCGGGCAGTTCATGGTGAACCCGTCGCTTTACGATTCGCTGACCGGGACCACCCGCGAATTCCAGTCGCTGGCCAAGGATATGCGCGCCAATCCCAAAAAATTCCTGACCATCAGGCTGACCCTGTTTTGAGCGCCCGGGTTTTGCCTGCCCGCGTTTTGAGCGCCCGCCGTCAACTGGTGGTCAACGCCGACGATTTCGGGTTCACCCCGGACGTCAATCGCGGCATCCTGGAGGCCCACCGTCGCGGCATCCTGACCGCCACCACCCTGATGGCCACTGGGGATGCCTTCGAGGACGCCTTGGGACTGGCGCGCCAGGCGGACACGCTGGATATCGGCTGCCACCTGGTGCTGGTGGGCGGGCGTTCGCTGGTGACCGGCCGGCCTTATCCGCCGACGGTGGCCAAGCTGCTGGGGGCGCTGGCGCGGCACGAGATGGACCCCTACCGCGAGTTCGAAGCGCAGGTGCGGCGCATCGTGGCGGCGGGCGTCCGCCCCACCCATCTGGACACCCACAAGCACACCCACCTGGCTCCGCCGGTGCTGGATGCGGTGGCGCGCATCGCGCGCGAGTTCGGGATCGCCTGGGTGCGGCGGCCGTTCGATTTTCCGATGGGCGCGATGGGCGGCGTGCCACGCCTCCGGCGCCTGGCCGGCGCCGCGCTGGGCCTGCTGCGGCCGCGCTTTCACCGGGTGTTGGAGCGCGCCGGCTGCCGCACCACGGACCATTTCGCGGGCTTCCAGATCACCGGGCGCTTCCGCGCTCGCGAGCTGGTGGAACTGTTGGCGATGCTGCCCGCAGGCAGCACCGAGCTGATGTGCCATCCCGGCTATTGCACGGAGGCTCTGCGCCAGGCACGCACGCGGCTGAAGGAGAGCCGCGAAGAGGAGCTGCGCGCCCTGGTTGCTCCGGAGGTGCGCGCGGCGCTGGAGCGGAATGGGGTTGAGTTGGTGAACTACGCGGGGATCGGGTAGGGTGGGGCGCCAGCTAGAAAGACGTGACAACAGGGCGTATATTCTTTACGCTAGAGAAAGAGAACGGCGGAGGATTTCGCTTATGCAGAAGATCGCCACCGAGCCCGTTCGGCCAGCAGCGCAGCCGCGGTCATTGCAGGAGGAATTGACGCCGGAAGAATGGGTGCGGCAATTCGATGCCTGGGTAGACAGCCATCGCCGCACCACCCCTCCGCTCTCCGACGAGGCCATCAGCCGCGAAAGCATTTATCCGGATCGGGTTTAGCCTGTGCTCATCGATACCAGTCTGCTGGTCCGCACGCTGCAACCGCACCACGAGCTTTGTCCGCTGGCCAGGAAAGCGATCGACAAGTTTCGTTTGGCGAAGCGTTCGCTGTATCTGGCGCCCCGGAATTTTGTCGAGCTGTGGGTGGTCGCCACACGGCCGATTGAGCAGAACGGCCTGGGTATGCGGCTTTCGGTCGTCGGGAAGCCGGCGCACGATGCCCGGCTCGTGGCGGCCATGCAGGTTCATGGCTTGGCCGCTATTCTCACCTTCGACAAGACCGGATTCTCCCGCTACGCCGGTATCGAGGTTGTGCATCCCGCCGATGTCGTCGCTCGGTGACAACCGAATCCACACGGGTGTCGCCCCCCTGTGCGTCCCACCCGCCCGTCTTTCAGCGATAAGCCAGCCCTCCCGATGCACGGCGCTTGCGCTAATCTGAAGACGTAAGGCCCCCAATTATATGACCGTCACGCTCAATCTGCCGCCGGAGAAAGAAGCCGCGTTCAAGGCCCAGGCGCAGACCCGCGGTTTGAGTCTTGAGCAGTGGATGCTGGAAGTTGCCGAGCAGCATGTGCAGCCCGTTTCCATTGTCCACTTGCAGAAAACCAATCCCCAGGAGTGGGCGCGACATTTCGACGCCTGGGTCGACAGCCACGACCCCAAGACTCCCGTTCTCTCCGACGAAGCCATGAGCCGGGAAAGCACCTACCCGGACCCGATTTAGTCTCATGCTCATCGATACCGGCACGCTGCTTCGGACCTTGCAGCCGTTGCACCCGCAGCGGGAAACGGCTCGCGCCGCGATCAAGGCCCTGACCGCGCGGGGCCGCGATCTTCACATCGTTCCTCAAAACCTCGTCGAACTGTGGGTGGTAGCCACGCGGCCCGTCGAGAGGAACGGGCTGGGGATGGCGCCGGATACCGTTGCTATGGAGTTGACCCGGATCAAAAGCATGTTCGACCTCTTGCCCGAGACGCCGGCGATTTGTCCGGCTTGGGAGCGCCTGGTCATTGAGTATCGGGTCTTCGGGAAGCCCGCGCATGATGCCCGCCTGGTCGCCGCTATGCAGGTGCATGGCCTCACCAGCATTCTCACCTTCGACGGGACCGGGTTTTCCCGCTACGCCGGCATTGAGGTCGTGCATCCGGCCGACGCCGCCATTTGAGCGGATTGGCTTTCCCCGCCGTCCTGTTGACGTTGGGGTAGCGCCAATCCGCCTGCCGGCGGACCGGGACCGGCTTCCGGCGCCTACCATACTCCGGCGGTCGAGCTGGCGGGATTGCCGGCGATGCTGCCTGACGGCGGCACCGGGCTGATGTGCCATCCCGGCTATTGCACGGAGGCGCTGCGGCAGGCACGTACGCGCCGAAAGGAGAGCCGCGAGGAGGAGCTGCGGGCGCTGGTTGCTCCGGAGGTGCGCACGGCGGTGGAGCGGAATGGGGTTGAGTTGGTGAACTACGCGGGGATCGGGTAGGGACCGAGCGGGCTGGCGCAGCGGCCGTCGACGGAGGGTGAATGACCCAACCTGGGTCAATGCCAGAAGGTCTGCCTTTTGAATCAGTCGCTTTGGAGACGCGATGACCCAACTTGGGTCGTTGGGAAAGATTGAGAGAAAGATTGGGTGGCGATCCGGCCGGATCCGTGGCGTGAAGTATAATTCCTTTCTCGGCAGTTGGTGCTGCCCGGGTCCATCGAGAAATCAAAATAATCTATGCGGAATCCATGGCTCGCGGATAATCGAATCCCTCTTCCTCGGCCGCCTTCCTCTGCCTGCACGCGATGGAAATCCGGCAGGGTCCTGCTGACGGCCTTCCTGGCGGGGCTGGCGAGTGTCGCGATGGCGCGGGCGCAACCGGCGGCGCAACCGGCGGCGGAAACCGTGGCGCTGACGCACGCTACGGTAATCGACGGCACGGGCGCGGCTCCCATGGCCGACTCGACGGTGCTGATCCGGGGCGGCCGGATCGCGGCCGTCTACCCGGCGGGCAGCCGGCCGGTGCCGGACGGCGCGCGGGTCGAGGACCTGGCTGGGAAGTGGCTGATCCCGGGACTGATCGACGCGCACGTGCACCTCCCCAGCGGCAGCGGGGACCTGGCGCGATACCGCGAGCTGCTGGGCCGGCTGCTGCTGGACGGCGTCACCGGGTTGCGCGACATGGCGGGCGACGCGCGAGTGCTGGCGTACCTGGCGCGGGAAGCGCGCCTGGATGCGCCGGGCTGGCCGGATATTTATTACAGCGCCCTGATGGCCGGGCCGACGTTCTTCCACCAGGACTCGCGTGTGCCGGACACATCGCGCGGCATCCTGCTGGGCGGCGCGCCTTGGATGCGTGCGGTGGATGAGACCACCGACATCCGCATGGCGGTGGCGGAGGCCAAAGCCACCGGCGCCACCGGCGTGAAACTGTACGCCAACCTGTCGGCGGCGTTAGTGAAGGACATCGCGGCGGAGGCGCGCCGCCAGGGCCTGTTGGTGTGGACCCATGCCACGGTGTTTCCGGCCAAGCCCAGCGACGCGGTAGCGGCGGGCGCCACCACGGTTTCGCACACGGGCTACCTGGTGTGGGAGGCCGCGCCGCATGTCCCGGAGGATTACCGCTCGCGGGCTTTCGGCGACTTCACGCACATCCGGCCGGACGACCCCAAGATCGTGGCGCTGCTCGATCGGATGAAAGAGCGGGGCACCATCCTGGATGCCACGCTGCGGGTGTTCCAGCAGCAAGCGGAACGCTCGCCCGACGCGTTGGGGAAAGGCAGCCTGCCCTGGATCTACGCCGTGACGCGCGCGGCGCACAATGCGGGCGTGCTGGTGGACGCCGGGACCGACAGCCAGGGCCTGGCCAACGCCCGGCAGGCGGACGCAGGCCCGGCCGTGGCCGATGAGATGATCCTGCTGGTGGAGCAGTGCGGCTTCACGCCGGAGGCGGCCATCCAGGCGGCCACCGAGGTGAGCGCCATGGCCGTGGGGCAGGCCGCCGAGCGAGGCACCATCGCGGCGGGCATGGCCGCGGACCTGGTGGTGCTGAGCGCCGACCCCACAGCGGACGTGCGCAACGTGCGGAAGATCGTGGAGGTCATGAAGGATGGCCGGGTCTTCCGGCCCGCGCAGAAGCCGTAGCGGGTTGCGCGCGGCCACCGGGCAACCCTATCCGCAGCCTCTGCAAAACCGCCCCCGAACCGCTCGTAGCGCTGCCGGCGCTGAAGATTGTGAAGACGGTTTCGGGTCCGATAGCGGCTTCCACCGATCGGCCGTGAAAGCCGATACGTCCCACCCGGGCGGGGATGGATTCCACCGTCGAAGCTGCGGTTGTCGGCTCGGGGGCATCCATATCCGCGGCGGTGGCCCCTCACGGGGCGGAAAAACACGGCGCGCTTTTCGGCGAAGCGCAGCTTCCGGCTCGCGCTGTTTACCGGGGCGGTACTGGTTATGGTATGGCAACGGTACGGAGTGCACTGGGACGAGTCGAAAGCAATTGACAAACTGGTCCTAGGCCCAGGAGGACCATGACAATGATGTTGGAATTCGCCGACAACAGCAAACTCGAAACGCGGCGGTCGGCCACCGCTCACGCCCGAAGTCTGTCTCGCCGCTTCACTTCCGATAGAGTGCTAACGTTTGGGGCCATTCGCGAAGTAGTACGCCCGCGCATCGGGTGCGGCGGGGTTGTTGATTCGCTACTATGATTGCGGGGGCGGAGGATTTTGCAGGATGGACGTTGTTCGCTACTGGGGCGTGCCGTTGCTGCTGGGCGCATTTGTTTCTCATGCTTCCGCGCAATTGATCAGCCCCACCCCGCAGTGTGCGGTGGTTGACAAAGATGCGACTTATCGAGAGCCGCCTTTGACGTATCCGATGACTTCGGACCGCTACGCTGTCCAATACCAGTTGGGTGGCAGCGGGACCTGGACCACTGCGCAGGTCTACATCAGCTATTACGGTGGGACCAACGCCTCGCCATACCGCAGTTCCTCAGGCTATGTAGCCGACACATCGATGTCGTTTGTGAGTATTCCCGCCGCCGCAAACACGGCGGTGGCCCTCCGAGTAACTAAGCTTTTTGGCTCGGCCTTTCCAGCCATCAACCAGGTTTCTGTCCGCCCACAGGCCAAAAAGATTCACGTCGATTCGGCGAGCGGCAGCCTGGTGCAGATCTCAACCACCACCGCCGCCAATTTCGCGGGCGATCAGTTCCTTTTGTGGTGGGCTGGCGATTCACAGCAAAGCAGCAGCATTCAGAGTTTGGTCTTCTTCCTCAATCCCCCCTACGTGAAGCCCACGGGTAGCAACGTGAAGGTCATTGCGACGCCGGCCGACCTGAGGGCGAATCTCTCCTCCTTCGACACCCTGGATTTCGAGGGAACACTTGCACTCGCATCCACCGGTGCGCAGGCTTTCGTGGTTCCCGCCAACATCGCCAACGTTTTTCTTGGACCGGGCGCCTGGATCCAGGGCAAACTCCGCTTCGTGCAGGCCGGCAACGGCAGTACGAGACGGATTTACGGTCCGGGCGTGCTGGATTTAAGCCGCTTTGAATACGATCTTCGGTCTTGCGACGCCAACAGTGGCTACGCGGATCAGGGCTACGAAGCCATTTCGTTGGTTGATCCGCCGAAGAATACCGTTCCTGACATCTTCCAACTGGATGGATTGGTCATCACCGACCACAATCACGCCGTGGCCGACCTTCTCACGGGCGGCACCGTGAACAATGTGAATACTCTCGGCTGGAATGGCCTCAACGGCGGATTCCGGATCGGACAGAACACCTCCGTCTCCAATCTGTTTATTCGCGCCGGAGACGATTCCTTGATGATGTGGGGCTCCTTCATTACGGTTACCAACGCAACCGTTTGGCAGAACTACAACGGCGGCGTCTTGAACCTCGGCTGGTCCGACAATTCCCCGGGCGACTATTCCCTGGTAGACGGTCTCTACGTCGTGAAGACGGACTGGACCAATCCCGCGGTTCCCAGTTGGACTGCTACGAATCTGAACGGTCAAAACGACGCGGTCATCGCATCCCTGATGGTTCCCGGTACCATGTTCGGCTCGGTGCAGCCCTCGCTGTACCGGAATATCTTCGTCGAAGATCCTCCGCGTACTCTGCTCAGCCTTAAGATTACGTTTCCGGAATGCGACGACCCGAATCAGCCCCGGGACGACAACTGCGCCCAAGTCGATCTAACCCAGCCAAGTCTTCTCAATCTCAATATCGAAAACCTTTTCTCTCCAGCCTCTATCGTCCAAAATTCCATAGGCTTCCAAACTCTTCCGGCTGGTTTCGCCGACGGAACCCAGACTTTTCCAAGCGCCTACACACTTACAGGCAGGATGAACATCGGTTTGAGCAATGCGATGCTCACCATGCCCAATGGAACGGTGACCACCCTCACCAGCGCAAATGCCGCAACGGTGGGAAATATCGGTATGAACGGCGGGCCGGTCAATCTCAACTTTGTTCCGTACCAGGGCGTGGACCCACCGTTGCTCCCGGCGATCCTGTCCGGGGGCATCGCGCCCGCCACAATTCAACCCGGCGAATGGGTGTCGATTTTCGGCAACAATCTGGCCACCAGCACGGCAACCTGGAGCGGCAACTTCCCCACGTCCCTGGGGGGTGCCAGCGTGACGGTCAACGGTAAGGCGGCGTATCTTTCTTACGCGAGCCCCAGTCAGATTAACCTGCAAGCGCCCTCCGACACGGCGACCGGCTCAGTGCCTATCGTCGTCACCACCGCTGCAGGCGTCGCGAATTCCACCGCGACTCTGGCCGCGTTCAGTCCTGAGTTCTTCCTGCTCGATGGCACGCACGTCGCCGGCATCATTTTGCGATCGAGTGGAGAGGGCGCATATGGCGGAGGCACGTACGACATTATCGGTCCCACCGGAACATCGCTGGGATATGCCACGGTCGCGGCGAAAGCAGGCGATAGCGTCGCCTTGTTCGGTACTGGTTTCGGGCCGACGAATCCCGCTGTGGCCCCGGGTCAGCCGTTTTCCGGAGCTGCCCCGGCTATCAATCCTGTGAAGGTGAAAATCAACAGTGTCAACCTCACGCCGGCATTCGCGGGCCTGTCCGGTGCTGGACTTTATCAGGTGAATCTCGCCATCCCCTCGGGTTTGGGAACAGGAGACGTTTCTTTACAGGGTGTGGTCGGCGGGGTGCAAACTCCTTCGGGCGTTGTGATTTCACTGCAATGATCGCGATGTAAAGTGTCCTTTCGGTAATGAACCGGCTAATCGTGGCAGAAGAAGGTGTGCCAGGCGAAAGGTTATTCTTTTCCAGTCGGGATTTTTAGTTGGCGGGCGAGGCTGCAGCCTTTCACGGGAAACGATTCGGACGCCCGCCGAAACGAGGCTGGCGCGCATGCACGTGATCGCGGTTGCGAAATCCCCGTGACACCAGTAAGTCCCCCGACCTAACTTACCACCCCCGGCGTCGAGATCCATCCCCCATCCGCCCGCGCGGCCACGCGCCCCACGCTGGGGAACGGAAAGTGGAACGCCATCACGTGCATTCGCTCCCGGACCGCGCGGTCCATCAGCTCGCGGCGCGTTCGGAGGGCCGCGCCGGCCGCCAGATCGAACCCATTTCTCCCACTCGGGTTGTTCCAGGTGCAGGGGGTGTACCGCCCGGTTTTTGGACGGAAGGGCTGTTATCGGCGGAAATCCGGCGCGAGCCGACGACGGCAGTTTCCTGATATGGGAGCGGACGCTGGACCGCCATTCCAGCTCATGCCTGGGTGAGCACCTGCTCACCACCTGCGTCCAGGAAGGCAACATGGATCTCCAGGCGGCGGCGTTCCGCCTTTTGCGTCAGCTCCGCGAACCCAGGCGCCCCGCGGAGCGACTCAAGCCACGGATCGTGGGCCAAAGACGACGCGCACAGAAAGCCGCCATCGATCACCCTACCGAGAATCGCCATGGCTCGCTCCCGCTCGTTAATGCGTGCCAAGTGGCGGGCACTGTAGAAAAGAGATTCGGGGTCTGCGCGAATCGGCGTCTCCAACTCCGGGATAGCTCTTAGACACTCCGCGAAGTCACCCTCCAGATAAGCCCGTAGGGAATGCATGACGGCCCCGATCTGGCCGGCAACATGCCCAGTCCCTTCGCGCTGGCGTAGCAGTTCCAACGCTTCCTTGTTACGGTCCATCGCGGCCAGCGCGGCGGCGTCCAGGTAGTAGCCGGCCTTGGTGTCGTAAAAAGCCAAGGTTTTCTCATACTCTCCCAGCAGGAAGTAAGTGTGCTCGGCGCTTGTCGCGACGTGCGGATCGAGTCGCCGAGCGTAGTTGTGGGCCGCGACGGAAGCCCCCAACTCGTCGCAATAGCGGCAGGCCTGGACCAGGCCTGCGAACAGGTCCGGGTCGTGGCGCCGGAAGCGGGCGCGATCGAGCAGCCGGACCATGGCTTGCTGCGCCCGGCCCTGGTCGCATTCGATCGGGGTATACAGGTTGTGCGCGAGAGCCAGGTCCGGATTCAGGCTGAAGGCCCGGCGGAACTCCTCGTCGGCCAGTTGATTGTCCTCGGGTGGCCTCGGCGAACTTTTCTATGAACCGATGGACCCTTCCCAGGCGCGCCCATGCCGGAGCATAGTCCGGGTCCTCTTCTAAGCACTGCAAGTAGAGGTCGCGTGCGAGCTTCATGTTTTCAATGCTGCGGTGCACCGAGAGCTGGTTGGCGCGAAGATAGTATTCGTATGCTTTGGCGCTGGTGGGCACGTCGTGCCGGAGTATGCGTCGTTCCCGCTCCGTCAGGGGCAGCATCAGAGACTGCACGATCTGGTTAGTCAATCCATCCTGAACCTGAAAAAGATCGTCCATGGACACGTGTAATGTGTCCGACCAGATCAAGGTTCCACTGGGCGCTGCCAGAAGCTGGCAGGAGAGCCGGAGCTGCGCGCCAATGCGCATCAGGGAGCCCGCCAGAATGGCGTCGACATCCGCTTCCACTGCGATCTTCTTCGGGTCTGGGGGCTGCCCTTCGAACCGCAGGGCCACCAGGGTGGAGCGCACGATCAGGCTGTCGAGACCGGACAAAGAGTTACTGATGGCGTCCGGAAGGCTGTAAGCAAGGAATTCGGTCTCCTCATCTTTGCGAAGAATCCGAAACGGCAGCACAATCAGGCGCATGGCGGTGCGGGTTGGCGATGCGGCGACTCCACCTCCGGAAGTCGTTGCGCCGTCCAGCGCCTGAAGCATTTCAATCGCTGTAGCGTAGCGATCTTGTGGCCGCTTCGCCAGAGCGCGCCGGATCACCCCGTTGAGCGCATCGATCTCTGGCGCCCCGCCGAGCGCCGGCGGTTCGCCGTGCATCACCCGATAAGAATGTCCACGAACGAGTCCCCGTAGAACGCCGGCTTCCCGGCGAGCATTTCGTAAAGGATGCAGCCGGTCGCGAAAATGTCGCTGGCCGGACCGGCCACCGCGCCGCCGGCTTGCTCCGGCGACATGTACTGCGGCGTGCCGAGGATCATTCCGGGAGCCGTCAGATTGGTCGCCGTGGGCGCGGAATCGCCGCTGTCGGAGAACGAATTGCCGGTTAGGAGTGCCAGCCCAAAATCGAGCAATTTGACACCGTGCGGAGTCAGGAAGACATTGGATGGCTTTAGATCGCGATGGACGATGCCGAGGCCGTGCAAGGCGCCTAGGGCCACCAGGACCTGGCGCGCAATCTGCACCGTTTCGGAGGTGGCCAGGGGTCCGGCCACCAGGCGGCCTGCCAAGGATTCTCCTTCGAGCAACTCCAGCACCAGGAACAAGTTCTCGCCGTCTTCGCAGGCATCGAACAACTGGCAGACGTTTGGGTGGTTGACCCGGGCGAGCGACCGGGCCTCGCGCCAGAGGCGCTTGCGGACTTCCGCCGTCTCCACCCCCCGAATAGTCTTGATCGCGACGGCGCGCTGCAGCCGTTCGTCCCAGGCCTGGTAGACTATCCCCATGCCGCCCTCGCCGATCCTGCACACAATCCGGTAGTGCCCGATCGTCTGCGGCATCATCTCAACACTTATGCTAGACCGGCGCCATGCGCTGCGCAATGGGGTTTCTATACCTAAAGGTCTCAAACTCCCGGATCGTCCATCCGGGGGTTGACCCGAATCGAGATCTCCGGAAGTGCCGCTCTGAGACCGCCGGACATCTGTCGCGAAATCCCCATGCCGCCAGTGACGTCCCCTGACGCAACTTACCACCCCGGCGTCCAGCTCCAACCCCCTTCCGCCCGCGCGGCCACGCGCCCCACGCTGGGGAACGGAAAGTGGAACGCCATCACGTGCATGCGCTCCCGGACCGCGCGGTCCATCAGCTCGCGGCGCGTTCGGAGGGCCGCGCCGGCCGCCAGATCGAACCCATTCTCCCACTCGGGTTGTTCCAGATGCAGGGGGTGCACCGCGGCGTCGCCGATGTTCAGCAGCCGCTCGCCCCGGGACTCGATCATCAGCGCCAGATGTCCCGGCGTATGGCCCGGCGCGGGAATCGCGCGCACTCCCGGCACGATCTCGCATTCCCGGTCGATCGGCTCAAGCTGAAACCGCAGCGCCGCCAGACAACTCCGCGCCGTCTTGTCCATCGTCCGCTTCAGATCCTCCGGCAGCCGCATGTCGCCCAAGCCGCAGTGCGGCCGAAGCCAGAATTCCAATTCCGCCTCGGCCAGCATGTAGCGCGCATTGGGAAACGCCGGCCGGCCGCACACGTCCACGGTTCCGCCGATGTGGTCCGGATGGCCGTGTGTGAGCACCACCGTATCCACGTCCCTGGGACGCAACCCGGCCATTTCCAGCCGCGCGCGAATGGCCCCGCTGGTAGGCGACCCGCAGCCCGCTCCGGCATCCACCAGCACCGCCTCGCGGCCGCTCTCGATCAGCAGGCAGGTGTAGGGGCTGATCACCGTCCCTTGCGGAAGCCGCCGGCTCTCCAGGGCACGCTCCAGCTTTTCGGCGCCGGCGTTGGGAAACACCCACGGCGTCGGGTAAGATGCGTAGCCGTCGGTGAGAACCGTGCATTGGATGGTCCCGACCGAAAACCGATGGGAGCCCTCGGGCATATAAGAGGGATACCGAAATGCGCGGCAAAAGTCAAAAGGATCTTAAAGCCCTGTGGTAGCACGCGCGAGTCCAGGTGGGGCCTGCTTTAGCCTGCCCTCTATCTCCCCGCGACCAGTCGTCACGGGCATCTCAAGCTTGGCCGCGAAGTGCGGAATATAGGTTTCGCGGCCGATGTCGAATGCAAACGGCCGGGGTCGGGCCAAGCGAATTTGCAGTCTGTTGAAATCAAGGAACTTAATCTTTGGCAAAAGGCAGGGGGCCGGCCCTTTCCGGCGAGCTTGCCCTGGATTGGCCCGCCGCCAGCGCGCGCACGGCGAATCCGGTGGCGATCAGCGGGTCGTCTTCCTTCACCAGATTCTCCGGATTGGCCCACGACCCGTCGGCGCGCTGCATTCTCAAAAGCGCGCGCGTGACTCCGTCGCCCGCGTCGGCGCCCAGCGCTCGAAATGCCTGCGCGCTGGCCGCCGCGTAGTAGAACGCCAGCCCGCCGGGCCAGCGCTGGTAGGCGTCGCCCACGAATCCCGGCGCCCGCATGTCGCGATGCCGTGCGGCCAGCCAGCGGCCCGCGGACACCACGCGCGGATGGCCTGCCGGGCAGCCGATCGCCACGAGCGCCAGGATGCCATCGGCGGTGGTGGTTCCGTAGCTTCGAAAGCGCGCGCCCGCGCCTTCCCCCTCCTGGCCGGCCTTGTTGGTGTCGAATTCGGTGGTCGAGAAGAAGAAGCCGCCATCGGCTGCGTCCGCCTGGCGTGGGTCCCAATTCTGGCAGCGTTCCACGTAGACCTGCGCGCAGGCGAAGGCCGCCGCGGAGCCGGAGGGGTGCCCGCCGGGTTCGGTGGGGTGCCCACCGGGTTCGGTGGGGTGCCCACCGGGTTCGGTGGGGTGCCCACCGGGTTCGGTGGGGTGCCCGCCGGGTTCGGTGGGCCCCGCTGCGCGCAAGGCCTCCAGCACGTAGCGTGTCATCGAAAGATCCACGTGTCCGGTATCCGGGGGCGTCCGAGGCAGGCCGCCCATGCCCCACGCCCCGTAGGCCGGATGCTCCCGTGTCCAGCCGTTCTGCTCCGTGAACTGCTGCCGCCGCAGATACCCCAGCATGGGGCCTGCGATCTCGCGCCAATCGGCGCGCCGCGCGCGCACCAGTGCGCTCACTGCCAGCGCGGTGGCGTAGTTCGGATAGTCGGGGATACCCGCCTGCGCCAGCCCCAGCGCGCCTTCGGGCTGCGTGTGGCGCCGAATGAAATCGATGGCGCGGTCGATGCCCCGGTCGATGCCCCGGTCCGCGCCCCCGGCCCGTGGGGCATAGATCTCCCGCGGAATCTGCAGCAGCGCATCCAGGACAAACGGAGTCAGCGCCTGCCCCGAGCGGAGCAGGCCGTAGGTGCGGCTGTGCCAACCGCCATCCCCGGCCTGCTGTTCCCAAAGAAACCGCGCCGCCCGCGCCAGGGGAGGCTGCCGGTTGCCGCGACAGCCGGCCCCGGCCGCCAGCAGCGCCAGGAACGAACGCCGCCGCATCAATTCGTCCCGGCTTTGGTCCCCAGGAACGCCGGCTCGCGGTCCGCCATCAACGCCAGGATGGCGGCGCCGGTCACCGCCACGCGCCCGGTAATGCAGTGATGCCCCGCCCACGTGCCATCGGCGTTCTGCAGCGTGAGGATCTTGGCCTGGATATCGGCGTTCCACTTCTTCCACTCGGCGCCGCCCGTGCGCCGCAGGCTGTCGCTGATGTTCAGCCAGGAGAAAAACTCCTCCCCGCCGATCGAGCCGAACCCGGTGACGAACCGCGCGTCGGAGAGTTGCGCCGTAATCGTGCGGATCGCCGCGGCGTTCTCCTTGCGGTCCTTCTCGGTGCGGCTGAGTTGTTCCAGGGCCTGCGCACTTTGATACAGCGGGACACCGGCCGCGGCCGGGGTCGCCATGACTGTGGAAGCCGTCGAGGCCACCGCCGTTCTGGACGGGCCGATTGCACCGACCGGCCCCGATCCATATCCGCCCCCGCTCCCGCTCCCCGTGCCCGGCCCGCCCATCCCGGCCTGCTGCGGCGCCTGCTGCAGTTTGCTGTATTGCTCAACCCGGTCCATGGTCGCCGTCTGCACTGCCACGCCCTTCGACTGAGCCACAAACAGGCTCTGGGAGGCCATCGAGGTGCCCAGGATCGGCGCCCACCCTCCGGCCACGTTCCAGCTTCCGTCTTTCAACTGGTTCCGCTCGATCTTGGCGACGCACTTCTCCAGGTTTCGCCGCACCCGCGCGTTGGCCTGCGCATTTCCCATCGCGCCATCCAGCTCGGCCAGCAACTTGGAAGTGAGAAACGTGTCGATATACGGCCCCAGCTTGCGCTGGATCTGGGTATGCAGTTGGCCGGTGACCGCCAGCCCTTCGGTGGGACTCTGCTCCACGTTCCGCAGGATGAAGTCCACCGCGCGGCCCAGCGATTCTCGATAAGCGCCCCGCGTGGGCGTATTGCCCGTGTGCAGCAGGGCCTCCGCCGCCACGGCCGTGTTGGCGACGTCGTTGCCCAGCGATTCGAGGTTCTCCCCCTGGCGCACATAAGAAGTTTCGCCGCCATCCTGGCCCCACCCTCCGTCCTTGCCCTGGACCGAGACGAGCCAGCGCAGCCCCTTTTCGACTGCAACCGTGCGGGGATCGTTGCCCGGGAGCGCCGAAAGATCGTCCCCCGAGAAACCGATTTCAGCGTAGATGCCGATTGCCACGGCGGCCACGCCGGCTATAGACACAAGTGTCCTGTGGTAAGTCACGATGGTCCTCTCCTTAGCCAGGTCCGGCGGCTCACCGAGCCCGCCGGAGTGAACCCAGCGAATCGCCTGGCTTGCTGACTGAATGCCGCGAGAGCAGGTTTCCTTCCAGTGCCGCAGAAGTCTTTTTGGATTGACAACAAAGCCCACTTACAAAAGCCGCCCTCGCAAAATCGCCTCCCAAAGCCACATCTGTATCCCGCCTTCACTTTCCACCGTGCCTCGGAATCTCGGCCTGACGGGCCCTTTTGCAATAGAATGGTTCCGTGAAAATCACGCGCAGGCAATTCGAAAAAATAACCGCAGCCACCGCCATGGCATCCACCGTTTGCCAGTCAAAGGCCGCTACCACTTACACGGGTCCGCTCGACGGCTTCGAAGACCAAGTGAAGATTGAGGATTTTGACCCCGTCCGCTACACCCTCGGTCTGCACGATGCCGCGCCTATCGAGCTGGCATTCAAGCCGGGAACCCGCCGCCAGACGGAACTATGGCAAAAGAAACTCACCGCCAAGGTGACGGAACTTCTGGGCGGCTTCCCCAAACAACGCACGCCGCTCGATTCGAAGACCCTCGAAGTACGCGATTTTCCCGGCTACACCAGGGAGAAATTCGTTTTCGAGAGCCGCCCCGGCATGCCCGTGCTTGGCTATCGATTGCTGCCGAAGTCCGCAAAACCGCCGGTCGCCACTGCGATCTGCATCCCTGGCCATGGCCGTGGCGTGGATGACCTCGTCGGCATCGACCCCGAAGGCAAGGACCGCACCGAGAAGGTTTTCTACGAATTCGATTTCGCCATTCAGGCCGTGGAGCAGGGGCTCGCCGCCGTCGCCATCGAGCCGATCGGTTTTGGTTGCCGCCGTGACGCTCGCAACAAAGCCAAAGGCCTGGAGCAAAAGGCCTGCGAACCCGTTGCGGGCGCCGCTCTGCTGCTCGGCCAGACCATGCTCGGCTGGCGCGTGTGGGATGTGATGCGCACCGTCGATTGGATCGAAACGCGTCCCGAACTGGACGCCAGGCGCGTGGGCTGCATCGGCATTTCCGGCGGTGGCACCTGCACCTTGTTTTCCGCCGCGCTGGAACCACGCATAAAGGCGGCCATGGTGAGCGGCTATCTGAATACGTTTCGCTCCAGCATTATGAGTATTGGTCACTGCATCGACAACTACGTCCCGGGCATTCTGAACTGGGCCGAGATGTATGACGTGGCAGGTCTGATCGCGCCCCGGCCTTTGTTCTCCGAAGCTGGTGAGGTGGACGCGATCTTCCCCATTGCGGCCAGCGTCGAGAGTTTCAAAAAGGTCAAGACCATCTACGAAGTTTTCGGCGCGGGAGCGGAAGCGCAGCAGGAAACCTTCAATGGCCCCCACAGTTTCTGGGGCAAGAAGGGCCTGCCGTTCATGGCTGAGAAGCTCCGGGCGTAGCACTCCCTTCTGTTGCCTCGCGGCGCAGAGACTTGTCTCTGCCGCGCCGGCAGTCTGGCGCATGCGGGACCACGTCATGAAGCGCTGATTTCCTGCTTTGCCGTGTGCCCTCCGCTTCCTCTTCTTTCATGAAAGAAGAGGTCGAAGAGAGAGGAAAAAGGAAGAGAAACAAAGAGGTTCGATCGGCCGCCAACAGATCCGCGTTCCTCGCAGTTCATCGGCGGCCGATCCCTTGGCCCGCGTTACCGGCAGAATGGCCGTTCGTGACGAACCACCGGCCGCTCGCAGCGGACCGCTCGGCGGTCGTGCCGCACGATCTCCACACGCTCCACACGCCGGAATTCGGCGGCGGACATCGCTGGCGCCACAGCTCCCAAACCCAGCCCAAAACAAATCAACCACTTTGCGTACCTCATGGCGTTCCTCCTTGTGCGAGGCGTTCTTTCTAACGCCTTCACATGGAGAAGCGTCCGCAACCGCCCGGAAGTTATTCACGATGGTTGATTTTCGCGTAAAGAAATATCAACATCGAGGGGTGCCAAATTCGCCGCAAGCCACACCGCCCGATACACAGCAAGATCCCGTCGAAGCCACCATCAATCGCCGCGATTTCCTCGCCGCCACCGCCCTCGCCGCCGCCTTCACGCGAAATTCCGCCGCCGGGGCGCCCGACGACGGGCCCGAGGGCTGGTTCAGCCGCCCCATGCGCTGGGCCCAGTTGACGCTGGTGGAGGACGACCCCGGCAAGTACGATCCCGCCTTCTGGCTGGATTACTTCCAGCGCACCCACTCCGACGCCGCCTGTCTCAGCGCCGGCGGATGCGTGGCCTACTATCCCACCGCCATCCCGCTGCACTATCGCAGCCAGTGGCTGGGCAACCGCGACGCGTTCGGCGAGCTGGCGGCGGGCTGCCGGAAACTCGGCATGGTGGTGGTGGCGCGCACCGATCCCCACGCCGCGCACCAGGATGTCTTCGACGCGCACCCCGACTGGATCGCGGTGGATGCCTCCGGCCAGAAGCGCCGCCACTCGGTCATGCCGGAGCTGTGGTTCACCTGCGCGCTGGGCCCCTACAACTTCCAGTTCATGACCGAGGTCACCAGGGAAATCGTTTCGCGCTACCCCGTGGATGGCGTGTTCAGCAACCGCTGGGCCGGGTCGGGCATGTGCTACTGCGAGCACTGCCGCGAGAATTTTCACGCCGCCGCCGGCCTGGATCTGCCGCGCACCAACGATCCGCGCAACCCGTCGCGCCGCGCCTACCTCGCGTGGCGCCAGCAGCGGCTCTTCGAACTCTGGCATCTCTGGGATGCCGAGATCCGCCGTATCAATCCGGCCGCCTGTTACATCCCCAACTGCGGCGGCGGGGCGCTCAGCGATCTGGATATGAAGACCGTCGGCTCGCTCGCCCCCATCCTCTTCGCCGACCGCCAGGCGCGCCGCGGATTGATGGCCCCGTGGGCCAATGGCAAGAACGCCAAGGAGTACCGCTCCACCATGGGGAGCAAGCCCGTGGGCGGCATCTTCAGCGTGGGCGTGGAAGAGCCGTACCGCTGGAAGGATTCGGTGCAGGACGGTCCGGAAATCCGCCTCTGGGCGCTCGACGGCATCGCCAATGGGATCCGCCCCTGGTTCACGAAATTCGGGGGCACGCTCTACGACCGGCGCTGGCTCCGTGTGGTGGAGGAACTCTACGGCTGGCATTACCGCAACCAGCGCTATCTGCGCCAGGAGCGCTCGCTGGCGCGCGTGGGCCTGGTGTATTCCCAGCAAACCGCGCAGTTTTACGGCGGCGAGCGCGCGCAGCAGAAGGTCGAAGACCATACGCTGGGCTACTACCAGGCGTTGGTGGAGGCGCGCATCCCCTTCGAGATGGTGCACGACCAATTGCTCGACGCGGCCCACACCGCCTCGTTGCAGGTGCTGGTCTTCCCCAATATCGCCGCGCTTTCGGACGGCCAGTGCGGCCAGATCCGCGAATTCGTGGCCCGCGGCGGCGGCCTGGTGGCCACGTACGAAACCTCGCTCTACGACGAACGCGGCGAGCGGCGGCGCGACTTCGGCCTGGCTGATCTGTTCGGCGCCTCGTTCGACGGAGACATCGACGCCCGCATGCAGAACTCCTATCTGCGCCTGGAAACCGACCCCGGCGCCGGCAAGCGCCATCCGATTCTGGCGGGCCTTGAAGACACCCAGCGCATCATCAACGGCGTGTCTCGCGTGCACACACGCGCCGCGGCCGGCGCCTATGCGCCGCTGACGCTGATTCCCTCTTACCCCGATCTGCCGATGGAGGAGGTGTTTCCGCGCGTACCCAAAACCGATATTCCCGAGTTGCACGTGCGCCAGGCGGGGCGCGGCCGGGTGGTGTATTTCCCGTGGGACATCGACCGCACCTTCTGGGAGATTCTGGCGGCGGACCATGGCAAGCTGCTGCGCAACGCGGTGGATTGGGCGGCCAACGAACCGCGCCCGGTAACGGTCGCCGGTCCCGGCGTGTTGGATGTGGCCGTGTGGCGGCAGAAGGATTCGATGACCGTACACCTGGTGAACCTCACCAATTCGATGATGATGAAGGGCCCCCTGCGGGAGTTCATTCCCACGCCGCCCCAGCAGGTAGCCGTGCGCCTGCCGGAAGGGAGCCGCGCGAAGCAGGTGCAGTTACTGGTGAGCGGCCAACCTCCGCGCGTGACCGAAAGCAACGGAGTAGTAAGCCTGACCATCGCGACGATCGTGGATCACGAAGTAGTGGCGATCGATTTGTGACACCTGGTATCGGTGTCTATCACTGGCCCAGCAGTTCCTTCAGCACCGCCTGGGCGTTGTAGATTTTGCGGAGCGCTTCAGTCATGGCGCCGGTATGCACGGCCACGGTGCGGTTGGTTTCTCCGTCGTAGACGAAATCGCCGATCAGCGATTCGATGTTGCCGTCGAAGACCAGGCCAACCAGGTCCGCGTTGCGATCGATCACGGGCGAGCCGGAATTGCCGCCCACCACATCGTTGGTGGTGACGAAGTTGTACGGAGTTGCCAGGTTGAGCTTACCCTGCGCCGTGGCGTAACGCTCGGGCAGAGCGAAGGGGCCTTTGCGGTCGAAGCCGTCGGCGCGGTCGTAGAGGCCGTAGAAGGTGGTCTTGGACGGCGCCTCCGTTCCATTCATGGGATAGCCTTTCACCTGCCCGTAAGAAAGGCGCAGGGTGAAGGTGGCGTCGGGGTAGGTGCTCTTGCCGTAAACCGCGAACCGCGCTTTGCCGAGTTGCTCGCCGGAGCGCTGCTCCACGCTCTGGACATTGTCCTGCAACCAGTGGATCAGTTCGCGGCGCAGTGGGTCAAGCTCGCGCGCCAGCACGATCATGGCGTCGTTCGATGCCGCCACCGCGGCTTCTCCGCCGGTGATCAGCTTGCGGCGGACCTCGGGATCGGTCAGCTTGGTGCCGTTGACCAGTTCCGTGGCGGCCTGGTACGGTGAACGGCCCTTCAGGACGATTTTGAGGAAGGGATCGTCCGGTCCAACTTCCGAAAGGTCCAGTTCCAGCGCACCCGCGATCCGCGCTATCTCCATCGCGGGATACATCGGAGCGGGCGAGAAAAGCTGGAACTTCAAGGAATCGAGTTGGGCGTCATGGTAACCGGGAAGGCGTTCGCCATCGGGCTTCTCCACTTCGGCCACGTATTGCACGATGGCCGTGGCCAGACCGGCTAATTGGGAATCCATGGCATGGTAGAGGCGGTCCTTGGTACGCGCAGCCAGCTTCTGTTCGGCCTCCCCAATGGCTTGCCAGGCGGCGCCGTAGGCAGCCTCCCATTGGGGATTGGCCATGACCTTGGTCTTGAAATCTTCCTCCTCCTGTTGCCTCTTGGCCATGATGGCGTGGTTGAGCAGCCCCTGGTAGGTTCCCTGGTAGGCCTTGAGGCTGTTTTGCAGGCCAAACATCTGCGAAGATGCCTCGAGCGCCTGGGCGGCGCCCTGGGCGGAATACCGCTCCAGCGTAGCGATGCGATTAGCGAGCATTTTGATCGTGTGGGGCTCGCCTACATCGCGCAGGTATTCGAGCTGAGCCATGGTATCGAGCCGCGAAGTCGATCCGGGATTGCCCGCCACAAAGACCAGGTCGCCATCCCCCGCTCCCAGGGGATTCCATTTCAGGTAGTTTTTGCTGTCGATGGGCTTGCCGTCTTCATAGACGCGGAACAGAGCCATGTCGAGGTCGTAGCGCGGATAGGTGAAGTTGTCCGGGTCGCCGCCGAAAAAGGCGATCTGCTGCTCGGGGGCAAATACGATTCGCACGTCGGTGTATTTCTTATAACCGTAGAGCCAATATTCCCCACCTTGATACAGCGTCACCACGTCGGAGCGCAGGCCGGTCTTCTGCTGGCTTTCGCGCTCAATCTGGGCCACGATGGCGCGCCGTGCGGCGAATTCCCGATCCGGCGAACCGGCTTTAGAGACGGCGTCCAGCACGCGCGCCGTGACGTTTTCCATGGAGACAAGAACGTTGACCTCGAGATCCGGCGACTTCATTTCCCGATCCGGAGTGGCGGCCAGGAAGCCGTCGCGCAGGTAGTCGTGCTGCGGCGTCGAGTTCTTCTGCAGTTGTCCCCGCGCCACGTGATGATTGGTCAACAACAAGCCATGCGGGCTGACGAACGAACCGGAGCCGCCGTCGTTGAGCCGCGCGCAGGAGAGGCGCACGTGATCGAGCCATTCCTTGGTGGGAGTGAAGCGATATTTGTCCTGCAGCATCTTGACGGGCAAATTGTCGAACGTCCACATGCCTTCGTCGGCATTGGCGCAGAAACACGCGAGAAGAACCAGCGACCTGGCGTAGCTCACAACGAAATCTCCACACCCTAGTGTATAGCAGCCCCGACGCCGATTACGGTCGAGCGGCAACCGTTCATGGACGTCAACCTGGACCGCGGATCGGCTACGGCGACACGCTCACCTGGTCCGGCCGCGTCAAGCCGGCCTTGAACGCGGGCGTCCATTTCTTTCTCTTCGATGAATTCGCCCGTGCAAACTGGTCTATGCCAATCCGCACCTGCGCCTTGAACCATTCGTTATGAGCAAGTAGCTTGGCAACGGCTTGTTGCGTCAGTTCGTCGGTTCCCCGTCCGGTTTGGACGGCAAGCTGATTGAGTTGGACTTCCTGATTTCGAGGCAAATGTACTTCCATGTGCCCAAGAGCAGGAGGACCAGGGGAAAGTGTCAAGGCCAGGCCCTCTCAGCCAGACTCAGCCAGGCCAGACCAGGCCAGACTCAGGCCAGTCAGGCCAGTCAGGCCAGACTCAGTCTTGCTTTCCCAACCCCACGCCTATATAATGGGAGCCCCCCGGAGAAGACACTATGAATTCCGTCCTTCGAAATTTGCGGCCCGCCGTCATGCTTTTTGCCGCGCCCCTGCTCTTTTGCGCCGACAACGGCCCGAGGCCGACTTTCGAGCAAATGGAGCAGTTTCTGCAAACTGCCAAGATCGTCAAGATCAAGGAACTGTCTGTCGGAGTAACCCACTCGCGACGCGCCACCCTGAGCGATGGCACCATCCAGCACGACGCCCACGTGCAGAGCATCGACGAAGCCAAACCCAAGTTTGAGGGGGCTCTCGGAACCGAAATAAACTTCCGCGACACGTGGAAGTTCAACGTCGCCGCGTATCGCCTCGCCAGGATTCTCGACATTGGAGACATGGTTCCTCCGTCGGTCGAGCGCAAAGTGGAGGGCACTTCCTGCGCGGTCACGTGGTGGATCGACAACACCATGATGGAGGTAGACCGGAAAAAGAAGAAGCTGGAGGCGCCCGACAAGGATTCCTGGAATCGCGAGATGTACGTCCTGCGGGTCTTCGACCAGCTCATCTACAACACGGACAGCAACCTCACAAACCTTCTGATCGACCCGGAATGGCACATCTGGATGATCGACCACACCCGCGCTTTCCGGCTTTACACCACCTTGTTGGACCAGAAGAATCTGGTGATGTGCGACCGGAAGCTGCTTGCCAAGCTCCGCACTCTGGACGCCCCCATGTTGCGCCCCCTCAAGCCGTACGTTGGCGATGGGGAGATCAAGGGAGTGCTCGGCCGGCGCGACAAGATCGTGAAATTCTTCGACGACCAGGTTGCGCAGAAAGGCGAAGCGCAGATACTATACGACCGGCCGACCCGGCCCGGCTATTCGTGGTGATAGTCCTCTTCAAACTTGCCTAGCCTGGATTTCCACGACACCTACCGCGCCTAAGATTTGAGTCCTATTTGAACTCCGGCTTCAAAACTGCCTCAAAGCCGCGGGCGCGCCCGGATTGACTTTGCGCACATCTGCTTCCTGCGAAG
>JBKQPR010000102.1:0-12666 GCA_052144935.1 Bryobacteraceae bacterium
TTGGGTTCCCGAGCTGAGGTTGCGTAACTGCATGTCTTCGGTCATGCGTTGACGAAGCGGTGTCATGCGAAGGCTCCTTGAAAGTTGGATTGGTCATTGGAAATAACCTGATCCAGTGTTTCAAAGGGGCCTCGCGCCACGCCAGGGGGGTCCGGCGCAAGGCCGGAACGCAGAAGATTACCGCTCAGCGGTTTAGTTCAATGCTTTTAAGGGTTGCCCGGTTCCGCGGCGCAGCCTTCGGGACCGAGATGGGTTCTTCGGTGGCTCGGTGCTCGAACGGGTCCCGTGGCGGCCGGGCGCATGTCGACCGGTTGGGCGTTCTTCGTCCGAGTGAGTTATAGCAGCCGGAAATTCACTTCCACTTCCGCCTGCACGCTAACAGGCTTGCCGTCCTTGATGCCTGGCGCAAACTTCCACTGCCTGACGGCGTCGACGGCTTTCTCGTCCAGGCCCAAGCCTAAGCTGCGGAGCACTCTGAGGCTCGCGACCTGGCCGGAGGCATCGATTTCAACCAGCAGAACCGCAGTGCCCTGGTACTTGGCCTTGCGAGCCTCCTCCGAATAGGCCGCCTCAAACTTGTGAAGCAATACCGGCGGCTTGATGTCGAGCACGGCGCTGCCATCGGCGCCGCCGCGAGCCGCATCGCCCACGCCGAACGCGTTCGGCCGGGCGTAGTAACCCAGACGGTAATCCAGCTTGGCGATATTGTCCGCTTTGCAGGTGATCGCGATGTGGCGAAAGTTGCCATCGGCCTTCGGGTTGTGTGTGTAATAGCCCAGGATGTAGTAACTCTTTCGTGCTTGAGGCGCAGGCTCCAGCTTTTGAAATTCGAGGATGCCGATGTCTTGCCGGGCGCCATCCTCGGTCAGGGCAAAATCGCGCGCGCCGAGTCCTTCGATGGGATTGCCGTTCCGATCCGTGACGACTACGTCCACAATCACCAGACTCGTGCTGGTAGAAAGCCGCAAACGGGCGCCTCCCGTGTTCGCGGCGGCGGATTGGGGGGGGCGGCAACCACCCTCAAGGGCGACATCGTGAGGACGAGCACGGCGGCCGCGGCGCAGGCGAGCGCCACCGCAAACGTGCCCGCCCGGCCACGCCGCTGCCGGCTGTCGAGGACCGCGCCGACGCGCGTTGCCAGATCGGCACGGTTGGCCATCGCCAGGAGCGGCGATTTCACAGCCGGCGTTTTGGCCGCCAAAGACAGCCGCCGGGCGATCCCGACCAGTTGATCGGCATAGGCAGTGGCCTCCGAGCGTCCGAGCACGGCATCATCGCAGGACCGTTCCGCCTCCAGCGCGAGCCGGCGCCACGCGATCCAGACCAAAGGATGGAACCAATACACGGCACACACGGCGCGCGCGAGACAGTGGGTGGCCCAGTCGCCGCGCCGCACGTGTTCCAGCTCATGCACGATGGCGCGATTCAGGTCCTCCGCTTCCCAGGTCTGTGCGTCCTCGGACAGCACGATGGCGGGATGCAGCACGCCGCAGCTCATGGGTCCCGGCAGCGCCTCGTGCAAGAGCACTTCGACGCGCCGATGAATGCCGGCGTCGTGCGCCAGACTTTCGACGACCGACTGCCCATGCCGCCACGGCAGGGCGGACCGGCGCAACCAACGAACCAGCCACAGACCCATGCCCACCGGCAGCAGAAAAAGCGCCGTCCCGGCGATCCATCCCGCGAGCAACAGAAAATACGGCGAAAGTCCCGCCGATCCCGGAACTACGGACGCAACGCCAAGGCTTGCAGGCGCCGGCGCGACGGGCGGAATCGCCCCGGTGGTCCCTGCGAAGGCAGGCACGATCCGCTGCCCGGCAAGGGCCGGCACGGCGATGAGGACGGGCGGAGCGACGATGGAGGCGACCGGCAGCAGCAGCAGGACGCCGAACGCCGCGGCCAGCAGGGCATGGCGCACCGCCGCACGGTTCCCGCGCGCCAGCCAGGCGCCGACGAGGCCCAGCGCCGCAGCGATGGCCGCCTTGGCGGCAATCGACGCGGCCAGCGAACCACTCACTCGAAGCATGGCGGCATGGATGAGGGGCATCATGACGGTTTCTTCCTTTCCTTGCGAACACGGTCGATCTCATTTTTGAGCGCATCGAGCTCGCCGTCAGTCCACGGCGCTTCGGCAAGCAGAGCCGTCATCATCTGTTTCAGCGAGCCGCCGAAGAAAGTCCGCAGGTAGTGTTGCAACGCCGTCCGTTTGGCGGAGGCCGGAGAGATGGTGGCCGAGTAGATATAGCGCAGGCCATCCTGCTGGTGTTTCAGGCAGCCCTTCTTCTCGAGCCTGGCGAGCATCACGCGAACCGAGGAGCCGGTGGGCGGGCTGGTCAGGCGCGCACGGATGTCCTCCGCGGACGCGCGATTACCGAGCGCAAAGAGGGCGTTCATGATTTCCCGTTCACGGCGTGTCAGCCGCTCTACGATCGTTTTGGGCATGGGCACCGTCCCGCGCCGCGGTCATGTGCGACACTTGTCACATATTACAAGCGACAAACGTCGCATGTCAAGCCCCGATCGAACCGGCGGGCGAACATTGGATTGCCGCAGTGACGAAGGCGCGCCGCAGCAGTTGCAGGAAAGAAGAATTGTGTGGCGCGGGATATTCTATTGGTTATCGAGGTGCGCATAGGGCACGACGTAAAGGGTGGCGTCCTTGGTAATGTCCGCGAGCCGAGAACAGAGGGCACCGGGCCCAACGGGCACTCCCTGCGCCCTACACCATCACCGGATCGTTGAGTTCCTCGTCCGAGACCACCTGTTGCCCGTTGAGCACCTTGCTTAAGCGCACGGTGTTCAACTCCTTCTCCCATTTGGCCACCACAATGGTCGCCACGCCGTTGCCGACCAGGTTGGTCAGGGCCCGCATTTCCGACATGAAACGGTCCACGCCCAACAGGAGGGTGAGTCCCGCGACGGGAACGGAGCCGATGGCGGAGAGCGTGGCGGCCAGGGTGATGAACCCGCCGCCGGTGACGGCCGCGGCGCCCTTCGAGCTGAGCATCAGGACCAGCAGCAGGGTAAACGTCTGCCCCGCCGTCAGGTGGGTATTGGTGGCCTGCGCGACGAACAGCGCGGCGATGGTCAGATAGATCGAGGTGCCGTCGAGGTTGAAGGAATAGCCCGATGGAATCACCAGCCCGACCACCGATTTGGCGCAGCCGAGTTCCTCTAGCTTGATCATCATGCGCGGCAGGACGGATTCCGAAGAGGACGTGCTCAGCACAATCAGGAGCTCCTCCTTGATGTACTTGACGAATTTCCAGAGGCTGAATCCGTGCACCAAGGCGATGGCGCCGAGCACGATGAAGACGAACGCGAAGCTGGTGATGTAGACGCAAGCGAGCAGTGCCAGCAAGTGCTTCACAGTGTGGAATCCGAATTTCCCGATGGTGTAGGCCATGGCGCCAAACGCTCCAAGTGGCGCGGCCTGCATGATCAGCCCGATCACCCGGAACAGCCAGTGAGCGATTTTGTCGCACGCCTCCACGATCGCCTTGCCGCCCGGCAAGGCCGCCAGGGCCAGGCCGAACAGGATGGCCACCAGAAGCACCTGCAGAATGTCGCCCTGAGTGAACGCGTTGGTGACGGTGGTGGGGATGATGTTCATCAGGAAATCGACGGTGTGAAGCTCCTGGCCCTGCGCGGCGTATTGCGCGATGGCCTTGGCATCCAGGGTGGCGGGGTTGACGTTCATTCCGGCGCCCGGCTGGACGATCTTGACTACAGCCAGGCCGATGAGCAGCGAGATGGTGGTGACCACTTCAAAATATGCCAGGGACTTGATGCCCACGCGGCCGAGCTTCTTCATATCGCCGATGCCGGCGATGCCGACAATCACGGTGAAGAAAATAATGGGCGCGATCATCATGCGGATGAGCTTGATGAAACCGTCGCCCAGCGGCTTCATGGATTCTCCGGCGTGGGGGTAGAATACTCCCAGCAGAACGCCCAGAACGATCCCCATGACGACCCGGAAATAGAGGGAATGATGAAACTTCTTCGGTTTGCCCGTTGGCGGCTGCTGCATTGCGCCGGCCTCCCTTCCAAGTGCGATTGCGGAGCGGTCTCGGGCGGCGACAGGGGCGCTGCGGCGTGCGAGCCGCCGTCTTTAAAGGCTCTCCGGCTCTCTAAGCCGGCAAATCAGGTAAAACGCCGGGACCGCGCCGCGCCACTATACCGGATCTTAGAGTATAGCGGAGGAGGCTGCCCGGCAAGGAGGAGCACTGGCAGCGGCAGGCAGATCTCGTGGTGAGCAAGCGGCCGGCAAATGCGCCGGCGGACTTAAGAAAGGGCGTGCTTTGTGGCGCCAACGCAAGAATAACTTCACAGTAACGATCCTCCGACAGAGCCGGAGGCTTTCCGGTTGCTGGCCCCTCAAAGGGGCCTGATCGCAACCGATCAAAAACGGGAGCTTCGGGCCGACAGTGCGGATCTTTCCGGTTGTGTGCCAGAACTCGGCGAAATGCACACTCCCGAATCTGTCAAACTTCTACTGCCTCCCCGGCAGAGCCGGGGGATCTCCCAACGTATTAGCCGGCGTGGCCCATGTGGCGCAGGCGCGCACTGCCTGCGGGCGCCCGCCAAAACGTCCCGAGGTGTCGGGACGCGGCAGACTGAGAGTCTGCGCCACGCTTAGGATGTGTGCCGGCATCCGGGCCGGCGCCGGATGTGGCACGATGAAGTTCAGGCGGTGAAGAACGGAATGGAGCGTATCGGCAAGTACGAGTTGCAGGAGTTTCTCGGCGGAGGGATGTCCCACGTCTACCGGGCCCGCGACACCGTCATCGGGCGGACCGTGGCGGTGAAGGTGCTGACCGAGGCTGGATGCGAGGACCCGGAGACCAAGGCCCGGTTTCTGGCGGAAGCGCAGATGGCGGGGAACATCTCGCACGACCATGTCCTGCATATTTACGATTTCGGCGAGGACGAAAAGCACCGCCCATACCTGGTGATGGAGTTTCTGCGCGGCGAGGATTTGCGCCACGCCATCCAGAAGGGGCACACCGGCGATTTGAAGAGCCGGCTGCACATCGCACTGGATGTGGCGCGCGCGCTGGAGTATATCCACACGCAGAAGGTCATTCACCGCGACATCAAGCCAGAGAACGTACACGTCAGCGACACGGGCGTGGTCAAGCTGATGGACTTCGGGATCGCCAAGGGGGAAGGCATGGCCCTGACGCGCGCGGGGTACGTGCTGGGCACGCCGTATTACATGGCCCCGGAGCAGGTGATGGGCCAGAACATCACCGTGCAGGTGGATGTCTACGCGTTTGGGATGCTGCTATGCGAGATCCTGACGGGTGCCCGGCCGATCGCCGGGGACACTATGGAGCGGATCTTTTACGCCATCCTCAACGAGCCGCTGAACCTGGAGCCGTTGCGCCAGGCGGGCGCCCCGGAATCGGTGTGCGCTTTGGTGGAGCGATGTACTGTCAAACGCCCGGAGGATCGTCCGCAAGGCATGTCCCCGGTGTGCGCCGAGTTGGATCGTATCCTGGAGCAGTTGGACGCCCCCACCCTGCTGGTGCCCCCGGTACAGACCGGCCCGCCGCTCGAACCAATTGTGGAGCCACCCGCCGTACGGGCCACCCGCCGGCAGTGGCTGCTGCCGGCGGCGCTAGTGGTGGCGCTGGGGTTGGCCGGCGGGATCTTCATGGCGCTGCGGCCCGGCCCGCCGCCGCCGAACAAGCCCACTCTCCCCCAGCCCAAAGTCCCCGCGCCGGCCGTGATCGTGCCGCAGCCGCCGGAGGGCATGGTGGCGGTCCCCGCCGGCGCCTTCCTCTTTGGCGAGAACCGCGAGACCGTGACCCTGCCCGCGTTCTTCATCGACCGCACCGAGGTGACCAACGCGGCCTACCAGAAGTTCTGCGAGGCGACGAATCACCCATTGCCCCAGGATTTCCCGAAGGACCAGCCGAACCTGCCCGTCGTCAACGTCACGATTGTCGACGCGCAGGCGTTCGCGAAATATGCCGGCAAGCGCCTGCCTACCGCGCGCGAATGGGAGAAGGCCGCGCGCGGCACGGACGGCCGCCTGTTCCCATGGGGCAACGAGAAGGAGGCCGCACGGGCCAACGTGGGGACCGGGCAGATTCGGCCGGCCGAGGACTTCGCGAACGGCGCCAGCCAGTACGGGGCGTTGCAGATGGTGGGGAACGTATTTGAATTGGTGGACCAGTTGACCCCGCCCTCGCAGCGGGCGCTCGAATACTTTGCGTCACGGCTCAATCCGAAGCCCGGCCCGGACGACCCGTGGTATGAGATCCGTGGGGCCGCCTTTAACAGCAAACAACTGGAGGACGGAGCGCTGTGGGACTCGACCGCGGTCCCGGCGCGTTGGAAGCAACCCAATATCGGCTTCCGCTGCGTGCGGGACGGGAATTAACCCCTCCTGTCCCATGCCGCGTCACCGGTGGAACGCAATCAGAGACTTGCTCCAGCCGCAAAAGCGCTCGCGAATCAGACGCGCTCCGGGGAATAGTCCCTTCAGTTCTCCTTCACTTAGTAACTTCACGTCATTCAGATAGTGCTCCAGATAGAATTGCCGCCGGTCCTTAGTGACTCTCACGACCAGGCTCCACACGGTGAACCTCGGAACGATGGCCCTCTGCCAGCGCTTCGGAAGCCAGTGAATCAGCGGCGTAAGTAAGTGCTGCTCCACGGGGAACCAGCGGTTGGGAGTCTGCACCCAATACCCGCGGCCTACCCGCTTGACTTCCGTCGCGAACCGGCGCTGACTGTCCGCGCCGCCCACGTGCTCGATCACCGAGTTACTGAATACGATGTCGAAGGCGCGGTCGGCAAAAGGCAGGAGTCGGCCGTCTCCGGCCACCCAGACCGCCGATTCCCCAACTTCCTCCTTCGCCCGCGGCGTGTTCAGAAAGACCAGCTTCGGCTGCACGGGCAGGAAGCGCCAGCAATCCGGCGTGCCGCCGACATCCAACACGCGGGTCTCCGGGGTAAGCGCGAACTCGCGCGCGAAGCGGGCCATGCGGCGGCGGCGAAAATACGCGGTCAATCAGAATTCCTGCACCGGCGGCGACTGGTCCGCCCCCACGCGCCCCACTTCGATATCGGCCCGGAAGTAGTTCTCGCCGCGAATCGGGCATCCCGCCAGGCGCCGGAGCATGGCGATCTGGCCGGTGTGGGTGAGCGCGTCGGCAATCGGTCCCTGAAACATCCTCACCTCGCTGACGCCCAGCGGCGCGCCCGACCCGAGCCGCTGGTCGAGGGCCTCCAGCGCGGCGAAGAAGCGCGCCACTTCCCGGTCCCATGGGAGCGGCGCGGCTTCGTGCCACACGTGCTTCCCATCGGCCATGCCGAGCGCCCAATCGAAGAGGTCGCCCATGTGGGCCAGGATGTCGATGGGCTTACGCCCGGCGTCCGCAAACTGGGCGAATTCCGGAGGCGCGCCGCGCACCGCCTTCGCGGCGCGGTAAGCCAAAGTAGCCACGGTGTGGCGCAGTAGCGTCATGAAACCCTCCCAAAATCGATAAAGCCGCGCACGGGATCGGTGGCCAGCAGTTTCACGCGCAGGCGGTCGCCCACGTCGACCCCCTGTTCGCCGCGCATCAGCCGGCCGTCCACTGGCGGATCGAGCGACCGCACGAACACGCCCTTGGGCGTCACTCCGGTCACCATGGCCTGGAACGTCTGGCCTACGCGGCTGGCCAACGCCACCGCGGCCATGCGCTTGTTCATGTCGCGCTGCACCTTGCGGGCGGCATCTTCCTTGAGCGTGCAATTGCGCGCGATGCCGTCCAGTTCGTCGTCGCTGTAAGGCGGATGGCTGCCCAGCGCCTTCAGCAGACGTTGCGTCACCAGGTCGGCGAAACGCCGGTTGGGCGCGGTGGAATGGGTGTAGTCCTGGGCCGCCAGGGCGAAGTGGCCCAGGCCCGTTTCACCCGGCCGCATGACCGCGTATTCGCCCGGTCCCATCAGCTTGAGCACGGCCAGCGAGACGTCCGCGAAATGCAGCGGGTCGGCCTGCTTGCGGCGCATCAGGAGGGCGTTGAGCGCGGCGGCATCCGGTTCGGGCGGCAGCTTATCGCCGTGGCTTTCGGCCAGCTCCACGAGGCGCGGCCAGCGCTCGGGGTCTTTCACCACGCGCCGGATGGAAGAGACGCCGGCCGCGCGCAGGGTGCGCGCCATCACCTCATTGGCGGCAATCATGAAATCCTCGATCAACTGCGCGGCACGATTGTGCGTACTGGCCACCACGTCGCGCACCTGCCCGTTCACGACCACCGCCTGGGCCTCCACGCGGTCGAAGGTGAGCGCGCCCAGCTTGTGGCGCGCCTCGCGCAACGCCTGGGCGGCCTCATCCTGGAGCTTGAGCTGCGCCGCCAACTCGGCGGAGGCGGCCACTTTCGGGGGAGCGCTCCCGTGTCCTTCCAGCCACGGCCCCACGCCGTTGTAGGTCAGTTGCGCATGATTGCGCACGCGCGCCGGATAGATGCTGCCGGCGCTCACCGAGCCATCCACGGAGCCATCCACAGAGCCATCCACAGCCACGGTCATTTCGATGACGATAGCCGCGCGGTCGCCGCTCTCGGAAAGCGAAGTGAGGTCCGTCGAGAGGCGCTCGGGCAGCATCGGAAAGGTGCACACGCCGGCATACACGGTGGTGGTTTCGCGGCAGGCGTGGGCATCGATGGGCGTGGCTTTGGCGACCGCGGAATCCACATCGGCAATGCCCACCAGCACACGGATGCCGGCGGGCACGCGCTCGGCCCACTCGATCTGGTCGAGGTCGCGCGAGTCGTCGTTGTCGATGGACGACCATAACAGCGCGGTGAGGTCGCGCAGCCCGGCGGCCGGGGAGGCGTGGATGGTCTCGAGCTGCCGCGCCACCTCGGGCGGAAAATCGGGCGAGAAGCCCCGCTCGATCATCTCCTGCCGGGCGATGGCGGCCAGGTCAACGTTGACGTGGTTCACGAATCTGAGGGTAGCACGAGCGGCCCTGTATTCACCGCGGAGACGCGGAGAACGCGGAGGAAGCGCGGAGAAAACCCTCTTTTTCTCTGGCTCCTCTCTGCGCTTTCTCCGTTGTCTCTGCGTCTCCGCGGTGAATACAGGGCCCGCCCCATGAGGCCGTGCTATTTTGGACTCGATGCCCATCGAGAACCCATTTGAGGATCGGCTCCGCTTCGAACGCCGCGTGCCGGAATGCGCCATTGCCATTTTCGGGGCCAACGGCGATCTCACTAAGCGCAAGCTCATGCCGGCGCTCTATCGCCTGGCCTATGACCGGCGCCTCTCCGCGGGCTTCGCTGTGGCCGGTGTTTCGCGGACCCCGCTCACCGACGATCAGTTCCGCGAAAAAATGAAGGAGGCGGTCCAACAATTCTCCGAAGACACCCATTTCGATGAGGACGTATGGCGGGCTTTTGCCGCCGGCCTCTTCTACGTTGCCGGCGACATCTCCGATTCCGGCTTCTACCAACGGCTCGCCGGGCGCCTGGCGGAAATCGAAAGCGCGCGCCACACCGGCGGCAACGTGCTTTTCTATCTGTCCACACAGCCCAGCCAATACGCGCCGGCAGCGCTCGGCTTGGGCGCGGCGGGACTCGGCAAGGGCAACGGGTGGCGCCGCCTGATCGTGGAGAAACCTTTCGGCCACGACCTGGAGAGCGCGCGCGAATTGAGCGACCGCCTGCACGAGGTGTTCGCCGAATCGGACGTCTACCGCATCGACCATTACTTGGGCAAGGAGACCGTCCAGAACATTTTGGCCTTCCGCTTCGGCAACGGCATCTTCGAGCCGCTGTGGAATCGCCGCTATGTAAACCACGTCCAGATCACCGCCGCCGAATCGATCGGCGTGGAGGGCCGCGGCGCGTATTACCAGGAGGCCGGCGCGCTGGCCGACATGATCCAGAACCATCTGCTGCAGGTGATGGCCACCATCGCCATGGAGCCCAGCGCCAGCTTCCGCGCCAACTCGGTGCGCGATGAGCGGTCCAAGTTGCTGCGCTCCATCCGCCACATGACGGCGGACGAGATCCGCCAGGACACCGTGCCCGGACAGTACGGCCCGGCGCGCATCGGCGGGCAGGACTTGCCGGGCTTCCGGCAGGAGACCGGCGTGGACCCCGAATCGCAGACCGACACCTACGCGGCGGCCACTTTTTTCGTCGAGAACTGGCGCTGGGCGGGCGTGCCGTTTTATGTGCGCACCGGCAAGCGGCTGCCCAAGCGCGTCACCGAAATCGCTATCGAGTTCAACCGCGCGCCGCTGGCCATCTTCGAGGATCAGGACGGCGCTGCTAATGTGCCCAATCTACTGATTGTGCGCATCCAGCCCGAGGAGGGCATCTCCCTCAAGTTCCTTTCCAAGCGGCCCGGCGCGGGGATGAATCTGCGGCCGGTGTCGATGGATTTCAATTACGGTTCGAGCTTCGGCGAACGATCACCTTCGGCCTACGAAACCCTGCTGCTGGACGCCATCATCGGCGACGCCACGCTGTATACGCGCCAGGACATGGTGGAGGCCAGTTGGTCGGTGGTGGAACCGATTCAGAACGTCTGGCGGCAGACTAAGTTCGAGTTTCCGAACTACGCCGCGGGCACTTGGGGACCGGCGGCGGCCGACGAGATGCTGGCGCGCCGCGGCCACGTGTGGAGGAAACCGTAATGGGCGCGGTATTGGCTCCCGATCGGATTTTGAAGGAACTTTCGGACCTGTGGGTTTCGCTGGGCAAACAGGGCGATGCCGAACACGGCGCGGGGGTGCTGCGGGCCTGCTCCATGACCCTGGTAGTGCTGGCCGAGGAATCCGACGATGTCTCGGCGCTGGGCGAAACTCTGGCCGCGCTGATGCCGGAGCACCCCGCCCGCACGATCGTGGTGCGGCTGCGCGGAGGCGGCGAAAGGGTCCTGGCGGACCGCGTCTATGCGCAGTGCTGGATGCCCTTCGGACAGCGCCGCCAGATCTGCTGCGAGCAGGTGGAGATCACGGCCAGCGATTGCGCCTTGGGCGACCTGCCTCCGGTGGTGCTGCCGCTGGCGGTCCCCGATCTGCCGCTGATCGTGTGGTGCCGCAGTCACAGGCTGCTGGCCATGCCGGAGTTCCACGGCATCGCCGCCATGGCCAACAAAGTCGTAATGGACAGCGCCGGCATGACGGATGGCCGCGCGGGATTGCGCGCGCTGGCGGCTTGGGCAGATAAAAGCGTGCTGCTGGGTGACCTGGCGTGGACGCGCCTCACACGCTGGCGCGAGATGCTCTCCCAGGTGTTCGAGAACCGCGCGTATCTGGACCAATTGCCGGCCGTCACGGACGTGCATGTGAGTTTTGGCGCAGATCTGGAAACCACCGCCTGGTATATGGCCGGGTGGCTGAAGAATGCGCTGGCCCAAGCCGGCGTGCATCCTCAGGTGGCCGTGGAGGGGACCGCGGGAAGCCCTGAGCCGTTGCGCGTCAAGCTGAGCGGTCCGGCCCTTGGCTTGGAAATGACACGCGAAGCCAACCGCCTGGTGGTGACGGTGAACGGCCTTTCCAATTGCACCAGCCTTTCCGAACCCAACGACTATCTGCTGATGCGAGAGGAGCTCGGCATTGTGCGGCGCGACGAGGTTTTCGAAGCGGCCCTGGCGCAAGCGGCCCGTCTCGCGTATCCTACGGACAAATGAGCGTCCACTGGTTTACCTCGCCGGATGCGGCCGGGGCCGCCGAAGCCTGCGCGCATCACGTGATCACCGTTCTGGAAGAGGTGCTCTCCGGCCAGGAGTATGCGACCTTCGCGGTGTCGGGCGGGTCCACGCCCAGGCTGCTGTTTCAGAAACTGGCGGTTTCGAAGTTTCGCTGGGACCGCGTGCACCTGTTCTGGGTGGATGAGCGCTCGGTGCCGCCCACCGACCCGGCCAGCAATTACAAGCTCACCGACGACTATCTGATCCATCCGGCGCACATTCCGCAGCGGCTGATCCACCGGATTGCCGGCGAGATGGCGCCGAAGACGGCCGCCCGCCGCTATGCCGACGAGATTCGCGAGTTCTTCGGTCTGGAGGAGGGCGAGTTTCCGCACTTCGACCTGGTGCATCGCGGGATGGGGCCGGACGCGCACACCGCCAGCCTGTTTCCCGGCGAACCGCTGATTGACGACCGCGAGAACATCACCGCCGCGGTGTTTGCGCAGAAGTTCAACCAGTGGCGCGTCACGCTGCTGCCCGGTCCGCTGCTGGCGGCCAAGCATACGGTCTTCCTGGTGGCCGGCGAGGATAAGGCCGAGGCCGTGCGCGCGGTGTTCAAAGAACCTTACGACCCCAAGAAATACCCGGCCCAGATCGCCTCCCACCACGGCCGCGGCGTGAGTTGGTTTTTGGATGAGAAAGCCGCCGCGCTGATGGATTAGGGGGGCCACGGCTGTGCGGCTCCGCACGGCTGTTCGCGCTACTGCAAGGAAATCACGACGCCAGAGGGAGCCTGCACGCCGCCGACGGTTGCCTGAAGCGAAACATCGCCTGTGCCAAGGCCCGATGGAACGGTCAGGTTGAGCTGATACAGGCCAGCGCCGGACAAGCCCGCAAAGGCCGGAGTCACGCTCACGTTATCGATGCGGACTGTCACCGGGTTGGTGGTTGGCGCGGCTCCGGAATACGCCTGGCCGGCCGGCACCACCGGATTGGTCGGCCCGAACCCCGTGCCGAAGAGCG
>JBKQPR010000103.1:0-6633 GCA_052144935.1 Bryobacteraceae bacterium
CCGCCGCAAGCGCCAGCGGCTCACTTGAAACGGCTCTATCGAAAGTGACGCGGCGGTCGGCCACCGCTCACGCCCGAAGTCTGTCTCGCCGCTTCACTTCCGATAGAGTGCTAACGTTTGGGGCCAAACACCCCCCAAGTCAGCGATACAGCGCCTTAGAGACTTGATCGACGATTGTCCGTTTTTGATGTATACAGGTTATGATATGTGCTTCTATCCCCGAAACCCCGGTCATTTCGTAGCAGTGCCGGCTTTGGCAAACGCATCGAGTATTGGATTATTGGGCGCATGCTAAAAGCGGCGGCAGTTCGGCGTCTCTCATTCCACCACAAATGCGGCAGGGAGAATCCATTCTGGTTTCTCCCTGCACTCTGATCCCGCTCACCGGGTGCTCGCTCGCCGGAGGCGCGGCAGGAGACATTCCCCCTTCTGCACTTCCCCTTTTGTCGCTTAAGACGCCGTATTGATCTATCAGTTCCTGTCCGTTGAGCGAGGCGGATCAGTCTGAGTGCCAGCAGCTTCGGAGATGAAGTTGGCAACCCCAGTGGGATGCGAAAGCATGGGAACATGGCTGGAAGAAATGTGGATCGTCTTAGCGTGCATCTGCGCCGCGAGTTTCTCTTCCAGTTCCGGCGCTATCATCCGATCCTGGTCGGCCACGATATAGAAACTCGGTTTGTTTCTCCATGCAGCGGTCGTGACCTTGGCTCCGAGTTCGTTCGGACCACTGGTCTGGCCCTGGGTTGCGGCGAGGATCTTCTTCTCAGCACTCGACAAGTCCTGAGCGAAGTCCTCTGCAATACCCTTGTCCGTCAGTCTTAGGAAGCCGTTCGCATCGGGACGAAATTCCGTGGCGCCAGGAGTCGGGGGATATTGGTTGTTCAGGTCGCCGGCCGACTGACCGTTATCGGGTGCAAAGGCGGCGACGTAGACGAGGCCTGCGACCTTCGGATCATTGCCCGCTTCTGTAATTACAGCGCCACCGTACGAGTGCCCCACCAGAAGGACGGGCCCGTCTTCCAGGGCCAGCGTATGTTTGACGGCAGCCACATCGTCAGCGAGTGTGGTAAACGGAAGATGCACTGCGGTGACGTGCAATCCCTTTTTCTCCAAGAGAGGGATAATCTTATCCCAGCTCGAACCGTCTGCCCACGCGCCATGCACCAGAACGACATTTTTGATCGGTTGTGTCGCATCTGTTGCCGCGTTGGGGATTTGTGCCGCTGCGACTTGAGTCAAGGCGAGAATTCCTCCTAACGTGAAGTTCTTTGAAACTCTGAAGCGGTTCATCTGTCTTCTCCTTTCAGTTCTGCCATAAGCTTCCTGGTTGGTATTGTGCGGTATCGCGAAATGGAATTCATCACTATATGCTGTACTTTGCGGATAACACCTCAGCGGGCGCAGTCGATACCACAGAAGAGGTACACCCCAAGTGGCCGGCCACTCGGAGAATGGCTACCTGTACAGGGGCCGTTCGGGCATCACTCCCGTGAAGTCCGGATCTGGGAAGCTTGCCCAGATTACTCCTCATGAACGCGCTTGCGCCCTCTATCGATCGCCTCTCGTCAGTTCGCCCGCGTGGGATTGACGATCTTCAGACCCGCGAAGTGCCTTTCGTTTTCCGTGACCACCACGCAATCGTTGGCTTCGGCGACTGCCGCGACGATCATGTCGAGCGGGCTCCGTGGCCGCCCTTTCGCCGTCCCGTCGGCCATTAGCCGCGCCCAGATGAGGCCGGCCTTCTCGTCGAACGGGAGCACCCGGCCGGCGAACAGCGCCGGCGGTCCCTCGGGGCCGGAAAACCAACGCTCCAGCTCCCGGCGCTTCTTTCCGGCGGGCTTCTCCAGAATTCCGCGGCGGATCTCAGCCACTGTCAAAGAAGAGATAAACAGATCCTCGTCGGCTTGCTCCGCCATCCACGCGACGAGGTCTTCCGATGGCACGGGTTTGGTGACATTGCTAATGATGTTGGTGTCGAGGAGGCTCCGGCTCACAGGTCGACCCTGCGGCCCGGTGTCACCGGGCGGTTGAGATCGAGATCGGCGCCGACCAAAGGAGACCGGCGTAATGCATTGAGAATGCCACCCTTCTTCGGCTGCCCCCCTGAAATGGTACGGTGGACGGCAGCCCGGATCCGCGCCGAATCGGGACCATCGCCAGCGAGTCGCCTGGCAAGCGATCGGATCAGCTCGCGATCGCCGTCGAGCCCCAGAACCTCGAACCTGGCTATCCCTCGCTGGTGCAGACGCTTCCGGTAGTTCTTCAGAGCTCGCTTTTGCGGCGTGGTGTTCATGCGGGTTCCTTTCCGTATAGCCAGTAATATAACCAGATTGTAGCATTGGAGCGCGATGCCAATGTCCCGTTGCGGGCAAGTCACGCCGATAGATCCCCATAAAGGCGCTTCGGTCAGGGTGTCCGCCTTCCACATGAGCGTATAGCCCCCTACCCGGAGGGGTGCTGACGGCCCGGAGCGGCGACCCTCTTGTCAGGAGTGCGCCTTGCGCCCTCGAGGGCAATGCGGCTCGTTATTTCAACCGCCTATGCCGGTGCCAGTTGGCTTCCACCATTACCCGAACGGCGTGCAGCCGCGCAACGGATTCCACGTCGCATCGGTCCATTCGATTTTTGAAAGGGTTCCGGGTAGTTGTTTGGGCAGGCATCCGGACATTTAGTGACGTTGCTGCATGTTCGCCCTGTAACCCTTATCGCTTTGCCCCGAACATCGACAGAAGGTGGTCTCGGGCCACGTCGTCATCCCGAATTGCGTGCCATTTTGAAAAGGTCGTTTCCGCTAAAGCGATCGCGTTCGCGACATCAGTTCCAACGAGCTTCCAGCCCGTATCATAATCAGCTCTGTGGCGATCCCCCTGAAGCTGTCCGAACGCTGTGATAACGTCCATCACTTGCGTCTCGACAGGCGTTGGATTCTTCTTATCTTTCGGCGCGAACGATGCATCTCGCATCCTCTGGTGGTTGAACATGCGAGCAAGCCGCGCGCGTTGGCCGGCGAACGGCCATTGCGCCACGAAATCTTCTACCAGCAAGTGAAACACAGCATAATAGGCGGTAGAGACCGCACGCCGCCGGCAGGGCTCCCGGTTTTCCGCATCGCCCTTCGCTGCCAGATGACGAGCGTCATCAAGCAAATCGTGGGCTAAGCCCACGCCGGTTCCTGCAGGGCTTCCTGTTCTGAGACGCTTCGGAAATTGTGGTATGGGAAAACCCCCATGGCCGGGAAATCAAGCTGGCGGGCCAGCCCCCAAACCACCTTCGTAGCAACCTCGCGCAGGCGTCGCCTCGCCGCCTCGTCGGTCAGAACAATGCGGAAGAATATCGCCCATTGGCCGCTCCAGTCTTCGCCGATGTCGTAACGGATGCATACTACGTCCGGCGCCAGGTTCCTCTCGACTTCATCGATGGCGGCCTGGATTTCCGACTGCTTCGTGACTGCGGAGGGCAGGTACATTTACATCCGCAGCTTACCGCATTTGACGCGCTTGACACATCCTGCTGAGGCAACTGATGCGGTTGGCAGGCGGGGTGCCCTCTGGGCCCGCCTGCCCCACTTGCGCTTACTTCATCAAACTGGCCGAGCGGCTGGCGAATTCCAGCACCCAGTTCGGGAAGATGCCCAGGAACAGGGTGCCGAGAGCGGGCAGGATCAGCGCGAGCCGGAGACCGGGCGAAAGCGGCTCGGCTTCGGTGACGGCCTGGCCGGGCTCGTGCATGTACATCATCACCAGGACGCGCAGATAGTAGTACGCCGCCACGGCGCTGGTGAGCAGGCCCAGCACCGTCAGCCATACCAGGTGCGATTCCAGACCGGCTTTGAAGATGTAGAACTTGCCGAAGAAGCCGCCGGTGAGCGGCACGCCGATCAGCGAGAGCAGAAAGATGGTCAGCATGGCGGCGGTGAAGGGCTGCTTCTGGCCCAGTCCGGCGAAATCGTCGACGTTCAAATACCGCTCGCCCTTGCCCGAAAGATGGCTCACCACGGCGAACGCCCCGAGGTTCATAAAGGTGTAGGCGGCCAGATAGAACATGGCGGCGGCCGTGCCGATTTCGGAGCGCGCGGTCAAGGCCACCAGCACGTAACCGGCGTGCGCGATGGAGCTATACGCCAGCATGCGCTTGATGTTGGATTGCAGCAGGGCGGCGAAATTGCCCACTGTCATCGATAGCAGCGCCACCCCCCACACCAGCGGCTCCCAACCGCTGCCGATGGGTTCCAGCGCGGCCACGAAGATGCGCAGGAAGACGGCGAAGGCCGCGGCTTTGGGTCCGGCCGAGAGGAAGGCGGCGACCGGCGTGGGGGCGCCCTGATACACGTCGGGGGCCCAGACCTGGAAGGGCGCGGCCGATACCTTGAAGCCCAGGCCGACCAGCATGAGCGCCGCCGCCAGCATCACAAACAGGGGGAAGGGAGCGTTGGGGCCGTTGAGCGCCGCGCGGATCTGGTCCAGCCTGACACTGCCCGTGGAGCCGTACACGATCGCCACGCCGTAGAGGAAGAACGCGGTGGCGAACGATCCGAGCAGAAAATATTTCAGCGACGCTTCGTTGGCGCGCTTGTCGTCGCGCAAGTAGCCGGCCAGCACGTAGCTGGCGATGGAGGAGATCTCCAGGCCGATGAAGACGATGATCAGGTCGTTGGCCGCCGCCATCAGGCACTGGCCTACCAGCGAAAACAGCAGCAGCGCGTGGTACTCGCCGGTCTCGGCGTTCTCGCGGCTGAGAAACCGGTAAGAGGCCAAAACGGTGAGGATTCCGGCGACGATCACCAGCACGCGGAAGAAGGTGGCGAAACCGTCCACGATGAGCATGCCGCCGAAGGCCGGGCCTTCCTGGGTATAGGCGAAGACCGAAGCGCCCAGCGCCGTCACCAGCGCCAGCAGGCTGAGATGCCCGAACAGGTTCGACGAGCGCTTGTGCAGAATGGGTTCCAGCACCATCAGCAGGGTGCCGAAGATGGTGAGCAGAATCTCGGGCAGGAAGCGTGCCAGATCCACCGCGGAGGTGAAGTTAACGGGCACGGGCGGCCTCCACGCGAACCGTCAGCGCCGCGTGCACGGGCGGCGCGACGGGCACGGACAGCGCCACGCGCACGGGCAGCGCCACGTGCACGGGCAGGGCCGCGCGCACGGGCAGCGTCATGCGCCCGGGCAGCGTCATGCGCACGGGCGGCGGCATGCGTTCGGGCAGCGCCATGCGCACGGGCGGCGCCACGCGTACGGGCAGCGCCACGCGATCGGGCAGGGCCACGCGATCGGGCAGCGCCACGCGATCGGGCAGGGCCACGCGCACGGGCGGGGCCACGCGATCGGGCAGCGCCACGCGCTCGGGCAGGGCCACGCGCTCGGGCAGGGCCACGCGCACGGGCGGGGCCACGCGCTCGGGCAGGGCCACGCGCTCGGGCGGGGCCACGCGCTCGGGCAGGGCCACGCGCTCGGGCGGGGCCACGCTCCCAGGCGGCGCCACGCGTTCGGGCGACGCCACTCTCCCAGGCGGCGCCACGCGCACAGGCGGCGCCACGCGCACGGCCAGGGGATCACGAGCCGGCGGCGCCACGCGCTCGGGCAGCGCTACGCGCACGGGCACGTCCACTTGGGATTGCTGCAGAATGGCGTCGTTCACCTTGCCGACGGGCGGCAGAAAACTTTGCGGGTAGACGCCCATCCACACCATCATGACGATGAGCGGTACGACCACCGCCCATTCGCGGGCATGCAGGTCGAAGATGTGGTGGCGGACCTCCGGGTTCACCTCGCCGTAGAACACCCGCTGGTACATCCACAGCATGTAGCAGGCCGAGAGGATCACGCCGATGGAAGCCCAGGCGGTCCACGTGAAGTTCACCGTGGCGGCGCCCTGCAGGACCAGGAACTCGCCCACGAAATTGTTGAGCATCGGCAGCCCGATGGAGGCCAGCATGGTGACCATGAAGGCGGTGGAGAGCCACGGCGCGACGGTGGCCACGCCGCCGTAATCGGCGATTTCGAGCGAGTGGCGGCGCTCATAGAGCAGGCCCACCAGGACGAACAATGCGCCGGTGGAGATGCCGTGATTGAGCATCTGGTAGACCGCGCCATCGAGGCCCAGGCGGGTGAAGGAGAAGATGCCCAGCACCACGAAGCCCAGATGGCTCACCGAGGAATATGCCACCAGCTTTTTGAGGTTGGGCTGCACCATGGCCACCAGCGAGCCATAGATGATTCCGACGATGGCCAGCACCACGATCCACGGCGCGCAAGTGTGCGCGGCGCGGGGAAAGAGCGGCAGGCAGAAGTGCAGGATTCCGTAGGTGCCCATTTTCAGCATGACGGAAGCCAGCATCACCGAACCGGCCGAAGGCGCTTCCACGTGAGCGTCGGGCAGCCAGGTGTGCAGCGGGAAGATGGGCACCTTGATGGCGAAGGCCACGAAGAAAGCCAGGAACAGCAGCATCTGTTCTTCGGGCGCGAAGACCAGTCTGCCGCTGGACAGCATGTCCACAATGGCGGCATAGCTGAAAGTTCCGGTGCGGTTATAGAGATAGATGATGGCCGTCAGCATGAGCACCGAGCCGGCCATGGTGTATAGGAAGAATTTCACGGCGGCGTAAATGCGGCGATCGTGGCCCCAGATACCGATGAG
>JBKQPR010000104.1:0-58881 GCA_052144935.1 Bryobacteraceae bacterium
CTGGACCTGGAATTCCGGACCGGAGCGATCTACCGTTACCTGGGTGTTCCCGCACAGGTCTACAAGGAACTGCTGAGGGCGGAATCCAAGGGGCGGTACTTCAACCAGCACATACGGAATCGCTTCGCCTATGCCAAAATCGATCCCGAGGGTAATCTCCTAAGATGATGGATGGCTAATTGAAAATGATCCACGGATGCGGCTCACGAAAAAGTACGTGGCATTGGCCCAACTTGCCCCGCGCTCGGCCCATCAGTTCCGGCCGAAAGATGGCCCGGAAGCCCTTTCGAGGGTTAGTTTCGGATTGCTAGAATAGAATACTGTGGGTACTGATAGGCGTAGTGCATTTGGGAATTTTCTCGCAATTTTCCCGCTGGGCGTAGCATTTTGCAGCCTTGCGGCGACGATCATCGGTGCCCACGTCGTGGCGAATCGATATGCAGGTCAGATCCGCGACGGGACCGACGCCGAAGCACGGCACGTTGCGGGACAGCTAAGGGTCGGCCTCAATCAGGCGTTCGATCCTTTGCAGCGGATTGCGGCTTGGTGGCTGCTGGAAGGACGGCCTCTTGCGCCGGAGGATTGGGAAACCGACGCTCAGTTGTTCGTCAGCGCCCGGGCCGGCCTGCAAATGATCGTCTGGTTGGATCTAAAGGGAACGCGTTCTTGGACTTTCCGGCTGGGATCTCCGCCGGACAAGGGCAACGTCGGAGTGCTTGATCCGGCGCTCGCAACCACTGTTGCCGCGGCGCGAAGCCTGCACGAAACCGCCGTGTCCCCGGTGTTCGATTCCGGAGGCAAGCCGCTCGTCTACGCGTGCGTACCGGTTCGCAGCCAAGGGCGGCTGATTGGATACATAGCAGGGCTCTATGACTTCGTGGAGTTGATCCATTCGCGGCTCGAAAATCAACTTTCCGATCGATATGCGATTACGGTGACGGCGAATGGCCACGCGTTTCACGTCCCGGCAGTCCCGAAGGTTGCGGCACCTGCGGGATTCGAACGCCGAGCGCCCGTCGCCGTGGGCAATGCAATGTGGTCCGTAGCGGTGGCGCCTTCCGCCGCCGGTATCTCCCCTCTGGAGCGATCGGTTGTGCGCTTCGGCGTGCTCGCTTCCGCGCTTCTCTACGTCTGTGCCGCCTTCGCACGAATCTCCCGCCGCCGCGCCAGGGACTTGCAAGCGATCAACGCGCGCCTGTTGTTCGAAAACCAGGAGCGCCGCCGAGCGGAAGAAAAGGTTGCGCAACTCAATCGGGATCTCCAGAGGAAACTGGAGGAGTTCCAAACCTTGTTGGAGGTTCTCCCGGTCGGCATCGCTGTAGCGGAAGACCCTGCGTGCCGCCACATCTGGACGAACCCCGCCCTGGCAGCAATGCTGCACCTGCGCGTCGGTCAGAATATTTCGAAATCGGCTCCCGAACCGGAAAGACCGCCTTATAAGCTCCTGCGGAACGGTATCGAGGTCCCGCCGGAAGAACTGCCCATGCAAGTGGCGGCGCGCACTGGAACTTCTGTCGCAAACCATTACCTCGATATAGTGCGCAACGATGGAACTGTTCTCCACACGCTGTCGTACTCCGCTCCCCTGTTCGACGAGAAGGGCGAGGTTCGCGGAGTACTCAATGCGTGCGTCGATATCACCGAGCGAACGCTGTTGGAAGACCGGCTTCAGCAAGCGGAGAAACACGAGAGTCTTGCGCTGATGGCCGGGGGGATCGCGCACGACTTCAACAATCTGCTGACGGTGATCATCGGCAACGCAAGTTCCATCGCCATCGGGATGCCGGAGAGGAGTGGCGCCACGCGGGCGATTGCCGATCTCCAGGGCGCCGCCACCGGGGCTGCCGAATTGGTGGCGCAATTACTGGCGTTTACCGGGCGCATCTGGTGCGAAGCGAAGCCCGTCGCTCTTTCGGCCGAGATTGAAAGGATGAAGTCGCACATCCGCCAGATCGTCCCTCCGGCGACTTCGATCCGCTACGATCTGGCGGGCGACTTGCCGCTCATTAAGGCGAGCACCGTGGAGCTCCGTAAGGTAGTGGAGAATCTCGTTTCAAATGCCGTGGAGGCGCTGGATAAAGACGGGGCCGGAATAATCGAGATTCGCACGAGCCGATGCGAACTTTCCGCGCGCGACATGCAGGTCTTCTACCCCGACCGGCAGTTGACGCCAGGAGCTTACGTCCGCATCGAGATCACGGATACCGGCTGTGGCATCCCCGATGAGAACATCCCCCGTGTGTTCGATCCTTTCTTTACCACGAAGTTCCTGGGGCGGGGACTCGGTCTCTCGGCGGTGCAGGGCATCGTGCGCGCACATGGCGGAGCGGTCCGCCTGGACTCCACGCTCCATCACGGCACCCGGGTGGAACTGATTCTTCCCACCCATGCGGCCGATCCAGCACCGCACGTCTTCGCTACGACGGTTTCGTCGTGAGTGCGCCGGGCAAACCGGTCCTCATCCTGGAGTTGTCGCCTTCATGTCCTCGCGCTGTGCGGCGATGCGGTTCTGCAGCGTCCGCAGGCTAATCCCCAACATCTCGGCGGCCAGTTTGCGATTGCCGCGCACGTGATCGAGGGTGAGCTTGATGTAAGCCTCCTCGAGTTTCATGAGCGGCTGGCCAGGCTGCAGCACAGCGGCGCCATGAGGGCCTGGCGACTGTTGGGTGCTCCGGCCGGCTCCGTCACCGAAGGCCGGGGAAGGGATGTGCGTTAGCCGAATCGAACCCGTGCCGGTCACGATGGCCGCTCGCTCCAGGACATTGCGCAACTCCCGCACATTACCGGGCCAATCGTATCGATGAAGAAGATCCAGCACTTCGGCATCCAGTCCGGTGACCCGTGTGCCGTGCTTCTTGTTCAGATTCTGCAGCATGACCTCGGTGATCGGCAGGATATCTTCTTTATGTTCCCGCAAGGGCGGAATTACGATCTGGAATACGCTCAACCGATAGTAAAGTTCCTCGCGCAAATGCGTTCCGAGCTCCTGGCTGGTCGCGGCAAGCACCCGAGCGTCTACCGCGATTTCGTGCTTACCGCCAAGCCGTCGCACTCGCAAGTCCTCGAGAACGCGCAGCAGCTTTGGTTGCGTAGACTGCGGCATTTCGCCGATCTCGTCGAGAAACAAAGTGCCCCCGTGAGCCTGCTCAAAGCAACCCGCCGAGCGCTCCATGGCTCCCGTAAACGCCCCTTTCTCGTGGCCGAATAACTCGCTCTCAACCAGAGTCTCGGGTAAGGCGGCGGCATTGATCGCGACGAAGGGCCCATCGCCGCGGGGGCTGCATTTATGGATCTCCCGCGCAACCAACTCCTTCCCAGTGCCACTTTCGCCACAGATTAATACGGGCGCCGAAGTGGGGGCCACCTGTCTGATGAGCGAGAAGATCTGCTGCATCGCCGGGGAGGTTCCAACCATGTTTCCAAATACGCCACGAAGGCTCAGCTCGCGCTTAAGTTCGTCGGTTTTCTGGAGACTTCTCTTGTACCGGATGGCGCGGTCGAGAAGAATCTTGAAGGCACGCGGTTCCACCGGCTTCTCCAGAAACCAGAATGCCTTGAGGTCATGAACGGCGGATAACGCCTTTTCCATACTGCCGAAGCCAGTGAGGGCGATCGCCGGCGTGAGGTCGCCACGTTCCTTCAGATGCCGGAGCAGCTCAAAGCCGTCCATGCGCGGCATAACCAAATCGGCAACGATGACGTCTGCGCTGAAGGCGGTGAGTCGTTCCAGAGCTTCCCGCCCGTCGCCCGCGACCTGCGTGTCAAAGGCACAGTCGGACAGCATGGCAGCCATGGCGGTACGCTGGCGCTCATCATCGTCGACGATGAGGATCCGGCCTGAGACCGCTGACAGTAGGGACATCGCTTCTATTCTAGCCTGAATTTTCGCGGCACGGCGCTGTAGAATTGTCCAATACAAGATGATCATGAAACTGGGCTTGATTCCAATACGAGATGATCATGAAAATGGGATGAACGGGGCGGGTGTTCTGTGGCTGAATGCAGATACGCCTGCAGAACAGCGAAGTATTGACAGTGGAGCAGATCAACGACTTCTTTCGGCGCACGATCTTCCGTTTGACATCCGGCTAGAACTCGCAATCGAGATTGCCGGCGGAATCGAACCCATCCGGAGGGTTCCCTGCAAGCGCGCCCAGGCTCACGGTATTCAGGCGGTCCGGATACCACTGGTTCGAAAGGAAGGGCGGCGCCGTACGCGCTACCCAGACGCCAGGTGGACAGTGTCTCGCCGCCGCGGTCGGTGCGCGTCGATATGGTTCAGCAGAACGCATGGGCCGATCTGCGCCGGAACCCGGTGCGGAGGGATCGAAAATATCGCGGGTTCTGGTGAAGGGTCGAATCCAGGCCAAAGGCAAGAACTCATGGATCGAGGAGCCGCCGACGCTAAGAGGCGAACCGCTTACCGTAGGCGCCAGCGCCCTGTCCCCACTCTCTCGGAGTGTCAAGTCCCTGCCGTGCCGGCCACCGGAACCGAACACAGCAGGACCGCGCTACGTATTGTCACTGGGACGCCACGTGAACCGCATTAATTCAGTTCACAAACTTGTAATTGGTTACGCGTCCCCACAATCCGACGGCCTGCAAGACCCAAATTGCGACCGCAATCACGACCACAATATTCAGGATCGACTTGATGCTGCCGGCCATGGGGATGAAGTTATTGATAAGCCACAACGCGACGCCTACCACGATCAACGCGATAACGATGTTTACTAACGGCATTTTCTTATTCTCCTAAATACACTTCAGTAGTACTCTACTGCCCAGTTGCGGGCAGCTTGAGTTTTGTTTCACTGGGGCGGCCGGTGTACTATCCAAAGATCCGGCGTCCGGAAATCAGGCGGAATACCAGGACTATCAAACCCACGACCAACAGGATGTGAATCAGCCCGCCTGCGGTGTAGGAGGTGGCCATTCCCAACGCCCACAAAACCAGCAGAACTACACAGATTGTCCAAAGCATCTATTTGCTCCTTCGCGATCGATTAAGTGCAAGCGCGGGTCCAAATGGGCAAATTCAGCTAAATGGGGACTTCAGGCCGGGTGGCGGCTGCGTACCAGGAGTTCCAACAGCGCAAAGTGCAGAATCTGCACTGAAGCCGGCAGTTGCTGCCGGTCAAACTGCCGGCAGCAGCGAGTTGTCCGCAAGAAACTCCACTGCGCGCCAAAATTGTTCGGACGCAAGATCCGAGGAACTCGGCACTGGCTGTGCCAACAGGCCAGCGGTGGCCCAATACCCCTGCGCGCGTGGGGAGTCAATCCGACCATTCGGTATCCATAGGCGGTGCGCCGTGGCGGCGAGCACCTGCTCATTACAGCTCATTACCAAGGGCGAGGCGGAAAGCGTCTTGGCCATCTGCGTGACCGTCATGATTGACGGGGATCCTCAACCGGTTCGATGAAAGCCGACGAGCCTACTATGGTAGGGCGGCGGAGACCTTCAAGAAGTTGAGCGTCGACGGATTCCGCGTCCTCGGAGTGGCATTCCGGAAGGTAGAGCATCAGGACACTTATCGCGCTGGCGGCCGAGCAGGAGATGACGCTGGCCGGGTTTGCGGCATTCCTCGACCCGCCAAAGGAAGGGATTCCGGCGGTTCTCGAAGCGCTGAAAAAGAACGGCGTTTCGGTGGTCATATGACGGGCGACAATGAGTACGTGACGCAGAAGGCAGCCCATGATGTCGGACGGACTGCCGGCCGCATGGTTACCGGCAGCCAGGTGGACACGACGGACGATGCAGCCCTGGCTTACCAGGCGGAGCACGGCGCCATCTTCGCCCGTGCGTCGCCGGAATAAAAGAACCGCGTCATCCTCGGTCTGAAGGCCCGCAGGCGCGTGGCCGGATACATCGGCGACGGCGTCAGCGATGCTCCGTCACTGCACACCGGGTGTCGGCATTTCCGTGATGAATGGCGCGGACGTGGCCTAAGGATGCCGCGAAAATCACCCGGCTGGGGAAAGATCTGGCGGTCTTGAACGAGGGGGTAGTCGAGGGAGGACGGCGCCACGGCATAGCTTTTCCGTTGGGTTTATCCTCTTACCGCTATCGTTGCTGGCCGGATCTCGCTGCTCACCCTGACTTACCTGGTTTTGGTGCAAGCCGTCGAGACCTGGTTCTATCGCCGGCATGCGTCGCTTTGATTTGATAGAACGGTAGCGTGCGTGCTCTAACATTTCTAACGCTACTTGCGCGCGCGACCACAAGGCCCTGAACGCCGCGTGGACGCTGGCGCCCGCCAAGAGCGATTTTGCCGGCCGGCCCATCGTTCAAACCGGCACAGTGACAATCGCCGATCGGGAGGGCATCATCATCGTCTCTCGCAGTTTCGTGTATGAAGGCGCCACCGAGACCTTCTTTTACGGCGACATCACCGACAGTGAGCACAACGCCACGATTCGCACCGGCAAAGACCTCAAGAGCAAGACGAAGTGGGATCACGACGTCCTGAATGTGACCACCACGCAATCCGGCGCGATTACTCTCGAAAGCTACACTCTTGCCGCGGATGGCAGCCTGCCGCGGATGGCAGCCTGCCGCGGTGGCAGCCTGATGGTCAGCGTCATCAGGCCGAATCCCAAGCCGATCACCGTCGTCTTCCAGCACCAATAGAGCAAATGCCCGGAGGCGAAGAGTGTCCAGCCCACCATCACAAACGGCCGGCAGTCCGTGCCGGATGACGGTGTTGGCATCACGCGTGCACGGTTTGTGAAAGTAACTGCGCGGCAAATCGGAATTCAGAAAGGAAAACGACATGGCAAATGGACCGGCGATGGTGGCCTTCACTGAGGATGCCGCTGGCACGGTGGATGTCATCACCGAGGTCCGCCGCGAAGAGGCTCTCCTTAAAACAGGGGCTTTGCAGAACGCGATTTTCAACAGCGCCAACTTCTCGAGCATCGCCACCGACGAAAAAGGCGTCATTCAAATATTCAATGTCGGCGCCGAGCGCATGCTGGGCTACGCGGCCACCGACGTGGTGAACAAAATCACCCCGGCCGATATCTCCGATCCGCTGGAATTGATTGCCCGGGCGAAGGCCTTGAGCGCGGAGCTCGCAACCACGATTACGCCTGGCTTCCAGGCCCTGGTCTTCAAGGCCAAGCGCGGGATCGAAGACATCTACGAATTGACCTACATCCGCAAGGACGGCAGCCGCTTTCCGGCCATCGTGTCGGTCACGGCGCTGCGCGACGATCAAGGCGCAATCATCGGCTACCTGTTGATCGGCACCGACAATTCCGCGCGCAAGCAGGTGGAAGCGGAGCAGATGAAGCTCGACCAGCGCCTGCGCGACCAGCAGTTCTACACGCGCTCTCTAATCGAGTCCAACATCGACGCGCTGATGACCACCGATCCGGCCGGCATCATCACCGACGTCAACAAACAGATGGAGGCGCTCACCGGCTCGACGCGCGACGAGCTGATCGGCGCGCCGTTCAAGAACTACTTCACCGATCCGGAGCGGGCCGAGGCGGCCATCAAGCTGGTGCTCCGCGAGAAGAAGGTCACCAACTACGAGCTCACCGCTTGCGCCCGGGATGGCAAGACCACCGTGGTCTCCTACAACGCAACCACCTTCTACGACCGCGACCGGAAGCTGCAAGGCGTGTTCGCCGCCGCGCGCGACGTCACCGAGCGCAAACTTCTCGACCAGGCGCTTGAAGAGCAGAACGTCGAGTTGAAGAGAGCCAGGGCCGCGGCGGAAAAGGCCAACCTCGCGAAATCGAATTTCCTTTCCAGCATGAGCCATGAGCTTCGCTCGCCGCTCAATGCCATCCTCGGCTTCGCCCAACTCATCAATTCCGATTCCCCTCCTCCCACGCCCTCCCAGACGGCCAGCATCGATCAGATTCTCCACGCGGGATGGTATCTGCTGGAGTTGATCAACGAAATTCTCGATCTGGCGCAGATCGAGTCCGGAAAGCTGGCGCTGTCTCGGGAACCGACGTCGCTGGCCGAAGTGATGTTGGAGTGCCAAGCCATGATCGAGCCGCAGGGGAAAAAACGCGGCATCGCAATGACCTTTCCCCGGTTCGACGTCCCTTGCTTTGTGAATGCCGATCGGACCCGGTTGAAGCAGATTCTCATCAACCTTCTTTCCAACGCGATCAAGTACAACCAGGCGAACGGAACGGTGGTCGTGGACGCGGTCTGCACCACCAGCACCCCGGGGCGCATTCGCGTTAGCGTCACGGACACCGGCGCGGGCTTGCCTCCGGACATGCTGATGCAGCTTTTTCAGCCTTTCAACCGTCTCGGACGAGAGACCAGCGCTGAGGAAGGCACGGGCATCGGTCTGGTGATGAGCAAGCGGCTGGTGGAACTGATGGGAGGCGAGATTGGCGTCGAGAGCACGGTCGGGTTCGGCAGCGTGTTCTGGTTTGAGCTGAACGCGGCGGCGGCGCCAAAACTTGCAGTCGAGATACCCGAAGCCGCGGCAACTCCGCAAGATCGGGTTCAGCGAGGCGCGCCGCTGCGCACGCTGCTCTATGTAGAGGACAACCCGGCTAACCTGATGTTGATCGAGCAGCTCATCGGGCGCCGCCCGGATATGCGCCTGCTGAGTGCGAGAGACGGAGATTCGGGTATCCAGCTTGCGCGCGCCCACCAGCCGGAGGTGATCCTGATGGACATCAATCTGCCTGGTATTAGCGGCATCGAAGCCCTGGAAATCCTTCGCCAGGACCCGGCAACGGCGCACATTCCCGTGGTTGCCCTGAGTGCCAATGCCATGCCACGCGACATCGAGAAGGGCATGCAGGCAGGCTTCTTCCGGTATCTCACCAAGCCGATCAAGGTCAACGAGTTCATGCAAACGCTGGACGTAGCGCTGGAATTCGCCCGGCAGGAGGCCGTTTGTGCCAAATGAACCGGAACGGAGCCGATGGTCAGCCCAGCCGATATTCTGAAGGCCAGAATTCTTGTAGTGGACGATCAGGAAGCCAACGTCCGCCTGCTGGAGGGCATGCTGCGCATCGCCGGCTATACTTCGGTCGAGTCTACGACGGACCCCACCGAAGTCTCGGAACTACACCGCAAGAACCGCTACAGCCTGATCCTGCTGGATCTTCAAATGCCCGGCATGGACGGATTCCAGGTGATGGAAGGGCTGAAGGAAATCGAAGAGGATGGCTATCTGCCGGTCCTCGTGATCACCGCACAGCCGGCGCACAAGCTGCGCGCTCTCGAAGCCGGGGCTAAGGATTTCGTCAGCAAACCGTTCGATCTGGCCGAGTTGCGCGCGCGCGTTCACAACATTCTGGAAGTGCGCCTGTTGCACCTGGAGACGAAGAACTACAGCAAAGTACTGGAGGAGACGGTCCGGGAGCTCGAGCGAAGCCGCGAGGTGATTCGTCTCAAGACCCTGGAGGAGCGAAAGAGGAGCGAGCAGGAATTAGCCTTGGCGCAGGAAACTCAGGAAAGCCTGCTGCCCCGCGTCCTGCCCCAGTTTGAGAATTTTCGCATCCATGCCTATAGCAATCCCACACGCTATGTGGGAGGGGATTTCTACGACTTCCTGCAACTGAGTTCGGAAGAATGGATGGGAGTACTGGCGGATGTCTCCGGCAAGGGGATGCCCGCGGCCCTGTTAAGTTCGATGGTGCTGGGCGCACTCAGCATGGAATTTCACTCCGGAACCCACCCGCAGGAAGTTTTGCACCGCGTGAACCGGCTGCTTTGCGAAAAATCCCTTCCCTCCCAGTTCGTTACACTCTTTCTCTTTCTCCTGAACCCGCTTGGCATGGGGCAATTCATCAGCGCGGGACATAATCCTGCCTATTTGTACCGTTCCGCCACGGCAAAAATCGAAGAGCTGGTCTCCGACGCCTATGTGCTGGGGATGTTCGATTACGCCACGTATCCGTCCCGCGCATTCCAGCTCGATAAAGGAGACATTCTGGTGGTGTATTCCGACGGCCTTACGGACGCCGAAAACCAGCGGGAAGAACTGTTCGGAGAGGGGAGACTGCGAAAAATCATTCGGCAGGAGGCCCCCTCGGGAAGTCAGGCGCTCGAGCGGAAGTTCTTGCAGGCCATTGAGGAATTCACTCAGGGCGAGCCGCAGACCGATGACATCACCTTCGTAGTCGTCGAAAAGTGTCAGTGAGAGTCGTGGGTGGCAGCGGGTAGTCCATCCTCGCGATCCTCAAGTCCCGGTTGTGTCGGTTCCGAAGAGCGCCCCAGACTGGCCGTCGAAAGTATCCCGTCGTCCGCGCCTAATACCGCCGCGCTCAGCCAGCCGACGTGTCCGGTGCGGTGCCGTTCCATCATCCGTCAGTTACAGTGCGACAGTGATCGCAAGTCCTACGCCCGGATAGCTTCGGTCGTAAAGGTAGTACCGGTTGTCATAACCGATGTGAACGTCATCGGTCGCGTACCAATTTTGTGCCCAGTTTCCCGGCCAGGGATCCACGAGCACGAACGAAAAGCCGCCGTACGATACGAGAGGCGCGGATAGCCCATGTAGATCGCCGGAAGGCTGCCCATCCGAAGCCGGTGTTGACTCCCGAATGAAAGAGACTGAAGGTGGCCTGAGGAATATAGTAGCCGCCATAGCCTCCTCCACACTGCGCCCAAGTGCGATGATCGGGTGCCCAGGATTGAGAACGATCCTTGCAGAAACGTACTATGCCCCTGCCAGCCGCCCTCTGTACCCATCCGCGCTTCGGCTGCCACGCAACTGCCCGCTGCCGGGTACGCTGCGGCTGTTGTTGCTGACCCTGTTGGGCCCGTTGCTGCTGCGGTTGTTGGGCGGCCTGACCGCTGTTGTACTTACGGTTGCTTCTGCTGCGGCTGTTCGCGTTGCTTCTGCTGCGGCTGTTCGCGTTGTGCCTGCTGCGGTTGGGCCCGTTGCCGCTGCGGTTGTTTGCGGCTATGCCTGAGGGCGCTGCTATGGCGCGGGTGGCCGGGCACCTTGCGGCTGCGCGGCCTGCTGGGGGTTCGCTTGTCCTGCCTTCTGGCGGTCCGGCCACGCCGTGGAGGGACAATCGTCCCGAAAAGCAGAAACAACCCAGCGGTACGGGTAGCGCGAATGAATTGCACAGGAATCGTCTCCGCTAGCTAGGGTCGCTATTGGGTGTACACGCAGACCGGCAGCCGGCTCAACTCAGCAGCCTCCTGTTTCTTGGTTTCGTTGGGAGCGCATCTGGCGTCGGTTGGGCGGGCGCTTCGCCACGACCCATGACCACAGGCTCTCTCTCGGTTGCCTTATCCGTCGTCGCGTAGCCAGCGACAGTCTGCGAGGCGGAGGAGAGATATTCCGGGCGCCAGTGTCCTGTAAGCGGGGTTTTCTCGGCGCAGGCACACCATTCCGGACTGTATCGTTGAACGAATGCGGTTTTCCGTTGCAGGGGGTTGCCAGGTTAGCGGCAGAGTCCGTCATTCGTAGCAATTCCTGCATTCGCGCGGCAAAAGCTGCATGAAGCGATCGCTCCAGCGGCATGAACCGCTTCGAGAGATTCCCGGCTTGGCTGCGCGACGCGTGCTCCTCAAGTGCAGCAAGCACGGCCCTGGAGCGAGATGACAGCGGCATTCCTCGCGGCAGCGCGCCGATGGACCTCGGAATGCCTTTCCTTCACCGTGCGCGGCTGGCCAGCCGAGGTTCTTGCAGGCAGGGTGCCCGACGGAGCGAAGAGCCGGCCGCACAGATTCTGGTTAAAGGAGAAAGAAGCAGATGAGTATCTCGAGAACAGTAACAACAGCGGTGTTTTGCGCGGCGCTAATGGGCGCGGTATTCTCGCCAGCCGCCAAGGCGGACGCGTGGAACAGAAAGACCGTGATGACTTTCAGCGGGCCCGTGGAGATTCCGGGAGTCCACCTCAAGGGGTGGGGAGTATTGCCGGCCGGCACGTATGTGTTCAAAATCATGGACTCGCAGTCCGACCGCCACATCGTCCAGATCTTCAGCCAGGACGAGAGAACCGTCTACGCGACGATTCTGGCGATTCCGAACTATCGACTCAAAGCGACCGATAAGACCGTGGTGACATTCAGAGAGAGACCGGCCGGTGAGCCGGAAGCGCTACGCGCCTGGTTCTATCCCGGCAGAAACTGGGGCGAGGAATTCGTCTATCCGAAGGCGAGAGCCTTAGAACTTGCCAAAACGGCCAACGCCCCCGTTCTCTTCACGGAGGTCGAGATCCCGGTGGAAGTCGTGGAGGCGGTCAAGACGACAGACCACCCAGTGGTCCTGCAACTGAAGCAGGCGCCCGTCATGGCGATTAAACCTACCGGAGAATCGGTGGAACTCGCCGCGGTGGTCACCCCTCCGCCCGCCGCCGAACTCACTCCGGACACCGCGCCTGCACCGGTAGCGGAGCAGACGCTCCCATCCACGGCGAGCTCGTTGCCGCTGATCGGCCTTCTTGGATTGCTGGCGTTGGGCGGGGCGTGGACGCTCCGGCTGGCGCAGAAGCGCGTTCTGTAGGCGACCAGCCCACGCCCCTGGCGCGTCTTTGTTGCGGCGCGCCTGCGGCCGGGGTGGTGTCACCAGTGGTGTCGTTGGGAAGATAAAGAGAGCGGCTATGAGAAGGTGGCTATCGAAGGTGGGGGAGCGTGGCGTGGCGAAAACGATCGCTCTCCCGGTCCTTCTCCTGTTCGTCCTGGCAGGCTATGCCGGAGATCGGGTTCCGCCGGCCGGACAAGATCGCGACCCGGGATCTTTCCGAATCTCGGTGGACGTGGCCCTGGTGGTGTTGCACGCGACGGTGACCGACCGGCAAGGCGGCTTTGTTTCCGACCTGGGCGAGCAGGATTTTGAAGTACATGAGAACGGCGTACCGCAACATATCCGGCTCTTCATAAACGAAGACATTCCAGTCACCGTGGGGTTGGTGGTCGATCACAGCACAACCATGCGCCCGAAACTTGCGGAGGTGTCCACCGCAGCCAAGACCTTCGTGCGGTCCAGCAATCGGGAAGACGAGATGTTCGTCGTCAACTTCAACGAGAAGGTATCGCTGGGCCTGCCCGGCACGATCCGATTCACCAATGACATCCCCGAACTCGAAGACGCGATTCGAACCCTGCCTAGCGGGGGCCAGACGGCTCTCTACGACGCGATCGCCAAGGGGTTAGTGGAATTGCAGGCAGGCAGCCGGGACAGGAAAGTGCTGATCGTGGTCAGCGATGGTGGTGACAACGCGAGCGTGCGCGGCCTGGACACAGTTATGAAAATGGCCGGGCAATCCAGCGCCGTCATCTACACCCTGGGCTTGTTCGACGAAGACGATCCGGACCGGAACCCGGGTGTGCTCAAGGCCATGGCGCGGGCGACCGGGGGCGAAGCCTTTATTCCCAAGCAGCTCAGCGAAGTGGTGTCCATCTGCGAGCGCATCGCCCGGGACATTCGCCATCAATACACGATCGGATATGTTCCGAGCAACCCGGCTCGTGACGGCGCTTATCGTACCATTCGGGTGCTCGCCCGGGCGAACGGCCACGAGAAATTGGCGGTGCGCACGCGCACCGGCTACATAGCCGGCGGCGAACCGCGGCCTGACGAGAAGGGCGCCAAGTGAGGCTCCTCGTTGCGAGAGAACCACTCCGGCGGATTCTGAAGTGGACCCAACGCGCACTGTCGGCCTGCGCCTTCTTACTTCTGGGTTACTGCGCGTTCGCTCTGCTGGACGCCTGGAATTTCCAGAGGCGCGAGAGCCGGGATTTCGACCGTGCGTTAAATGTTCAGCGCGTGGCGGGCGAGAGCAGGCCTCAACCGGAGTCCTTCCCTTCTCCTAAGGCCGCGGCCGTGGCCGTGATACCGGCCGCCGAGACGAAAGGTCTGATCGGCCGCTTGGAGATCCCCCGTCTTCTCCTTTCCACGATCGTCGTGGAAGGGATCGGCAGAACCACTCTCCGGCGCGTGGTCGGACATATTCCCGGCACGGCCCTGCCGGGACAGCCGGGCAACGTGGGCCTGGCCGGACACCGGGACACCTTGTTTCGCTCGCTGAAGGATTTGAAGATCAACGACGAGATTCAATTCTCAACGCTGCATGGCGATTTCAAATACATCGTAGAATCGCTGGTCATCGTTGAGCCGGACAACGTGGGGGTACTCGCCTCGTCGTCTGAAAACGAGCTGACTCTGGTGACCTGTTATCCCTTTTTCTTTGTAGGAGCCGCACCCAAGCGGTTCGTCGTAAAGGCCCGGCAGGTGTCGCCGCCAACGGCGCTGCCATCCATTGTGGAATGATAAGAGCGGCCGGCGATGACTGGCCGCTGGGAGTGACCTTGATAGACACTTCGGTTGTTCGCGCCGCTCGGATCCTTGTCATTGAAGACAACGGCTCGGACGTCTTTCTTCTCCAGCGGGCCCTGAACAAGCAGGATTTCCGATTTGAACTGGTTCACCTGCCGAGCGGAGGCGAAGCCCTGATGTACATCCGCAGGCAGGGTGCCTATGCGGATGCGGCCCTTCCGGACCTGATGCTGGTGGACTTGAACCTGTCCAAATACACCGGCGAAGACATCCTGCGCGAAATCCGAAGCTCCCGGCACCTGGGCAACGTCCCGGTGTGCGTGTGGAGTTCTTCCGCCTCGCGGCGAGACGAATCGATGCTCAAGGACCTCGGAGTTTCGCAATTCATCACCAAGCCTTCCGGTCTGAATCAATTCATGCAGATCGGCAAAATCATCAAGGATCTGCTCGCAGGTCCCGGCGCCGGCTAGCGGCCCACGGCAAGACGAGACGGCGCTACAATTCAGTCAGACTGGTGGGGGCCAGCCGCGAGGAACAGGCGCCGGCCCGGAGAATGGTCGCGGGAATGGCATCGCGCGTGCTCTGTTGGTCGCGATCCGGTTCCAGCGATGACGCTGGTTCCGGCGAGAAAGAAAGTGGTGGTGTGTGGCAAAGAACACCGGCAGTCGCCGGCCAACCGCGGTCGCGCGTTCCCCGCGCGCGCCTGATTCGCCCAGCCTGAAACGACGAACTGCCCAGGCTAGGAAGACCTCCATGGCGGGCGCAGGTCCTGGGCGCGAGGCAGAGATCGTGCGGCCAGCCGCCGGCCGAAGCGACCCAGACAGTTGCCTTCCTGTGGTTGTTGGCATAGGAGCCTCCGCCGGCGGGCTGGAGGCATTCACGGAGTTCCTCAGCAATCTCCCCGCCGATACGGGCATGGCATTCGTGCTGATTCAGCACCTCGACCCGAGCCATGAGAGCCATCTGACGGAGTTGCTTTCCAAAGCCAGCAGGATGCCCGTTTCGGAAGTGAAAGGGGAAACTCGCACGGAGGCCAACCATGTTTATGTGATTCCGCCGCAATGCAATTTAGGCATTTCCGCTGGAGTCCTTCAAACCCCGGCCCGGCCGGACAGTGGCCGCAACATGCCGATCGACAATTTTCTCCGGGCCCTGGCGGCGGACCGCGGTAGCAAGGCCCTCGGCGTGGTCCTGTCGGGAACCGCTTCAGATGGGACGCTCGGCCTCCAGGCGATCAAGGCGGCGGGCGGCATCACCTTCGTTCAGGACCTGGGAACCGCCAAGTTCGAGGGCATGCCGCGAAGCGTCATCGCCGCCGGTGTAGCGGATTTTGTGCTGCCGCCGGCCGGAATCGCGCGGCAACTGGCGACTATCGCCCGGGGTTTTTATGCCCTGATCGAGCCTCGGGATGAGATTGGGCCGCCGGAGGATTCCGAACTGGCCAGGATACTCCGGCTGGTGCGGAGCGCTACCGGAGTGGACTTCTCGTACTACAAGCACAGCACCCTCTCGCGACGCATCAAGCGGCGCATGGTCCTCCGCGGATTTGCGACTTTGGAAGACTACAGCCGCGATCTCGAGCAGAATCGCGAGGAAGCCAAGGCGTTGTGCGAGAACTGTTTTATCACCGTCACGGCATTCTTTCGGGAACCGGCGGTCTTCGAGGAACTGAAGAACAGGGTTTTTCCCGCGCTGCTGGAAAACAGACGGCACGGGGATCCGATCCGCATCTGGGTGCCTGGGTGCGCCACGGGCGAGGAGGCTTACTCGATCGCCATTTGCCTGCTGGAATTCCTGGAAGACACGAAAGCGAGTGTTCCGTTCGAGATTTTCGCCACCGATATCAGCGAGACGGCGATCGAAAAAGCTCGCGCCGGCACATACACAGGCGCCGCGTTGGCGCATGTCTCACCGCAGCGGTTGGCGCGGTTCTTCACTCAATCCGAACGCGGGCACCAGATTGCGAAGAAGATCCGCGATGTGTGCGTTTTCGCCAGGCACAACGTGGCGCAGGACCCGCCTTTCTCCAAGCTGGACCTGATCAGTTGCTGTAACGTGCTGATCTACCTGGGAGACGTACTGCAACGCAAGGTCTTGTCGATCCTGCATTATGCCCTCAAGCCAACCGGCTTCCTGATACTTGGTCCATCGGAGAGCATCGGCGCGCTTTCCGAGTCCTTCCATCCAATGGGGAAGACCCACCACATCTATTCCATGCGGCCGGCCGAGAATCCGCCGGAGCCCCGCCTCAGCGAAGGCCGCCGCGCCACAGGCCGGTTGGATGTCCGGGAGAGAATTGCCGACGGCCGGGCGGGAGCGGACGTGCTGAAAGAAGCCGACCGCCTGGTGCTGGCCGAATACGCCCCCCCGGGCGCCATCATCGACGATCACATGAACATCGTTCAGGTCCGCGGCCGCACCGCTCCGTACCTGGAGCTTTCGCCGGGTGGGCCGACCCAGAATCTTCTGAAACTGGCGCGCGAAGGCTTGATTGCGGGCCTGGCTAAGGCGATCCGAACCGCCCGGCAAACCAACGCTATAGCCAAAGAAGACGGGTTCCGGATCGAAAGCAACGGCCAGGTAGAAGACGTCACTATCAAAGTAACCCCGTTCCGGGGTTCGTCCTCGACCGAGGAGCGCAATTTCCTGGTCCTGTTCGAGGACGCCGGGGCGAACGGCGGCCGTTGGGCCGTGCCCATACCGGCGGTCGAGGACGCCGGGGCAAGCGGGCGGCGGCGGCGCGAGCTGGTGGCGACCAAAGAATATCTGCAATCGATCGTCGAAGACAACGCCACCACTCTGGAGGAGCTTCGGGCGGCCAACGACGAGGCGCAGGCCGGGAATGAGGAACTGGAGACCGCGCAGGAAGAGCTGGAATCGGCCAACGAGGAACTGAACACGCTCAACGAAGAGCTGAAGATCAGCAACGTGGAATTCAGCAAAGTCAACCGGGATCTGACCAATCTTCTGGAGAGCATCAGCATACCCCTGGTGATAGTGGGACGGGATCTGCGCATCCGCCGCTTTACGCGCGCCATGGAACCGATGTTGAATCTGATCGCCTCCGATGTGGGACGGTCGATCACCGACCTTCAGCCTCAGATGGAGCTACCCGACCTGCGGCGGTTGCTCCTAGATGCCATGGAGGGCGGCGATAGAAAACCGCGCGACATCCGCGACTCGCACGGCCGCTGGTATTCGCTGCGCATCCTCCCGTCGGTGGGACCGGATGGCAAGACCGACGGCGCCGTCCTGATGTTGATCGATATCGATGCCGCCAAGCGCGGCCTCGACTTCGCCGAAGCGATTGTAGAAACGGTGCGGGAACCCTTGGTGATCCTGAATCACAACTTCCAGGTGCTCAAAGCGAACAAGACGTTCTACGAAACGTTCCAGTCCTCGCGGGAGCAGACGGAGGGGCGCCTGATCTACGACCTGGGGAATGGACAATGGAATATTCCGACACTCCGCGAGCTGCTGGAGAACATTCTCCCGGCGCACTCCACGTTCCGGGACTTTGAGGTGACGCACGAATTTGAACATGTCGGAAAGAAAGTGATGCTCCTCAACGCCAGCGAGATCTTCGATCCGAACGCGCAAGCGCGGACCATTCTCCTGGCGATCGAGGACGCCACCGATCGCAAGCGGGCCGAGGAAGCGCTCAAGACGACCAATTCCGAACTGCAGCATTTCGCCTATGCCCTGACCCACGACTTGCAGGAACCCATCCGGATGGTAGTGAACTTTAACCAGCTCCTGGCGCAGGAGTGCGCGGGAAAGCTGGGCGGAGAAGCGGACCAGTTCATCGCCTATTCCGTGGAGGGCGCGCTGAGAATCGAGGCCCTGCTGAAGAGCCTGCTGGCGTATTGGGAGGTTACTGAGCGTGGAACGGACGGCTTCGCCGCGATCGATAGCGGAGCCGTTCTCGCTAAAGTGCTGTTGAACCTCCAGGCGGCCATGGCGGAGAGCGGCACCATCGTAACCTCCGACCCGTTGCCGACGGTGGTAGCCGAGGAAGTCATGCTGACACAGCTCTTCCAGAACCTGATTGCCAATTCGATCAAGTTCAGAGGCGCGGAAATGCCGAGAATCCATGTCTCGGCGGAGAAAAATGCGGAAGGATGGCTGTTTTCGGTGCGGGACAACGGAATGGGCATCGATCCGCACGACGTCGACCGCGTGTTCGGCATGTTCAAACGCTTGCATGGGAAAGAGATCCCCGGTACGGGCATCGGCCTGGCGCTTTGCAAAAGAGTTGTCGAGCGCAAGGGCGGGCGAATTTGGGTGGAATCGGAAGTAGGGCACGGCGCTACGTTCAAGTTCACAGTTCCTACCCGCCGCGCGGATGGCACTCCCCCGACGCATCAACTGAGATGAGCAAGTCCGTCCAAATGCGCAAGGAAGACGAACTCCAGCGCTTGCGCAACGCGGTGGACGAGGAAAAGCGGCAATGCCTCGAAGTGCAGAAGCAGTTGGACCGGGCGAACGCCGAATTTGAAGAATTCGTCTCGATGGCGGCTCACAATCTGCGCGAGTCTCTCCGGGACGTGGCCGCATTCAGCCAACTTATTGCCGAGACCTACGCCTGCCGCCTGGATTCCGAAGCCGGCGGATTCCTCGATCGCATCCAGGAGGGAGCGGCCAGGATGCAGTCGCTGCTCGCCGACGTGGTGGACTACTGGTCCACGAGTACGGGCGACCGGCAATCCTCGCCGACGGACATGGAAGCGGTTCTTCGCCAGGCGCTCCTCGGGATGGACAAGCAGATCGCGGAACGGAGCGCGATCGTTACCCATGACCCTTTGCCGATGGTGTACGGAGACTTCGGGACTCTGGCCAAGATCCTGCGCCATCTGGTTCGAAATGCCATCGCGTACTGCGACAAACCGTCTCCGTGCGTTCATATTTCACCCAGGCGAGAAGATCCCGACTGGGTGTTTTCGGTCCAAGACAATGGTCCGGGAATAGACCCCGAATTCCAGCGGCGGATCTTCGGAGTATTTAAGCGCCTGCACGGCAAAGAACACCCCGGAAACGGACTCGGACTCGCATTCTGCAAGAAGGCCATCGAGTGGCACGGGGGGCGGATGTGGTTGGAGTCGACACCTGGGGCGGGATCGACGTTCTATTTCAGTGCGCCTCCGGCCGACTAACATTATCCGGTTGTCGCCGACACTGGATGCCCTCCGCGTCGCCTGCGCGTAAGAGACAGTGCACCTGAGTGCAGGTCTTGCCGGTACAGGCGCAGCCGCCTGGTGGCATGTCAGGTACTTGCATACGGCCACGCACGTGCATTGCTATAGCCCGGAGCGTGGCAACAGTATGATCCAACTGGGAAAGATATATCGCACTTTACTTGCGCCGGTGCTTTGTTCCTCATGGGCAATGAGCGCTTACGGCCGGTCCTCTTCGCTACGCCTATCGACGGGCGAAACGGGAGACGCGATGTCCTTCCTGGCTTGGGTGGTTCTCGGCCTAGTTTCAGGATACATCGCCAGCAAGCTGGTAAATAGGAGAGGCGAGGGCATTCTGCTCGATATCCTGCTCGGAGTCGTCGGCGCTTTTGCCGGTGGCTGGCTGTTCCACGTATTTGGAGCCCCTGGCGTAAGCGGACTCAACATCTATAGTTTCTTCGTGGCGGTTATCGGCTCCGTGGTTTTGCTGGTTCTGTATCACGCTTTCAGACGGAGAAGAGCCTGGTAAGGCGCCAGCCGCGAGATTGGTTTGTCGTTCGGTACTAAGTAAAGGAGAAAGTGTTATGGTAGTTAAACGTTTGATCGGATTGATCTTTGCGGGCGGGCTGGCCTTCAGCGCCGCGGCGGCCGATGTTGTGGTTCGTATCGCGCCACCACACGTTGTAGTCGAGAGGCGGGGTCCTCGACCGAGTCGCAACCATGTGTGGATTTCGGGATATCACAATTGGGATGGCCAGCGTTACGTGTGGACTTCAGGAAGGTGGGAACTGCCTCCGCAGGGGCATTCCCGGTGGGTCGCCCATCGTTGGGTTCACAGGAACGGCGGCTATGTGCTGGTCGAGGGGCACTGGAGCTAGTGTAAATCGTTGGCATAAGTCAAGGCAGCCCGTGTGGCGCGGCCTTTCAGGCTGCGGACCCATTGCAAGCGGGCCCAAGACCGGTACTGAGTACCCGTTTTCACCAAGTAAGTTGTTGATTCTTGGTTGAAGAACCGGTACTCAGTACCGGTTTGTCCGCCGGTGCTTCGTCCCGGTGGGACGATGGTCTGGCCCCACGGGCGGTCCCCGAATGGCCAATCTCTGGGCCCGGCTTGCGGGCAGGATTGCCTGCCACACATCCCCAGTCTTGTAGCACGAACTTACCCGGGCGCCACCAGCAAACTTTAGCGGTCCGAGGGCCGGTAGACGGGGCTAGCGGCATGCTGCTTTCGAGTCGGCCGGGTTGTGCGGTGGCCGATAGTTCACCAAAGAAACCAAAAGAATAAGGAGATCGTTATGTCGCTTCTGTTAATCGTCCTGGTTGTTGTGCTGCTGTTTGGCGGCGGCGGTTATTACGGCCGTGGCCGATGGTATTAAATCGCGCGCTGAGTTTTTGCCGAAACGTTGCCGAGCGTTCCCGGCGCGGGCTATCTGGCCTGGCGACGCTTGGCAGGTTCCAGTTTGAACGCCTGCGCGTGGGCGCCCTGGCGGCGGCCCGGAAAATCCGAGCCAGCCGCCTGGGCAGACTGCCGTGGCGTCGTAGCGCCTTTTGCGTTCTAGTTGGCACGGCCATCATCGCGGCCACACTGACTGTAGTGGGAGTCTATTATATCTACTTCGATCGAGCCAACCTGCCCAACCTGGAGGCATTCAGCCGGTTCGAGCTTCCCACAGTCGGCCACGTCTACGATCGCGACGACCGGGCACTGGCTGAGATGGCCGCGGAATACCGCCAGATCACCACCTACGCGGAAATCCCGCCCATCGTTCGCGACGCGATTCTCGCCGCGGAGGACAAGAACTTCTTCTCCCATAACGGAGTCGACTACTCCGGATTCGCACGCGTCGTGTGCAAACTCAGGATCCGGGATCTGATAGCGCGCCTGACGAAGATGGGGCGGCGGGACTCGGTGGATATCGCCGCGATCTTCCCGCAGGGCGGATCGACCATTACCCAGCAACTCGTGCGCGGTTATTTTCTCAAAACTATGACCGCTCAAGAGAACAGCGATCAGCTCCGGCATGGCCAGGGCTTGGCTCGCGCGCTCGCGCGCTTGATCGGCGCGCGAACCGTCAACATGATGTTTCGGAAGCTGGAGGAGATCCGGCTATCGTTTTGGATTGAAGGAGAAATGCGGGCGCGCTTCGGTTCGAAGCGCCGCGCTAAGGAAGAACTGCTGGCCCGATACGTCAGCTTGGTTTACATGGGAAACGGCCAGTACGGGGTTGCGAGAGGCGCGGAATACTATTTTGGCCGGCCTCTCGCCACGTTCACCGCGGATGATGCGGACAAGGCCGCGCTGCTGGCAGGCACTATAAAGTCGGCTCGTTACTACGCGCCCAACGCGAGCCAGACCCGGAGAGTGCTCGATCGCAGGAATCAAATCCTGGCGCTCATGATGGCGCATGGTTTCATTTCTCCGGACCGGGCCCGGCGAGCCATCGAGCGCCCGATTGTGACAGTCGCCGAGCACAAGGACAAGGACAAGCTGGTCGGGGCGTCCGCGGTGGTTGACAATGTCCTTGACGAACTCAAAAGCCGCTATACCGATCTCGGCGAGAAGGACCTGTTTCAGGGACATATCCAGGTCTACTCGACGGTGGACTCCCGGGTGCAGGAGATTTCGAACCAGGCGTTGGAGCACGGGCTGATGGCGTATGAGAAGCGGCACCCCCGCGCCGGCGGCCTGACGCAGGGTTCGGTGGTGGTACTGAGAAACCGCGATGCCAGTGTCCTCGCCGAGACGGGCGGCCGCCAGTCTTACAAAGACCGCGCCAGCGCCTTTAGCGACTTCAACCGGGTGACGAAGTCGCTCCGGCAACCTGGGTCGACCATGAAACCCATTGTCTATCTGGCGGCCTTTCAGAACGGCAAGTTCGATCTCGAAACCCCGGTGCCCGATGAACCCATCAGCGTTCCCAATGGCGTCGGGCAGGCTGAGAAATGGATCGCCAACTACGATGGCGAATTCAAGGGCATGATCCCGCTCCGCATGGCGCTGGCGGAATCCAGGAACGCGGTGGCGATTTGGATCGCGGAGCAGATCGGCATTGGCAGGGTCCTGGAGACGGCGCGCGATCTGGGGATCCAGACGCCGTTGCAGCCCTACCCCACCACGGCCTTGGGGGCGTCCGAAGTGAACTTGCTGGAGCTTGCCAATGCGTACCGCACGATCGCATCGGGCACTCTCAGCCAGCCTCGGGTGATCCGGAAGATCGTCTTGGATTCCGGCGAGGTGATCGCCGCGAGCGGACGCGAGTCGTCTCCGGTCGACGTTGGGGGCAAGGCGCTCGCGCTCATTCAGGAAGGTCTGCGCGGCGTCGTGCGCCTCCCCGGCGGCACGGCTCATGCACTGGACTACGGCGGTTTGCCGTTCGCGGTGATGGGAAAGACAGGAACCACAAACGGGTTCAGGGACGCACTCTTCGTGGGGTCCACTTACGGCCCCGATGGAATCACCGTGGCGGTTCGTATCGGCTTTGACGACAACCGCTCCCTGGGCGAGCAAGAGACCGGCGGCAGGGTTGCGCTCCCGGTGTTCAGAGAAATCGTGCTGAGCGCGTACGGCAACAAGCTGGTCGGCGCTGCCCCGCCGTTTCCGGCTGGGATGGAACAGAGAATCGACGTTTATCTGAAAGGCGACTCCGGGGATACAATTGGGGAGACAAGCCTTCCACCTGCGCCGATGCCCGAAGCCTTTCCATTCTTGCTGCGGACGGAGCGCTCCGATGGATTGCGGCGATTGAACCCATGAAGGGTTTGTATCATGCGCGGACGACCGGACCGAGGGTTGGCATGGCCCGGTTACGCGACCAGGGGAGCCGCCTCCGGCTTGGGTGAAGCGAGTTCCTGAATGTGCGCCACCGCCTCCGCCAGGCTGGTGGACAGGCGATCCGGCTGGGTTCGCTCGAAACGAGCCATGGCTTTTTGCGTATCGCCGTTGAAACCCCAGACGCAAACCACCACTTTGAGTTTTGGGAAGCGTTCGCGGATCTGCTTGCACATGGCACGCGCCGGCGCGAACGCGTAAGGAGGCAACGCCGAGATGCAAACCACGTCGTTTGGACCAACTTCCATCGACGTGAGCCATTCATTGTGAGAAGGTCCAGCGACGGGAAAGGACAGAGCCGCAAACCCCTTTTGCTCCAGGATCTGACCCAGCATCGAGGCCGTGATCTCATCGGCCCGATCATGGGCCGCGAGACAAATGATCCTGTCGTTATGATGCTCCGGGGCGTCCGGTATCGGCGCGGAGGCTTCCCCGGAAGAGTTGTCCGCCAGTTGATACTCGGACAGCTCGGCGATCATTTCGTTGATGCTGAGAAAGAAAAACTCCTCCCTCACGGCGTCAATGGCTCCCTTGTGCCGGTCCTGTTCGGCCATGCTTAGAGCCGGGATGAGCACCGAGTCGTACAACTCGATCAGGGGTCTTCCTTTCAGAAACTCGCTGACAATGGTGTGCGCTTCCGCTTGGTCCATCGCGAGTAACCGCTGGTAGATCTGGGCTTCGGCCGCGAGAGCTTGTTCATCTCCCAGCAAGATATGCAGAAAAGAGAGTTGGGGAACGTAGCGTCCCAGAACCACGACGCAGACCGTCAGAGGGGTAGACAGAATCAGGCCGGCGGGTCCCCACAGAACGGCCCAGAAGACGGCGGTCACCAGCAGCGCCAAAGAAGAGATTCCTACGTGGGTGCCGTAGAGCCAGGGTTCGACGACGTTGGCGACGATCAGTTCCAGGCCCGCAACCAGCAGCAACACCAGCAGTGGCCTGAGCCATCCATCAAAGACGGCCAACGAGAGCGCGATCGGCAGCATCGCCGCCACGGGCGTCCCCACGTAAGGCACATACCGCAGGATGGCGGCGACCACTCCCCATAGCGCTGCATTGGGCACACCAATGCAGTAAAGACCAACACCAAACAGAGTTCCAAAGCTCGCATTGACCAGGAACTGCATCAGCAGGTATCGGCTGACGCGGCCTGACGCGTCGTCGAGCGCTTGCGTCATGAGGTTCAACTGACCGAGGCCGGCCAGCCGCAGAAGACGGTTCCTCAGGTCTTCTCTCTTCAGCAGCATGAAGGCGGCAAAAATGACGACAATTCCCGCCCGTCCCAGAGGCGCAAGAACGGGCGTGCCCAGGTCGCGAAGCTCCGTCCATCCGCTGGTTGGGGCTTGGACCACTCGAACGGGAATCGGTGAAACGGGCGCAGGCGGTGCATTCGGCTGCTTCCGATTCTGACCCTGCGGAGGCGCGCCCGGGGACGGGGCGCTCGGGCTGGTGAGTTCCCGCACGATCTCCTGCACGCTTTCGGCGGCATGGCCTAGCTGCCCCGTTACCGGGAGGTGAAACCCCTCGATCTTGGCGTGGATGTTCTGGCGGTAGAGAGGGAGCTGATTGGCCACGTCAACCAATTGATTCGCGATGATCCAGCCGATGCCGCCAGCCACCGCGACCGAAATCAGGATGGTAGTGAGAACGGACAGTGCCCGCCCAATACGCAGCCTCTGGAGGAACACCACTACCGGAGTCAATACAAACGTAAGCGTGAGAGCAAACGCGAAGGGGATTAGAATTTCACGCGTAAAGTACAGAGCCGCGATCGTTCCGAACAGGACAATGGCGCCCGCGTCACCCCGGAGCCTGGAGGGTGCAGCGGGCCCTGCTGGAGGCAGGTCTTGTTTCATAGGCACGCCAGTCCCGCCTTATTGCGACAGATCTTTTCCACGCGTCGCCTGGACGCCCTTCAGAATCGCAAGGCCCAAGAGTACGATGGCGCCCACTGCGATCCAATGCGCTGCCATATGCAGTAGAACGGCTCCATAGATCAGCCCGCCGATTAAGATCAAGAAGCCGACAATATAAATCCCGAATGACATGGCCGTTCCTTTTTCACGCCTGCGCCTTAGTGGATAAAGCCGAGCATGTAAATTACGAGCAGGACAAGCAATATGGTCCCCAGCCCCACTCCCGCGCCCCCGCCGTAACCCCAACGGCTATGGCCGTAGTATCCACCACCGGCGCCCAAAAGCAAGAAGAAAACCAGAATCAATATCAGCATCGTCGATCTCCTTTTTTTAGTCTGAACATTTCATTGTGCCCGGCCAATCTACTTCTCAAAGACTTTTTCGATCTGACCCACCTTCTTTTGGACCTTGCCGCCGAGGTTCTCGGCGTTGCCTTCGGCCTCTAAATCGGGATTGCCGGCGACTTGGCCCGCCGTCTCCTTGATCTTGCCCTTAACTTCATGGAATCCGCCTTTGATTTGATCTTTCGTACTCGGGTTCATCTGTTTCTCCTTATCAGTTGTTGTTGAATGTCGAGGGATCCGCCGCCTTACCGGCAGGCCCCGCTTCACTCCGAGGAAGTCGCCTTTTGATTCTTGACTTGCAGTTCGTTGACCACCTGCTGAACGTATGGCACGGCAGCCGCGATCTTTTCGGCCTCGCGGCGCCTGGCTTGAGAGTCGACCTCGCCGGTCAGCGTCACTACGTGGTTTTTTACCGCGAACTTCACTCGATCGTGCAGCTTGTTTTGAATCAGCGCGGCATCCAGGTTTTGCTCGATGCCCTTATCCAGATCCGAATTCATGGCCTTGGCATCGCTTTCGGCTCCCAAAGGGACCACAGCAATCTGGTCCGATACGACTTGTCCGCCCGCGATTGACTTGGCAATTGCTTCCGCTTGCGCCCGATCGCCGTCACCCGCGACTTGTCCACCCAGAGTCACAACACCCTTGTCGCGATCCTGACTAACCGAAACCTTCTTCAGTCCGGCCTGGTTCAGCGCTGTGCGAATGTTGCCGGAAACTTCAGGTGATTGCATCGTGGTTGAGCACCCTGCAAGAAGTCCGGCAGCAATCATCGCCAGCGACGCAGGCCAATTCGTGAGATTCTTCATCCTTCATCCGTCCTTGTGGCTACTGTCTACGGAACCGTAACGGAGCAGGTTTGGGGCCGAACGAGAACGCGGGGGGAAGGCAGCGCCAGCACGATTGCGAGCACCATGCAGCAGATGGGAATCAGCTTCGGCGTGCCGTCGGCGTCGCTGGTCACCGCGTTCTGCATCCCCGGCCGCTTCCATTCGAGCGAACCGGAAATGATTTACGGCATCCACCGGGCGTTCCTGGTTCTGGGCGCGAGGACCTTTTCAACGATCGGATTCGGCGGCCTGAAGAGTGGCGAAGGCGATAGCGTAAGCCAACACAAAGTCCTTCCGCACGCCGGGTGATTTTCGATCCGTCCTGCGACTGGCGGATCCGGCATTCCCATCGTGGACTGGCAAGTTTCGCATTTACACGTGCAGATATTGCATTTCGGCTCGCGCGAACTACCGGTAACTCTAGGCAGGCAAACGGCTTCAGTCTGCCAGAATGCGGGGTTTTGTTCTGGACCATCCCGTGCAAAGGACTTTAGACCGCCCAATTCAAGGAAAGAGGACCGCGATGAAGATAGCATCTGCCGAGATAAGCGGGATTCAAGAGATCCTGGAACGACAAAGGGCCGAGTTGGCTCGAGTCCTAAGGAACCGGGACGGCATCGCCATCGAGAAAAGCGCCGATCAGATGGACGAGATTCAGTACGCGACGGAGCGGGATCTGGCGATTCGAAACGTAGACCGCGAGTCCACTCTGCTGCGTGACGTGAAAGCCGCACTGCTCCGGATTCACGACGGCACTTTTGGAGACTGCATCGTGTGCGAAACGCCGATCAGCCCAAAACGCCTGGCGGCCGTGCCCTGGGCGTTGCGTTGCATCCAATGCCAGGAGGCCGCCGATCGGGATGGGCTGGAAACGGCCGATGTAAGCGAGACTCTCGTCAATGCGGCGTAATCCCATGGTGAAAACAGAGTCCGGCTTTCAAAACATTGCGTTCCTCGGCAACTACTTGCCGCGCAAATGCGGCATCGCCACGTTTACATCCGACGTGCTCGGCGGGGTGGCGGCGCGGTATTCCCGAAGCAGGTGCTTCGCCGTAGCGGTCAATGATATCGAGGGGTGCTATCGGTATCCGGACGCCGTTCGCTTTGAGATTGAGGAGCAGGATCTCGAATCGTACCGGCTCGCCGCGGACTTCCTGAACTCCAGCGACGTGGATATGGTATCGCTCCAGCACGAGTTCGGAATTTTCGGCGGGCCGGCCGGCAGCCACCTCTTGGCCCTGCTGCGCAGATTGCAAGCGCCGGTGGTCACCACGCTGCACACCGTCCTCCTCAAGCCCAACGCCGATCAGCGTCGCGTGATGCAGGAATTGATCGCGCACTCAACACGGCTGGTGGTCATGACGGAGCGGGGACAAACGATCCTCCAGGAGGTGTACCAGGCGCCACGGGCCAAGATCGATCTCATCCCCCATGGGATTCCCGACGTGACATTTGTGGCCCCGGACTGTTACAAGGACCAGTTCGGCGTGGGCGGCCGGAAAGTATTGCTGACGTTCGGGCTGCTGTCGCCGAACAAGGGGATTGAACATGTGCTGAATGCGCTCCCCCGCATTGTAGCGGAGTTTCCCGACGCCGTCTACATCGCTCTGGGCGCCACCCATCCTCACGAGTTGCGCACGCGAGGCGAAGCCTACCGCCTCGGCCTGGAGGCCATCGTCAGGAAAAACCAACTCGAAAATAACGTCATCTTCCACAACCGCTTTGTGGAGCTGAAGGAATTGACCGAATTCATTGGAGCGGCGGATATTTATATTACTCCTTATCTGGACGAATCCCAGATCACTTCGGGAACATTAGCTTACGCGTTTGGCGCGGGCAAGGCCGTGGTCTCGACGCCGTATTGGCATGCCGCCGAATTGTTGGCCGGCCAGCGTGGCGTATTGGTGCCGTTCGCGGACTCTGGGGCGATTGCGCGCGAGGCGAGCGGGTTATTGCGCGACGAAGCGCGCCGCAGCGCCATGAGCGATAACGCCTACAAGTTGGGCCGCGAGATGGTGTGGGGCAACGCGGCGGGGCTGTATATGCGCTCCTTTGAACTGGCACGCCGGCAGGCAACCGCGGCGCCCCGCGTATCGGTTGCGGCGAACGGCTTCCACCACCGGCCGCATGAAGCGCCGGAGTTGAATCTGGACCATCTTCACCACATGACCGATTCGACGGGCATTTTCCAGCACGCCAGCTTCACTGCGCCGAATCTCGCGGAAGGCTACTGCACGGACGACAATGCCCGCGCACTCATTCTGGCGGTGTTGCTCGGCCAGTCGGGGGAAGCTCCGAAGACTGCCCGGGCGCTCGCTATAACCTACGCTGCGTTCCTGGACCACGCCTTCGATCCAAAAACGAAGCGCTTCCACAATTTTCTTAGCAGTGACCGCTGTTGGCTCGATAAACAGGGCTCAGAGGATTCTCACGGCCGCGCGGTTTGGGCGCTGGGCACCGCGGTGGGACGCTCGCCGCATTGGAGTTCCCAGGTGATGCTCGACCATCTCTTCGCGCAGGCTCTGCCAGCCGTGACGGACTTCACCTCGCCGCGGGCTTGGGCCTTCAGTTTGATTGGCATTCACGAATACCTGCGCCTGAGGAAGGGTGACGGCTTGGCCAACGATCTCCGCGACAAGCTCACCGGGCGGTTGCTGACGATCTTCGACCAGGTCGCCGAGCCCGGCTGGCGGTGGTTTGAAGAAGGCTTGACTTATGACAACGCCAAACTGCCGCACGCCCTGATTGTCAGCGGACGCGCGACTGGACACAGGAGCGTGTACGAACGAGGCCTACAGGCCCTGCGTTGGCTGGTGGACGTACAGACTTCGCAGCATGGTCAACTGCGTCCCATTGGCAGCAACGGCTTCTATAAGCGCAACGGACCGCGCGCGGTCTTCGACCAGCAGCCCATCGAGGCGCAAGCCACGGTCTCGGCCTGTCTGGAAGCGTACCGAGCTACGGCCGACCCGTGGTGGCACGAACAGGCGCAACGCGCCTTCGACTGGTTCCTCGGCTGGAACGATGTTGGGCTGGAACTCTACTCCCGCCAGACTGGCGGCTGTCGCGATGGGCTGCACCCTGACCGAAGCAACGAAAACCAGGGAGCGGAATCGACGCTGGCCTTTCTCCTGTCGCTGGCGGAAATGCGGCTGACACAAAGCGCCGCGAAGAGCGGTCGACGAGCCGGCATGGCAGCCTCCATCACCCAATGAAGCCACTCGACGTAACACGCAGCACCGTCACGTTGGACCCGGACCGGACGCACGTGCTGGCCCGGCCTTTTCGTCTCATGAGCGACCAGCGCTCCTTTAAGATCTCCGCCCGGGTTATGGCTCTGCCCGAAAGCGAAGTACATACGCTGCTGGAGAACGTCCGGGCCGAATTCGGCGACCGCCAACTCAAGATCGACGAATTCCTCCGCCGGAGGTATGACGAGGTCAGCCCCTATCTGCTCAGCGGCCAAAGCCTGTCGGAGGAGCGAAAGTTGTTGCTGGGCGGGTATTTTACTCACGAGTATTCGCTCGAAGCCGCTGCCCTGTTCAATCCCTCGATGGTGCCGCACCCGGACCAGTCGGGCCTTCCGCCCGGATCGTTGCGTTTCATTCTGAGCTTACGGGCCACGGCCGAGGGGCACGTTTCCTCGATCGTTTTTCGCAGCGGAATATTGGACGCTAACAGTAACATCACAATGGACGTGCCTTCCCGCTACAGCCTCGAGCCAATGCAGGTTCCCAATTCGACGTTCGAAAAGCCCCTGTTCGAGCGGAAGCTTCAGGAACTCCGTCTCATGGGCGACTTCAACCGCGAGGTTCTCAACGGCTTACCGGACGCTTTCACAATGGTTGAACTCCGCGCCAGCATCAGCCGCACCGTAAGCCGGCTCCCGGACAGTGAACTGGAGACCACGAAGCGCATAGCCAGGGAAACGCTGATGCTCGCCAGTTCCAACTATGAAGTACAGTTCAGGCCGGAGTCCGGCTTGTCCGAGCGGGTTCTGTTCCCGGTCACTCCTTCACAGAGCAACGGGATCGAGGATGCTCGCTTCGTCCTCTTCCACAACGACGACGGCACGCGAACCTACTATGCGACTTATACCGCGTACGACGGAAAGATGATCCTTCCCCAAATTCGTCGAGACGTCCGATTTTCTTCGCTTTAAATTCATCACCTTGAATGGCCCGGCCGTCGAAAACAAAGGCATGGCGCTCTTCCCCCGCAAAATCAATGGCCGCTATGCGATGCTGGGCCGGCAGGATGCGGAGAATATCTACGTGATGTTCTCCGATCATCTCCACTTCTGGCACACCATGCAGCTCATCCTGGAGCCTGCGTTTCCCTGGGAATTCATCCAGTTAGGCAACTGCGGCTCGCCGATCGAAACCGAAGCCGGCTGGCTCGTAATCAGCCACGGCGTGGGGCCCATGCGAAAGTACTGCATCGGCGCCTTCCTGCTCGACCGTGACGACCCGGCCAAGGTAATCGGGCGCCTGCCCGAACCACTGATCAAGCCGAATGCCATCGAGCGCGACGGTTATGTGCCCAATGTCGTTTACTCTTGCGGCAGCCTGGTGCATGGCCGGCAGCTCGTAGTTCCTTACGGCATATCGGACTACGCTACGACGTTCGCCACGATTCCGTTGGAACAGGTCCTGGCCTCCATGGAATAGATCTTATGACAACCCCAGACAACTCCGCTTCAGTTTGCGCGCCAAACCGTTGTGCGCCCAACCGGGGCAATAGCACAGGCAGAAACTTACACTCTAAAAGGAGAAGGCAATGGCATCCAGCACGACAACGTTAGGGTCGCGTACGCAGCTTGAGGATGTATTGGCGTATTTACCGATCGCCGGCACCATGGAATACGGCCCAGGTCAGACGATCTACGGCCCGGACCGTTTCTCGAAGAATATTTATCTGGTGGTTGCGGGCAAAGTGGGGATCTCGCAGATAGCCGAAGACGGCACGGAGGTGCTGCTGGAAATCGTCAGGGACGACGAGTTGTTTGGCGAATCGGCCTTCCTCGACGCTCCCCGCCGCTCCGAGCGGGCCACAGTCATCGAAAAAGCGAGGTTGATGAGTTGGCCTATTTCCGACGTGGAAGACCTCGTCACGAAGCGGCCCCGTCTTGCCGTCGCATTGCTGCAGATCCTGGCGCAGCGGAACGCCGACTTCGCTCGCCGGATCGAGAGCCTTTCCATCGATACCATCGAACAACGGCTCGCCCGCTCGCTCATCCGCTTTTCCGAGCGGCTGGGCAACCCGGAGGAAGACGGGTCGGTGCGGATGATGCCGTTCACGCACGAGATGCTGTCACGGTACATCGGCACCTCGCGCGAAGTCGTCACTCAACATATGAGCCGGTTCCGCAAACAAGGCTATGTGGACTATTCACGGCAGGGCATCCGCCTCCATCGCGAGACTCTCAGTACGTTGCTCGATAGAAAGAGTTGTTCTTCGGCTGGTACAAGCAGTTGACCCGCCCGGCGTATGCCGGCCGCACGCTGCGTAGAACCCCATCATGCTGGAGACCGCTTCGATGAAGGCTCGGCCGGCTGGATCCTGGATCGAAGATTGAACCGCCGCCTGCCGGAATGGGAGCATGCTTGACCGGGTCCCGTTCCGGCGCCCGGGGTGGAGCGTTGACTGCCCGTGCGGGGTTCCGCAAAGCAATACCTGCACGTTTCCGTAACAGAAGCTGCATGTCCGATAGCCGCTTTCGTCTTTCTGCCTCCTTTGTGAGCCGTACTTAGTCGCCTCGTCCCCACAACTCCTTTGCTTGCACGATTGCCGCTTATGCCTCGCCGCGCCATCGAAGGTGGCGCTAACCGTGCCCTAGCGAAGGAGTCGAAACGCGACAGAAGAGGTAAACGGAATGAAATCAGTGATTATAGCCGGTTTGGCCCTCACCACAACTTTGCTGGCTGCGGATAGTAACGATCCCGCCAGGCGGTTGGGCGACGCTGCGGCGGTCTTCTCGGAGGTAATGGCGGCGCCCGACAAGGGCATTCCGCAAGATTTGCTTGAGAAAGCACACTGCATCGTGATTGTCCCCAGTCTTAAGACGGCGGCGTTCGTCGTCGGTGCTAAGTACGGCAAGGGCTTCTTATCCTGCCGTAACAGGAGCGGTTCTGGCTGGTCGGCGCCCGCATCGGTTCGCATCGAGGGCGGCAGCGTTGGCTTTCAGATCGGCGGTTCTATGACCGACCTGATTATGCTGGTCATGTCGGAACAGGGAGCCAATAAACTGCTTCAGAGTAAGCTCACTCTGGGCGCCGAAGGCTCTGTTGCCGCGGGCCCCGTCGGACGTACGGCGACAGCTCAAACCGACGCCCAAATGCACGCGGAGATTCTTTCGTGGTCGCGGTCTCAGGGCCTGTTTGCCGGCGTTGCTCTGGAAGGAGCCACGCTGCGGGAGGATCTGGATGACAACGCTGCGCTCTACGGCAGCAAACTTGAGAACCGGGACATCGTCACCAACGGCAGGCGTGCGCCCGAATCGGCTGCGGCTCTGATAGCTCTCCTGGACAAGTACTCTTTCCAAGAGGGTACTAAAGCGGCATTGCAGCAATAGAGGAACCAATGAAAATCATCGGCACATTCCTGACGATATGTGGACTTGTGGCGGCCCAGCCTGCGCAAGCTCCGAACCCGGTTCAGCAGTCAACCGACAACGCGGCGCGGATGGCGGCCGGCTCGATGCCTATCTATCGCGTCACCGTGATAGCCCGGACTACCAAGGCGATCAATTACAATCACCGCAGCGGATCCACGAGGATCGGCTTTCGCGGAACGGCACTCATGCCGGACGCCCGCGGCGAAGCCAGCGTGGAGAGCAAGCAAGGCGTGATCAAGATCGACGCGCGCATGGAGAAGCTGGAACCCGCCACTAACTTCGGTCCCGAGTACCTGACCTATGTGATGTGGGCCATCACGCCCGAGGGCCGCGCCACCAATATTGGCGAAGTGCTCCTGAACGGCGATAGAACCAAGCTCGACGCCACTACGGAGTTGCAGTCGTTTGGATTGATAGTCACCGCCGAGCCATATTTCGCGGTGACTCAACCCAGCGACGTCGTGGTCATGGAGAATTTCGTCCGGACGGATACGGTGGGAACGATTGAACAGGTCGACGCGAAATACGAGCTCCTACAGCGGGGCCAGTACACCTTGAACGTGAACCCCGCCGATATTAAGCCCTTGCGGCTGAATTCGAAAACGCCCTTGGAACTCTACGAGGCGCGCAATGCCGTTCAGATCGCTCGCTGGACTGGCGCTGAGAGGTACGCCTCCGATACCTTCCAAAAGGCCGTCGACGGCCTGGAAAACGCCGAGGGGTACCTGACGGGCAGAGCTGGCTCAAAGCCCATTGGCACGGTGGCGCGCGAGGCCGTCCAAATGGCCGAAGACGCCCGCATCATCACCATCAAGAAAATGGATGAAGAGCGTCTGGCCAGCGAGCGCCAGGCCGGTGCGGAGCGCGAGGCGCGCGCCGAAATCGGACGCGACGCGGCCCAGGCAGACGCCGCGCGGGTCACCCGGGACGCGGAGACAGCGCAGATTGCCGCGCAGTCCGAAGCGGACCGCCTGAAGCGCCAAAACGACGCAAAGACGGAGGCCGCTCAACTGGAAGCGGATCGCGCCATGCGCGACAACGCGACGCAGATGGCCGCCGCCCAAACCGAGGCCGACCGCCTGAAGCGCGAGAACGACGCGCAGATGGCCGCCGCGCAGAGCGAGGCGGACCGGCTGAAAAGGGACAGCGACGCGCAAATGGCCGCCGCCCAGACCGAAGCCGACCGCCTGAAGCGCGAGAACGACGCACAGCGGGCCAGCACTCAGGCCGAACTCGACCGCGCCGCCCAGGCGGCCGCCCAAGCGGAGGCGGACAAGGTGCAACTGCGAGCTCAGTTGCTGAGCCAGTTCAACGCCATTCTACAGACTCGCGACACGCCACGTGGCTTAGTCGTGAATATCTCGGACGTCCTCTTCGATACGGGGAAATACTCGTTGCGGCCTTTGGCGCGAGAGAAACTGGCCAAGGTGGCCGGCATCGTCTCGGGGCATCCTGGCCTGCGGCTGGATGTGGAAGGTCACACGGACAGCGTCGGCGGGGATGACTATAATCAACGGCTTTCCGAACAGCGCGGCGGCGCCGTTCGCGATTACCTGACACAAGAGGGGATGGCGGCGAGTTCAGTCACCGCGAAAGGCCTCGGCAAAGCCGACCCGGTGGCTTCCAACGCAACCGCGCAGGGCCGCCAGCAAAACCGGCGGGTTGAGATCGTAATCTCCGGCGAAGTAATTGGTACGGCGATAGGAACACCCATCGCGGCCAGGTAACGGTAAGCGAGGCGCACGCCAGGGGCCGGAGCCATTGCTGTCAGGTCCCTGACCGCCTCAATGGCCAAGTTAGCGAAACAGGAGGAAAATATATGTCCGAAGAGAACGCAGTTGTAGCCATATATGAAAGCCACTCCCAGGCCGAGGAGGCATTGAAGGAACTTCAAAGGTCTGGGTTTGATATGAAAAAACTGTCCATCGTCGGCAAGGATTACCACACCGAGGAGCATGTCGTAGGGTATTACAATGCCGGCGACCGCATGAAGCGCTGGGGCAAGTCCGGCGCATTCTGGGGTGGTATCTGGGGACTCCTGCTCGGATCGGCCTTCTTCGCCGTTCCAGGCATCGGGCCGGTCTTGGTGGCCGGGCCTCTGGTCGCCTGGATTATCGGCGCGCTAGAGGGGGCTGCTGTTGTGGGCGGACTGAGCGCAATCGGCGCGGGCCTTTACAGCATCGGTATCCCGAAGGACAGCATTGTGCAATATGAGTCCGCGATCAAGTCCGATAAGTTCCTCCTGCTGGCTCATGGCACGGCGGACGAAGTAGAAAGGGCCAAGGGAATTATGCGGACGGCGCGGCCCGTAGAGGTTGCCGTGCACGTGGTGGAGAAGCCGGAGGCCGTCGGCGCCGTTGGCCATTAATTGAGACTATCGGTGGCTGGGCAAGCCAGGCCTTGGCCGCACCGGAACAACGAACCAGACACAGATATCAGGGCTTGATTGGCACCAACCGCACGGCGTATCCGCCCCCGGGAGCAAGGTGCGCTTTGAGATGTGTCGAGCGGTCCACGGTTTTCTTCACGATGGAGGTGTTCTTCGGCAGACTATCCGCGTCGTCGGCATCGGCATAGATCTCGGCCCGGTAGCGGCCGGCTCCCAGGAAGGCGAGGGGCAAATCAAGGTCGCGTGCCGTCCAGTTGGTCATGCTGCCCAGGAACCACTCGTCGCTGTGCCGGCGCGCCATCGTAATATACTCGCCCGGCAGACCGTCGAGAACTTTACTCTCATCCCACGTCGCCGGCGCCGCCTTGATGAACTCAAACGACGGCTGGTCCTTATAGGCAGCCGGATGATCCGAGACCATCTGGATGGGCGCCTCGTAAACCACGTACATGGCCAACTGGTGCGCCCGTGTGCCCATCACCATGGGGGCTTGCGAACGCGCTTCAAACTCCGCCTTGGTGGCGTTGTTGAAACCGCCGGGGGTGTAGTCCATTGGCCCCGCCAGCATCCGCGTGAAAGGAAGAGTGACGTGGTGGTCGGGATTGTCACGGCTCCCGGCCTTCGATTGCTCCATCCCCGCCACCGCCTCATATCCGAGGACGTTCGGCCAGGTTCGCTCCATGCCGGTGGGCTTGGTCGCGCCATGGAAGTCCAGCATCAGGTGATGCCGGGCGGCGATCTCCGCGACGCGGTAATACCAATCTATCCCGCCTTGATCGTCTCGCTCGATGAAATCGATCTTCAGGCCGGCCACACCCCACTTCTTGTACAGGGGGAAGGCGTCCTCCATCTGCCTGGCGGTGTCGCCGTAGCCGAGCCAGATCCAGATCTTCACCTTCTTGGCCGCCGCGTAGCGCACCAGTTCCTCGATATCGACGCGGCCATTCATTTTAGTGATGTCCCCCCGAGCGGACCAGCCGGCGTCCACCAGCATGTACTCGAAATCCGACTGCGCGGCGAAGTCCACGTAGTATTTCATGTTCTCGGTGGTGTAAGCGCTTTTGCCGTCAGGCCCCAGGCTCCCGCTCCACCAATCCCAGGACGCCTTTCCCGGCCGAATCCAGGAGGTGTCCTGGATGGCCGACTCCGGATTCAGGCTGGTGATGACGTTGGATTCAATCAGCCGGCCTGGCTCGGTGCCCACCAGCAGGACTCTCCAGGCGGATTGGTGCGGCAAGGGGCCGGCCACCGCTGTATCGGGATCGTCCAGGTGTGGCGCGAGCCGGCACTCGAATTTGTGGCTGGTCCACCCTCCGGAAGGGTTGGTGAGGTACATGGCGGCGTAACCGCGGAGGTCGGCTTCGGTGATCGCCATCCATGCCACTCCCGGCACCTCCATCAGCAGCGGAAGCCCCACCAGCACGTTGCTTGCAACACCGCCCTGGTTGGAAAGACTGCTCGCCGAGAGCTTGATGAATTCGCTTTCGTACATGCTGCGGTAGTTGGGGAGGAATAGGGCGTAGATAAAGGGATCTTTGCCGATCCGAAACTCGGTTCCCTCTTTCGCCAGCCGGAACTCGTGGAGCGCGGGCTGCTCCGGGACCAGGTACCGGAAGGCGACGGCGTCGTCGTAGGCCCTCGCTTCCATCACCAGCTTCCGGCCGGGACTGCCGTTCTCATCGAGTTCCACGCGAAGGGCGTTGAAGTAATTGCGTACGGAGCTGGCCTTTCCGGCCACCAGCCGATAGGTTTCATCCGTGTGCGACTCGGTGGAGTTCACGATCCGGACGTTTGGTCCCAGGGGAGGCTGATCCTTCAGGTCGAGACGAAGCGCGGACGGCTCGATAAGCGCTTTGCCTTGGAAAGAGACTTCGTAAACCAGTTGGCCTCCGCCGGGAGCTGGTTGGAGGCTGGAGGCAGCCCCGCGGCCCGATTGGGCCAAGGAGACGGTCCGGAAGGCGATCGCCAGCCGGCCATCTGGGGAATGCAGCACGGCCACGCCGGACTGCGCAACGGCCGCCGTGTGGATTACCAGCGGCAGAACGATAGCAAGACGCGGAAACATTCGTCATTCACTCCTTGCCTATGAACATAGTCTGATACAAACTGAGCAGCCCGGCACGGGGGCAGCGCCTTCTCGCCTCCATCCCGCTGGTTCTGGCGACCCTGATCAATGGAAGAAACACACTGATCGAACAGGCGCAATGAGGTCGTCCAGCAGGAGCAATCAGCGTGCCCTTGTGCGCCACGTCGAGATCACCAACGCGCGTAGTCCCCGCGCCAATCGTCGCGCTGGTGTAGTCCAAACGCGCGTCTGGCCGCCGAACTCGCCGCCACAGGGTCGTTCCTGACTGTCCGAACAGAGTTTCTGGCGCGCGTGCGCTCCACGTCGGCATCTCCGCGAGTCGGCGCCGTTACGGCCTAAGGGATAACTTCCGGATGCCCGACCACTCGGACACTATTCCGCCAAACCACCCCAAGTGAGGCTGTTATCGGCAATTCCCGCCCTATAAATCGCTCTACCAGGTTGCTGAGCGATTCCGTGAAGGGCTGCAGCCCAACACGTGGGCTGGTGGCGGCGGAACGTCGTTCGCTTCGCCGATCATGGCTGGAATCGTGGCTCTGGTAGTTCAGAAGAAGGGCGCCTCCCAGGGCACCCGCTCTCGATCCTCGGTCCAAAGCTTCGGCGTCCCCCACTCGCACAAAGAGATGCGCGATGGCCTTCTGGCCCAACCGGTTGACGCGCTCCACACGCACGATGTAATCTCCCGGCTTTTGGAAAACATGCGTGGTGGTGGCGAATCCGTTCTTCGCAAGAGGCACTATATTACCGTCTGACTTCGTCCGGGCGGTGGCGCCGTCGCCAAAGGACCAGGTCTCCTCCCCATCCGTAGTGCCAAATGTCCGGACTTTGAAGGTTACCGAGGCTCCGGGAGCAATGCTCGTAGTCGGCCAGTATGCCGCCTGAATGGACGGAGGTGTCTGCTCCGGATGTTGTGGATCGAGCACATTGACCGTCTCGAAATCGTAGTCCGTGTGGCCCCGGTCGTCGGTGATCTTGAGGATCTCGCCGTACGTGCCGGGCAGGGAGTAGATCCGCTCGACACTCTGCCCCGACGCATGCCCGCCGTCCGTGAAAGTCCATTCGAACCGTGCGATGCGCGAGTCACTATAGGACCGCGAGCCATCCAGCAACACCTTCTCCTCAACGACAGCAGCCTGGTGAGGCCGCGCGACGGCAAGCGCGTGCGGTTTGTACTGCCGCAAGTAGGCCTCCCATAAGAACGCATAGCCTTCGAGGGTCCCCAATCTGCCGGATGCTTGCCGGCTGAGGATCTCGTAGTGCAGGTGCGACCAGCCGCCGCTCCCGCCCTCCTTCCCCAGCGTGCCGACCTTCTGCCCCATGTCCACCCGTCCGCCCAGCTTCACCGACGGGTCGAACGAGTACAGGTGCGTGTAGCGATGGTACCAGCCGCGCTCATCCAATACCCAAATGGTGTCGTTGTACTGCCGCTCAAGGCTGGCGTTGTCTTTCTCGCTGTCGAGCACCGCTTTTCCAACTCCCACCACCAGACCGCTGGTCGCAGCGAGGACATCCACCATGCCCTCGGCGCCCCCGATATCGAGGCCTGCGTGATAGTAAATCCGGCGCGAGCCGATTCTCTCACCGTTGTCCACGTAGGTCGGCTCGTTGGCCATTTGCGTTCGCGTGGCGAACCAGCGCTGCCGGACCGGATAGACAAAAGAGTTTGCCGGCATGTACGGCGACCCAGCGGGCCACAGGCGCAGGCGGGCGTCTTTGACCAGCGCCCAGTGGTCGGCGTCGGTGTCGCGGTAGTAGGCTTTGGTGACTTCGCAGTCTACTTGCACGCCGCCGGCGGCCACCGGAAGACGGTAATTGCCGCAGGAAAGCGTCGCGCTTGCGCCATTAATCTCCACGATCACGCGAGCATCGCGGATGGCGGAACGGACCCGGTCGCGCGTCTCACTGGTCGAGACCAGCTTTACGGTCGCGCTCTTGCCATCCGCGACCTGGACTCGCTCCGTCGCGCCAACATCAAGATCCACGACACGGAATAAGGGCTGTTGCGCAACGGTCACGTTCGCAACCAAGAGAAAGAAAAATATAGCGCGGCGCATGATCGCCTCCTATTGCCGCCAGTGTACCGCGGGGTTCGACGGCCGAAGAAATCGCGTGATCTTCGGCATGGCAGTCGCTTAACCACACTGGCTAGCTCGGGTTCGAAAATACACGACGGGCCGCCGACCGCCCATTCCTCGGCAGCCTGTCAGCCCGAATCGCATTGTCGTAACGGGATTCGGACTTGGCGCCGGGCTCTTGTTGGGCTCAGTGGCGGCAAAGGTTCGCTCTCCGACGCACCCGGGAGCAGCTTGAACGGGTCGTCTCGCTCTTGGTTGCTGTCTCGAAACGGCGATCTGGTCGCCGAAGTTACGGCGCGCGGTGTTGCACAACGGACCGTCGGACTGGCTCGGCATATTACAATTTCTGGGTGCAGATATCGCGCCGCCGTCTGATCGCTTCAGTCTCGCCTTTGCCCCTTTTGGCACAATCGCCCGCACAGCGGCTGAAAATAATCGTTGCGGGGGGCCACCCCGGCGATCCAGAATGCGGCTGCGCCGGGACGGTTGCGCGCTATGGCGAACTCGGGCACGATTTGGTGCTCCTGTATTTGAATCGCGGCGAGGGTTTCTGCGGCGGACCAAGCCTCGACCGCTGTGGCGACATCCGCACCGCGGAAGCGCAAAACGCCTGTCGAATTCTGAAGGCTAGCGCCGTTTTCGCGGGCCAGTATGACGGCCGCGCTATTGTGGATCGCGCCCACTATGAGAGTTTCGCCCGGCTTCTGGCTGCCGAAAACCCCGACGTGGTATTCACGCACTGGCCGATCGATCGTCACCGCGACCACCGCGCCATCTCCTCGCTGACGCTGGATGCGTGGTTGAAAGACGGCCGCAAGTTCGGTCTCTATTATTATGAAGTCGCTGAAGACACAATGATGTTCTCACCGAACGAGTACGTGGATATATCGCGTGTAGAGGAGCGCCGACGGGCCGCTTGTTACGCGCACGTCTCACAGCAACCCGGCAAGTGGTATCCGAAACAGGTGGAGATTACGCGCCGCCGCGGTGGTGAGAGTGGCTTTGAGCAGGCGGAAGCATTCCTGCGGCATCCGGAAAGCAGGCGGGTCACGCTGCCGTGACGGGAGCGTCGGGGCCGTGACGTACTAGCCAGCTCCGCGCCGATCTCGGCCGGCGGCGCTGGCTTCCCCGTCGCTGCCCGGCGCCCCTGCCGGCCGCCAGGATGAACCAGTCTTGCCGTTCCAGCCCGGCGTCCCGCCCGTTGCGCGGTGGGCGGCGGCCAAGGCAAATGGACATGCGGTTCCGAACCTGGATTTGTTCGGCTCTACTCCTTTTTTGTTGCGGGCCTGCCTGCGGACCCTCAATCGAAAGCCGTCTCGCCAATCCCTCATTCGGTCCCGGAAAACAGAGAGTATCATCTGGTTTGATGTTTGTCGCCCGTTCAAACTAAATGTGTTTTCATATTAATCATGAAGAGCGCAGCCAGATTTGTGCCCGCCATCCCGCTTCTTGCAACTCAAGCCCTCATGGCTTGTCTGTATGCCCAGACCGCGATCGATACAAAGAGCTGGACCGCTGCCGACGACCACCAGAACATGATGGAGCAGCTTGGCATAAAGGCCCTCCGTCCCGGGCCGAGCGGAAACGAAAGCGCGCCGAACCACGCCAACTACGATGAGGCTGCCGCAAATCCGTACCCGAACCTCCCTGACGTGCTCACCCTGAGGAACGGCAAGAAGGTCACAACGCCGGCGATGTGGTGGAATCAGCGCCGCCCGGAGATCGTTGAAGACTTCGAGCGGGAGGTATTGGGCCGCGTCCCCAAGAACGTGCCCAAGGTTACTTGGGAAGTTGCTAAGACGGCCGAAGCACAAGCCGGTTCGCACCCGGTCATTGGCAAACAGCTCGTGGGCCACGTGGACAATGCCTCCTACCCCGATATCCAGGTTCATATTCAGATGACTCTGGTCGTCCCGGCGGACAGGAAAGGTCCTGTGCCGGTGATGATGATGTTTGGCGGACGCACGATTCCCGAGATTGCGTTTCCGGCCCCGGTATTTCCCGGCCGGGGCGGCGCGCCCGGGCCAGGAGCGCCTGCCGGCGGGCGTGCACCCGTGGCGGTCCCGTCGAATGCCGACCCGCCCGCGCTGGAGCAACTGATCGCCGATGGCTGGGGGGTCGCGACCATTAATCCCGGTAGTATCCAGGCCGACAACGGCGCCGGTCTGACGAAAGGCATTATCGGGCTGGTGAACAAGGGTCAGCCCCGGAAGCCGGATGACTGGGGCGCGCTGCGCGCCTGGGGATGGGGCGCTTCACGCGGCCTCGACTACCTGGAGACCGACCCGGCCGTGAATCCCAAGCAGGTCGGGATCGAGGGGGTGTCGCGTTACGGTAAAGCTGCGTTGGTGGCCATGGCGTTCGATACGCGCTTCGCGGTGGTGCTGATCGGTTCGTCCGGCGAAGGCGGAGCCAAGCTTCACCGCCGCAACTGGGGTGAAGCCGTGGAGAACCTCACAGGCACGGGCGAGTATCACTGGATGGCGGGGAACTTCTTGAAGTACGGTGCCTCGGAAGCAAGTTTCGGCAGCAAGACCGCCGGCGACCTGCCGGTGGATGCCCACGAACTGTTAGCCCTGTGCGCTCCCCGCCTCACCTTCGTGAGCTATGGCGTGCCGGAAAAGGGCGACGCGAAGTGGCTCGATCATCAGGGCAGCTTCATGGCCGCGATCGCGGCCCAACCGGTATTCCGGCTTCTCGGCGCCAAAGACCTTGGCGTCTCAGACGACTATCGCACGGCGAAAATGCCGCCGGTGAACGCCGGGCTCCTGGACGGCCAGCTTGCGTGGCGCCAGCACGATGGCGGCCACACCGATGCTCCCAACTGGAAGTTCTTTATTCCGTGGGCGGACAAATTCCTGCGTCACGGTGGCGAGGAGAAGGCTCGATGAAGCTTTTCGTGGCCGGCATCGCGGCAGCGTGGCTGCTGTCGGCCCTGGCCGATCAGGCAGTTCCAAGAGCCGACCAGAACTCCCGGATTGCGCACGAACAACTCCTCGCCAAGGCCAAACAGGGCCGGATCGACGTGTACTTCGAAGGCGACTCCATTACGCGGCGGTGGGGAGCGACCGACTACCCGCAACTTCTGGAAAACTGGAAGAAGAACTTCTTCGGTTGGAACGCGGCTGACTTTGGGTGGGGCGCGGACCGCATTGAGAACATTCTCTGGCGCCTGGACAATGGGGAGCTCGATGGGATCAACCCTAAGGCGATCGTGCTGCTGGCCGGGACGAACAATGTCGGAAATAAGGTCCCGGCAGCGGGCGCCGATTCGGTGGTAGAGAATGTCACGAAAGGTCTCGAAGCCGTGCTGCGCGTGATGCAGTCGAAGGCTCCGGACGCGGTGATCATATTGATGGGGATATTCCCGCGCAACGACAACATGGATGTCATGCCGGAGATCGACAGAATTAACGCGAATCTGGCGCATATGGCCGACGGTCGAAGGATCAGGTATCTGAACATCAACGGCCAACTCGCGGATGGCGATGGAAGGCTCCGGGAGGGCATGATGAATGCCAACGACAAGCTCCACCCGACAGTGCAGGGATATCAACTCTGGGCTGACTCGCTGAAGCCGCTCCTGACCGAACTGCTAGGGCCGCCGTCAAAAGAGGATCACGCACCGGCGCCGACCGGAGATCCCTCTGCCCGCCGATAATTCGTTACACCGCTCGACCTCTGAAGGAGTTCCGGCACGCGGCCGGCCCGCTTCGGCCCGCAGATGCATCAGATCCGCGGAGGCCACGCCTACTGGCCCACGATCTGCGATTGCGACACCCGAGGGCCTTGTGCGCGGCTGCACACTGGTGGATGGCCCCTCGGTCGCCTGCGGCTGCCGGCGCGCCGGTCTCGACGTGCGCCCGGCGGCGCGCGTGAACGATGGCCGGCGCGGGAGCGCATTGGCGCACCGCCGCCCGGCGCCACTGCCGGCCGCGCCTTGGGCGGCGTGCTTGCCGGCGTTGGCGGGACCTCTTTCCGCGGCGATGTCCGGTTCTCCAAGATGCTCCAACCCGGAGCTGAATTGCCGGCCGCCAATCCTTCCCGAACATCGCCCGAGAGGGATAAGGACTATACTGTTCTCAAGGCGATTTGAAATGCCGGTCGGTACTCAGGGGAATCTTGGGTCGCGAATCTCGCTCAAGCGAAGGGCCAACTTTGTGCTCGCTTGCGCATGCGTTGGATTTGCGTCCATTGCCGCGTTCATTCGCGCCGCCGACAAGCCTGTTTCTTTCACCGCAGACATCCGGCCTGTATTCGAAAACAGTTGCTGGAAATGTCACGGCAGCGCCATCCAGCTTTCCAAGCTCGACCTGCGGACGCGCGACGGCGCGCTGAAGGGCGGAGATAGGGGCGCTGCGATCGTTCCGGGGAAGGCCGAGGACAGCCGGCTGTACCGCCTGGTCGCGGGACTCGAGAAGCCTTCCATGCCTCTGGACGGCAAACTCACGGCCGACCAGATTTCCCTCATTAAGGAATGGATCGACCAAGGTGCACTCTGGGACGCCGCACCCCGGGACACTGCATCCGAAGCCCGTCAAAGTCAGCCGCCCGGTTCGCCGCAGCTCGCCTCGCCGCAGCTCACCTCGCTTGAGGAGATGCCGATTTCCCCGGAGGCGCGCAGTTATTGGGCGTTTCAGAAGCCCGTGCGATCTCCCGCGCCTTTGGTTTCCCCAAACCTGACTAACCCGATTGATCGTTTCCTGGAAAACACGCGCCGTGAAAAGGGCCTCAAGCCCGCGCCGCGGGCCGATCGAATCACTCTCTTACGCCGGGCATACATGGACTTGATTGGGTTGCCGCCGACGCCCGCCGAGACCGCCGAGTACCTGGCCGACAGTGGGCCTCAAGCGTGGGAGCATCTCATCGACAAGCTCCTCGCCTCGCCGCACTACGGTGAGCGTTGGGGCCGTCACTGGCTGGATGTGGCCCGTTACGCCGATTCCAACGGCTTCGAGCACGACTACGACCGGCCCAACGCGTGGCGCTACCGGGACTACGTGATCCGCGCTTTCAATCGGGACATTCCATACAACACCTTTCTTGCCGAACAGATCGCTGGCGACGAGCTCGATCGGGTCACCGACGACAGCATGATCGCCACCGGGTTTCTGCGCAACTACGCCAAGGTCGGTTATCGCGAGAAAGACAATCCTCAGTTTCGGTACGAATACCTCGACGACATGATCGGCACTATCGGGCGCGGAGTCCTGGGGCTCACGGTCAATTGCGCGCGCTGCCATAACCACAAGTTCGACCCGATATCCCAGAAAGACTACTACCAGATGCAGGCCTCGCTGTTCGGGTACGTGGAGACGGATTATCCGCTGGCGTCGAAAGAGCAGGTCGCGGCGTATGAAAAGAAGACCGCTGAAATCGATGCGAAGATCGCGCCTTTGAGGCAGCGGATTCGACAAATCGAGGAGCCTTATCGTTCCCGGCTGGCGCAGGAGAAGTACAAGAAATATCCGGCCAACGTACAGCGCGCCATCGCAGTTCCGGAAGAGAAGCGGACGCCTGGAGAAGCACTGCTGGCGGGGCAGGTGATTCGCACCACCTCGGTAGCGAGCGAGGAGATTGACCGCGTGATGTCCCCCGGGGACCTGACGCAAAAGAAGGCCCTGAACGAGCAGATCGGCGCTCTCCAAAGCGAGCGGCCGAAGCCGCTCCCGATGGCCGCCATCGTCACCGACGGCGACTACCGTTTCACTCCCGACGGCCCGGGCGACGAGCCCGCCCCTGGCAAAGGCGTGAAGAGCGAGGCCACCGAAGGCAGTTTCTTATTCCAAGGGCCGGGCCGCTATCAACCGCCGCCTTCCTATTTCCTGATCCGCGGCGATCCCGAAAGCCGCGGCTCATTGATGAAGCCCGGATTTATCGGCGTGATCACTCAAGGCAATCCGCCGACGGAAGATCCGCCGGCGAACGGCCGTACTTCGGGAAGAAGAAGGGCGCTGGCAGAATGGCTCGGCTCCGAGCGAAATCCGCTGACCGCGCGCGTGATCGTCAATCGCATCTGGAGCCACCATTTCGGGCAGGGTATCGTCGCGACGCTGGACAACTTCGGCAAGATGGGCGAGAAGCCCACCCACCCGGAATTGCTCGACTGGCTGGCCGTGGAATTCATGAGCCGCGGCTGGAGCATCAAGCAGATGCATCGCTTGATGATGACGTCCGAGGCATACCAGATGTCGTCGCAGTATCAGGATACGGGCGACGTGGAGAAGGATCCGGACAACCAATACTTGTGGCGGTTCCGCATCCAGAGACTCGATGCGGAAATCGTGCGCGACGCGATGATGGCGGCGAGCGGTGCTTTGGATCTGACGATCGGCGGCCCGCCGGTGTTTCCGCACATTCCCGGAGAAATCCTCCGCTCGATGTCCGAGGGCATCTGGAAGAAGGAAGAAGATGGACCCCGAGTCTGGCGCCGCAGCATCTACGTTTACCGCAAGCGCGGTCTCCCGTTCCCGATGTTCGAGGTGTTCGATCTGCCCGATCAGAATACAAGCTGCGGGAGGCGGAATGTTTCTACGGTTCCGACGCAGGCATTGACGCTGCTCAACGATGAGTTCGTACTACGGCAATCCAAACTCTTCGCGGACCGCGTAGAAGAAGCGGCGCACGGCGATTCCGCGAAGCGGGTCGACCTGGCGTACCGGATCGCCCTGTCGCGGCCCCCGCGCGAAGACGAAGCGAAGCTCGCCGCGGATTTCCTGCAAAAGAGATCGCTCGCCGACTTCACGCATGTGCTTTTGAATTTGAACGAGTTTCTATACGTGCGGTGAAACATGAAGAGTTTTTGGTCCAGACGCGATTTCCTGTTTCAATCCGGCGGCGGTGTGAGCGGTCTCGCGCTGGCTTATCTATTGAACCAGGAGGGACTGCTGGGCGCGGCGCCGGATGGCGGCGCGTGCGACGCCAAAGCGGTGGGCTACAACCCGTATGCCCCCCGCAAGCCTCACTTCGCCCCGCGCGCCACCAGGGTGATTTCATTGTTCATGAGCGGCGGCGTCAGCCATCTCGATACCTTCGACCCCAAGCCGGCGCTGGAGAAGTATGCCGGCCAGCCGTTGTCCGGCAAGGGCGAGATCGTCGTCCGCCAAGGGAATCCCGGCCCTCTCATGCCCAGCCCGTTTCAGTTCCGCAAACACGGCCAATGCGGGATGGACGTGGCGGAGATATTTCCCATGCTCGCGCAGCACGTGGATGAGATGGCTTTCCTGCGATCCGTGTACGGAAAATCGAACGACCACGTGCAGGCAACCTATGAACTGAATACCGGCAAGATACAGATGGGGCTCCCCAGTGTTGGGTCTTGGGTCACGTACGGTCTCGGCTCGGAAAACCAGAGCCTGCCGGCATTCGTGGTGATCTACGATCATCGCGGCGGACCGTTAGGCGGCCCATCCAACTGGAGCGCGGGATACATGCCCGCGGCTTACCAGGCCACCGTCTTCCGCTCCGCCGGCGACCCCATCATCGATCTGAAACCGCCGGCAGAGGTGAGCCCGGAGCAGCAGCGCGACCGGCTCGATCTGCTCGCCAGGCTCAATGCGATGGATCTGGAGAACTATCCCGGCAGTTCCGAACTGGCCGCGCGCATCTCTTCGTACGAACTGGCGTACCGCATGCAGAGTTGCGCTCCGGAAGCGGTGGACGTGAATAGCGAATCGGAAGCCACGCGCAAGCTCTACGGGTTGGACGAGAAGATCACCGAGCCGTTCGGCAGGCAATGCATCATGGCCCGCCGTCTGGTGGAGCGTGGAGTCCGGTTCGTACAGCTTTATCATGGCGGACTCGGCCAGCAGAATCGGGACACCTGGGATGCGCACGACGATGTGAAAGAGAATCATACTCGGCACGCCGCCGAGGTGGACCGCCCCATCGCCGCCCTGCTGACCGACCTGAACGCGCGCGGTTTGCTCGACACAACCCTGGTGCTCTGGCATGGCGAGTTCGGGCGCATGCCGATTTCGCAGAAAGGCGTCGGGCGCGACCACAATCCCGGAACCATGACCATGTGGATGGCCGGCGCCAAAATCAAGGGCGGCCAGATCGTCGGAGCCAGCGACGATTTCGGTTATAAGGCGGAGAGGCAGCCCATCGCCGTCCATGATCTCCACGCCACCATGCTGCATTTGCTGGGCATCGATCACACCAGGCTGACTTATCTTTTCAATGGCCGGAACATGCGGCTCACCGACGTATACGGCGAATTGATTCCGCAAATCGTGGCCTGATGCCCCCGGGGCCGATCCGTCCGTGCGCAGCATGCCGCTGGTATTGCGCTTCGGCTGCCCCTCTGCCTCGATCCTCGCGGCAATGCGCACGCCGGCAAATTGATCGACGACGGCCAAAGCCAATCCGTTCTCCAGAAGGCGCACGAGGTGCCCCCGCAAATGATAGTGTTTTGCCTTGGGCGGGGTCGCCTCCACCGTTCGCCATGCTGCCATGCTGCAGTTCATAGCGACGGCCGTCGTCCGGCATTTGCCAGAATTGTTCCACCGTAATCAGGCCGGGAAGCGCCGCCATAGGATCCTCCTTTCTGCTCTAATCTCACCCCCGCATTTTCCAAACCAGAAACAGCAGCCCGGCGGCGAATCCCGCGCAAGGGGGAGCCACCGGAAATGCGGGCCTGCGCGACTTCTTACGTCCCGCGCCCTGACAACAGGAACTCGGTGACCTCCGGAGGCTTGCTGAGGTTCCTTTGGTGGTTCTTCCTATCTGTGCCTTTGTGATGTGCTTTGCTGTTCCCATACCAGACGCTTTGGAATGGCCTCCCAGCCTTCGCTCGGGAGGGTTTTGGGTACTCCGTGCCTATGGCAACATTGTTTGCACTGGGCTTTCTGTTTGGCGGTGCACGTGGGAACTTCCTGGCTAGATCCGCGCTCATAAACGCCGCCTGGTGGTGCTGGTTGATCCTCTACTTGCGGACAGCGCAGATACTCCAGTGGCCGGCCATAATGCACATGTTGCCCTGGGCCCTGCCGACTCACCTGCCGATCATCCTCGGAGCGTTTCTTCGCCGCGGCACAACGAACCAAAGGCATTGATCCTCCGCCTGCCGAATCTCGACCCTGCCCAAAGCGAGTCGAAGGGTTGTTAGCCGAAGATCTCCGCAACCGGCAGCGCATCGCCTCCAAAGGCTGTCAGGGGGAGGGTTTGAGGAGCCTGGAACCGTGAGCTTGAGCCATCGCGGTGAATCACCGTAACGGAGGCGTCGTCAATGTCCACGATCCAGAATTCCCAGGCGCCGTTGGCCAGCACGAGCGCAGCCAGTTCCCGCAGTTGCCGGTTGCTATTCGATGGCGACTTGATTTCGATAACCAGTTCGGGCGCGCCGCGAAGGTTGTCTTCCGGATCGGCTTGATCCCAGCGCACCTGGGAGACCATTGCGACATCGGCGATCCGCAGATCGAACTGTCCCAGCGGACGATAAGGAAACTCCATGCTGACCTGCCCGAATCCAGCCAATCGGTCCTCCAGAAGGCGCAAGAATCGCCTCTGTACTTTATGGTGTTTTGTCTTGGGCAGGGTCACCTCCACCACGTCACCATGCTGCAGTTCATAGCGGCGGCCGTCTTCGGGCATTTGCCGGAACTGTTCCACCGTGATCAGGTCGGGAAGCGCCGCCATAGGATCTCTTTCTACTCTACATCCCACTACTGCATTTTCCAAACCAGCAACAGCAGCCCGGCGGCGAATCCCGCTGCCGCGTTGTATTCCTGATTCCGCAGATACAGTGACGGCCGGAACGGCGTTGCCCCCTTCTGTTGCAGCGGCCGCAAGCGGGGCCAGAGCGCCGGGACGGCCCTGGCGTATGCCTCGTAATCGGGAAACAGGCGGCGCAAATGTTGCTCTTCGAGCTGGATCACCGGCAGATAAATCAACAGGAAGACCGCGGCGACGAGCGCGCCCAAACCGGGGCTGTCGGATGCGATTGCCAGTCCGGCCGCGACTAACAAGGTGCCCAGGTAAAGCGGGTTTCGAGTGTAGGCATAAGGGCCTCCCGTGGCGAGTTGCTGGTTCTTGGCCAGGCATCCGGCGGCCCAGGCGCGCAACGCGAGTCCGGCCAGCGAAACCGGAACGCCCAGGGCCATCCATCGCGCCGTGGGCCGCGAGAACCATGCGAACACAGCCACCAGCAGGAAGCCGGTGGGCACGCGCAGCCGGGCTACCGTGTCGGCGTAGCGCTTCGGAAACCGGAGCATACGGTGCGGAGGGCCTCGAAAACCTGGCCGGGGGAGATCTCGCTCATGCTTTGGTCGACCACCCGGTGGCGCTTGTAGGTGGTGGCGGCTTGCGGGCTGCGCAGGATCGCGAGCGATCCGCCGTAAGGGCCGTTGCGTGCCGGGTCCGTGGGGCCGAAGAGGGCCACGCCGGGTTTGCCCAAAGCCGCGGCGATGTGCAACGGGCCGCTATCCACTCCCACCACGGCGGCCGCGCGGCGCGAGGCGTGGATCAAACCGGGCAGGCCGGAAACATGCGGTAGGCAGGGACCGAGGTCCACGGCCGGGCCCAGAGGGCCCCCCAGAGGGCCCCCCAGAGGGCCCCCCTGATACCCCGGCGGCAGGTTGAGCACCAGGGGCAGACGGAACTCGCGCGCCAGCAACTCGCCAAGGGCGCGAAAATGGCTCAGCGGCCATTGCTTGGCGCCCCAGCCTGCCAGAGGGCTGGCCAGCACGAATTCTCCAGCCGGCAGGTCGCCCTCCGGCCGGCCTGGCGGCAGCGCGAAGGTGCGCAGAGCGACTGACGCGCCGGCGGCCGCGGCCAAGTCCAGGTTGCGATCCACCACGTGGACCGCCGCACTCACGATTTTGTCCGAGTAGAAAACCGCCGCGGCGCGCTCGCGCACCTGCGAATGGTGGAAGCCGTAGATCCGGTCCGGGCGGGCGGCCGACGCCACCAGCGCGGATTTCAGCAGGCCCTGGAAATCGATCGCCAGATCCCACTGGCGCGCGCGCAGAAAACGCCACGTGCGGAACAGCGCGGCGGCGGAATCGCGCTCCAGGCAGGCCACTTCGTCGACCGAGGGATTGCCTTCCAGCAGAGGCGCCCAGCGCGGCTCCACCATCCACGTGAGGTGCGAGTTGGGGAAGCTTTGCTTGAGCGAAGCCACCGCGGGCAAGGTGTGGATGACATCGCCCAGAGCGCCTAACCGGACGATCAAAATGCGGCTGCTAGCGGGCTTGCCGGCGGTGAACATGCGCGATTAACTGCTGGACGCGCTGCCGATCGGCGTCTTCCAGGCGGATGACGGCGGTTGGGTGAAGCGCGGCGGCAATGCGGTCGAGATCTGCATCATTGGCGGTCACCACGTAGTCTATCACGCGCAGCGCGGCCACCATCTCGGCACGCGCGCGCTGGCTCAGCACCTCGTCAGGGTGAGGCAAGACTACGGCCATCAGGGCGCCCGCGGAGGTACGGCGGCGCACCTCCGCCAGATCGCGGGCGTGGGCGGCGCGGAGGACATCGAACAGGCCGGCGGCCACCGCCAGCGGCCGCGCGGGTTCCAGGGCCAGGGCGGATTCCAGGGTCAGAATCTTGCTTCGTGTGTCCATGTCGTATCGGCGAGCAGTTCGGTCGCGGCAGCAGCCACCCGATCCGCCGTGACGCGGGTCATGCAGCGATGGTCGATGGGGCATTCGCGCAGCAGGCAGGGACTGCACTCGGCGTGCTCGCGGACCACCCGGGCGAGCGGTCCTGTGGGACCCGTGGTGGTGTCGTCGGTGGCGCCGAAAACCGTCACCATGGGAACGCCCAGCGCGGAGGCCACGTGCATGGCGCCGGAATCGTTGGTCAGGAACAGGCGGCAAGCGGCGGCCAGGTCGATGAATTCGCCGAGGGTGGTCTGGCCGGCCAGATTGCGGATCTCGCGGATGTCGCGGACGCCGGGGCCGCCGCGCGCAATCGACGCGGCCACGGCTTCGCAAAGAGCCCGCTCGGCCGGAGCCCCGAATAGCAGGACCGCCGCAGGGCGCAGGGCCACGGCCACTTCTGCGAAACGCTCGGGCAGCCAGCGCTTGGCATTGCCGTAAGCCGCGCCGGGGCTGATGCCGATAGCGGGGCCGTGGACGCCCAGCGCGGCAAGCTGGCGCAGGCCGGACTCGCGGGCGGCTTCGATACCGTCCAGGCGGATGGCGTCCGAGGGCGGGAAGTGCTCCAGCAGGCCGGCGCGTCGCAAAAGTTCGAGATAGTAAAAACGCTCGTGGCGGGGAATCTCGCCGGGCTCGGGAACCGCAATAGCGCGGGTGAGCAGCAGGCCGCGGCCATCGCGGCGGTAACCGATGCGCTCGGGGATGCCGGCCATCCACGCCACCAGCGCGGCGTCAAAAGCATTCTGCAGGAGGATGGCGCAATCGAAATGCAAGCCGCGCAGGAGGCCGGCGAACTCGCGCCGGGCCCTGAGGGAGCCCCGGAAAACGCCCCGCAGGCCGCGCTGCGCGGGATAGGGGATGACGCGGTCGACGACGGATTCGCGGGCATAGAGGTCGGCCAGCGAGGGCCTCGCCACCACGGCGAGGTACGCGTGCGGAAATATCTGGCGGATGGCGCGAATGGCGGGCAGCGACATCACGGCGTCGCCCAGCCAATTGGTGGCGCGCACATACAGCCGCGAGATGGCGGAGGGATTCAGGGCCACGCATCTTCAGAATAACAGTGGCGCCGGAACGGCGGCCGCGGATCCGCGCCGCCCGGATACCCCACAGCCGCGCCCGCGGATCCGCGCCGCGGAACTGCGCCGCCAGAGTTGCAGCGCCCGAGTTACACCGCCCGATTCGCGCTGCCCGAGTTGCACTGCCCAGATCCACGGCCCCGGAACCGCGGCGCTACAGCCGCACCGGGAACCGCGCTCCAGACACCCCACAGCCGCGCCGCCCCGATCCGCGCGCCAGCGATCTGCGCCGCCAGATACGCGCCGCGGTGCCGCACCGGGAATCGCGCCCCGGACATGCCACAGCCGCAACGCCCCGATTCGTGCCCCAGGGCCGGGGCGCCGGAGTTGCGCCGCCAGATCCGTGCTGCGGTGCCGCATCGGGAACCGCGCCCCAGACACCCCACAGCCGCAACGCGTCCATCCGCGCCCCAGCGATCTGCGCCGCCAGAGTTGCACCGCCAGATCCGTGCTTCGGTGCCGCACCGGGAACCGCGCCCCAGACACCCATAGCCGCAACGCCCCTATCCGCGCCCCAGCGATCTGCGCCGCCGGAGTTGCGCCGCCAGATCCGTGCTGCGGTGCCGCATCGGGAACCGCGCCCCAGACACCCCACAGCCGCAACGCGTCCATCCGCGCCCCAGCGATCTGCGCCGCCAGAGCGCGCCTCCAGATCCGCGCCGCAGTGCCGCGCCGGGAATCGCGCCCCGGACACGCCCCAGCCGCAACGCCCCTATCCGCGCCCCAGGACCGGGTCGCCAGAGTGGCGCTGCCAAGTTGCGCTGCCAGATACACGCCGGCCAGGACGGCCACCTGGAGGACGCCGGGTTTGCGGAGATCATTGAATCTGCCGGGCCAGGAGTGGCGGAAGCTTGCAATGAGGGCGCCAGCGCACGACGACCCGCACACAGCGCAATTACTCGAGGACTACGGGGAGGCCGGCTCCCGCCAGAGCGGCTTCCACTTCGGCGGGACGCAGGCGCGTGGCGTCGTATTCCACGGTCAGGCTGTCCAGCGAGGGGGCGACCTTTATCTTCTGAATGCCGTACAGGGCGTAGGCATCGGAGATGCGCGCGAGCAGGGTTTCGTCGAGGGGCTTCTGCAGGCGGAAGTGGATTTGCACCTTGGTCATAGATCTACAGTATCGCGCGGTAGATCTCGAAAGGCCGCGCGGCGATTCGCACGGGCGGCGATCAACTCTCCTCCCGGACTCTCTTGTAGAGTTCGCTCAGCCGTAACGTGTAACCGATCGACGCCAGATGAATGGAGGCCTCCAACCCCACGGCCTGCACGACAGACCAGTTTTCCTCCGGCCCTCGCTGGGATAACTCCACTCCGTAGCTATCCTGCGCGATGAAGAGTAATTCCTGAAGAGATGGCATCTTGCGATACATGGCAGCCTTTCGCCCGCGATCGTAGTCCTCCGTGCTGGGCGAGAGAATTTCGACCAGCAGCGTGGGGTTGGTCAGCGTATCGACCTGCGCATCGGCGAACCGTGGCTCTCCGCAGACTATCGACAGGTCCGGGTAGGTATAGAGTCCGCTAGCCTCAACCAGCACCCTCATGTTGGCTGTGAACCATTCGCATTTGCTTCCGTCCAGGTGCTGGTGCACTAGCCCGGACAACTGAGCGTTGATTCTATCGTGCCGGCGGCTGGTGCCCGACATGGCGAAAATCTTGCCATCGTGATATTCACTTTTGAATTCGGCTTTCCGCTCCAGGTCGAGGTATTCCTCGGGAGTGACGAACGTCTTAGGCAATGTGGACACGAGCGGGCCTCTCGACGCCAATATCGCATATCCGAGGTCGCCGTGGCGAGGCCGCGAGGCCGCGATCGACTGGCCTGCAAATATCAGACCGCGACTCTCTCGTAGAGATCGCTCAGCCGCAAGGTGTAGCCGATCGACTGCAGATCGATGGCTGCCTCCAGCCCCGCGGCCTCCACGATGGCCCACCAAGCCCCGTCCGCACGCCGCCGGTATAACTCTACTTCGTAGCGCTCCTGCGCGATGAGGAGTAATTCCTGGAGCGAAGGCATCCTGCGATAAATAGCAGCCTTCCGCCCGCGGTCGTGGTCCTCCGTGCTGGGCGAAAAGACCTCGACCAGCAGCGTGGGGTTGGTCAACGTATCTTCGTACGGATCGGCGAACCGCGGCTCGCCGCAGACCACGGATACGTCCGGGTAAGCATAGAGTCCGCTAGCCTCGACCAACACTCTCATATTGGTTGTGTTCAATTTGCATTTCCTTCCACGCAGGTGTTGGGCGACTAGCAGGGACAACTGAGCGACGATATCGTCGTGCCCGGTGCTGGATCCCGACATGGCGAAGATCTTGCCATCGTGATATTCGCTTTTGAATTCGGCTTTCCGCTCCAGGTCGAGATATTCCTCGGGAGTGACGAACGTCTTAGGCAGAGTGGACATGAGCGGGCCTCTCGAAGCCAATATCGCACACCCAGGGTCGTCGTGGGTGTGTGACCAGGGTGGTCTGCCCGCGCCGCTCACTCGCCGCGTGCCGCCGTCGCGGTCACCCGCCAGTGCCTCGCCGCGCCGCTGCGCTACCCTCCATCCCCGCGCGCATCCCCTCGCCCGATTTTCCAAAGAATCTGCCGCAGCATCCCCATCAGCACGGCGGCGTCGCGGGCGGCGATCGACAAGCGACGCACCAGGCGGCGGGTCTTCTCCCGCGTGGATGCGTCGGTCGGCGGATGGACGTAACCGCTGCCCTCCAGCGCCTCCATCAGCAGCCTGGTGATTTGCTCGGTCTCGGCGGCGGTGGCGGGCTTGCTCCGTTCGGGGCGGGCCCGGGCGGCGCGCGGATCGCGGGCCAGTTCGTACAGGCAAAGCGCCACGGCCTGGCCCAGATTCATGGAGAGGCCGGCCTCCGTGGGGATGCGCATCAGCCAGTGGCAATGGCTCAGGTCGGCGTTGGAGAGGCCGAATTTTTCCGACCCGAACAGCAGCGCCACCGGCGCGCGGTCGAGCGCCCGGCGGATCAGCCGCGCGCCGTACTCCAGGCGGCGCAGGGGGTGGTGCAGCTCGCGATGGCCCAGCGAAGTGGTGCCCACCACCAGCGCGCAATCGCCCACCGCTTCGGCGATGCCGCCAAACTCCGCGGCGGCCTCGAGCAGCCCGGCGGCGCCCACCGCCGAACGCGCTTCGCGAAAGGCCACGTCGTACGGATTCACCACGCGAAGCTGGGGAAATCCGAAATTCGCCATGGCCCGCGCGGAGGCCCCCATGTTCAGCGGGTTGCGGGTCTCCACCAGGACCACTCGCAGGTTGTCTTTCCAGTCTTGGCCGATGCTTCGATCCTAGCAGGCGCACCCGTGTTACGCTGCCTGGAGGAATCCTATGACGAAACCAGCCAAGCCGCCGGTACGGGCCAAACGCCGCCGCGCGGAAGTACCACAGGAGTTGAGCAGGCCAGGAATCGCCCGCGGGGTAGGAGGTTCGACGGATGAAAAGCGGTAAGAGCGGCGGCAAAGGCATTCCACCGTTTGTGCAAATGCGCCTGAAGGAGCGCGTGGAGCGGTACGCCAAGGAAAATCTGGCGGGCAAGTACACGCGCATCGAGGTGACCTTTCGTGGCGCGCAGGCTTATATCGATCTATATACCGAACCGGAAGAACCGTTCGGCGACCCGGAGCCCGGAGAAACGCGCGAGGAGTATATCGAGCGCCTCCGCACCGCGCCCACGCACTTGTGCCGCCTCGGCTACCTGGGCAGCGAAGAGGAATGGCGCTTCGCCTTCTACACCTACGCCCATGACAAATACGAACCGAGCTTCTTGCTGACCGGCTCGCCCCTTGGCACGCCCGAGGAAGCTCTGGCCACTTCGACCCTGTGGCTGTGAGCGGGGAAGGCAATCGATCTCCGGAGACGAATCGAGGAAATCACGGCGCATCGCCTTACTCTCGCTCTGCCATTGCGGTCTGCATTCTATCTGTGCCTCCGTGCCAGCGCAATCGCCGGCGGCGCGCCCCGAACTGGAGGTGGCATCGATCAAACTCAACACCGGCGGCGGGGGCCGGGGAGGCATGCGTGTAACTCCCGGAAGATTGCGCGCGGAAAACCTCCCTCTGCGCACTCTCATCCGGAATGCCTATAAAGTCCCCACCTTCACGATTTCCGGTGGTCCGGGGTGGATTGATTCCGACCGCTACGACATCGAAGCCAAGGCTGAGGGCGACCTCCAAGGGGACGCTGCGCTGCTCCTCCTGCGGACGATTCTCGAAGACAGGTTTCAACTGAAGGTCCATCGCGAGACCAGGGAGGGCCTCATCTATGTGCTGACTGTGGCCAAAGGCGGCCCCAAACTGCCGCCGTCGAATTGTCTTCTCCTCGATCCGGGGCATCTGCCGCCGACACCGCCGCCCGGAGAGCAGATCCGCAATATCTGCGGTCTGAATAAGGGCGGAGGAAGCGGGCCGAGCCGGTTGTTGAACGTGGTAGGTCTAAAAATGGACGAGCCGAATACGGCCCCATTCCCGGTTCCGGGTTTCACCTTTTACCTCTCTTCGATAGTGGAGCGTACCGTCATCGATAAAACCGGGCTGACGGGAAGATTCGATATTCGTCTGGAATACGCTCCCGAGTCCCCCTCGGCGGCGGCGCCGGACGATCCGGACAAACTCGCGCCCTTGGCCGATACCGCTCCGTCCATCTTCGCCGCCGTTCAGCAGCAACTCGGGCTGAAGCTCGAATCGACCAAGGGTCCAGTTGAAGTCCTGGTCATCGACCACGTGGGGAGACCCTCCGAGAACTAACGGCGAATCTGGGCCGGCTAACCGGGTTTGCGGTTTCGGAGACGGTCTGCCTCATCGGCCATTATGAGCGTCGGCGGTTCTCTCGCGGGTGACCTTGACGTTGCCGCTGGCTTCGATCTGGCCGGTGTCCTCATGGAGATCCGCCTCATCGGCGCGGAGAACCACTGACCCGTTGCAGGTCCACGCGTTTCCCGGGCCGGTGACGACACATACCGGCGTCCTGATTTCGACGCTTCCCTTGAGGTGAATGACTGATGGGTACGGCAGCCCGATCTCGATTTCCATAGCGGCAACCGAGACCGGCCGCAAGCTGGTCGCGGTGGGAACAGACAAGTGCTTCAGTTGACCGGCAGGATTATCCTGCGCAGTGAGGGCCAGAGTGCAGACCGCGAGTGCGGCGAGGGACAGTTTCATGGCGGACGATCCTCCCGGTACGGCATTGTGACGCGGGCGGAGCCTGCGGCGTTTCGATGTGCGGACAGGCGTGCCTCAGGTGGGCGGCTTTCGACGGCCCGTCCCGAAAACCACTTCGGGCATTGGCGAGCGAGGGCGCCTGGCCGCAGGCGTCAATACCGTTTCGGCATGACGGGTTGCGGCGCTCGTTCCCAGGGCGCCACCTCCCGGCAAACACCTGCCTCGTCCCGCGCTTACTGCCAGGGTCGGGCCGCGCGGCGCTTCCTCGAGTTCTTCACCGTCAACATCCGCAACGTTGCGAACCGGCTACTTTTTGGGCAACGTTAACTCGCCCGCCGGGTCTTTTTGCTTGAGTCCCTTCACCTGGCCATCCTGGACGACGAATTCCAGGGTGGTGTCGGAAAAACGGGGGTGGCGGAAGGTCAGGCCCTTGGTGTGGATCAGCGACACCGCGGGTTGGCCGGGCGAAACGAGCGACAGGCCGCCGCCTGGCGCCAGCGTAACCTGAATCTTCACGCCACCCGGCGTTTCGTAGGCGCCTGACAATTGGGACATCAGCTTCGGGTCAATCGCATCCGGCCTGCGGGTGAATGCGGCTTCGGCTTCATCCAGGGACATCACCGCCTGATCGATATCACCCTGCGGATTGGTACGGAAGTTCACCGACCACTTGCCGTCCTGTTCGTCATCGGGTGTGTCGAAGCGGTCGTAGTGGAAGTGGGTCATGGGCATTCGTATCTTATGAAAATCGAACTGAAGCTGGTTGTCCTTCAGCCCGATGGTCATCACGCCGTAAGCGGCGTTTTCGTAGGCGCCGGCGTAGTCGGCCAGGGCGTGCGACGGCCTGGTATCCGGAACCCGGCCTTCGCCTGCTTTGGTTCGCGCTTCGGTCTCCGCTTTCTTGTTCTTCAGCCGGATTTCGAGTTGGCGTTCGCTCCAGGGAGTCTGGTCCATGCCCAGCAATCTTTCGTACGCGTTGTAGCTGACGATGTTGTAAAGCGGCTGGCTGTGATCCCCAATTACGAAAACGATAACGCCGATGTGGTCCTGCGGCATGAAGGATACCTGCGCATGGAAGCCGTTTATGTCACCGCCGTGATAGGTGAACAGATGGCCCCGGTAGGAAGCGGTCATCCGCGCCATCCCGTAAGCCGAATTGAGGATCTCGGACCAGCCCCTGGTTTCCAGGGCGGTGTTGGGCAGAGCGATCGCCGGCTGCAAAGTGGCCTTCAACCCTTCCGCCGGAAGCACCTGCCTGCCGTCGTATTTCCCCTGGTTCATCAGCGCGATCAACCAATGAGACATCTCTTCAACGTTGGAAACGATGGCTCCGGCAGGAGCGACGCCTGCTATGTCTTCGTAGTATGGAATTCTGTAAAGCTCAAAGGAATCGCGCTTCTCGGTAAAGCCGACGCCGAACTCCGGACGCTGCAACTTGAGCTATGCGCCTGTACGGCCGGTGGGGTGAGGGCGGAGGCGCAGTGAACCATTTGGGGACCCCAAGAACATTGGGGTAAAACAGTAGTTCTGCCAAGATCGCAACTTCGCAGACCGACCC
>JBKQPR010000105.1:0-21392 GCA_052144935.1 Bryobacteraceae bacterium
CGCATCGCGCGCCCGCCCCGCATCGCGTGCCCGCTCCGCACCGTGCGCCCGCTCCGCACCGTGCGCCCGCCCCGCACCGCACCCCGCCCCGCGTGCCGTCCCGCACCTGTGCGCCCGCCCCGCCCCGCGTGCCGCCCCGCGCCGAGCGCGCCGCTCCGCACCGTGCGCCCGCTCCGCACCGTGCGCCCACCCCGCACCGTGCGCCCACCCCGCACCGTGCGCCGCCCCGCGCCGAGCGCCCGCCCCGCATCGCGCGCCCGCCCCGCATCGCGTGCCCGCCCCGCATCGCGTGCCCGCTCCGCACCGTGCGCCCACCCCGCACCGCGCGCCCACCCCGCACCGTGCGCCCACACCGCGCCGTGCGCCCGCCCCGCACCGCGCGCTCGCCCTCCGCACCGTGCGCCCGCCCCGCCCCGCACCCCGCCCCGCACCGCGCCCGCCGCGCCCACGCGCTCGGCCCCCGTCGCGCCCCACCCGCGCTGCTATATCATGATCCCTGGATGCATCTCTTCTCGTGGATTGAGTTGCTCGTCTGGTGGTGTGCCTGGGCCTATCCGTTCATCCTGCGCGCGCCGCACCATCAGAAGCGGGCCTCCATCACCGTAGTGGGGCCTACGTGGCTGGGGTTGTCGCTCGAATGCCTGGCCATCGCCATGGCGTTCGTCTTTCGTCTGCCGGGGGATTCTCCGGCCAGCCTGCCGCGCGTCATCGCTTCCCTGATCTGCGGGCCTCTCGGCGCAATTCTCTCTTGGACTTCGGTCACCCACCTCGGCCGGCAGTTCCGGATTCATGCCGGCCTGTATGTGGACCATGAGCTGGTCCGCACCGGGCCGTACGCCGTGGTCCGCCATCCCATCTACGCCTCCATGCTAGCCATGCTTCTGTGTACCCTTCTGCTGCTCACGCCGTGGCCCTGGGCCCTGGTCTCGCTGGCCCTGTTCACCGCCGGCACCGAAATCCGCGTCTACACTGAGGACCGCCTGCTGGAATCGCGCTTTGGCCAAGCCTTCCGCGACTACCGCCGGCACGTCCCGGCCTATGTGCCGTTCGTGCGATGATGCATCATTATGCTCCCCACGGTTTCCTCCGCCCTGGCCCTATTGCTGATCGCGGGAGCGGCCCGCGCGGCCGATTCGCCCAACCTGGCGGATCGCTACCGCCCGGTGGCCGACAAGCTGATCGACGCGGCCCTCGCCGATAACGAAGGCTACCAGCGCCTGACTTACCTCTGCTACCGCATCGGCGGTCGGCTGAGCGGCTCGCCCGCGCTCGAAAAAGCCATCGCCTGGTCGGTCGAGCAGATGAATGCCGCGGGTCTCAGCAACGTGAAGGTCATCACGGCGAAGGTGCCCCACTGGGTGCGCGGGGCCGAATCGGCGCGCATGATAACGCCTCTCGATAAGCCTCTGCACATGCTCGGCCTGGGCATGAGCATCGGCACGCCGCCGGGAGGCATCACCGCCGAGGTGGTCGCGGTGTCCGGCTTCGACGAGCTGGCCGGGCTGGGGCGCGAGAAGATCCAGGGCAAGATCGTGGTCTACAACGAGGAGTATCGCGGCTACGGGCCCACCCGCCTGTACCGCTCCTCGGGCCCCTCGCGCGCGGCCGCCTTCGGCGCGGTGGCGGCGCTGGTGCGCTCGGCCACGCCGCTGGCCATGCAGATTCCGCACACCGGCGAAATGAGCTACGACGAAAGCCAGCCGAAAATTCCCGCGGCGGCCATTTCCCCCGAGGACGCCATGATGCTGGCGCGCCTGGCGGCCTCCGGGGTCCCCGTGAAAGTGCGCCTGGAGATGAGCGCGCACATGGAGCCGGACGCCGACTCGGGCGACGTGATCGGCGAGATCCCCGGCAAGGAGCATCCCGAAGAGGTCGTGGTGATGGGCGGGCACCTCGATTCCTGGGACGTCGGGCAGGGCGCGCAGGACGATGGCGCGTCCATCATGGCCTGCCTGCAGGCTGTGGCGCTGATAAAGAAGCTAGGCCTCCAGCCGCGGCGGACCTTGCGGGTGGCGTTTTGGGTAAACGAGGAAAACGGCGGGCGCGGGGGCGAGGCTTACCGCCAGTTCGTCGGCGACCAGATCCGGAATCACGTGGCCGCCATCGAGATGGATGGCGGAGCCGAGGCGCCGGTGGGATTCGGCGCAGGCGTGGACCGGAAATCGCTCGAGCTGCTGCTGGAGGCGGCCAAGCTGCTGGAACGGGTGGGCGCTACCCAGATCACCCCGGGCGGAGGAGGCTCCGACATTCAGCCCCTGGTTCGCGATGGTGTCCCCGGTTTCGCCGAACGCACCGTGGGCACGCATTACTTCGATTGGCACCACACCGAAGCCGACACGCTGGACAAGGTGGACCCCGGCGACTTCCGCAAGAACATGGCCGCCCTGGCGGTGATGGGCTACGTGCTGGCGGACATGCCCGGCCGCGTCACCGCCTCGGCCGGCGGGCGCCGGGGGCAGCAATAGCCTGCGCAAATGCCCAAAGCACCCTCCTCTCCTGCCGGGCGTCTGCCCGTCCCCCTGGAAACGATCGAGCGCCGTATTTACGTCATCCGCGGCCAAAAGGTGATGCTTGATAGCGACCTGGCCGAGCTGTACCAGGTGCCCACCAAACGTCTCAACGAAGCAGTACGCCGCAACGGCAATCGCTTCCCCGAGGACTTTATGCTTCAGCTGACGGCCGAGGAGGCTGCGGCTCTAAGGTCGCAAATTGCGACCTTAGACACGGGCCGCGGGCGGTACTCCAAGTACGCGCCTTTGGCCTTCACCGAGCACGGCGTGGCCATGCTGTCATCCGTGCTCAACAACGAGCGCGCCGCACAGATGAACATCCTCATTATCCGCGCCTTCGTCAAACTCCGCGAGCTGCTGGCCAGCAATAAAGAGATGGCCCGTAAAATTGAGGAGTTGGAAGACGCCCAAAAGCGAACCGCGCGCACACAACAGCAGCACGGCTCTATTTTGGTAGGGGTAATCAACGACATTCAGCGGCTTAAGAATCCACCCATCACCAGGGCCATCGGTTTTGTGTACCGCAGCCCCAAGAAGAAGTAACCCGTGCTTTCTAAGGTCACAATTTGCGACCTTAGACAATTTCTCCGTGCCCGCGGGCCGGGAACGCCCGCCCCGTCACCCCGCAACTTCGCGCAAGTCCTTCACCCAGAAGTCCGGCTCGAAGCGCGCCAGGTCTTCCGGCTTGCCATACCCGCCGGCGTGGACCGGAAATCCCTCGAGCTGCTGCTGGAGGCGGCCAAGCTGCTGGAACGGGTGGGCGCTACCCAGCTCGCCCCGGGCGGAGGAGGCTCCGACATTCAGCCCCTGGTTCGCGATGGCGTCCCCGGTTTCGCCGAGCGCACCGTGGGCACCCATTACTTCGATTGGCACCACAACGAAGCCGACACGCTGGACAAGGTGGACGATGGCGACTTCCGCAAGAACTTGGCCGCCCTGGCGGTGCTGGGCTAGGTGCTGGCGGACATGCCCGGCCGCGTCACCGCGTCGTCCGGCGGGCGCCGGGGGCAGCAATAGTCGCGCAAATCAGTGCCCCAAAAACCCCCTCCTCCTGCCGGGCGTCTGCCGGTCCCCGTGGAAATGATCGAGCGCCGCATTTACTCAACCAGACCGTACGCCGCAACCCCGGCCGTTTCCCCGGAGACTTCATGTTCCAGCTCACCGAGGACGTGGCCTCGGCTCTAAGGTCACAATTTGTGACCGTAGACACGGGCCGCGGGCGGTACTCCAAAATACACTCCCCTGGCTTTACCGAGCACGGCGAGTCAGTTTCTATGAGCACATCCAGCGATTAGGGCTGGTGAGTTTGTAGAGGCTGGCAGCCGTGCAACTACCCCCCAGCAAAGCCCCTCCCTGGCGCGCTAAAATCAACAGATACCGCAAAATCCGTCCCGAGCGGCTTTGCGAACGCTTCCCATGACCACCGCCACCAGCAGCCGCGCCCAGGAATTCCGCCAGCAGTTACAGAGCCGCGTCATCGTCGCCGATGGCGCCATGGGCACCATGCTCTATGCCCGCGGCGTGTTCATCAACCGCTGCTTCGACGAACTCAACCTGTCGTCGCCCGACATGGTCCGCCAGATTCACCAGGAGTACGTCAAGGCCGGCGCCGAGATCCTGGAGACCAACACCTTCGGCGCTACCCGGCCGCGCCTGGGCGCCTTCGGCCTAGCCCCCAAGGTGCGCGAGATCAACCGCGCCGGCGTGCGGCTGGCGCGCGAAGCGGCCGCGCGCGGCGTCTTCGTGGCGGGCGCCGTGGGACCGCTGGGCGTGCGCATCGAACCGCTCGGCCCCACTTCCTTCGCCGAAGCCCGCGCCGCCTTTGGCGAACAAATCGACGCGCTGCTCGAAGCCGGCATCGACCTTCTGATCCTCGAAACCTTCGGCAACCTGGATGAGTTGCGCGAGGCCGTGATGGCGGCGCGCGAAGCCGGCGGTGAGGAAATCCCCGTCATCGCCCAGGTCACCATCGATGATTTCGGCCACCTGCCCGGCGGCACCAGCACCGAAACCTTCACCCGCGAAATGCACTCCTGGCCGGTGGACGCCATCGGCCTGAACTGCTCGGTCGGCCCCAAGGCCACCCTCGAAACCATCGAGCGCATGGTCCAGTTCACCTCCAAGCCGCTGAGCGCCATGCCCAACGCCGGCGTGCCGCAGCGCGTGGAGGGCCGCAACATTTATCTCTGCTCGCCCGAATACATGGCCCAATACGCCCGCCGCCTGCTGTGGGCCGGCGTCAAGGTGATCGGCGGCTGCTGCGGCACCACTCCGGAACATATCAAGCTGATCCGCTCGGAAACCCGTTCCCTGCAGCCGCTCAAGAAGAAACTGGCCGTGACCGTCAGCGAGCCGGAAGTTCGTGCCCACGCGCTCGACCCCGTCCCCATGGCCCGCAAGAGCAAACTGGGCGCCAAGCTGGCCGCGGGCAAGTTTGTCTCGTTCGTCGAGATTCTGCCGCCGCGCGGCGTGGACGCGACCCGCGAAATCGACGGCGCCCGCCTCTGCGCGCAGCACGGCATCGATTGCATCAACGTGCCCGACGGCCCCCGCGCCAGCGCCCGCATGAGCGCCCAGGTCACCTGCCAGCTCATCCAGCAGCAGGCTGCCATCGAGGCCGTCAACCACTTCTGCTGCCGCGACCGCAACATCCTGGGCATTCAATCGGAGCTGCTCGGCGCGCACTCCGCCGGCATCCGCAACCTCATCTGCATCACCGGCGATCCGCCCCGCATGGGATCCTACCCCGACGCCACCGCGGTGTTCGACGTGGACGCCATCGGCCTGGTCAACATCGTCAACAATCTCAATCACGGTTTGGATATCGGCGGCAACCCCATGGGGTCGCAGACCGCCCTCCTGATTGGCGTCGGCGCCAACCCCGGGGCGCTCAATATGGACGAAGAGATCCGCCGCTTCGAGTGGAAAGTGGAGGCCGGCGCCGAGTATGTGGTCACCCAGCCGGTGTTCGATCTGAACCTGCTGGAGGCCTTTCTCAAGCGCATCGCGCACGTCAAGATCCCGGTCGTCTGCGGCATCTGGCCGCTCACCAGTTTCCGTAACGCCGAGTTCATGGTCAACGAGCTGCGCGTCCCCGTGCCCGAGGAATTCATGGAGCGCATGCGGCGCGTGGACAATGCCGAGAAGGCCCGTGAAGAGGGCGTGGCCATCGCGCGCGAAATGGTCGCGCGCGTCCGCGGCCTCGTCGAGGGAGTCCAGTTGAGCGCCCCCTTCGGCCGCTACCAGATGGCCCTGGATGTGGCGGAGGCCATCGGCCCCCGCTGAGAATCGTTTCGCCATGGCAACCGACCTGCTCGAGATCGATCCCGAAAATCCGCAGCCCGAGGTCCTGGAGCGCGCCGCCGCTGCCATCCGCCGCGGCCACGTGGTGGCCATTCCCACCGACGCGCTGTACACCCTGGTGGCCGACCCGTTCAATCTGCGCGCCGTCACCCAGGTATTCACAGCCAAGGGCCGCGAGCCGCACCGTTCGCTGCCCATCCTGGTTCGCGACATCCTGATGGCCGAGGAGCTGGCCAGCGAGTTGAACAACCGCTTCTTCATTCTGGCCCGCCGCTTCTGGCCCGGGCCACTGACCATCATCGTGCCGGCTTCCGCCAAGGTGCCCCTCAAAGTCACCGGCAACACCGGCCGCCTGGCGCTGCGCCAGGCCAAAGCCCGGATAGCCGGCGACCTGGTGAACCTGCTCAACGCTCCGCTGATTTCCACCAGCGCCAACATCTCCGGCCACCCCACCTGCCGCAGCGGCATCGAAGTCTTCGGCATGATGGACGGCCGCGTGGACCTGGTGATCGATGGTGGCGCGTGCTCCGGCGCTGGCGCCACCACCGTGGACATCACCGAGCCCTATTGGCGCCTGATCAAGACCGGCGCGATCGAAGAGAAGGAAATCGCCGAAACCCTGAAGGCGTCCTGACGCGGCGGAACCTTTCCCAATTCCGGGAGTCTAAATTGGAAACGGAGGGATTTGCGAATGAAGGTACACCTGTCGAATGGCGCCGGCAAGGCGCTGCTGGCGGTTGCCATGGCCGCCGTGCTCGCCGCCGGCTTTGCGGCCCGCGTTCGCGCCCATGCCCAGGCCCAGTCCGACGCCAAGCCGCCGCTGACCTTCGATGTGGCTTCGGTGAAACCGACTCCTCCCGAGGAACGGCGCGGCCTTGTCCATCAACCGCCCGGAGGCCAGTCCTATGAAGTGCTCGGCGCTCCTCTGCGGGTGATCATGACGGTAGCTTACACCGTTACGGACCGGCAGATTTCCGGCGGCCCGGATTGGATCAACCGAGATCCCTGGACAATCGAGGCCAAAGCGGAGCGCCGCGGCACCAGCGATGAGTTGCACGCCGCGCTAGCGCGCCTGCTGGAGGAACGCTTCCAACTCAAGATCCGCCACGAGACACGCGAGTTACCCTGCTATGTCCTGACGGTCGACAAGAAGGGGTCGAAGATGCCGCTACACGATCCCGCGGATCTGCTTCACGAACCGATCGGCGGAGGCCGCGGCCCGGGCGGCATGCCCGCCCTCTCCGGCAAGAACGTGACCATGAATTACTTCGCGTTTTTCCTGTCGCGTATCCTCGATCTCAACGTAATCGACAGGACCGGCCTGCCCGACCACTACGACGTGGACTTCCATTATGTGCCGGATCTACCGCCTGGCGCGCTCGCCGGCCGGGCCGGCCCCGACGGCAACCCCATCACCCTGCCGGATGGCCCCAACATTTTTACCGCCCTGCGCGAGCAGCTTGGCTTGCGCCTGGAGAAAGGCAAGGGCCCGGTCGACTACCTGGTGATCGAGCACGCCGAGAAGCCCACGGAGAACTGAGGCGAGCCACCTTCAACGAGTAGACGCGGAGTTGCGCTGAGCGATTCCCGGGGCTTTATCCTCACTCTTCTCCGCGTTTTCTCTGTGTTCTCCGTGTCTCCGCGGTGAAGACAGACCCGCCAGCCTGCCGAACGAGGCGCAAAACGAAACGCGTTATACTACTCGCTTAGGTTCAATGGCGAGGGGTTTCCCATGAGCGCGGCGCCTGCTACCACTTCGCATCCCACACTCCACTCCGGCGAACCCGCCGGGCTGGCCCATAAGTGCCTGTACTATATGACCTTGATGCGCGAGGTGGAAGACCGCATCGAGCGCAAGCTGTACCGCCAGGGGAAGATCCTGGGGGGCGTCTATGTGGGGCGCGGGCAGGAGGCCATCCCGGTGGGCACGGCGCTTCTGGCGGAGCCGGACGACGTCCTGCTGCCCTCGCACCGCGACATGGCCGTGCTGTTCATCCGCGGCGTGCCGCTTGGCCGCATCTTCGCCCAATATATGGGCCGCGTGGGCGGCCTCACCCGCGGACGCGACGGCAATATGCACATGGGCGATCTGAAATTCAACGTGATCTCCCTCATCAGCGCCCTGGCGGCCACCGTGCCGGTAGCGGGGGGCGTGGCACTGGCCCTGCGCTATCTGGGAAAGCCGGGAGTGGCGTTCAGCTATTTCGGCGACGGCGCCACCAGCCGCGGCGATTGGCACGAAGGGGTCAACTTCGCTTCTGTCCGGAAGCTGCCCGTGCTGTACGTCTGCAACAACAACCAGTACGCCTACTCGACGCCGCTTTCGTCGCAGATGGCATGCGCCAATGTGGCCGACCGCGGGCCGGCCTACGGCATGCCTGCCGAGATTGTGGACGGCAACGACGTCCTGGCCGTGCATTCGGCCACGCGCCGCGCGCTGGAGCACATCCGCGCGGGCGGCGGTCCGTACCTGCTGGAGTGCAAGACCTTCCGCATGACCGGCCACTCCGCCCACGACGCCGCGCATTACGTGCCCAAGCAGCTCTTTGAGGAGTGGGAAAGGCTGGACCCCATCACACGTTTGCAGTCCAGGATGCTCGCGAACGGCTGGGCCGGCGAAGCCGAGCTGGCGGAAGTGCGCGCGGGCGTCCTGCGGGAAATCGACGACGCGGTGGAGTCGGCCGAACAGAGTCCTTACCCCGACCCCGCCAGCCTGCTCGAAGACGTGTACGAGAAACCCTGAACTCATGCCCACCACGTATCTGGAAGCCATCCGCGAGGGCCTCTGGGAGGAGATGGAGCGCGACCCCAACGTCTTCCTGCTGGGAGAAGACATTGGCGTCTACGGCGGGGCCTTCAAGGTGACCGCCGGGTTCATCGAACATTTCGGCGAGCGGCGCGTGGTGGACACGCCCATCTCCGAAGCGGCCATTGTGGGGGCGGCCATCGGCGCATCCTTCATGGGCCTGCGGCCGGTGGCCGAAATGCAGTTCGCCGATTTCATCACCTGCGGCTTCGACCAGATTGTCAACTTCGCGGCCAAGTGCCGCTACCGTTGGAACGCTCCGGTGCCCATGGTCATCCGCGCTCCCTCGGGCGGCGGCATCCATGGCGGACCCTTTCATTCGCAGAATCCGGAGATGTGGTTTGTGCGGACGCCCGGCCTGAAGGTGGTGGCGCCGGCCACCGCGTACGACGCCAAGGGTCTCATTAAATCCGCCATTCGCGACAACGACCCGGTGCTGTTCTTCGAGCACAAAGGGCTGTACCGGCGCATCAAAGACGACCTGCCGGGCGAGGACTACACCGTGCCCATCGGCAAAGCCAAGGTGGTGCGCGAGGGCCGCGACCTGACCATCGTGGCCTACGGCGCCATGCTGTGGACGGCGCTGGAGGCGGCCGAAAAGCTGGCCGAAGAGGGCGCCCAGGTGGAGGTGGTGGACCTGCGCACGCTGCTGCCGCTCGACCGCGAGACGGTGACCGAAAGCGTGCGCAAGACTTCCAAAGTGCTGCTGGTCCACGAGGACACCCGCACCGGCGGCATGGCCGGGGAACTGGCGGCCAGCATCACCGAGAGCGTCTTCGAGTACCTGGATGGTCCCATCCTGCGCGTGACGGCGCCCGATACGCCGGTGCCGTACAGCCCGCCGCTGGAAGACGCGTTTTTGCCCAATGTCGAGAAGGTGCTGGAAAAAGCTCGCTGGCTCCTCAGGTACTGAGGGACTCGCCTTGCTGGTGCTGGTGCAGGCCGCCACCCTCGCGGGATGCACGGGCGGCGCGGCCTCCGAAGCAGTTGTCCGAGTACACCTACGAGGTGGTGCACGCCTATCCCCATGACCCTATGGCATACACCGAGGGACGGATTCCTGTATGAGAGCACCGGTAACGAGGCGCAATCGTCGGTGCGCAAGGTGCGGCTCGAGACGGGCGAAATCGTCCAAAAGCACGATCTGCCGGATGCGTATTTTGGCGAGGGCATTGTCAACTGGAAGGACCGGCTGATCCAGCTCACCTACAAGACGCAGGTGGGCTTTGTCTACGATTTCGCGAGCTTCAGCGTCCGGCGCAAGTTCCGCTACTACCCCGGCGAAGGATGGGCGCTCACCCAGGATGGCAAGCGGCTGATCATGAGCGACGCCACGCCGCAGATCCGCTTCTGGGACCCCGAATCGCTCCAGGAAACCGGGCGTATTACCGTCACCGATGGGGGCGCGCCGGTGAAGAACGTCAACGAGCTGGAGTGGGTCCGGGGCGAGATCTACGCCAATATCTTCATGACCGATCGCATCGCGCGCATCGATCCGGCGAGTGGGAAAGTGATTGGCTGGATCGACCTGACCGGCCTGTTGGGGCCGCGGGATCGCACGCCGCACACCGACGTGCTCAACGGGATCGCTTACGACGCGCAGCAAGGCCGCTTGTTCGTCACCGGCAAATACTGGCCGAAGCTCTTCGAGATCAGGCTGGTGAAGGTGGGCAGGTAGGCGCCAGTGCAGCTCAGACCGGCATTAGGACACAAGACTGGCGGCCGCATGCAGAACGGTCAACCTGTTTGTGGTGCCGGAATAAAGCCATTATCCTTCATGCGCTGTACCCAGTCTTCATAGGAAAAGGTACATTGTGCCAAGGAAATGGTATCGCGCATATTCAGATGAATCCCGCGGGGAATGAAGTCGTGTCCCTGATCCTTGCGCGATCCGCGTCGAATGCCGAACTGAGCGATTAGCTTGCCTTCATATACAAGCCGGACAAGCTCGTGCTTAGATCCCGAATGCCTATCGCCTTTGAGTTTCACTGCAATCTTCTCGGCGTCATCCTTAGTCAGCATTCTGGCGCGCCTTTCGGATTATAGATTGGAGCACTTTTAGTTGCTGTTTCGGTCCGGGCCCCAATTCCTCAGTTGGTTCGGACTCCAACATTTCGAATGTATCGACAATCAAGCTGCGCAAATTGTCCAGCGCTTCCTGTTCTGTATCGCCGCCAGTGGCTATGTTCGCATCGAAGAAGCTAGCCATAAAGCCGTCTTCGGACGCTTGCAAGACGGCCGGGATGTCGCGGTTAAGTTCGTAGCGTCCAGGTTCAAGCGTCGTCAATGGAACGGCCCCGAGCCGAGAACCTGCTAACCCCTGAAGATAACCGTTCATTCTGGCTAGGGTGCTTCCCACCGAATCCACGAAGCGTGGCATAGCCTCTGCGAGCGTTGCGGTATTTTTCATGGTTCGCTGCAATTCAAGTATGTCGCGCTGAAGGTCCTTCAGGGAGGGACCGCCACGGCTGAGAATCCGGTTTATCTCATCTTCGGTCAGGTCGGGTTCGCCCGGAGTACCGGCATATTTCTTCCTTGGAGCTTTCGTCAATAGAACGAATTCTGCCGTGATAAACGCTGACTTGTGCCTAATAAGGAACGGGTGCTCCGTTGGGTTCGACAGGCTCACGCGCATACGTCCGCTGTAACCTGGGTCAATCTGAGGGCCCATGGATGCAAAAATGCCGTGACGGAATAGATTGCTATGGGAACCCAACCTCCCCAATATCCGATCTGATAGCTTAACGGTCTCCTCAACGAGCACTAAGGCTGCGGCATAGGGCTGAAGAATGAGCGGCTGCTCTCGCAGATCGACCGGCTTTGAGTCGGTCGTGACCGCCGCCGCGGGCCCAACCCTAAAATCATAACTTGCCCCTTCCAGGCGGTCAGCGTCAAAGTCTTTGATTTGAAGGAGTCCCGCATTCATCACAGCCTGGATTTCGCTGTCCACCAGAACGCCGGGCTTGGGCAACGAACCCTTCGTGATGGTCAGCATGCGCTAAGCATAGCACAAGCGCATGCACTCGCTAGCATATCGCGATCTAGAAGTCAATAGGAGGAAAATTCAAATGACCCCACTACCAGGGCTTTAAGGTTTCAGACGAGCCGGGAAGTCCTCTGCCGGACACGGCTATCTCGGCGCAAACTTCGGATGAGATGATGAGCGTGCCATAGAGTTGCCGCAGAAGATCAAAGGAATCGATTTTGGCTAGGGAAATGAGCGGGGACGAATTGGAGACGACTGTCACAAACCGAGTTCAGCTAGAGTGCGCCGGTCTTCCTCCAGTTCAGTCGCGCCATAGCGGATCGGAGAAACGTTGTGCGCTGCGACAAAATCCATGAATGCGGCCAGGGGAGTGCCGCAAAGCTCCGCGGCCCGGCCTAAAGAGACTTTCTCCTCCCGAAACAATTCCAGGGCGAGAAGCCGCGCCGCTTCCTGGGAAAGATTTAGAGCGTCCAGATTCGCCGCCTGAAGAAGCGCGGCGGGCAACTCGACCTTTACGTTCTCCATGCTTCTAACCTGGCTCAAATCAGGCAGTCCGTCATGCACCGGTCGGCCGACCGCTGAAAGCTTGCTTAGAAGTGAAATCCGATCGTCGCCGTGATGGCCCGCGGGCTCACGTAGTGCGTGCCGCTGAAGGTCGACAGGAAGTTGTACAGCGCTTCCTTGTTGGTCAGGTTCACCACCGACAGCCGCAGGCTCCATTTCTGCTTGTCGCCGCGAAAAAGGTTGTCCTGCCCCACCGACACGTCGAAGAGGTTGCGCGGCGCGATGCGCGGCGGGTTGTGGTCGTCGTTCTCGGTTCCCGCCGCCGGTATCTTCAGCAGCGCCGAGCCGTATTCCGCAGCCGGGCACAGGCCGTTCGGGCTGATGGGCGTGGTGATGGTGGCATGCACGCCGCCGCAGTACAGGCCCGCCTCGAACTGCTGATCCGGCGTCAGGCCGGAGACGTCCACAATCGTATCCGTGCCGTTGGGGCCGTTGACGCAGTTGCCTCCCGCGCACGGCACCTCGCCGGCCACCTGACCGCTATCGTAGCGCCAGTTGAAGCCGATCCAGGGGCCGTTTTTCAGCGGCTGATACTGCACATGGGTGGTCTGGTTGAAAACCTCGTCGTGGTCGATGCGGAACACCTCGGCGCCCGTGGGCGTGGCGCCAATGCCGCTCACCTGCGGCTCGAAAAAGCGCGCCGCCACGTGCGAGAACACCACAAACGCCGACAGGCCGTGGAAGTTCGGCATGCTTCCCCGCACGGCAAACCCGGGAATCTTGGAACTGCTCCATTCGATCGGGTAGGTGATGGGCGTGTTGCCCAGCACGCTGAAATCGTAGGCCTTATGCGTGTACTTCCAGACGTATTCGCCATCCAGCACGAAGTATTTGCCGAACGCCTGCTGCAGGCCGGCGTGGAACTCGTTGCGCCAGCCTGGACTCAGCGGAACCGAGGTCACGCATGGCGAAACGGTGGTCGACATCAGCGCATTGACCGCCGGATTGTTGCATCCCAGGCTGGAAAGCACCAGGTTTTCGTTGAAGGGCGTTTCCAGCGTGCGGGCGTAGGAGATCCGCAGCACCGAATTGGTTGGCTTGACGCTGTAAGCGATCCCCAGGCGCGGCTCCGCCTGGCTTGCGCTGGTGATGCCATCGTAGACGTCGCCGCGCAGCCCCAGGTTGAAGCTCCAGTGGCCCGCGGTGATGGTGTCCTGGATGTACATCGACAGCTCCCGGATGTTGGCGTGGCCATAAAAATGGTAATTTCCGGAGGTCGAGTTCGGACAGCCGTCGGAGGCAGGCACCGGCGCCAGGCGGGTCAAATCGTAGCAGCCCAGCAGCGGAATGAAGTTCGGATTGGGCTGCAGCGTCCCTTGGCACTGGGAGGGGTTGGTCAGCAACGGGTTCGTGTCGGGGCTGCCATCCAGGTTCAGGCAAACCGCGTTGACGGTCGGATCCACGATTCCGATGCTGTCCTTCTCCGTGATGATGGTGTCCGAATAATTGACGCCGACCTTCAGATTGTGGATGCCATTGACGTACGACAAGGAAGCCCGCAGGGCCAGGTTCGTCAGGGTGCGATTCTGCCCGGCGGTCTGCAATTGCAGATCGGGGGTGAGGTCGGCGTACGGATTGCGGCTCGGGTAGTAATTGTATTGATCCTGCCGGATATTGGCGCCTATGGTGATCGCCGTGTGGGCGCCCACCAGGCGCGTCCAGGCCGGCGCGACATTGAAGGTGCGGATCTGGGAGCGCTGGTCCTGGCTGCCCACGGGCAGGCCGTTGGGGCCCAGGCCGCCGTTATTGACGGTCAGGCCGGACCATCCATCGGCGGTTTCCGCGTCAAATGAATTGGGCGTCTGGAACCACGACCGGGTAAATCCCAAGTTCAGGTTGAAGCTGTCGGTTGTGCGCGGCTTGAAATCCAGGCGGTCGAAGAAGTTCTCCTCGTTGCCGTGATCGTGCATCACGGTGAGCTCCGGCCCGTCCAGGAAGCGGCCCGTATTCATCCCGCTCACCGAGATAAAGTTGCCCCAGCCGTTTCCGCCGCCGGCCAGATCGAAGGCCCCGCTGGAACTCCCAAAGCTGCCGTAAGAGGTGGTGATGTTGCCGTGCGGCGGCGAGACGCCCAGGCCCGACCGCGTGGTCACCACGATCACCACGCTGGTCTTATCGCCGTATTCGGCCGGCGGCGCGCCGTCGATCACTTCCATCGACTGCACCGAATCGAGCGGGATCTGGTTCGAGAAGACTTTGCTTTGCTGGTCGGTGATCGACTGCCCGTCCACCGAGAAGGAGTTCGACGCGTGGTCGCCCATGCCATGGAACAATCCATTCGAATCGGCCGAGATGCCCGGCGAGGCCATCGTCACCAGCGAGCTCACCGAGGAGGATTGGCTCTCCAGCGGAAGCTTGTCGAAAAGGTCGCGGTCGACGTCCGTGTGGGTCGTCGAATTGGTCTCCAGCAGGTCCGCCGCGGCGGTCACCGCAACCGTGGTGGTCGCAGCGGCGCCCAGCTTGAGCCCGAATTTGACATCCAATGGTATGGGGGTCCGCACATTCACGTCCTGCGCGCCGCTCTCAAATCCGGGTGCAGTGGCGCTCAGGTGATAGTTGTTGAACGGGACGTTGCTCAGCTCAAACTTCCCCTCCGTGTCCGTAGTGATGGCGCGGTTGTAATGCGAGACCGGATTCTCCAGGGTCACCGTGGCCCCTACGATGGCGGCCTGGTCGGGATCCAACACAACGCCATGGATGGTTCCCGAGGTTCCGCTGGTGGTTTGGCCGGCCATTCCCGTTACAAAACACGTGAACGCAGCCAAAACCGGGATCGCGGAGGCGAACTTACTCATCTTTTCATTGTCGAGGCCGGGGCGGACGGCCCTTTACAATAATCTGACCGGCGGCCACGTATCCGCCGTGAATGAACTATTTGTGCGGATGAGCGGGCGTGTCGAAAATGCCAGCGCGCGCCACAGCTACCAATGGAGAATCTGGCGGATATGGTGCGCTTGCCGCTTGCTGACCACCAGTTGTAACGAATTGCTCAGCGTCACCAGCCAGCGCTGGCTGCTCAGCGCAGTCATTTTGCGGATGTGGTTCACGTTCACGATGGCGTTGCGGTGCACCCGCTGGAAATTCTCTCCGGCCAGCCGGGATTCGATCGCGCGCAGCGATTGGGTGGCCAGCAGCCGCTGCCTGGCCGTGACAATCCAGACCAGCTCGCGCTCCGCCTGGAACGCCAGCACGTCTTCACTGTTCAGGATGTGAAATTCCGCGCCCGTGCGGCCCACGATCTTGCGGCTGCCGGCGGGCGCCAGCGATTTCGCCGAGGAGGCGATCTGGTCCAGATGGCTGGCGATCTCCAGTTGCTTGCCCTGCATCGACCGGGCGCGCTCCACGGCCCGCTGGAGACGGGCTTCGTTGACCGGCTTCAGCAGGTAGTCGATGGCCCCAGCCTCGAAGGCCTGGATGGCGTGTTGGTCGAAGGCCGTCACGATGATCACGAACGGGGCCGGCAGGGTGGTCAGGTTTTGGATCACTTCGAAGCCGCTCATCACCGGCATCTGCAGATCCAGGAACACCAGATCGGGCCGCAATTCGGCGATTTTGAGCAGCGCTTCCTTGCCGTTGGCGGCCTCGCCGGCGATCTCCACGTCGGCGAAGCGCTCCAGTTCTTCGCGGAGCACCTGGCGCGCGATCGGCTCGTCATCCACAATCAGGGTTCGCATGGCGCACGGACTTCGTGCGTTACAAGGTTACTGCGCTTCGCCACGCGAGCCCAGGAGAGAATTGTGGGCGGGCTGTATCAAGATATGGGCGGGCAGATCCTAGCGGTGAACGGACTGTCCGGAGAAATTCAGCGGCGCGGAGCGTGGGATTCCACTCGCCGGGCCCTTTTCCGTCAGTGCTGGCCGTTTCCGGCGCGTTCCAGAAACGCCCTCAGCAGCGCCGGTGCGGCGGGTGCTGGTGCGCCATGGCGTGGAGGTTCCGGCGCGTTCCAGAAACGCCCTCAGCGGCGCCTCCAACTCCTGATGCCGCTTGTCCGCGAAATCCGCCAAGTGCTGCTGGCGTTTTAGCCAACTCCTGGCGCTGCTTGCGTTCGTTGCGGCCCACTGTGAGCCCAAGCGGATAGCCGTGCTTATCCCGTTCGACCGGCCCGCCCTCACACGCTGGCCGGCGACACCGTCTTGGCCAGCGCCCACAGCTTGTCGTCAAACTCGAACCCCGCCGTGCGCGGTTTGTGGTTGCGGGTGTACCAGCGGTAGGTCTCTTTCAGCCCCACCTCGAAGGGCGTCAGCTTCATCTTTAGCACGCGCGTCACCTTCCCGATGTTCTCGGTGATCGGTGGAACGTCGAAATACTCCCCGAAGTAGAACGGCTCATCCATGGCGTTCCCGCCCGCCTGGGCGATCGCGTCGCGCGGCACGCGGACCAGCGCCGGTTCCACGTTGGCCGCCTTGGCCAGTTTCTCCACCAGTTCCACCTGGGTCAACGGTTTCGGATCGCCGATGTTGAACGCCTCTCCCAGCGCCCTGGGTTCCTCCATGGCGCGCAGCATGGCGTGCACCAGGTCGTTCACATATGTGAACTGCATCAGCCGGTGACCATCGCCCGGAATGATGACCGGCCGCCCCGCCCGCAGCCGGTCCCAGAAAAACTGTTCGCGGTAAAAAGGATTGCCGGGGCCGTATACAAAAACCGGCCGGAAGGTGACCACGGGCAGCCCCTTCCGCGAATGCATCCGGAACAGCATCCGCTCGGTGGTGGCTTTATGCCGCACGTAGGCCTGCGCGTGGTAATCGGGCGCCAACGGATCGCTTTCCTTGTGGTTCAATCCGTCCCCGTACGCCGCCACGCTGGACAGGAAGATATAGCGGACCACGCGGTCGCCGCAGGCCCGCACGGTGACCTCCACCTGCTCCGCGGTGGTGCCCCGCTCCCAGTCGTACACGTTGTCGAAGACCACCTGGAAGCGGCGGCCCGACAACGCCTCGCGCAGGGATTCCGCGTCGTTGCGGTCTGCCACGATGTTTTCGACGCGGCGCCCCAGATCGTGCTTGGGCTGGCGGTGCAACACGGCAACATCGTGGCCGCTCTTCACCAACTGATCCACCAGCGCGCGGCCGATGAAGAGCGTTCCCCCGATAACCAGTACTTTCATAAGCTCCTAGCGAGGCTCTGCCTCAGACCGGCAGGGCGTATTCACCGCGGAGGCGCGGAGAAAACTGAGGAAGCGCGGAGAAAGGCAAAAAAGAGGGTTGCCTCCTCCGCGCTTCCTCGGTTTTCTCCGCGCCTCTGCGGTGAAATCGAACCTGACTCGTCTGCATCCTCGCGTCTTTCAAAAGATACAGCGATCAGTCGTAATATTCCAGACCCAGGTGCGTAATCAGATCTTCACCCCGCATCCAGCGCAGGGTGTTTTTCAGCTTCATCAGTTGAATGAAGATGTCGTGCTCGGGATACACTTCGGGAGCATGCATGGGCGCTTTGAAGTAGAACGACAGCCACTCCTGCACGCCCCGCATCCCGGCCCGCTGTGCCAGATCCATGAATAGAACGATATCCAGCACCAGGGGCGCCGCCAGAATCGAATCCCGGCACAGGAAATTGATCTTGATCTGCATGGGGTAGCCCAGCCACCCGAAAATGTCGATGTTGTCCCAGCCTTCCTTGGCGTCGCCGCGCGGCGGGTAGTACTCGATCCGGACCTTATGGTAAAAATCCCGGTACAGATCGGGATAGAGTTGCCCTTGCAGGATGTATTCCAGGGCGGAGCTCTTGGAAACCTCTTTCGAGCGGAACGAGCCGGGATCGTCCAGCACCTCGCCGTCCCGGTTGCCCAGAATGTTGGTCGAAAACCAGCCGCTCAGGCCCAGCAGACGCGACTTCAACCCGGGCGCCACGAGCGTCTTCATGAAAGTCTGGCCGCTCTTGTAATCCTTCCCGCAAACCGGCAGATTGCGCTGCCGCGCCAGTTCCAGCAGGGCCGGCATATCGGTAGTCAAGTGCGGCGCGCCATTGGCATACGGCACTCCCGATTGCAAGGCCGCATAAGCGTAGATCTGGCTGGGCGAGATCTCCGGATCGTTCTTCCGCAGGCCGCACTCGAAATCCTTCAACGTGGCGTGTACCGGAGCGGCTTCGTGAAACACTTCCGTCGATCCGCACCAGATCATAGTCAGCCGCGAGGCGCCGGTCTTCTCCTTGAACTGCCGGATATCCTCCATGACCATCTCGGCCTGCTCCATTTTCGAGCCGCCGGCCTTGATGTTGGGACCGTGGATGCGCTTCACGTAATTCTGGTCGAAGACCGCCTTCATGGGGCGGATCGCCGAAAGCGGCTCCTTCACCGCCTCCAGCAAGGGCATTTCCAGCACCCCGGCTTTGACGGCCGCTTCGTAGGCGTTGTCCTCGAAGATGTCCCAGCAGCCCACAGCCAGATCTTCCACCTTGGCCAAAGGCACGAAATCCTTGATGGCGGGGCTGCGGCCCTCGGTCCGCTTTCCCAGCCGGATGGTGCCCAACTGGGTGAGCGACCCGATGGGCTTGCCGATTCCCCGCTTAATGGCCTCCAGCCCGGCAATGAACGTCGTCGTCACTGCGCCCAGGCCGGGTATCAATACTCCCAGTTTGCCCTCGGCGGGCGCAATTTGGACGTTGTCTGGATTGGGCAATCTGAGTTCTCCTCCCAGGTCGAAATGCTATAATACCAACTCCATGCGAGATCGCGCGACGGCCACTCTCACTACGCTTGTCGTCGACGATGAGCAACTGGCCTGCGACGAACTTGCGTTCCTCCTCAAGGATTTCCCTGAGATTGAGGTGGTTGCCACTGGTTCCAACGGTTTACAGGCGGTGGATCTGATCCAGAAATTGGAGCCGGAGTTGGTCTTTCTGGATGTCCACATGCCTGGTCTGGATGGCCTCGGAGTGGTCCGGCAGCTTCGCGAAAACCAGGCCGAGCTGCCCCACTTCATCTTTGTGACGGCCTACGACCAATATGCGGTGGAGGCTTTCCGCCTGGAGGCCATGGACTACCTGCTCAAGCCGGTGGACAAGGCCAGGCTGGCCGAGACCATCGAACGCGCCAGCCGCGTGATCCAGGAACGCAAGCCGCCGGAATCTCCCAGCCCCAAAGCCGCCGCGCCCCCGCGAACCAAGCTGCTGGTCCGGTTCAATAGCCGGAATTTCATTGTCGACGCCAACGACGTGATCTACGCGACCATCGACAACGGTCTGATCACCCTGGTGGCCACCACTCTCGAAGGCCATTCCAACTACCGCACGATCGAAGACCTGCAGGCCAATCTCGACCGCGAGATGTTCTGGCGCGTGCACCGCTCCTACCTGGTGAACATCAACCGGATCAAGGAGGTGGTGCCGTGGTTCAAATCCAGCTACCAGTTGCGCATGGACGACCGCAAGCACACGGAAATCCCCGTCAGCCGGGTGCAGACCCGGCGGCTGCGGGAGCTGTTCAAGCTGTAGGCTGTGGGCCAAAGACCGCCTCTTGAAGGGGTACGTTGAGACTTCGCCACGGGCTTCGGTTCCTGTCCTGAGCGCCATGCCAGATTGGAAGGATCTCGATGCTGGATTCCTTCACGCGGTAGACGGCGATGTGTATCCGACTTACCCTTTGCTCTCCCATCCGCCGCGGTCTCCTCTGCATGTTCGAGGATGCGCCAGGACCGCCGCACGCCAGCGCCTTGACGTGATCCACTACGTATCCGGGGCGTGCCCCCGTCGTCTTGCCGGTGGCGGGACCTATCCGGCTAGAGCAAACCGATCTGGGGAAGCCGACGGTGTGTCTGATGCCGTTGGGGGTAGACGGCCAAATGCCACCGGCAGAAGTGCGGCGACACCGGAGCCGGGCGGAATTCAGCAACTGGCCGTGAATACGAAGCCAGCGGGTTGGGCCGGGGGAGTTTTGCCGGGACCGTGGATTGAGGCTCTCGACCCTGCCGCGCTATCGGAAGCGGCCTGCACAGACCGGCGTAACAGGCGCGGGGGCGGATGGGCGACGGAACCGTTGTGAGCGATCATGTCCCGTGATACCTTTAGATTCGGACGAAAACGTCTCGAAAGCGAGGGATCGACGGATGAACAGCAACGCACGCATTCTCTGTTTTCTCGTACTTACGCTCACCGTATTGGGCAGTTGCTCAAGCGAACCGGCCAAAGAATCCAAGAAAGCCGGGACCGCCCTAGACAGGATCCAGGGGAAAGCCCAAGTTCTGGTGGAAGCGGGCGGGGCGACCGACGCCGCTCTGAATGCGGGTGGATCTTCTGTGTACCTTTTGGAAGGCGCGCGCCGGTACCGCCTGTATTTGAGGACGCCCGTTGAGATAGTCCAAGGGAAGGAATATACAGCCGAGGGCGTCGACGCGCAAAAGGCCATTGACGAGATTGGTGATCCCGACCAGGGCAAGAACGGCTATCCGCTCGAATTAAGCTGCCGGCATGTCGTCACGAGGGCCTGGCCTAACAACCTGTCCTTTGACGAAATCGATGCGGCTGTATCGCTTGTGCGCGCCAGGGTGAAACGGTATCCCGCCAGGCCCTTATTCCTGGTTACGCGGATACGGCCCGTTACGGAGAGCAGCACGGGTTCCGCGGAACCGAAGGGAAACGCCGTGGCCGAGGAGAAGGACATCCCCGAAGTCTCTGTGGCCGCGGATAAACAGCGCGCTTTTCTGATTGAGGGTCCGACCGTCCAAACCGCACCCCTTTGGGAGCCCGCAGGGGGAACGGCTAGTTGCAAAGTCGTCATCAACCCGGAAGGGAAAATCTCCGAGCTCGAAACCGGTGCGCAACTCTGTGAGACTGTGCCGTGGTCTCAGTTTCGTTATCAGCCCCCGGTCCAGAGCGGCCACCCCGTCAAAGTGGAAACCGAGGTTGAAGTGCGCTTCGAACCGCGAAAGTGAAAGCCTCGATGTACTGGTCCCAGTACTCGCGGCCCCCGATATCGGCGGGCGAGGAGCCGCTCGATGCGTGCTTTCACGTCGTTATGGTCCACCGGTTCGCCCCAGTCGGCCTGTTCGATGCCACGACGGACGCCGGCACGAAAGCGCATATCCTCTTCGACCAGGTCTCAGACCGCGTGATTCGGTGCTATTCTGAAACCGCTCGCTAACGCTCGCGGCTCCGCTCAGAGCCACGACCGTCAGGGAGTGGTCTTCGGCAAAGGTACAGAATCAGGGCGGTCGGGGACCTAGTCGCAAGACGGCATCCTTCACCAATCGTTCGGTGTCGGTACCAATATGGTTGGCGATTCGCG
>JBKQPR010000106.1:0-15194 GCA_052144935.1 Bryobacteraceae bacterium
ACGGCTTCAGAGGTGGCCGAGCCGCCTTGCTATTGGCCGAAGGGTGGCTCATACTGACGCAGCAGTTGGCGCCGGTAGCAGGAAACCGGCGGGAAAAAAGTAGGTCACGATTGGCCAGTAAATGAACGGTGAATTGCCGAGGTGGAGCAGGTGGGTGTTGTGGGGAAACCCACGGCAGACGCAGGGGCGGAGGGTTACCGAAGATAAAGCTAGCGTTGTCAATTGCTTGCATTGATTACCGAACATAAAGGGGGCTTCTCGGAAACGGGCTCCGAACGGCGGCGGGGGAACGCCGCCGCGCGGATGGCCGCTCTCGGTCCGCGGTCGCATGCCGCCCACCGCGCCGCGGGCGGCACGCCGGGCTGCGCTCCTGCGCCCTTTTCGCTCACCTCAGCCAAGCCTGCCGGCCGTTAGCCATCAGCGGTGCTGATCGGTCCTGCGGCGCCGCGCCAGGCCGCCCACGCGCGCGATCGCCATGCGCCCACGCCGGCACCCTCATGCGCGCCAGACGGCGCACGGTCGGGATCGGCCCGCCAACGTCTCCTGAAGGCCGCCAGCAGCTTGCTGCCGCGCACAAGGCGCTAGCGTACCGCAATCGCAGATCGTGGGTCCGTAGGCGTGGGCGCCGCGGATCTGGGGCATCTTGCAGCGCGAGCACGGAGCGCACGCCTTGCGCCGCGGGAACTCCGCGCCGGACGGTCCTGGTCGCGCTTCCGTGGGCGGCGTGTCCAGTCCCCCGGTGAGCCATCACGGTCCAGCCGGCTTGACCTTCAATTCTTGGGGCGCGGCGGAACGGTCCACAAGAACAGCCTGCGGCTAAAGTAGGAACCCTGTTCCGGATCGCCGACAGTCACTTCTTTCTCGGGCTTCCAATCGCCCATGTCGAATGTGTTGGAGACGATGCGCGTGCCCGGCTTCAAATCCTTCAGCAGTTTGGGACGAAGCTTGAGGTTGACGCTCGACAGCAGGAACAGGGTCACCACCGTGGCCTCGTGGATATCGGCCTCAAACAGGTCGTTCTCTTCGAAGCGCACCAACTTCTCGACGCCGGCTTTCCGGGCGTTCTCTTTTGCCTCGGCGATGCGTTGAGGGTCTATGTCGATGCCCACGCCACGCGCCTCGAAATCCCTGGCGGCCGCAATGACAATGCGGCCATCGCCGCAACCCAAGTCATAGACCACGTCGGTTTTCTTGACGTCCGCCAGCTTCAACATGGCTTGCACGGCTTGATCGGTAGTGGGAACGAAAGGTACGTCGGGTGAGTGCCGCGGTTGGTTCTCCTGAGCCTTCCCGACGGCGGCGAAAAGGATAGCGGCCAACAGGCCCGCGTAGCAGAATGATCTCCGGGACAACATCGCATGACCTCCCAGTTGAGCATACACCCCCTTGCTACCCGACCGTCGCTCACGCGCGGACAGGGGAGCAGCGTAACCTTTGCGCTCACCTTCGCCAAGACTGGCAGCCGCCGGCTGAATCGGCAAGACTGGTACGGCCTGGCGGCCGGCAGTGGCGCCGGGCAGCGATAGGGGAAGACCGGCGCCGACTGGCCGCGCCGAGCGCATGCGAATGTTTCATCGTCATGCGCGCCGCCTGGCGCACGTGAGGATCGGCCCGCCAGCAGCCGCAGGATACCGGGGAGCCGTCCACCAGTTTGTCATCTTTCGCGCCACGCCCTCGTGTACCGCAATCGCAGATCGTGGGCCACGCGGATCTGGGGTGCGGCGCTCAGTAGCACGCCATCGGAAGCGTAGCGGCTGGCTGCCGCCGCGCGGATGGCCGCCGCCGCGCGGATGGCCGCTCTCGGCCTTGCGGTCGTCTGGCCGCCGCCCACCGCGCACCGGGCGGGACCCCGGGCCGAAGCGGCAAGACTGGTTCGGCCCGGCGGCCAGCAGCGGCGCCGGCCAGCGATCGGGGAAGCCCGCGCGGCCGACAGAGACCAGCGCAGAACCGGCTCACCGCGACGGGCGGAAGGCCGCTCCCGGACCGCGGTCGCCTGGCCGCCGGGCAGCGATCGGAGAAGCCGGCGCCGCAGGGAGAGATCCCTACGCCGTCTCTCACCGCAACCAGACTGCCCGATAGCACCCGGAGCACGCCACCAAAGCCATCGCCTCGGCCGGCGCCGCCGGCCGGATAGGCGCTCTCAACCCCGCGGCCGCCTGACCGCCGCCCATCGTGCCGCGGGCGGGACCCCGGGCCGAAGCGGCAAGACTGGTTCGGCTTGGCGGCCGTGTGTATTCACACCGTCCATTACAGGCACGTGTTCGCTACGCTAAAGGCATGAACCTTGAAGGACTATTCCAGTCGATTGTGACTCAAGTGGGCGTAAAAACCATCTTTGGCGATCCGATCTCGACAAACGGCAAAACCATTGTGCCCGTTGCCAACGTCCACTATGGATTCGGCGGTGGCTCTGGCCGGAAGTCAAAGGACAACGAAGAGGAATTTGGTGATGGTGGCGGCTTCATTGGCAAACCTGTCGGAGTCATCGAGATCACAAACGAGCAGACCCGCTTCATCCCGATTGCGCCAAACTGGCCGATTGCGGCCGCGTTTGCAATCGGAGTGTGTTTGGGATTGTCGATCGCACCCAGGCGCGTAGACGTGCGGGTTCACAAAAGGCAGGATCAGCCGAACGTTTAAGGCAAGATCAGCCACGCGGGCAGATCGGATGGTTCCGCCTCAACTTCAGTTTCATGAGGTGGTAGGGTGAAGGATGAGGGTGGCTTGTTCCGAGGTCGAGCGGTTATGATCACGCGATTCACAATATTGGCTTTGGTTCTCGCAATGTCGAGCCAGGCGGACACGCTGCGTCTGCGCAACGGGTCCACCGTGAACGGAAGCTTCTTGGGCGGCACGGCGGACGACATTCGCTTTTTGGTCAACGACGAGGCGCAGCACTATGCGCGCGCCGATGTGGCGGAGATCGTCTTCAGTTCGATCAATGCACCCTCCGCCGGTCCCGAGGCGCCCAGGATCGATACGGGGCCCGACATCGTTGGTGCGCCATTTCTGCGGGGTTCCTCCGGATACATCCCGCTCGAAAGAGAGATCGGGATGATGTCCCGCGGCGGCGGAGTGTATGGCATGGGAGCAACCGTCTACCGCATTCAAGGCCCGCGCTCGCCCGTGCGGGTCAGGCAAGGAGACCGGCTCGTATTCGTCGTGCGATTGAACCCCGGAGGCGACCCGCGCCAATTCCAACTCTACCGTTTGGAATCGAGAATGGGTTACCGGCAAACGCAGGCGACTATGGGCGGAACTCCGCCGGGGCTGGCGGTGACCATTAGTAAAGCCGGTGATTCCGTTTACGAAATTACTCCCGCGCGCGCCCTCTATCCGGGCGAATACGCGGTTAGCCCCATGAATTCGAACGAGAGTTACTGCTTCGGCGTCGACTATTGAGCCGGGACGCCGGGCTGGAAACAGCAAGACTGGCCGGGCGGCCGGCAATGGCGCCGGGCAGCGATCGCAGAAGCTGGCGCCGCCGCGCGGACGCACACTCTCGGCCCGCGGTCGCCTGGCCGCCGCCCACCGCGGAAGCGGGCGGGACCTCGGCCCGAACGGCACAGAGGGTTCGGCCGGGCGGCCGGCAGTGGCGCCGGGCGCCGTGTCGACGGTTCCTTATCGCACATCGCAGGCTCAATTACAACGCGGGATCCGACTCGCTCCGGTCAGGCCGCCAACATTGAGGCCGACGACCATCGAAACCGCGTAAAGGCAATCTCGAACGAAAAGAAAATGTGGCTTTGGCGAGCACACTCGGAAAGACCTCACCCCTCAGTATTGGCCGGTTATTGTGGACTTACTGGAAACTGGTGGGGCCACGTCGCCGCATAGTCGCCGATCCGGGGAGATGCCGACGGTCCGGAACGCCGGTTCGGCTGTGAGGAATGCACTCCGATTCGCGGGCAGCGATGGGGCGCGCTATTTTGACGCCTATGGAGGGCACGCCGGGGTCCCCTCGGCCGGCTAGCCGGCTACGGAACCGCCTGTCGGCAGGCGAAAGCGCAGCGCCTCCCCACCTTGACATCACTAATGAATTAGTACTACAACTCGTAGCATGGTGACGCGATGCGTGCTGCTGGTTTCCGTCCTGTGCCGCCTGGCGGCGGGGCAGGATCCGGTTTTGGATATCCCTTCGCTGATGCAATCGGGCGATGCGAATTATCTCAAGGGCGACTACGAAGGGGCCCGCCAGGCATACCTCGAGGCCTGGGACCTGGCGCAAGCGACGCCGGCCGAAGATCCGGCGCGCTACGACGTGCTGAAAAAGATTGCCGCGGTTCGCGCCGCTGCCGGGGAATTCGCCGATGCCGGCGACTATTTGCAAATGGCTATTAACTGGCGCGAAACCACGCTGGGCAAGGACGATCCCAAGATCGCGGACGACCTGCTCGAATCCGTTTCGTTCCTCCGCGGATTGAAGGATTACGGCCACGCGCTGGCCGTGATGACCCAGGTGATGGGCATGCACATGAAGGAGTCGAAATTCCAAAGCGTCATCGTGGCCGACGATTTCAGCCGCTTCGCCCAAATCCAAATGGAGTACCAGAAACCGGAAGACGCGGCCGGCTCTTTGCATACGGCGATTTCGATTCGCACCCAGCTTGGCGGGCCGCTGGATCCCTCGCTGGTCTACGATCTGGACCGCCTGGGCACGGTCTCCATTGCGCTGCGCCAGTACGATAAGGCCGAGGAGGCCTACCGGCACGCGCTGGTGATCCGCGAATCGCTCTACGGCAAGGAGAATGCCGACCTGATCTCCACCGTGGATGGCTTGGCCTACGCCTGCTTCGGCCAGAAGAAGTACGAGGTGGCCGAGCCGATCTACCAGCGGCTGGTGGCGCTGTGGATCAAGTCGGTGGGGCCCGAACATCCCGTGGTGGCCATGACGCTCGACAAGGTGGCGACGTTCTACGCCGAGCAGAGAAAGTTCGATCAGGCCAAGGAAGCCTCCGACCGCGCCAACGCCATCCGCACGCACTTTCTGGCGAGCGGTCTGGCGCAGCAGGCCACCGAGCAGCTCGCCGAGGGAAACAAGTCCGATGCGCTGGCGCTGTATCAGCGCGCGTTGAAGGTGATGGACCCGCCCGACTCGATCTACGAAACTCTGCGGGCGGACACCGAGAACATCGTGAAATCGTTTGCGCCGCCGGCGGTGATGCTGCAAAAGAAGACCCCCGCCACGCCGAAGGCCGCGCCCGCCACGCCGAAGGCCGCGTCCGCCACACCCGCCGCCCCCGCGAAGAAGCAGTGACGGCGCTCTGCCGAGGCACAATAACCGGAACGGGAGAGCGGTACGGTGACATTATGCATCGGCGCATTCGCCCAAGTTCCGTTTCCCCCGGAGCCACGTATTGTTCTTGCGCCGATTACAGAATATCGGCGGATGAACTCTCATCCGAGAGCGCATTACAAACCGAGGGTTCTTAGCGGCCAGCGAATGGCTCTCATTCGTGGCGATAAATACCGTCGAGGTATCTGTGCTGTTGCTCCTCATCGAACCATTGGTTCCGCCGAGCCAGCGTTGCATGCGCGAGAACACGTGATGAATACTCCGCTTAATCACGCTCTGTGCAACGTGTACGAGGCCAAGAAACTCGGGGAAAGCAGTCCACACATCGGCCAAAGAACCACTGTTCAAGGAATATAGGCCTAAGCCAATGCCGGGAAGCGCCCGAAACCACCGGATGGTTCAGTGAAGCAAGTACTCTTTCAGCCCATCCGGTAGACCGATCAAGCGCTCAAGAAAAGTACGTTGCAGTGGACGGTAGCTATGCCTTCACAAATGTGGTCAAGCCGCGCCGGGTGCGCTCGCGAAGCTGGCACTCGCGCAACGTGTCCGCGAGCGATTCCAGGTTGGGAACGCCGTATATGTAAAACTTCTCAAATTCCGCATCCGAGGAGAAAACGCGCAGCGACCCTTGGCCCAACAACCGCATCCCCAGAGGCTTGTGTAATTCGAAATGGTCAATGCGGAACAGTTCCAGGCTCTCCTCAACCTTCCCCAGCAGGCCCAACCCCAACTTGATCCGCTGCGTGGTGATTTCGTAGTGAGTCCTCAGGCTCTTGAGGTAGAAGATCAGGCAAATGATGCCACACGAGACCAGGAAACCGAGGACTACATAAGGCATACCGGCGCCGGAACCCACGAAGTATCCGGCCGCAAGCGCCGCTGCGATCACCACCAGAAACGGCACAAACTGGCCGATACTGTAAATCACGGCCGGGTGTCCGGCAAACAGGTCTTTTTCGGTTTCGTGTTCTTTCGTTGCAGCGAATGCCGAAAGGTCGGTATTGCAGAATCGGCACTTAAGAGCTGCGGCCTTGATGGTCTCTCCGCAGGCTGGGCAGGCTTTGGTGTCTGGGTCCATGATCGATCCCTCCGCACCAAAATCATAGCGCAAAACGGCCCGGGTAGCAGCGACGGCGCAATTCCCCGAGGTACAACAGCCGGTGCGGGAGAACGCTACAGTGCCGGACCGGTCATCCGACCCACGGGGAAATTCTTGAAAGCCGTCGCGATCCTCGCGTCGATTGTTCTTGTGGGCCTCCAGAGCGGCCGCCCGGTTGCCTGAAATCAAGCCGCGGGAGCGTGGATTATGGAGCTGTCGCCGCCGATCCTGCTCCGGCCCGCCGGGGCAGCCAGCCGGCTGACCCTCCCCGGTGTGGACAACCCGCAGGCCCTGGCCGACGAAATCATGAGCTGCACACAGCACGGGACGAGCTCGCTGTGAAGCGAAGGCTGGCGGGCCGCACGGCCGTGATTACCGGCGCCAGCAAAGGTCTGGGCGAGGCTATGGCGCAGGCGCTGGCCGCCGAGGGTGCGTGAATCCGCAGAGCGTTGCCGCTGGCTTCGGTCACCGGCGCGATGCCAAAACAGCACGCCATATTGTGAGCCGAAGCGAAGCGATCTCGCAGGGTTCCCGCCGCGGCAAGCAAGCGGGGTTCCAGCACCGGCCCCGCCCCGGGCAGAGACTCGGTGATGAGCGGTCCGGATGGACGGCATAAATGGCCGCGATCTGGCGGTCGAACTCGGCGATCCCTTGCTGCATGCTGGCCAGGATGCGGACCGCGCTCTGAATGGATAGGATGCCGGCCTGCAACGGAGCTGGATCGTGGGTAGCGGGGACGGCCTGGCGAATTTCTTCCAAACGCTCCTGGGTCCGCTCCGTACTTCGGCAGTTGTGCTCGGTAAAAAAAGCGGAGCAACGTTTTCGGCCTGGCCTTTTGCAACTCTTGCAAGGTCGGCCAGCGCAGCAGCAGATCCCTCACCAGAGGCGCACCCAAATCGTCGAACCACCGAATCATCTGTGGGAAGACCTGTTTGAGCCAATGAATGAGGCTTTGCAGGACGCCCGTGTGCGCGTCCACCAAGCTGCGCCTCTCCGGAGTGAGGAATTGCAGGCTGCGGGTTTCCACTGTGTCGGGCCACAGGCAGCGCAGTTGCTCGGGATGCTTGACCAGATGATCCAGGATCAGATCCTCCATCCACAGAATCGCTCTTGGCTCCGGAGGGAGCGAAGCTCTTGCGGTAGTTGGCCATGCTGGTGGGATGCACAGGGAACAGCACCAGGTGGGCATATTTGGAAAGCACGGCAATCACCGCGCCGCGGGCCTGCTCCAACGCCAGAGCCACCGGCCGGCCGCCAAAACGCTGAGCCAACCCGGCGGCCCATACTTCGATGGCCTCCGGAGTGTTCTCCAATTGTCCGCGCGTCGCCGGAAGGCGCGTAAGTAAAGGGACTGGCATGTTGCAAATGTGTGTTGCAAAATGAAGGCATGACCGGCAGAGCGCGCCTCTCCAAAAGCGGCAAACCGCTACGCCGCAGCGGCTTGTAGGGTAAAATGTAACGTGGAATCAGTAGGTTAGCATGGATCTCCGCTAAACCTTAGCGGCTTGGTTTTCCCGCCCACGCGTTGGTAGCCGGCTGGCATACACTTCGCGCGCACGGCGATCCAGATGGCCTTGCTGCGGACGCCGCTGAATCCCGAAGGCGCGTAAGCACGCAACACCTATGGGCGGGCCCAGAGGGCGCCCCACCACCCACCTCTGGGCCCGCCTGCCCCACGGTTATAATTCGGATTGACACCGAAAACCGCATTTCTTTTTCCCGGGCAGGGATCCCAATTCGCCGGCATGGGCAAGGCGCTGGCCGAAGCCTATCCCGCCGCGCGCCGCGTCTTTGAAGAGGCCGACGAGGCGCTGGGACTCGCGATCTCGCGCCTGTGCTTCGAAGGTCCCGAGGATCGGCTCAAGCTGACCGAGAACACGCAACCGGCCCTGCTCACTGTCTCCACCGCCGCCTGGGCGGTGCTCGAAGAACGCGGCTGGCAGCCCGATTACGTGGCGGGACACAGCCTGGGCGAGTACTCTGCGCTGGTGGCCGCCCGAAGCCTTCGATTCGCCGACGCCGTGCGCCTGGTGCGGCTGCGCGGGCAATATATGCAGCAGGCCGTGCCGCCGGGCGTGGGCGCCATGGCCGCGCTGATAAAGCTGCCCGAAGGCAAGCTGGAGGACGTGCTGCGGAAGGCGGCGGTAGGGGAAATCGTGAGCGCCGCGAATCTGAACTCGCCGGACCAGGTGGTGATCGGCGGCCATGCCGGCGCGGTCGGCCGGGCGATGGAACTCGCCAAGGCCGCTGGAGCGCGGCGCGCCGTGGCACTTCCGGTGAGCGCTCCGTTCCACTGCGCCCTGATGGCTCCGGCGCAGGCGCGGTTGCGCACCGATCTGGACGCTACCGAGTTCCGCGACCTGGCAATTCCGCTGGTGAATAACTGGCAGGCGCGCGAAATCCGCAGCGGCGCCGAAGCGCGCGAAGGTCTCTGCCAGCAGGTGCCCAACCCGGTGCGCTGGTCCCAGAGCATCCGCTATCTGGTCGGGCAAGGCGTGGCGCGGTTCATCGAAGTGGGGGCCGGCAGCGTGCTCACGGGACTGCTGCGCAACATCGACCCGTCGCTTACCGGAACAAAATTCGGCGAGCCGGCGGACTTGGAAAAGCTTTAAGCAAGGAAACAAAGGAAACAGAAGTCAGGAGCCAGAAGTCAACTCCGCCCCCGGCGCCGCCGGTGGCCCCGCTGACTTCTGACTCCCGTCTCCTGACTCCCGTCTCCCGACTTTCCGACTCTACCGCAGCCCTTGTGCTACTCCCCTTCCACTTTGTTCCAGCCCTTGCCCGGATTGAAGACCGTCATCTGGCGGGCCAGCGTGGAGGTTGTGGGGCCGAGGTCCTTCTCGTAGACCACACCCAGGTGGTTCACGATGAAAGTCTTCACGCCGGAAACGGCGTACTCGTCGGGCCAGGCCACCAGGGCGAAACCGCCAATCATGGTGCCCTTCACTACGTAGTCCGCGGCGCCGCCGGGTGCGTCGGGACCCTGGGCCTTCAGGATGTGGAAATAGTAGCCGTGATAGGGTACGGGCTTCTTGCCTTGCGCCTGCAACATGGCGGCGGCATCGGCAAAGCCTTTGGGCGCCAGCGTGTCCGGTTCGCCTTCCCAATACAAGCCATCCTTCTTGCCGGGCGAGCTGACGATTTTCTGAGCGTACTCCAGCACGCCGTTGGCATCGCGGTCCTGAGCGGCGTATTCCATCTGCGCCTCCACGTAGCCTCGGCAGACCTCGATGGCGTTCATCTCGTTGCGGCCGATGCGGCGCGCGAGAATCTCCATGCGCCCCTCGGCGGCGTCGAACATCCAGCGGCCGTTGCTACGCACCAGCGGCATCGGGAAAGGCCACTCGTTTTCGCCCACCACCAACGTCGCGCGATTGGGATTGCCGGGCTCGGGGACGACGGTCGTCTTTTCCGCGGCGCGCTGGGCGAACTCTTCACGCGCGGCTTTATCCTCGGCAGCGTCGCCGGATTGGACAATGTCCTTGCCTTCGGTTCCGAACAGCTTGAGCATGGCCGCGCTGTCATTATTCTTGGCCGCACTGATCAGCGCCTGCACGGCTTCCTCCGGGGTGGCGAAAGCGCCAGGAGCGGACTGCGGGGCAGCCAAAAGTTGGGCAGCCGCCAGGGCCAGCACGAAGGCCCCGGCCGAAGCGCGACGGAAAGGGCAGGAGGGCCCAGGCGCACCCCGCCCGTCCCACCACGAACCAAAGTTCTCGTCTATCATGTGAGTCTCCTCCTATCTCCGCCGGCCCCCGCCGCCGCCCCCTCTGGGAGCCGCGCTGCGGGCAGCTCCCAGGCTGGAAAATCCATGCTCGGCATGGGTGGATGCGGATCTGCCGTTCTGCATTCCGCCGAACGCGCTCTTGTCGCGCGCCGGAGCCGCGCTCTTGGGAACCTGCCGGTTGCCGAATTGCTCGTGCGGTTGCGCCTGGAGAGCGTTCCGGGTCTGTTGCACGTTGGGCCGCGCCGCCAGGTTCTGGCGTACCGAACCGCGGTATTGGTTGTTGAGAGCCCCGGAAGCGTACGGCACGCCCCCGCGGTGTGCGGGGTCGTGCGCCCACACCGAGGTCCCGTGCATGTTGGCGAGGTGGGCGGTGTTGAAATTGTACTGGTGGATGAAGGTGTTGTTGACCATCACGCTACGAGCGCCCCATCCGGGATGCCAGCCCCATCCGCCCCAACCATGCCAGCCGACGCCGAAGAACAGGCCGACGTTGATCCCCGGCCCGAAACCGAAATACAGGCCGCCCCCTAGAAAGCTGCGCGGAGGCCACCACCACCCCGGATAGGGATACCACAGCGGCGGTCCCCAGATCCACGCTGGGTCGTACATGGGCACGTACATCACATTGGGATCCACCGGCTCGATTTCCACGACGGGCTGGCCGCCCTGATTGGCGTCGACTACATTGAGCTGCGGCGTGGATTTCAGCTTGCCGGCCTGCTGCGCCTTCTGCCGCATGGTCTGCACGGCGGCCATGACGTCCTGCTGCTGGGCGAGAAAGGCGTTGCCCAGATTGGTGGTCCAGGTGACGTCGTCGTTGAGGCGCTTCACTACGTCGGGGAACACGACGAGCGCCTGCACGCTGGGGTCCCAGTTCTGTTCCTGGGCCGCCTGGGTCAGCGCCGGTCCGGTGAGACCGGGGTTCCTTTGCAGCCATTGGAACGCCTGCACTACCTCGAGCGGATAGGTGGACGCCACCAGAATCTGGCTCACCAGTTCGTCGGGATAAAGGGCGATGGGCGCGACCAGGTCGTCCAACTGGTCGGGCGACAGGGTTTGCCCCGGCGGCGGCGGCGCGGGCGGCGCCTGCTGCGCCAACAGGGCGGTGTTTCCGGGCCCGAACACCAGCCCGCCAAAGAGAAAAAGGGTCACGAGGCGTGTGGTCAACGATCGCAACGGTGTCAACATAATCGGCCTCCTTCAAGCTGCCTCGGGTTGAACGCTTGGGGCGTCCAATCTCATTATGGAGTACGTTGGGCCGGGAACCAATGGTACGAGTTTACTTCAATTTACAAAGAGAGAGGAAAGTTACAAAAGGCAGGAAGCGGCGCCCTCGATTTCCCCGAAGGCCGCTGCCACGTGCCGGGCAAGGACGGCGTGAAACGCGGGGCCAAGGCCGCCGTGGACCACGTCCGTGCCGGGTTGTCGTCGGGCACTCGGAAGTTGACCCCAAGAAGGCGTTCCGGGATGTATCCCTGTTGGCAGGGATACACTTCATCGGGTGAGATCGGCCTTATTTTAACGGCCCTGTTCTGGGCCCCTTGGACTCCGCCCGCCAACGCCGCTTTTCGCTGCGCGGCGACAGGTGCGGGGAATGGCGCGCTCTGCTACAGTCAGTGATCTAGCCGATGTCTGAAAAAGTAGCGGTATTCGACACCACCTTGCGGGACGGAGAACAGGCCGCCGGAACGCGCCTGGGAAGCCGGGACAAACTCATCATCGCCAGGCAGTTGGCGCAGTTGAACGTGGATGTGATCGAGGCGGGCTATCCGGCCTCTTCACCCGAGGATTTCGAGGCCGTCGAGCGGATTGGCCGGGAGATCCAGGGACCCGCGATCTGCGCCCTCTCGCGTGCCGTGGCCGGCGACATCAAGGCCTGCGGCAAAGCTCTGGCACAATGCAAGCGGCCCCGCATCCACACCGGGATCGGCGCGTCGGACATCCACATCGGCGGCAAGTTCCAGGACGAACGGTACGGGAAAACGCTGGCCGAAAAAAAGCGCAAGATCCTCGAAATGGCGGTGGATGCCGTCAAGCTGGCGCGGCAGTTCGCCGATGACGTGGAGTTTTACGCCGAAGATGCCGGGCGCGCCGATCCGGACTACCTGTTTGAAATGATCGCGGCCGTCATCGCCGCCGGCGCTGGCGTGGTCAATATTCCCGACACCACCGGCTATACCGTGCCGGAACAATACGGCGCTCTGATTGGCAGCCTCCGGGAGAACGTGCCGGGGATCGAGCGCGCCGTGATCAGCGTGCATTGCCACGACGACCTGGGCATGGCGGTGGCCAATTCGCTCTCAGGAGTGCTCAACGGCGCGCGCCAGGTGGAGGGCACCATCAACGGACTCGGCGAACGGGCCGGCAACGCCGCGCTGGAAGAGATCGTGATGGCGTTGCGCACGCGCGCGGACTACTTTGGCGTCCATACAGATGTGGATTCCCGCGAGCTCTATCGAACCAGCCGCCTGGTTGCCGACCTGCTCGGCTTCCAGGTTCCGCGCAACAAGGCGGTCGTGGGCGCCAATGCGTTCTCCCACAGCTCCGGAATCCACGTCGACGGGTTCCTCAAACAGCGGGAGACCTATGAAATCATGCGGCCCGAAGATGTGGGCATGATGGAGAGCCGCGTCGTGCTCACCGCCCGGACGGGGCGTCACGGACTCCTCGATCGCCTCAGGAAGCTGGGATACCCGCTCGACGAACAGGAGCTGGATCAGGCGTACCGCAGATTTCTGCTGGTGGCCGACAAGAAGCAGGAAGTGTTTGACGAGGATCTCATGGCCATCCTGCACGACGAGATCCACCCCCTGCCGGCGATCTATGAACTGCAGTACCTGCATATCTACAGCGGCACGTCGGCAATTCCGACCGCGACGGTAAGGCTGCGCGTGAAGGATGTCGCGCAGGAGGGCGCCGCCATTGGGGACGGCCCTGTCGACGCTGTGTGCCGGGCGATTGCGCAGGTCACCGGCACTTCCGCCAAGCTGCAGAGGTATGAAATTCGGGCGGTCACCAGCGGCACCGAGGCCATGGGTGAGGTCACCGTGCAGCTCGAGGAAGGCGGCCGCAAAGTGGTGGGGCGGGGCGCTTCCACCGATGTCATCGAAGCCAGCGCCAAGGCCTATATCGATGGTTTGAACAGGCTCGCAAGCCTCGGCTCCGCCGCGCGGCCTCGGCCTGGGGGATGACACCTCGATTCACCGCGGAGGCGCGGAGAACGCGGAGACTACGCGGAGAAAAAATAAGAGGTTTTCTCTGCGAAGTCTCCGCGACCTCTGCGCCTCTGCGGTGAGATCCACGGCTGACCCGGCCCCTCTCCGGACAGAAAAGTGCGAAATTAGTAGGACGGTGAGAAAACACCTCTTCTGGAAACTGAAAAGCCGCGAGATCCAACTCGGGGAACGCACGGTTCTCATGGGCGTCCTCAACGTCACGCCGGATTCCTTCTCCGATGGCGGCAAGTACGCCGATCCCGATCGCGCCTTCGCGCGCGCCCTGGAACTGGAGGAGCAGGGCGCCGACATCGTCGATATCGGCGCCGAATCCACGCGGCCCGGTTCGGTTCGCATCTCCGCTGCCGAAGAGATACGCCGCCTCATCCCGGTGCTCAAGCGGCTCAAGGGCCGTCTGGGAATTCCCCTTTCCGTCGACACCTACAAAGCCGAAGTCGCCGAGCGGGCCTTGGAACTCGGCGTGGAGATCATCAACGATCCTTCCGGCCTCACCTTCGAACCGCAACTGGCGCGCATGGTTTCCAATCACGACGGCGGCCTGGTGATCAACCACATGCGCGGCCGCCCGGAAACCTGGGCGCGCCTCGGGCCCCTGTCCGATCCCATGGCCGTAATTGCGCACGATCTGGAAGCGGCCATCAACCGCGTGCGCGGCGTGGGCATCGACAAGGGGCGCCTGGTGATCGATCCCGGCCTGGGCTTCGGCAAACGCAAGGAGCAGAACTCGCTCATCATCGGCCGTCTGGGCGAACTGGCGCGTTTCGATCTGCCCATCCTGGTGGGGCCTTCGCGCAAGCACTTCCTGGCCCACGAGAATCCCGAGGAGACGCGCTTTGCCACGGCCGCCGCGGTGGCCGCCAGCGTGCTCGCGGGCGCGCACATCGTGCGCGTTCACGACGTGCCCGAGATGCGCGCCGCGGCCAACGTGGCCGACGAGATCCTTCGCGCAAGGGCGGTGTAACTTCGCCGGCGCTCTAACATCTTCCACAACGGAGTTGCAACCCAGGCGGTCGTACTAAGTGCCAACGCAAGAATAACTTTACATTAGCTGGCCTGGGCCATGTGGCGCGGGCACTCGTGCCTGCCGCTTCCCGACTCTTCGGGACGCCTATCCCAAAGCGATCGGACACCGAAAGGCAACCGCACCATGCGGCGGGTCCTGAACCAAGCAGCCAACGCCGCCCCCGGGACCAAGGGCAGCATCTTTCAAGCCCTGTATCGCCGCTGGCTGCCTCGACTCGGGCATCAAAAGACGATCTGGGCCATCGCCCATCGCCTGTGCCGGTTAGTTTGGATCATCCTGCACCGTGGCGACGACTACATCGAATATGGGGAACATCGAGACTCCAGCGGCCGGATGTGGCTGTTCACTCTGCTGGCAGCCGGCCCGGCGGCTTGGCCCAGGAGATCTCGCGCCGGCCTCCGCGGCATCTATGTCAACACCAATGATGACTCCGAGATCGCCACAGCCACGCCAATGGCTTCGGTCCCACGTCCGTGCCCGTGGTAAGTGGATCGGAGACACAGTCGGGAATACTGTCGCCGCCGCCGCTGATTCAAACCGTTGGCGCGGCCGCTCAGGTGCCGTTCGCCGGCCTGGTTGCGCCGGGCGAGTTTCAGCTCAACGTGGTGGCCCCGGCATCGCCTGCGTCAGTTGCGCGCAACACTGCCCGAGCTGCCTCCCCGGGACGGGCCGCTACTACCGTGGACCGCCAGGAAATGGTCGCTTTGGCCAGAACTGTCCAGCGCTATTACAACGAGTCCCAGGCGGCCGTCGAGTGGGACATCGCCTACACGCCGGCAATCCAGGCACACGTGGAAGGCCAGGAGTATTACGAA
>JBKQPR010000107.1:0-28908 GCA_052144935.1 Bryobacteraceae bacterium
GAAATAACCTGATCCAAGTGTTTCAGAGGAGCCTCGCGCCACGCTAGCGGGAGGGACGAACCTACAGACGATTTCACGGCAGAAAGGCCGGTTCGCAGATCATTACCGCGCAGCGGTTTAGTTCAACGCTCATATGAGCCGATCGGCGCTTCCGCCACGGGCTGCTCAGACCTCTTCGCCGCGCACCAGGTCTTCGTACGTCTCGCGCCGGCGGATCACCCGCCAGGCGGCCCCTTCCACCAGCACCTCCGGCGCGCGGGGGCGCGAGTTGTAGTTTGACGACTGCACGAACCCGTAGGCGCCGGCCGCGCACACGGCCAGGTAATCGCCCGGCATCGCATTGGCCATGTGGCGGCCTAGCGCCAGAAAATCGCCCGTTTCGCAGACCGGCCCCACCACGTCGGCGGTCACCGGCGGCAGGGTGTTGCGGCGCACCGGAATGATCTCGTGGTGGGCCTTGTAGAGGGACGGGCGGATCAGGTCGTTCATGGCCGCATCCACCACCACGAATTCCTTCGGGCCGTTCCGCTTGCGGTAGAGCACGCGCGCCAGCAGCACGCCGGCCGGTCCCACGATGGACCGCCCCGGCTCCACTATGGCGTGCAATCCGCTGGCCCGCAGCCGGCCGTTCAGGCTCTCGATGAAGCCGCGGATGGCGGGCGCCTTTTCCCCCGCGCGGTACGCGATTCCCAATCCGCCGCCCAGGTCCACGTGCCCGATCGGATGCCCGGCGGCCCGCAACTCCGCCGCCAGGTCCAGCACCTTATCCACGGCCTCCAGGATGGGACTCGGGTCGAGGATCTGCGAGCCGATGTGGCAGCTCACGCCTTCGGCCGCCAGGTTGTGGAAGCCGCGCGAGCGCTCGTAGACCGCGGCGGCCTCGGCGATCCCAATCCCGAACTTGTGCTGGCTCAGCCCGGTCGAAATGTACGGGTGCGTGGCGGCGTCCACATGGGGATTCACCCGGATGGAGAAGCCCGCTTTCACCCCGCTCCGCGCCGCCAGGGCATCGATGAGCGCCAGCTCGGCCTCCGATTCGCAGTTGAAGCTGTGAATGCCGCTAGATAGAGCGTACTCCACTTCGGGGGCCGTTTTTCCGACGCCGGAAAACACCACTCGCGACGGATCGCCGCCGGCGCGCAGCACCCGGAACAACTCGCCCCCCGAGACGATATCGAAGCCCGCGCCGGCCCGCGCCAGCAGCGCCAGCACGCCCAGCGACCCGTTGGCCTTGACGGCGTAACACACCGTGTGCGGCAGGTCTTGAAACGCCTCGTCGTAGGCCCGGTAGTTGGCCAGGATCGCTTGGCTCGAGTAGACGTAGGCCGGGGTGCCCACTTGCGCCGCCAGATCCGCCAGGGGGACCTGCTCGCAATAGAGATCGTTGCCGGAGTAAGAGAACATGGGAATCCAGGCGAAGCACCCAGTATGCCACGCGGCGGGATATGTTCTGTGCAGGCCGGGCCGGCTCGCTTGGCAGCGCGGGCCGGGAGCTAACCGCCCCAGCCGCGGCTCGTGCAGCCGGCCGCGATCGCAATGGCCTGAATCCTGCCACTCATTCTTGCCATCCTCTGCTGCCATTTGCTCATGGCATATAATGAGGCAGGGATCTCTCCGATGAAGAATTTCCACCTGCCTCTTCCGGACCACGTCTATACCCAGCTCAGGGCGGAGGCGGAGCGGACACAGGTCCCCGCGACGGCTTTGGCGCGCGAGGCCGTCGATTGGTGGCTGCGACAGCAGTCCCGCAAGGTCAGGCGGGAAGCGATCGCAGCCTACGCCACGGAAATGGCGGGAACGCCTCTCGATCTCGACGCGGAGTTGGAGTCGGCGGCCATCGAGCATCTTGTGAAAACCGGCAAGGCAACCAGATGAAGCGAGGCGAGGTTTACTGGGCCGGCCTGGTTCCGCGATCGGGATCCGTGCAGACGGGCCGGCAATCCTGGTGTCCAACGACGGTTTCAACCAGGCTCCCGGATGGAGGTCCGTCATTGTGGTTCCGATCTCAACCTCCTCATCGCAGGGAAGACGCGCACCTACCGTCATTGAGCTTGCAGGTGGGACTGCCGGTTTGCCGAGGATGAGCTTTGCCGTGTGCCATCAAGTGACCACGTTGGACGCGCGAAACTGACCAGTAGGGTCGGCAGTCTCCCGTCTGAATCCCTGCGTGAAGTCGACGAAGGGATCAAGGCCGCGATGGATCTCGACTGAACCTCTGTTTTGGCCGGGTAAGACTTCCGCCGGTGATTGTAGCGAGCCGCCCAGGTCGCGGCATTCCTTGCGCGGCTTCTAGGCCAGCCACGGGGCTGGGGTTTCCGGATGGCGAGCTGCGGAATCTTGATCTGCCGATCCCCGGAGTCGTTGAGGCATTCCGTTAAATCTCCTAAAAGTTCCAAATTCTGGCCCTCGTGGTTGCGCTTTCCCCCTGCTTTGCGGTACAAGATGGTACCATCAAGTACATTCATGGTAGCAATGGGGTGATTTCGCACTATCAGAACCGACGAGCTCTGGTCACAGGGGGACTGGGCTTCATCGGCAGCAACCTGAGTCTCCGGCTGGCCGCCGCCGGATCCCGGGTCACGGTGGTCGATTCCTCGATCGCCGGATGCGGGGCCAATCCCCGCAACCTGGAAGCCGCCAGCGGAATCCGCGTGATCCACTGCGACATCGGCTCCCCCGACGTTTTCGCGGAAGAGATACGCGCCGCCGATATCGTCTTCAACCTGGCCGGTGAAGTCAGCCACCTCCACAGCATGCGCCAGCCGGGCCGCGACGCCGAACTCAACGCCGGCGCCCAGCTTCGTTTCCTGGACGGCTGCGCGCGCCTCTCGCCCGGCTTGCGGGTGGTCTACGCCAGCACCCGCCAGATCTACGGGGCGCCCCGTTACCTGCCGGTGGATGAGGCCCATCCTATTCAGCCCGTGGATTTTAACGGCATCCACAAATATGCCGCCACGTCCTATCACCTGCTTTACCATGCGATGGGCCGGCTGGACACCAGGGTCCTCTGCCTGACCAATGTTTATGGGCCTCGGATGGCCCTCCACATCCCCGGCCAGGGTTTCCTCGGAAACTTTCTCCGGCGGGTGCTCTGCGGGGAATCCCTGGAAGTGTTCGGCGATGGCCGCCAGTTGCGCGACCCGGTTTTTGTGGACGATGCGGTGAATGCCTTCCTGGTGGCCGGCGCTGTCCGGGATCCGCTCACGCGCCTGTGGAATGTGGGAGGCCGCGAAGCGCTCAGCCTGGGTTCCATCGCCTGCGTCCTAAGCGCCGCCGCCGGCGTGGCGCCGCCGGTCTTCCGCCCCTTCCCCCCCGAGCACAAGAGCATCGATATCGGTAGCTACACCACGGATTCCAGCCGCATCCTGCGCGACTTGGGCTGGCGGCCGCACGTGGGCTTCCGCCAGGGGATCGCCCGTTCTCTCGAATTCTTTCGCCGCGAGTGGCCCCACTATCTTCCCGGCATGCTTCCGGGCGCGCTTCCTGGTGTGGTCGCGCCAGTCCCCGCCGGCTCCATCACGCTGGACGCGCCGGATGCCCGCCCCATCGCCGTATGAACGGAGGAGGCCCGCGGGAATGAGCGGCCTCATGAACCCGGCGGAGTTGGACAACGTGGCCCGCTGGGAGCGCGATTTCTGGTGGTACCGCGGGATGCGCGCCATCCTCTTCCGGACGTTGGACCCGTATCTCGACGGCCGCCCGGTCCTGCGCGCCCTGGACGCCGGATGCGGCACGGGCTACCTTTCCCGGCTGCTCCAGACCGAGCGGCGCTGGCCCGTCGTCCCCATGGATCTCAGCGCCGAGGGCCTGCGATACGCGCGAGAGATGGCCGTCGAGCGCCCTGTACAAGGCGATGTGTGCAGTCTGCCGTTCGTGTCCGGCTGCTTCGACCTGGTGCTCTCGATCGACGTCCTGGCCCACCTTCCGCGCCCCAACGAGCAACGCGCGGCAGGCGAGATGGCCCGCGTTCTGGCGCCGGGTGGCCTGCTGGCCGTGCGCACCGCCGCTTTCGACTTCCTGCACAGCCGCCATTCGGAGTTTGTCTTCGAAAGCCAGCGCTTCACCCGCCGCCGGCTGATGGATCTGTTTACCGTATCGGGCATTCGGGTGCTCCGCTGCAGCTACGCCAACTCTCTGCTGCTGCCGGTGGCCGCCGCCAAATTCCGGCTGTGGGAGCCGCTGGCGCGCCGCCGGCCGGCGAGCGGCGTGGAACCCATCCCGCCGTGGCTCGACCGCCTGCTCTATGCGGCGCTGGCCGCCGAAGCCGCCTGGCTGAGCCGTGGCCGCGACCTTCCCGCCGGCCAATCCCTGATCCTGATCGGCCGGAGGACCGGGTAGCCATGCCCGCCCCCAAATTCCCCTCCCTAAGCGTCTTCTTTCCGGCTTACAACGACGCCCCGTCGCTGCCCGGCCTGATCGCCAGGACGTTCGAAGTTCTGGAAGCCCACGTGGCGGATTACGAAGTGATCGTGGTCGACGACGGCAGCCGGGACCAGACGGCCCAAGTCCTGGAAGAGCTGCGCGCCGCCCACGCCCCCCGTCTCCGCGTGATCACCCACCCCGAAAACCTGGGCTACGGCGGCGCGCTGCGCAGCGGATTTCGGGCCGCCACTCGCGAGTTTGTTTTTTACACCGATGGCGACGGCCAGTACGATGCCGGCGAGCTTCCCTCCCTGCTGGCGCTGGCCGGTCCTTCCACCGGCCTGGTCAACGGTTACAAGCTGGAGCGCCACGACCCGCACCACCGCGTGTGGATCGGCAAGATCTATCACTTCTGCGCCCGCCTGCTGTTCCGCATCCGCATCCGGGATATCGATTGCGATTACCGCCTGATCCGCCGGGAGTTGCTGGACCGGATGCACCTTACCTCCACCAGCGGCGCCATTTGTGTGGAACTGGTCCGCAAGCTGGAGCTGAGCGGCTGCCAGGTGGCCGAAATCGGCGTACACCACTACCCGCGCCTGCATGGAAGGTCGCAATTCTTCCGCGTGCGGTCACTGGTCAGTACCCTGATCCAATTGCTGCGCCTGTGGGTGCGCCTCGGGATCTTCCCATGAGCGTCCCGATGCTGGATCTGCGGCCCATGCTGGCCGAAACCGAACCCCTCTGGCGCGCCCACCTGGCCCGCCTCTTCGAGCGGATGCAATTCGTGTTGGGGGAACAGGTGGCGGCTTTCGAGCGCGAATTCGCCGCCGCGCTGGGGGCCCGTTTTGCCGTAGCCGTGGCGTCGGGCACCGCCGCGATCGAACTGGGGCTGCGCGCCGCCGGATTGGCCGCCTCGGGCGCGGAAGTGATCGTGCCCGCCCTCACCTCGCCTTTCACCGCCCAGGCGGTGCTGGCGGCGGGTTGCCGGCCGCGGTTCGCGGATGTCGATCCCGTTCACCTGCTGCTCGATCCCGCCAGCGCCGAGGATCATTGCGGCCGGCGCACGCGAGCCCTGGTCCGAGCTATGGTGCCGGTGCATCTTTACGGCCAGCCCTGCGACATGGGTCCGCTCGGCGAGCTGGCCCGCAGCCGCGGTCTGACCATCGTCCAGGACGCCTGCCAGGCCCACGGGGCACGCTCCGGCGGGCAGCCGTTGACGCGTTTCTCACCCGCGGTGGCCTACAGCTTCTATCCCACCAAGAACCTTCCCTGTCTCGGCGACGGCGGCGCGCTGCTCACCGATTCCGCCAGCGTCGCGAAAAAGCTGCGACGGCTGCGCGATGGCGGACGGAACAACGATCAGGTTGCCCGCATGCCCGCCATCAATGCGCGGCTGGATGAAATGCAGGCCTGCTATCTGCGGGCCTTTCTCGGGAAGCTGGAAGAGTGGAACGCGCGCCGCGTCCGCCTGGCCCGTCTCTACGATGAGGCGCTGGCCGGGTGCGGGGCGGTGACCCCGTTGCCGCGCCGTGAGGGTTCGGTGTGCCATCTTTATGTGGTGCGGGCGCGCCGCCGCACAAGGCTGCGAGAGCACCTGGCCCGCCACGGCATCCTCACCGGCGTACACTATCCCGTGCCCCTGCACCTGCAGCCGGCGTTCCGGGATAGCGGCTCGAAGCGCGGAGATTTCCCGGTCGCCGAGCGGGCCTGCCGCGAGATTCTCTCGCTGCCTTTGTGGCCGCACATGGCGGAGAGCGCGGTGGAGGAAGTGGCGGGGCGCATACGGGAGCTGTAGCTTGAGGGGCGGCCACTCACAACGGACGCCACGTCATTTCCACACGCACCGGCATTTCGTTCTTGGTTGGGATTGCCAGGAGCGAGGGCGGCTCGATTTTAAAATCGGACATTGTGGCCGGAATCGTTCCCGTGATCCGGGCTTGGTTGCCTTGCGCCACGTGCTGGAAAGGAACCTGCTTGTACTGGACCGTCTGGCCGGCAAACTGGATTTCCAAATCGGCCTGAATGGTGGCTGATCCGGCTGCATCCTCAGGCAGGCGGAACCGTACCGTGACCATCGGAAATTGTGCGCCGCGCGCCACTTGGATCATGTGAAGATCGCGGTTGCTGTCTCCCGAGTCGAACGACTTGACAGGCACTGCAATCAGGAAATCGCACTGCCCACTATGGCAGACGCCTTTGCCGCGCGCCATGTGGCTCACACCATCGATCTGATGCAGCGGGTGAGACACATGGTATAGGTGAGAGTAGATTGTTCCAGGGCCCATTGGCTGTCCGCTCCGAACAGTGCCGAAGGTGCGAGAACCAGGAAAGCCGCCAGCGTCTTCTTATTCATAACCCCGCTCAGAATTTGATGGAAACGGACAGCACCGCGAGCCCGAACGCCGTGTACGTCACCGCGGCCACCGCCCCATGCTCCTTGGCAAACCCATGAGCCTTTTCCCCCTTGTCTTCCTGACTGAGGGCCATCGCCCCCAGAATGGGGGTCAGGATCATCCCCGGACCATGAATCCAAGCCAGGGCCTTGTGCAGCCGGATGGGGCCACGCGTGGTAGTCCCAGGTATCCTTGGTGCGCGGATGGCATAGTAAGCGGTCATGAAATACATGTCCGCCGTCACCGACCCCAGGGCGCCATGCACGTCTCGGCCGGTCGCGGTGCTGTGCTTTCCGCCGGCCATGGTGGAGGTGACGATCGTGGCGACCAAAGGAGCGAGCGTGATCAAACCGAACCGTTGATGCAACTTGAGCATGTGCGACCGTTTGTCCAACCGCGCCTGATCCTGGGCACTGCCCTTGGTCTGATCGACCGGGAAACCGAGGTCGCCCAGCGAAGGCGCCTCGGGATTCCCCGAAGCGGTCAAAGCCAGGTTCATCGTCTGCTTCGCCCCAGCCGTCAGCGTCACTTTGGATGTTTGAGGGCCGAACCCTTCCGCCGATACGGTAACTTCGTAATCCCCCGCGCCGAGGTTGGGCACGGTGTAGACACCAGCCGCATCGGTCTGGGTCTCGATCGATTGACCGGTCGCCAGATTCTTGGCCGAGACGTGGGCGTTGGGAACGGCTGCTCCCGAGGGATTGGTGACCGTGCCGGAGATCGTGGCAATGTCACCCGCCTGCGCCCTCATTGTGCCGGAGATCAGCAGAGAGAGTATCGAAATTTCCAGAAGGAATTTCGCGGCTTTTGCATTCATTTTGGGTTCTCCTTGGGAACTGAATTTCCGCTGGCCGGCGCAGGCCGCCCGCCGAATTTGACTTCCATCACGGCGTTCTTCTCGAAATGCACTTCCACGCCCCTGGCGATCACATTGTTATAGATGGACCACGCCAATCCGTAGTATCCGAAGGCCACCCCGGCGTAGCGCGAACTCTGGGCGATGGCGGTGCCCAACAGGCCGAATCCCAAACCCCCACCCAGGACGCGCCTGCCCACACCTCCGCCCGCGGCGTGGTTGGTCGCCCCCGCACTGGCCCTCCCCGCGTCGTTGTCCGCGGCCCGGCTCGCGACGATCGCCGATAGGACGGGAGCCAGCAGCCTGGACTTCGGCTCGGTGGCCTTGACGGTGCCTTCCGAATCGACCTTGACGGGTGTCGGCCCGCTTCCTTCCGCCGCTTGTAGCCTGGCTTGCAGGTGCTCCCCGGCCGGCTGGCCGAACCGGAGCTCGGCGACCTCGGGCGGCAGTGCCACGTCCGAGAAGTTGAACCGAAGCTGGCCGCTGCGGTGAAACCATCGCGCCCGACGCGTCATTGTCACGGCGCCTTTCATCAGCGTCCCCTCGGGCAGGACCAGCTTGTGGCCGGGCGCAAACAGCGGTTCCGTGAGCACGGCCTGGACCGCCTCTCCCTGCTTCGCGGAACCCGAATCGAGCGGCGTGAGGAGCCGGACGGAAGCCACGCTGTCGGGCGGCGGCTGGGTTCCCAACAGGGCGGCCGATTCCCGCGTAATCGATTCCGTGCCGAAGGAAATGCTCTCGCTTAGCTCCGCGTCGAAGCGTGTGCCGCGCCGGACGTATTGCGGGTGATACGGGAGCTTTGCCATGGCGAAGTCGTACAACCGTTCCTTCCTGTCGGGGGATCGCAGGATGGCGACCACTCCCTGGCTCCGCCCGTTCACTTGAGCGTTGATGCGATCCTGGAGGGTCTGCCGGGCGGTTCCGAGGACGCCGCCGTTGGCAGTTTGCTTCTTCGGCCTTTTCTTTTTGGGTTCCTCATATATGGAGTTGAGGCCTTCGGTTTCGGCCGTGCGGACCGCCAGCGTGCGGCCATCGGGAAGGAGCAAAGAATGGAACTCCACCTCGGAGATTCTGAGCGGGGTGAAATCGCCGCGCAGTATCGCCTGGGCTCTTTCCCACTTGCGCACCGGTTGCGTGCGGCTCACCGATCCCGCGACTAGCGTGCCGGTGGGAATCGTCTGCTGGTCGAATGCGTAGACCGGCTCCAGCACCTTGGCTGTCACCGGCGTTCCTTTTCGCTTGGAGAACCGCCTGGTAGTGTACAGCCGCAGTGGCGTCCCGGCCGGCACCGTCAATCCGATCTTGGCGCTGGTGTCCTCCGCCGCTTGCGGTGAGCCGTAACCGCGAGCCATCAGAAACAGAAAAACAGCCGTTCCCCGAAGTGCCTTCGGCATTTGCGACCTCTCTGAGTGCGCGTTTATCGCCGCTAAGCCTGCACCCCAGTGACCACTGAGTTCCATTTTATTTCGTATTGCTTTTGTTGGGTTTAGTGGATCCTGGGATGGGAAGATGGCGGCAAATTGCACCTACAGGGGCGGCTTCTCAGCGGCGGAATGCCGCGACCTCTCGTGCCAGCGTCTCAATGTGGCAATGCCGCAGGGGACCGCTGGATCGATGCGACAACTTACCCGCTCCGCGCTTCCGCGCTCTCGCAGCGCTCCTTTCGTTCAAGAGCTGCCAGCCGTCGCGTGTGGCCCCTCCATTGCACGGTACCGGTGCGCCCCATGCGAATCCTCAACCTGAAAGCCGCCTGGTTCTTGCTGCTCCCCGTGCTCGCCTCAGGCCAGACCACCGGCCAGGCCACTGACCAGCCGCCGGTGCGGCGCGACAGCGTGGAGGTACACGACACCGCGCCGGGCGTTGCACCCTCGTCATCGGCGGCCACTCCGGTCAAGCCGGCCGACGTGAAAGATCTGCCCTCGCGCCCCGCCACCGTCAATGACGCGCTGCCGCTGCTGCCCGGCATTGTCCGCACGCCGAACGGCGGTCTGCGGATTAACGGCGCCGGCGAGCAACGCAGCGCCATGCTGGTGAATGAGTCGGACGTCACCGACCCGGCTACCGGAAGCTTCGGCGCCAGCGTGCCGGTGGACAGCATCCAGGCGATGAATGTGCTCCGCACTCCGTTCCTCGCGCAATATGGCCGCTTCAGCTCCGGCGTGGTCGCGGTGGAGACCCGGCGCGGCGGAGACCAGTGGCACTTCGATCTCAACGATCCGTTCCCGGATTTCCGCATCCGCAGTTGGCGCCTCACGGGCTTGCAGGACGTTTCACCGCGCCTGGTGGCGGGCGGGCCGCTGATCGCAAGCCGGCTCTACTTCGCCCAGACTATTTTGTACGATGTGCAGAAGGTTCCCAACCGCACGCTCCCCTTCCCCGATAACACTTCTAAACAGGAGCGCGTGAATTCCTTCACGCAGGTCGATTACATCCTCTCTTCGAGGCAGTACCTCACGGGCACGCTGCACCTGACGCCGCAACACATCAATTTCGTGAACCCCGATTTCTTCAGCCCGGAGCCGGTGACTCCCAGTTACCGGCAGCAGAACTACATGGGGACCGTCACCGATCATCTGGCGCTGGGCCAGGGAATGCTGGACAGCGCCATTTCCTTTCAGCGGTTCGATGCCAACGTGGGAGCGCAGGGCGCCGGCCCGATGTTCCTACAGCCGCAAGGGAACTCGGGCAACTACTTCGCCACCCAGGCGCGCGAGGCGGGGCGGATCGCTCTCAGTGAAACATGGTCGCCGGCCGCGGTTCACGATTTCGGAATACACGAGCTGAGATTCGGCGCCTCCATGACCCAGACCTCCGATTCCGGATCGTTTGCGGCGCGTCCCATCGAGATCGAAAACGCCGCCGCGCAGTTGCTGCAGCGCATCGATTTCTCCGGCGGCAGCCCCTACAGCCACTACGACGTGGAAACCGCGGTCTTTTCGCAGGACCACTGGTCGCTGGCGCACGGCCTGACGTTGGACTTGGGCACGCGCCTGGAGCGTCAGAGCATCTCGGAAGCCTTTCGGATCGCGCCGCGGGCGGGCCTTTCATGGGCCCCTTTCGGCGGGAAGCGCACCGTGGTGCAGGCAGGCTATGGCGTCTTCTACGATCGAGTGCCTCTGGGCGTCTATGCCTTCGATCGTTTCCCGCAGCGCGTGGTGACCAACTACGCGCTGGATGGCAGCGTGATCGGCGCGCCCATCACCTATCTGAATCTCACCGGCTACGCCGCCACGACCGATTCGCCGCTCATTTACTCGGAGAACCAGCCCGGCAATTTCGCCCCGCACACCGCCGCCTGGAATGTCCACGTGGAGCACACATTCTCTCCCAGCCTGCGGATCCGCGCCGGATACACGGACAGCCAGTCTTCCGGGCTGATTCTGCTCGAGCCGGGCGTGGTGCAGGGCGTCAACGCGTTGACGCTCACCGGCAACGGCAGCGCACGCTACCGGGCGGCGGAAATCACCGCGCGCCTGGCCTGGAAACACGCGCAATGGTTTCTGGCCTATACCCGCAGCCGCAGCCAGGGCGACCTGAACGACTTCACCGGCTTTCTCGGCAATTACCCCCTGCCGCTGATCCGCCCCAATGTGTTCTCAAACCTTACTGCCGATCTCCCCAACCGCTTTCTGGCATGGGGAACCGTGCGGCTGCCCTGGAAGGTGCAGATCCTGCCGATGATCGAGTACCGCAACGGACTGCCCTATGCCCAGTACGATGTGCTCGGCAACTATGTGGGGGTTCCCAATACGACGCGGTATCCCAACTTCTTTTCCGCGGACGCGCGTGTGCTGAAGGATATCAAGGTCAGCCCCAAGTACACGTTCCGCCTCTCGGTGACCGTCAACAATCTGACCAACCACTTCAATGCTCTGGCCGTGCATTCCAATACCGCCGATCCGCTGTCCGGGATTTTCTTCGGGAACTATCCGCGCCGGTTCCGGGCCGATTTTGACGTGATCTTTTAGGCCTGGGCGCGGGGGCTCCCGCCGCGGCATCCTCACCGGCATGCATTACCCGGTGCCGCTGCACCTGCAGCCGGCCTTCCGCGATGGCAGATCGAAGCGCGGAGATTTCCCGGTCGCCGAGCGGGCCTGCCGCGAGATCCTCTCGCTGCCATGGTGGCCTCACATGGCGAAGAGCGCGGTCGAGGAAGTGGCCGCACGGATACGGGAGCTGGAGGTAGCAGTGCCAGCTTGGCCGTAACCTTCTCGCACCTTGGCAGTATAATCTTTATGACGTCCACTTCCTCCGGCTTGCAATCCGCCATCGAGAGCATTCGCCACGACCTGCGTTACGCTTTTCGAATGCTGCGGCGGGATGCCGGCTTTACCACGTTTGCCATTTTGATCGTTGGGCTGGGCATCGGCGCCAGCGCCACCGTATTCAGCGTGGTCAACGCGATCCTGGTCCGGCCCCTGCCTTTCCGCGACCCGCAGCGCCTGGTTTGGATCGTCAACCACGATTCGAGCGGCCTCTCGGGCCAGACCACCCAAGTCGGACACTTGCTCGATTTGCGCGCGCGCAATCATTCCTATTCCGACCTGGCGGCTTACTTCGCCTTCTACGGGGTGGGCGACAATCTGCTCAGCGGCCAGGGAGAGCCGGAGCGTTTGAGCGGAGTGCCGGTGTCGGAGAATTTTTTCCAGGTGCTCGGCGTTCAGCCGCAGATCGGGCGGCTGTTCAACGCGGAGGAATGCAAATGGCACGGGCCCAAGGCCGTGCTGCTGGGCAACGGACTGTGGGCCCGGCGGTTCGGCTCCGACCCACGAATTGTGGGCAGCACGCTCACGCTCAACAACGAGCCGGTCACAGTGGTCGGAGTGCTGCCGGCCTCTTTCGATTTCGCTTCGGTCTTCGCTCCCGGCAGCCATTTCGATTTGTATTTTCCATTCCCGCTCAGCCCGGAAACGAACCGCTGGGGCAACACCATGGCGATCATCGGGCGCCTCAAGCCTGGGGTCGCCATCGGCCAGGCGCGCGCCGAATTAATGATCCTCGCGCAACAGATCACGCAGGCGCATCCGGAGCGCAACAACTTCGAAGGCCGGGTCGTCCCTCTCGCCGAACACGTGAGCGGCCGCTTGCGGTTAGCCTTGATCGTGCTGGAATGCGCGGTGGGCGCGGTGATGCTGATTGTCTGCGCCAACCTGTCGAATCTGCTGCTGGCCCGCACCGCAGCCCGGTACAAGGAGATCGCCATCCGCGCCGCGCTGGGCGCCGGCCGGCAGCGGCTGATCCGGCAGATGCTCACCGAAGGCGTAGCCCTTTCCTGCTGTGGAGCCGCGCTTGGCGTGCTTCTGGCGGCCGCCGGCACGCACATCCTCGCGCGGCTGGACGCCGTCAACATACCACTTCTTCAGAGTGTGCGGACGGATCCGGCCGCCGTGGCCTTCGCCCTGCTGGCGTCGATGCTGACCGGCGTGATCTTCGGACTCGCGCCCGCGCTGCATGTTCCGGGCGCCACGCTGCACGATGCGCTCAAGGACACCACCCGCAGTTCGACGGCGGGCCGGGCGCGGACATGGATTCGCAGCGCGCTGGTGGTGTCCGAGATCGCGTTTGCCTGTGTGCTGCTGGTCAGCGCGGGCTTACTGGTCCGCAGCTTTCTGGATGTCCTCGACGTGAACCTGGGGTTCCGGCCGGAACGTGCCGCCGCGATGCGCGTGGACCCCGACCCGCACATGCCCATCCCGGCGATACCGGCCTATTTCGCCGATGTATTGCGGCGCGCGCGAGCCGTCCCCGGCGTCGAGGCGGCAGGATTGAGCGATGCCCTCCCGCTAGGCCGCAACCGCAGTTGGGGCGCTCCGGCCAAGGGCCAAGTCTATCCGCCAGGGAAATTTCCCGACGCGTTTGTGCGGGTGGTGAGCGATGGCTATATCCGTGCGATGGGCATCCCCCTGCGCGAGGGCCGGGATCTTTCGGAAGGGGATGGGCCCGCGGCCGAGCCGGTGATGCTGATCAACGAGACCATGGCGCGCACCCTCTTTCCCGGAGACACGGCGATCGGCAAGATCTTTCTTCGCCCCTGCGGTGTAGACCGGCGGGTAGTCGGTGTGGTAGGTGACGTGCGCCACTTGGCGCTGGAGCAGGGCGCCGGAATGGAGATGTACATGCCCATCCGGCAATGCCGCGATTTCGCTTCGGTGGACCTGGTGGTGCGCACCAAGCTTGCGCCGGCGGAGTTGGCCCCGGCGGTTCGCGCGGCACTCAAGCCCATCGCGCCCAACCTGCCCGGGACGGACTTCCGCACGCTGCAGACCCTGGTGGATAAAGCCGTATCGCCGCGGCGCTTCGTGGTGCTGTTGCTCGGGGGTTTCGCGGTATTTGCGCTGATCCTGGCTTCGCTGGGGATCTATGCGGTGGTCTCCTATTCCGTGAGCCAGCGGACTCAGGAAATCGGAATACGCATGGCCCTGGGCGCTTCCGCCGGCAGGTTGCAAGCGGGGATGGTGGCGAAGACCCTGGCCCTCGCGGCCATCGGGATGCTGTTGGGAGCGGCGGCATCCCTGGCGCTGGCGCGTGAGTTTGGCGGACTGCTCTACGGAGTGACATTCAGCGATCCACTTACGTTTCTCGGAGCGTTGATCGTGCTTACAGCCGTGGCGGCGGTGGCGGGTTACCTTCCGGCGCGCCGCGCCTCGCGCATCGATCCATCGGTGGCGTTGCGGGCGAGCTAAGAACTGGCCGGTAGAGGCCGCACTCTTCCACACCATTGCCTGCGCCGCCCTACGATGCGCGGCCCATCGCCCATACCGCGCCACTCCGCGCGCAAGCCAGGCACCGCTCCCTGACGAGGCCCCGACGGGCCGGCCCGGCGGGAAGCCGCGCGCGACATTCGGAGCCGGCCCCGAGGGCGGCCCCGTGAGGGAGCGGTGAGGGAGCGCATAAGCGTCAAATAGAGCCCGGCTGGACCGCGGCTGGCACTTGTACGGCCAGGGCGTTTTACGGCCAAGTGATTCAACGTCGTACCATGAATTCGTGCCAGTCAAGGTTCGCGATTTGATCAGGACACTGGAAAATGCGGGCTGGCGCCACGTCCGGACCTCTGGCGACCATCGGGTGTTCCAAAACCCCGAGGGCCGCATTACCATTGTGTCGGGAAAGCTCGGCGACGACGTTCGGCCCGGCACTTATCGCGCAGTTTTGCGGCAAACTGGTATCGAGGAGGCTGACAAATGATCCGAAAGTACACTCTGATCGTCGAAGGGGACGGCGCCGGCTATAGCGGCTACGTGCCAGAGCTCCCCACCATTCTGGTCACGGGGAGCGCCATAGACGATCTGACTGCCCGCGCCAAGGAAGCTATCTGCCTCTACTGGGAGACCTTGCGCACCGATTGGTCCCCGGGCTCGACGGTTCTGGAAATCGAGGTCGAACTGCCGGTCTAGCGTAGATCGCTTCACGACGACGAGCAAGTGACCACTTCGCCGTGTTTTGTTTATCCGGAGAAGCGCTGACCCTCCGGAACGCCGGCTCGGCTGTGAAGAATGCACGTCGATCCCGAGCGAGGGATGCGGTCGGCTATTTTAACGCCCATGGTGAGGGCGCGGGATTCCCCGCACCATCCGCTACACTCGACTCATGCTCCTCTGCCCCGTTCGCGAGTGCCACATGGCGCTGACGCGCGACGGGCGGCGCCTGCTCTGCCCGCGTGGGCATTCGTTCGACGTCGCGCGCAGCGGATACATCAACCTGCTCCAACCGCAAGACCGGCGGTCCAAGCGGCCGGGCGACACCCCGGATGCCATCGCTGCGCGCCGGCGATTGCACGATCGCGGGGTGACCGGGCCGCTGCTGGGAGCGATCGCGGAGATCCTGGCCCCATCGCCGGGCGACATTGTTCTCGATGCCGGCTGCGGCGAAGGTTTTTATTTGGCGGCGCTCGCCCGCCAGAGCGGCTGTGAGGCGCACGGCGTCGACATCTCGATTCCGGCGGTGGACGCGGCCGCGCGCCGCTACCCTGAGTGCGAGTGGATTGTGGCCAATGCCGATCGCTTCCTGCCGTACGCCGGCCGCTCCTTCTCGATCGTCCTGTCGATCACGGCGCGAATGAATGCGGGCGAATTCCGCCGTGTCCTCCGCGACGACGGACGCCTGCTGGTGGCCCTTCCCGCGCCTGACGATCTGGCCGAGCTGCGCGGCGTGGGCCGCGACCGCGTGGCCCGCACGGTGGAAACATTCGGGCACGGCTTCACGCTCGCCGACCGGCGCCGGGTCTCCACGGCGGCCGATCTCGACGCCGCCGCGGTTCACGACGTCGTGCTTTCGATTTATCGGCCCATGCGATCGCGGCCGGCCGAAGCCATGCGAGTGACCTTCAGCCTGGATCTGCTGCTGTTCCGGCCGGCCCTTACTGCTCCCGCAGTACCATAACCGGGTCCACGCGGGTGGCCCGGCGCGCCGGAAGCACGCACGCCGCCAGGCCGGCCAGCGCCAGCGTGAGGATTACCCCCGACATCACCACCGGGTCGAGCGGTTTCACGCCGTAGAGCTGGCCCGCCACCACCGAGCGGAGCGCCACCGAACCAGCCACGCCCAGCAACAGGCCGGCGCCCAGCAGCCATAGCGCTTCGCCCACCACCAGCTTCACCACATCGCCCGCGGTCGATCCCAGCGCGACACGGATACCGATCTCGCGCTGGCGCTCGGTCACCAGGTACGCCAGCACGCCGTAGATACCCACGCCCGAGAGGAACAGCGCCAGGCCGCCGAAGAACATGGCCAGCGTGAGCGAGGCCCGCCGCGACGCCAGCGCCAGGTCGCCGCGCTCCTCCATGGTGTGCACGTCGAACAACGCCAGGCTCGGCGCAATGGCCGCGAATCGGGCGCGCACGGCGGCCAATATAGGGCCAGCGCCGAGGCCGGAGCCGCCGGCGGTCTTGATCGCCAGCGAGTACCCCCGCTGGACATTCTGCGCGTAGGGCAGGTAATACGCGCCCACCGGACTGCCGTTGCCCTCCACGTCCGCCGTGTGGACGGGGTGGATGATCCCCACCACGGTCATCCAGTGAGTGTGCTCGTCCGTCTTCAGGAGGTTGTGGATGTCCTGCGGCATATACATGCGCCGGCCGATCGGGTTGACCGCCGGCCAGAAGTGGTGCGCCAGGCGATCGTCCACGATGATGGCTCCGGGGGCGGAATCGATATCGCGCGCGTCGAACGGGCGCCCCGCCACCATGGGGATATGCATGGCCTCGAAGTAGCCCGGCGTAACCGTCACTTGTTCGGGCGAGATCAGAGACTCTCCCGGTTTCATGACGTAGCCTTCGGCCAGGATCACGCTGTCGCTATGGTCGCCGCCCCAGGGGATGGTGGTAGTGGCGCCGGCCGCCGTCACACCGGGAATGGCGCGGATGGCCGCCAGCGCACGGTCCATCAACGCGCTCGCGTCGGCGCGTTTGGGATAGAGCGACTCCGGCACGCTGGTGGCAGCCGTCACCACGCCCTTGACGTCGAACCCGGGGTCGACGCGGAGCAACTGGCGGAAGCTCGCCAGCGCCAATCCCGCGCCGGCCAGCAGCACGAAGGCCAGCCCGACCTGCGCCACTACCAGGACCTGCCGCACACGGCGCGCCCGCCGCCCGCCGGTGCCGGTGCGGCTCTCTTCGCGGAGCACTTCGCTGACCCGCGCCCGTATCACCTGCACCGAAGGGATCAGCCCGATGAAGATCCCCACCAGCGCCGCCGTCACCAGCATCGCCAGCACCACCAGGCCATCCACGCGGACCTCGCCTGCGCGCGGCAGCGTCTCGATCCCGCTGTGAGCCAGAGCGTCCAACAGTCCCGCGCCCAGAGCGGCCCCCGCCGCCCCGCCGGCCAGGGCCACCAGAATGCTCTCTGTCACCAACTGGCCCATCAGACGGCTCGCTCCGGCGCCCAGCGCCAGACGGGTGGCAAACTCCTTGCGCCGCAGGTTGGTTCGCGCCAGCACCAGGTTGGCGACATTCACCACGCCGATCAGCAGCACGAACGCCGCTCCTCCCCAGAGCAGGTAGAGCGCTCCCCGGACCTGCTTCACCAGCATGTCCTCCAGCGGCGAAGCCACGGTGTGGAAGCCCGCGTTGATGAGGAGCTCTTTGAAACTCGGAAACCGGTCGAGGTTGGCGCGGTTGAGCGCGTCCACCTGGGACTGCGCCTGCTGGAGGGTCGCGCCCGGTTTGAGCCGCCCGATGCTGTTCCAGTTATTGGAGTGGCGCACCTCCCGCTCTGCCGGAGTGAATGCCGCCGGCACCCAGAGGCGGACCTCGGGGTCGATGAAGTTGAAGCCCGCCGGCATCACACCCACCACGGTGAAGGGCTGCCCGCTCATGCGGACGTCGCGGCCGAGCGCCGCCTGCGGGCTCCCGAAAAGCTGCCGGCTCAAGCCGTCGCTCAGAATGGCCTTCCGGTCGCCGCCCGGCTCGCCCTCGGTATCGGCAAAGACGCGCCCGTAAGCCGGTGATACGCGCAGCAGCCGGAACAGGGAAGGCGTAGCGATCATGCCGGTGACGCGTTGCGGCGTGCCCTGGATCTCGATGGTCCGGCCGGTGGTGCGGAACAGCGCCTGTTCGGAGAAAACGTGGACGTCGCGAAGGCGGTCATAGTAGTCGCCCGAGGCGCTGTTGTAGCCGAAATCGGCGCCCGCCTTGGGGTAGCGATTGGCCATCAGCAGGATGGAGCGCGCGTCCGGCACCGGGAGCGGCCGCAGCAACACCGAGTTCACCACCGCGAAGGTGGCGGTGTTCGCGGCGATACAAACCGCAATGGTCAGGACCACCGTGACGGTGAATCCCTTATCGCCCGCGAGCGAGCGGACGGCGTGCCGGAGGTTGCGGAAGGCGTTTCCCATGGTAGCTAATACGCTGTGCGGCCACGCCATTGTTGCAAAAAACTTTGGCCCATTTTGCCCGCCCGCGATTTCCGGGGATCGCGAGGCGCTGGTGGGCTCTCGGGCGCTTACCCGTCTTCGGGATTTCGCGGTTCAGCCGTGGCAACCGCTCCAGAGTGCGTCGCAGAGCCAGGACCAGGGAGCACCGGGCCGAGTGGGTATCGGGCCGAGGGGGCACCGGCCCCAGAGGGCATCGATCCCAGGGGGCACCGGGCCCAGAGGGCAGCGGGCCGAGAGGGCACCGGGCCGAGAGGGCACCGGGCCGAGAGGGCACCGGCCGAGAGGGCACCGGCCCAGAGGGCACCGGCCCAGAGGGCACCGGGCCGAGAGGGCACCGGGCCGAGAGGGCACCGGGCCGAGAGGGCACCGGGCCGAGAGGGCACCGGCCCAGAGGGCACCGGGCCGAGGGGGCACCTCGGGTCCGCGGGATCGGGCTCTCCAGAATCCGTTTGGGCACCCGACGGCCCCGACGGCTCCCAGCCTGCTCCCAGCCTGCTCCCAGCCCGCCGCTCATGGCCCGCCACTCATGATAGGATATGAGCCATCAGGAGGGAAAAGATGGCTCACTGTTCTCGACGCAATTTCCTGCGGACGCTCGCCGCGGGTGCACTCGCGGGAACCCGAAGCCTGCCCTTGCGGGCGGCGCGCGGGTCGGCTACGGATTGGGTGACGCTGGGGAAGTCCGGCGTCAAAGTGACGCGCCTCGCGTTCGGCACTGGGACGATAAGCGGGCGAGTGCAGCGCGAGTTGGGGCAGGACCAGTTCACCAGGCTGGTGCGCTACGCGTACGACCGGGGTATCCGCTTCTTCGAGACCTCCGAGACTTACGGCGAGATGCACAAGATGCTGGGTGTGGCGCTGCAGGGAATTCCGCGCGATTCCTACCGGCTGATGTCCAAGGTGACCACGCGCGAAGGGGTAGATCCGCAGGCCAAGATCGATGAGCTGCGCAAGCTGGCCAATACCGATTACTTCGACATTATGCTGATGCACTGGCAGCACACGGCTACCTGGCCGGCGGACACCGTGCGGTGGCAGGACGGGATTCTGGAAGCCCAGTCGAAGAAGATCGTGGTGGGGCACGGCGCGTCCGTGCATGGGCTGCCGGCGCTGCGCAAGTTTCCGGGAAACAAGTGGCTGGATATCGCCATGATCCGGATGAACCACAAGGGCACCATCATGGACGGGGAGGATTACAACGCGAGCGTGGGGAACGTGAGCGAAGTGGTCGAGCATGTGAAGCAGGTCCGCCAGGATGGCATGGGCGTGATCAGCATGAAGCTGGTGGGAGAAGGCCGCTTCACGACCCGTGAGGACCGGCAGGCGGCCCTGAAGTTCGCGTTCAACAATGCGGGCGTCGACAGCGTGACGCTGGGTTACAAGAATACGGCCGAGGTCGACGAGGCGATTGAGAATCTGAATCTGGCGCTGGCGTAGCCGGGGCAACCGGCCACCATGCCATCTCCAGCGCTTGGACGCGGAGGCGCGGAGGAAAACGCGGAGAAGACTGTGATTGGTCTTCTCCGTGGCTTTCTCCGCGCCTCCGCGCCTCCGCGTCAAGAGGCGCCCCCAATGGGATGCCGCGGCGCCGGTCGACTGCAAGCGTCACGGAGGAAACCTGCCCCTGCAACCAGTGGACCGCCCAGACGGCTTGGCATCTTCGAGGATTTCGCGCCGGGCATTCGTGCAGGCCACCGGCGCCAGCGCCTCGGTGGCGCGTGGCGCCGGGTCTGCGTCGCGCCCCAATATCCTATTTCTCATGGCCGACCAGCTTCGCGCCGATTGCCTGGGCGCCGCTGGGAATCGCGTCATTCGCACCCCCAATCTCGACCGTCTGGCCGCGGACGGCGTCCGCTTCCGCCACGCGTATTCCTCCACGCCAACCTGCACTCCCGCCCGAGCGGCCCTCCTCACGGGGCAGTCGCCCTGGACGCACGGCATGCTCGGCTACGGCGCCATCGCCGGGCGGTATCCGGTCGAGATGCCGCGCCTGCTCCGCGAAGCCGGGTACCACACCATGGGCATCGGCAAGATGCATTGGACTCCCCAGCGATCCCTCCACGGCTTCCATCAGACGATCCTCGATGAATCCACGCCTCTAGAGCTGGAGCCGGCCCGGCAGAACGGCGCCGCCTCCATCCCGGACTTCCGCACCGACTATGAAAGCTGGTTCTTCTCGCAAGCGCCCGACCTGAACCCGTTTGCGACCGGCCTCCTGTGGAACGACTATCGCGCCCGCCCGTTCGCTCTGCCCGAGCAACTCCACCCGACCGTATGGACCGGCGAAACCGCGGTGCGCTTTCTGAACTCCTACCAGCGCCCGCAGCCCTTCTTTCTGAAAGTCTCCTTCCTGCGGCCCCACAGTCCCTACGATCCACCCGAGCGCTTCCTGCGGATGTACGGCGGCGCGGCCATACCCCCTGCCGACGTGGCGCCCTGGGCCGCTCGCTACGCGGCCCGTAGCGACCCTTCCAATGAACCCTGGCACGGCGACTTCGGTCCCGGCCAGGTACGCCAGTCCCGCCAGGGTTACTACGGCTCAGTCTCCCAGGTGGACGAACAGATTGGCCGCATTCTGGAAACTCTCGACCGCCGCGGGATGTGGGACAACACCCTGATCCTGATGACCGCCGATCATGGCGACATGCTTGGCGACCACCATCTCTGGCGAAAGTCTTACGCCTACGAGGCTTCCGCCCGCATTCCGATGATCGTGCGGTGGCCTGACGGTTTGCTCACCGCAAAGCGTGGACAGACTGTCTCCCGCCCGGTCGAGATCCGCGACGTCCTTCCCACGTTCTTGGATGCGGCGGGCGCCCGCGTTCCGGAGGCGGTCGAGGGGCGCAGTCTGCTGAACCTCATCCGCAATCCCGACGGCGAGTGGCGCGAGTTTATCGACCTGGAGCACGACGTCTGCTACAGTCCCGATAATCACTGGAGCGCCCTGACCGACGGCCGCCGGAAGTTCATCTTCCATGCGCGGACCGGCGAGGAGCAGTTCTTCGACCTCACTGCCGATCCGCACGAACTGAACGATGTGGCCGGCAATCCGGATCGCGCCGCCGAAGTGCGCCTATGGAGAAGCCGGTTGACCGACCACGTGGCCATCCGCGGGGACGCTTGGGTGGCGCAGGGACGTCTCGCTCTGCGCCCGAGTTCGCAGCTCTACTCGCCCAATTATCCTGGCACGTCCGCGGTTGGCCGCCGGGGGTAGGAGGGTTTTCGAGCGCCTATGGGGCGGGCCGATAGGGCGCCCGGCCTGCCAAACCGCCGGACAGGTTGCCCGCATCCCCTACGCTACCGCCGCGCTGCCGCCTTCCGCCGGCGATTCCCAGACCACCGGGCGATTTTGCCTCATCCAATCGTCGACGCACGGTTGATAGCGGCTTTCCAGAACGTTGCGCTTGATTTTGAGCGTGGGCGTGACGAAACCGTTGCCGACCGTCCACGGCCCCTGGGCCACGGCCACGAAGCCCAACTGCTCGTGCGGATCCAACTGCGTGTTGACCGTGTTCATGAGGTCCAGCAGAGTCTGCTCCACGGTGGCCCGCTCGGCGGGACGCGCGGTGACCTTGCGGGTCTCCTCGGCCAGCAGGACCACGGCGAAGGGGCGGGGCATGCCGGCGCCCATGAGACAGCACGCATCCACTACGGGGTGAGCCATCAGTTGACTCTCAATGGGAGCGGGCATCACGTACTTGCCCTTGCTGGTCTTGAACTGCTCCTTGACTCGGCCGACGATCTTGAGTTGCCCGTCCGGTTCAATGCGGGCCTGATCGCCGGTGCGGAAGAATCCATCCGCCGTGAAGCAAGCCCGCGTGCCTTCGGGGTCCTTGTAGTAGCCCAGCATGTTCATCGGGCTGCGGATGAGGAGCTCCTGATTCTCATTGACCTTAGCCTCCACGCCCGTGATCGCGCAGCCCACGTAGCCGGCACGGAACGAGCCTGGGGCGGGCAGGTGGGTGACCCAGGTTTCCGTCATGCCATAGCCCTCGGAAAGGTTCAGGCCAAGCTTGCGGTACCACAGCAGAATTTCGGGGGGCAGCGGGGCGGCGCCGCTGGCGGCGGTGACGACGGTGTCCAATCCCAGTTTGCGCAGGATGCGCTTCTTGACGGAGCGGTTCAGTACCGGGATGCGCAGCAGGCGTTCCAGCTTGCGCTCCGGGATCTTCGCGAACACGCCCTGCTGGAACTTCAGCAGCAGCCGCGGCACGGATAGGAAGAGGGTGGGCCGGGTCCGCGCCAGGTCGGCGAGGAACGTCTCGATCCCTTCGGTGAAGAAGATGTGATATCCGAGGTAGATCGCGGTTCCTTCCATGGCCCGCTCCACGATGTGGGCCAGCGGCAAATAGGAGAGCACGCGTTCCTTGTCCGTGAGCCTGATGAGCCCGGAGAGGATCTTGGCGTCGTAGCCGCAGGTAGCGAAGGTATGCATGACCCCTTTCGGGGTGCCCGTGGTGCCGGACGTATAAATGATCGTGGACAGATCGTCCGCGGGCCGCGTCGGGTTATCGTGAATGGGAAGATTGGCCGTCACCAGAACTTCCCAGGTGGGCCAATCGCTGGGGCTGGCGGTGGGAAAGCGAACGCAAACCACACCGGCGGGGATGCCGGCCTCGGTCGCTTCCCGCTCGTCGGTGGCGCCCAGGAAGCAGGCTTTGGCTTCGCAATGTTCCAGAATCCGGCGGATCGATTGAGCCTTCAGCGATGGGTAGATCGGGACAGTCACATGTCCCGCCATCCAGATGGCCAGGTCGGCCATGATCCACCAGGCGCAGTTGCGGGACAGGATGGCCACGCGGCTTCCCGGTTCCCAACCCTGCGCCTTAAGCCAGCCTGCCATGCGGCGGATTTCGGACACGGCTTGGCCCCATGTCCAATCCCGCACCTTGCCGCCGCCATAAGGTTGGGTGAGGAAAATAGTGTCGGGCCGCTCGCGCTCCCATTTGTAGATGCGCTGGAGCGGCAGATCGTCCGCACTCAGATTGCCTGGCATCGCTCCTCCATCGGGGGTGCAACCGCTCGCTTAGAAGCTGGGCATAAGGCCATATTGGCCACAGATGAACACAGATGAACACAGATAAGACAAAAACAAAACTTCTTCTTTTTATCTGTGTTCATCTGTGTTCATCTGTGGCCAATCATTCTTTCTCATGTTTTCACACGAGCGGTTACACCTTCCATCAGACGCTCCTGGCCTTTCTCACGGCGGCGGTGAGGGCCGGCGCCACTTCGAAGAGATCGCCCACCACTCCGTAGTCGGCCACTTCGAAAATCGGCGCATTCTCGTCTTTGTTGATTGCAATTACCGCCTTGGATCCCTTCATACCCACCAGGTGTTGGATCGCGCCGGAGATGCCCACCGCGATGTACACCTTGGGCGAAACGGTCTGCCCGGAACTGCCCACCTGGCGTTCCATGGGGAGCCAGCCGTTATCGCAGATGGGCCGCGATGCGGCCAGCTCGGCGCCCAGCGCCTGCGCCAAGTCCTCCACAATCGGCAGGTTGGCCTGCTCCTTGATGCCGCGGCCCACCGAAACAATCAGGCTGGCCGCCGACAAATCCACGGTCTGCGCCGATTCCCGGAAGTGCTCGCCCGGCTGGCTGCGGATCTGGGAAGCCTCGATCCGCGGCACGAATTCCTCGACGACACAGGTGTTCGGGTCCGGCGATGTGGCGCAGGCACTTATGCCGGGGTGCCCGTTGGGCCCGCCGGCACTCCTGCCGACGCTTGGCTCACCGCCGCGAACAGTTGTCGAGACGAGTCTCGACACGGCGCGCGGGGTGCCCACTGGGCCCGCCTGCGCCACACCAGACGCGTCCGCGCGAAACGCCCCCGCCTGGATGGAAACGAAGCAAGGTCCAGCGCCGGTGTGGCAATAATCCGCATTCAGTTTTCCCTGCAGTAACTGGCGCACGAACACGGGCCGGCCGGAATCGAAAGCGATCGCCACCACATCGGCGATCAGCGTTTGCCCGAATCGGGCGGCCAGGCGGGGCGCGAAGTCGCGCACCTGGTACGTGTGCGGGAACAGCACCAGCGCCGGGTCGAGCTTTTGGATGAGCTGCTCGAAGGCGGCCACAAATCCGTCGGCGGTGTATTCGTCGAGCAGGGCATGGCGCACCGCGTAGGCGCGGGCCAGCGGCCGGCTCGCCAACTCCGCGGCGGCCCGATCGAGACTCGCGCCGGCGACCGCGGCCAGCAGGGGCTGATGGATTTGTGCCGCCAGTTCCTTTCCGGCGGCCAAGGCTTCCCAGGACATCCGGTTCCAGGAGCCGCGATATTCCAGAATCACCAGTACGCCGTTCATATGACCCTCAACTCGAACTTCAAGATTTCCGTTAGTTTGGCGGCTGTCTCCGCGGGCGAGCCGGTGAGGATCCGGGTCTCCTTTTTCCGGTGTGGGAGATAGACGCGCCGCAGCACGACCGTGGAGGTGGGGCAGGCGCTTTCGCCTGCCAACGTCCCGCCTGCCAAAGGCTCCGGCGTCACCCGCCGCACCTCCTTGGTCTTGGCCTTCTTGATGCCCATGAGGGTGGCGTAGCGCAATGGGCTGATGCCGGATTGGATCGTCAAGAGCGCCGGCATGGGCATTTGGACCCATTGGAACCACCCGTCTTCCAGTTCGCGCTTGACGCGCACGGAGGCGCCCAGAATCTCAACCTTCATGACGATGGTGGCGTGCGGGATACCGAGCATCTCGGCCATCACGACGCCGGTCTGGCCCAAGCCGAGATCGTCCGATTGCAGTCCGCTGAGGATCAGATCGGCATTTTCGGCTGCGGCCGCGGAGGCCAGGCGGCGAGCCAGCGCCAATGTGTCCAAACTCACCAAATCGTCGCACTGGATGTGGATGGCGCGATCCGCGCCCTTGGCGAGCGCCTCCCGGATGGTCCGGCCGGCGCGCTCCGGCCCGGCACAAAGCACCACGACTTCGCCGCCATGTTCTTCCTTGAGGAGCAGAGCTTCTTCCAGCGCATAGGCGTCGGGTTCGTTGATCTCGAAGCTAAGGTCCTGTTCTTCGATCCACTTACCGGCGGAATCGATGCGGATCGCCGAATCCCGCGCGGGGACCTGTTTCACGGCAACGATGATTTTCATGACAGTTTCCGCGGTGGATTGCCCGCGCCCGGCATGGAAAACCCCAGGGTTTACGCCGCGCAGGCAACCCCCTTGCGTTTTTATCTTACCGGTGGGTAAGATATCAGGAGCGCCGCCTAATGTCAATAGGCCGCGCATGGTCCGTCATGTCCAGAGACGCCTCCCGATCGCCGTCGCCCCGCAAGGCATTCGCCGACCGCCGACGCGACCCGGCCACGAAACGCGAGGCGGTGCTGAAAACCGCCGCGGAATTATTCCTCGAAAAAAGTTATGGCCGGATGTCGATGAACGACGTGGCCGATCGACTGCACATCACCAAGCCCGCGCTTTACCATTATTTCAATAACAAGGAAGATATTCTCCTCGCGTGTTACCGGCTGGGCGCCGGATTAATCGAGGAGATTCTCAACGAAATCGCCGATCATTGTGGAAATGGACTACAGAAGGCAGCGGCATTTATCCACTCGTATGCCAACGTGATGACGCTCAACTTCGGGCGATGCGTCATGCGTCTGGATGAGGGCGACCTCACCAGCGAGGCGCGCGCCGAGGTGCGGGCTTATAAGCGAAAGATCGACCGCCGCCTGCGCTCGTTCATCCAGGAAGGCATCGAGGATGGATCGATTGCTCCCTGCGATACGAAAATCGCCGCGTTCTCCATCGCCGGCGCACTGAACTGGATCTGCATGTGGTATGAGCCCGATGGCGCCCTGTCCCCGGAAGAGATCGCCACTCAGTTCGCGCGTACTTTGACCGAGGGACTGATCGCCAGGAAGCGGAGTAGCAAGTTAGGCGTAGTTTCCAAAGAGGAGAATTCGCATGAGCGTTGAAGCAGCAGTCGTACCGGTTCCGGCCGAAGTGCCTTCTCCGGGCCGCGCGCCCGCCGCAGTGATCCGCAAGGCGGCGGTGCTGGGCGCCGGAACCATGGGATCGCGGATCGCGGCCCACCTGGCCAATGCCGGTTTGCCCGTGGTTCTATTGGATATTCCCGCAAGGGAAGGCGCGCGTGGCGCCATTGCGTGGCAGGCGCTGGAGGCGCTCAAGAAGACCAAACCGGCGGCGTTTTACGACCCCGCGTATGCGGCCCGCGTGTCGGTGGGAAACTTCGATGACGATCTGGCATTGCTGGCGGATTGCGACTGGGTGATCGAGGCGGTTACCGAGAACCTGGCGATCAAGCAGGCTCTGCTGGACAAGGCCGTGCCGCACCTGAAGCGGGACGCCATTCTGACCACCAATACCAGCGGGCTGCCGGTGGCATCGATTGCTGCCAGACTGCCGGCGCCGGTCCGGCGGCGTTGGTTCGGCACTCACTTTTTCAATCCGCCGCGCTATATGCGGCTGGTGGAGATCATTCCCACGCCGGAGGCGGATCCGGCGGCGATTGCCGCCATCTCGCACTTCGCCGACGTGTTGCTGGGCAAGGAAGTCGTGTTCGCCCGCGACACCCCCAACTTCATCGCCAACCGGATCGGCGTCTTCATCATGCTGGAAGCCGTGCGCCTGATGCAGGAAGAAGACCTGACCATCGAAGAGGTGGACGCGCTGACCGGAACCGCCATCGGCTGGCCGCGGACGGGGACGTTCCGGCTGGCGGATATGGTGGGAATCGACGTGTTGGCGCACGTGGCCGCCAATTTCGAAGGTTCGGGCGTGGTGCCGCCGTTCATCGCCACCATGCTGGAGCGGCACTGGCTGGGCGATAAGACCAAACAGGGCTTCTACAGGAAAGAGAAAGATGCCGAGGGCAAAGAGCTCCGGTTTGTGCTGGATTGGAAGACCCTCGAATACCTTCAAGCTGTCCGGCCCAAGATCCCTTCGCTCGAAATGGCCAAGAATGCCGAGAGGTTGCCCGAGCGCCTCGGCCAACTGCTGGCCGGCGATGTGCGCAAGGACAAAGCGGCGCGCTTCCACTGGCGCCTGCTCACCACCCTGTGGAACTACGCCGCGGATTGCCTGCCGGAGATCGCCGACGATGCCGCCGCCGTGGACCGCGCCATGCGAGCCGGGTTCAACTGGGAAATGGGGCCGTTCCAGCTCTGGGATGCGGCCGGCGTCTCCGGAACCGTCGGGCGTATGCGGGCGGCCGGCGAGCGCGTCAGCCCGATTGTCGAACGCCTGCTGGCCGCGGGCGCCGAAACATGGTACGAGCGTCACGGCCGCGAGTGCTTCGATGTCAACCACCTGGCGTATCGGCCGGTCACCGAGGCCGAGGGCATCGCGCGCATCGCCAAATTCCGTTCGGCCAACGGCGTGGTGCGGCACAACCCGGGCGCCTCGCTGGTCGATCTGGGCGACGGCGTGGCCTGCCTGGAGCTGCACTCGAAGAAGAATGCGGTGGGCGAAGATATCGTACGGCTGGTGACCGAAACCTGCTCGCCCCAGAGCGACGCCGTGCGGAATTTCGAGGCCTTCGTGATCGGCGGCGACGCCGAGCACTTCTCCGTCGGGGCCAACCTGATGCAGCTTCTCTTGAGCGCCCAGGAAGGGGAGTGGGACGAAGTCGATTTCGCCGTGCGGGCATTCCAACGCATGACCGCGGCCATCAAGTTCTGCCCCCGTCCCGTGGTGGTGGCGCCCTACTCGTTCTGCCTGGGCGGCGGGGCGGAGATCGCCATCCATGGCGCCCGGCGGCAGGCCCATGCCGAGCTATACATGGGACTGGTGGAAACCGGTGTCGGGGTGGTGCCCGCCGGAGGCGGCTGCAAGGAAATGCTGCTGCGGGCGCTGAATCATGAATCCCTGGATCTGACGGCAGCGCTGCGCCGGACCTTCGAAACCATCGCCATGGCCAAGGTTTCTACTTCGGCCGTCGAGGCGCGCCACATCGGCATGCTGCTGCCAATCGACCGCATCACCATGAACCGCGAGCGTTTGCTGAGCGACGCCAAGCAGTCGGCTTGCGAATTGGCCGCCAGTGGCTATTCCGCCCCCGTGCCGCGCACCGATATTCCGGCGCCCGGTGAAAGCATTCTGGCTACCCTCAAATTGGGAGTCTACGTGATGCGGCAGGGCGAATTTATCAGCGACCACGACGTAAAGGTGGCCAATTGGGTAGCCTACGTTTTGTGCGGCGGACCGGTCACGCCCGGCACGCTGGTCAGCGAGCAGTATCTGCTGGATCTGGAGCGGGAAGCCTTCCTTTCGCTGTGCGGCGAAAAGAAAACCCAGGAGCGGATCGCATACACGTTGAAGAGCGGGAGGCCGCTAAGGAACTAAGTAGCCACCGCTCCCTGCGGTCGCGGCTCGGACTGAACGGCTGAGGTCGCAGGGTTGACAGGCGAAAGCGCCTGTCCCACGTTGGGCTATGTGGGGCAGG
>JBKQPR010000108.1:0-104273 GCA_052144935.1 Bryobacteraceae bacterium
CCTTGAAAGTTGGATTGGTCATTGGAAATAACCTGATCCAGTGTTTCAAAGGGGCCTCGCGCCACGCCAGGGGGGTCCGGCGCAAGGCCGGAACGCAGAAGATTACCGCTCAGCGGTTTAGTTCAACGTCAAAAGGTCCGGCCGGTTCAGTGGGGGAGGGCGGGATCGTCCGGCCGGCCGCCCCAGGAGACCGGGGAACCGTCCGCCCGCTTGCCGCGGCGCACAAGGCCCGAGACCCACCACTTGCGGGATGGCCGCGCGCAAGACGCATTCCGCCGGCTCGGCGGGCGCCCACGGATCGACGCGCGCCGCTGCCAAGCCATGACGCTCCAGCGGGCTCAGGCCCTAAGAGCACGATCCCTCGTGCCCGCTTTACCGGGCTCCGCGATAATGGAGTCTCGTGCAACTCATCGACAAGGTCGCGGTTGCCACGTTCCTGACGGCTATCGCCGGGATGCCGCTCGGCCTGCCGGGACAGGATTTGTCCATTGGCGGAATCGGTGGGGGCAGCCTGACGGATGCGGCTCAGACCGAGACCGCTTACAACATCCGTACGTGGTCCCAATCCAAAGATTGGATTGCCGGCGCGATGTTCGAGCTTCGTTTTGGTTCGGGCTTCTCGGTGGAAGTGGACGCCATGTATCGCGAGCTGCACGCCACCATAGCCTCCGTCGAGCCCAATGGATCGCTCTACGGCGTGTCGCCGTTCCCGGTTGTCGCCTTCGAGTTTCCCGTGCTGGCGAAGTACCGGTTCGGCGCCGGAAGGCTGAAACCGTTGGTGGAAGCCGGCCCCTCGTTCCGCGCCACGGGCAATCTGAACTTCTTCCCGTCCCACTATGGCGTCAGCGCCGGGTTTGGCGTGGAGACGCAGTGGCGGGGACTGAAGATCGCGCCGGTGGTGCGCTACACCCGCTGGGCACAGGACATGCTTCCGTTCCGTCCCGTGTCGCAACTGAACCAGGTGGAGCTTCTGGTGGGAGTGAGCCGGGCGGCGGAATCGCACTGGAGCCCGCTGGGACGACGGATGTCGTTGGGCGTGATTGCCGGATGGGAATTGGCCAACGACATTTCTCCGTACACGGGGACCACCACCGTGACAATTCCGGGTTCCGGAAACACGTTTACTCAGGCCAACGCGACCGAGTACGTGACCGGGGTGAAGAGCCCGATGGCCGGCCCCGTCATGGAAATTCACCTGCCGCGCCATCTATCGGTCGAACTGGATGGTTTCTACAGGCCGCTGCGGGAGCATTACAAGACGGTCCTGGATAACGGGACGGTCTATTCATCGGTCACCTACACAGAGGCCGCGACATGGCAATTTCCGGTGCTGGCGAAGTACCGGTTCCGATTGGGAAAAGTGAATCCGTCCGCCGAAGCCGGACCGTCTTTTCGCCTCCCGGTAGTGAGTCTCCCGGCGGACGGCGTGACGGGGGGCGCCGGCGTGGAAATGCACTGGCACGCGCTCCACATCGCACCGGCATTCCGGTTCACGCGGTGGGGAGCGAGGAACTCGCTCGCATCAAGCGAGTTCGCCCGAAGCGAGGCTACGATTTTGGTGGGATTCGCCTTCGGCGGACCGGCGCTTGCGGCAAGATAATCCCGCGGGCAGATTCTCAAGAAGGCCACCAAAGGCGTCGCCGCGGCCGGCGCTCCGCGGCGTGGAAGGCCGCTCTCGGCCCGCGGCCGCAGGGCGGTTCGGCCCGGCGGCCGGCAAGGGGCCCGGCAGCGAGCCGTCACGCGCCCCCACCCTGCCATCGTCGTGCGCGCCGTTTGGCGCACAGGCCCTCGGGTACCGCAAGCGCAGATCGTGAGCCGCAGGTGTGGCCGCCGCGGATCTGCGGTATCCGCGTTGTGAAACGGGCCCGCCGCGCGACGGACGCTCCCGGTCCGCGGCCGCAGGGCCGCCGGCCACCTCAGCGGGCGGCACGCCACATGCTCAACTGAAGGCCAGTCTGTCCGTCGCCGCCACCAGGGCACGACTGTTCGGTGGATCGAAAGCGCTGTGGCCGCTGTCGGGAGTGACGATGAGATCGGCTTCGGGCCACTCACGGTGGAGCGCCCACGCGCTCTCCATGGGGCAGACGACGTCGTAACGGCCCTGCACGATCACCCCGGGGATGTGGCGGATGCGCGAGGCGTTCCGCAGCAACTGGTCTTCGGTGTCCAAGAAACCCTTGTTGAGGAAGTAGTGGACCTCAATGCGCGCGAAGGCGAGGGCAAATTCATCCTCTTCGTAGTGGCTGGCGAAGGCAGGGTCGGGCAGGAGTTTGGAGGTGACGCCCTCCCATCCGCTCCAGATCTTCGCAGCGGCGAGCCGCACGGCCGGATCATCGCTGGTAAGGCGGCGGTGGTACGCGGAGAGCAGATCGCTGCGCTCGGCCTCGGGGATGTGGGCGAGATACGGCTCCCACGCATCGGGATAGAGCACCGACGCGCCGCGCTGGTAGAACCAGTCGAGCTCCTGCTTCCGGAGCAGGAAGATGCCGCGGAGGACAATTTCGGTGACGCGATCGGGATGAGTTTGAGAATAAGCGAGGGCGAGGGTAGATCCCCAGGATCCGCCAAACACCTGCCAACGCTCTATACCGAGGTGCTCGCGGATTTTCTCGATGTCGGCGACGAGGTCCCAGGTAGTGTTGGCTTCGAGAGATGCGTAGGGCGTGCTCTTGCCGCAGCCGCGCTGATCGAAGTTCACAATGCGGTACTTCTCAGGGTGGAAGAAGCGGCGCTGTTTCGGATCGGAGCCGCCGCCGGGACCGCCATGCAGAAAGATAACCGGCTTGCCGGAGGGGTTGCCAGTCTCCTCGAAGTAGATCTCGTGGACGGGTGAGACCTGGAGCCGGCCCGTGTTGTAGGGCTCGATAGGAGGGTACAGCCAGGTAACGGGATCCTTCATGGGGGATCCGGAGAGCCGGTGGTTGCGCATCGTGGGTAGTATACTCCGTTTGCCTCCGGCGCTCGCACGGTTCCATGCAAGCGTTGCAAGCGTTATCTACAAATATCGGTAACCAACTCCGGCGCTATACGGGACCAATGGGAATACGAGCCGGGCCTCTTCTACGGTTTGGGACTACACGGGCCGATGTCTCAAGCCTCACGGTGTGCCGCACGTCTATTCGTATCGAACCGTCGCCCCACAGCACAATCTCCTTCGCTCCGTGGCGCACGGCCTCTTCAGGCGTTGAATCCGCGGATCTAACCTTGTCGCCGGATCGCAGGGCACGGACGATGCCGTCAAACACGAGACGCGGCGCCGTGGCGGCGCGGCGCGGATGGCCATTCCCGGCCCGCGGTCGCAGGGCCTCCGCCCACCGCGCAGCGCGCGGGACGCCGGGCCGACACGGCAAGACGGCTTCGGCTTGGCGGCCGGCAGTGGCGCCGGGCAGCGATCGGGGCGGTTAACGGTATTGGGTCCGCCAGTCGATCAACGGGCCTGACGCATGGCTCCAGCGGCCCGAATAACAGGTCGAGTCCGAAAGTCCGACTTGAGAATTCTCACCGCCGCAACTCTCCCGTTCGCTCGAACCGTTAGCCCTTCGATGTGAAGTGCCAGAGGAACGACGTCGTTCAGCCGCGCGGGCCACTCGATTCTGAGACGGATTTTCAGGCGTGGAGCCAACACACGATCAGACTCCATTAGAATGCCTCCGCTCGACATGTTCACGACCCGGCCCCGGCCGACATAGACTCCCTCTTCTTGGCGGCCGATCTCATAATGGATGGCCAAATCCAGCGGATAGCGACGATCCGAGCGATGCTCGATGTATCCTCCCACCTTGAAAGTCGTGTCCCTGCCGGCTTGGGTGCGCAGCCTTGGGCGGGAAGCCCTCTTCGGGCTACTCAATTATGTGGACTTAACGGCTCCGGATCGTGAAGGTTCCGTGGAGTTTTTGTGGAGTTTTGCGTGACCGTGACTGTATAATCGCCTTTGGGACCAGAAGCCACGATCAAGAGTTTTCCGCCGTTCCGCCTGGATGTCGCAAACCAGTGTCTTTGGGGGGAAGACGCCCGTGTCTCACTCGCTCCCAAGGTGTTCTCGGTCTTGGAGTATCTGGTGAGGCACGCCGGCCGTCTGGTGTCTCGAGAAGAACTTCTGGAAGCCATCTGGCCGGAAACGTACGTTCAGCCGGAAGTTCTCCGTAAATATGTTTTGGAAATTCGCAAGGCTCTGAATGACCCTGCGAAAAAGCCCCGGTTCGTCGAGACATTGCCCAAGCGCGGTTACCGGTTTATCGCCACGGTCCACGACGAGGGCACCATACATGAGGGCGGGCATATGACACCAGAACCCAACGACCTTGACGTGACGCTCAACGACCTGCACGCCGATCAAAAGACAGTCCTCAAGGGTCAGCTACTCAGCATCGAGGAGGAGATCGTCGAGCGACGATTGATCGCCGCGGGCACGAGCCTCCAGGTACACGACGAAGTCGGCGCACTGCGCGATGCCATCGTCGACCTGACACCCGCCCACGAGAATGCCGGCGATGTTGACCGCAAAGACCGCATGATGTTGGAGCGCGAAGAGCGCGACCTGACGAAAGAAGTCCGTGAAGAACAGCGCGACTCGTGGAAAGATGTCCAGCAGCTCAAGCGCGAGGAGCGTGAGGTCGAAAAAGAACTCATCAGCGAAGAGCACCGACACCGGCGAACCAAGGAGATCTTATGATGCCCGGGCGGTCCCCGGACCGCTTCCGGCGCCTCAAACCACTTTTTGGCAAGCGCATCAATGCGCCGTGGATTGAGTACCAGACCGCCGATGTTGAGCGAGAAGCCTGGCCGGAAAACTGTCGCGGAATCCCCCGTCGTGCCAGTTTGGCGAAATGCTGGATATAGGAGACGGCTGAAAGGAGGCCCGTTAGCCGGGCGAGACGGCAAGGCTGATTCGGCCGGGCGGCTGGCAGCGGCGCCGGGCATCAAGTTCACGGGTTGAGCCGGGTGCACGGCCCGTTTGCTCGGGCAGTGCTTGCGCGGGGATGAGGTGAAGCCGAAACCTATCGCCGTCATCGCTTCCGGCAGAGGTACACGCGGAAGATATCGAGTTGCCGGCGGCTATCGATGAGGCCCACGGGTTCGGCTGAGCCGCCCGCCTGGCGCCCGTTTCGGTATTCTGAATCCATGGATCACATGATTGAAAGGCAATTCTTGGAATTCTCGGTCGGCAAACTGGAGCAACTTGCACAACGCATCGACACCTGCCTGGGAATGCTCGACGAGGACCGGATTTGGGCTCGCGGCGGCGGAAACGAGAACACCATCGGCAACCTGGTACTGCACCTTTGTGGGAACCTGCGGCAATGGATCGTCTCGGGCATCGGCGGGTCCGCGGATGTTCGCCAACGCGACGCCGAGTTTGCCGCTTGCGGTGGCGTGGCGCCGGGGGAACTGGCCGGGAAGTTGCGCGCCACAGTGGCCGAAGCTGCCCAGGTGCTAAGGTCGCTTCCGCCCGAGCGACTCAGCCAGAGAATCGTCATCCAGGGTTACGAGGTGAGCGAGCTGGAGGCGATCTACCATGTGGTGGAGCATTTTTCCATGCACACCGGCCAGGTGCTTTTCGCCACCAAGATGCTTACCGGAGCGGATCTCGGCTTCTATCGGCACTTGCAAGGATCGACACCACTCGCCTCCCAAACGCCGTAGGACCGATTGGGCCGCCCGCCATTTGCCCCCGGATCCGATATACAATTACCCAATGGCACGGAGTTCGGTGGCTGCGGCGTGTTTGAGCGCCACGATTTTTCTTTGTCCCTCTTGCTCGGCCTTCCAGGAATCCCTCGCGGAGGGCCCCACCACCATCCTGCCTCGGAGCCTGCCCCACGTCCCATCGATCGATCAGCCGATGTTGCGCGTGGATTCCACCCTGGTTACCATCCCGGCACGCATCACCACGATCGCCGGCGTTCCGTTGACCACCCTGCGCAAGGAAAACTTCCGCCTGTTCGAGGACAACGTCGAGCAGACCATCGTTCACTTTGGGATGGACGATGCGCCCGTCTCGATCGGACTTCTTTTCGACGTCAGTGGCAGCATGATCAACAAGATGCGGAAAGCTTCCGAAGCCGTGAAAGAGTTTTTCAGAACGGCTAACCCGGCCGATGAGTTCTTCCTGGTCAAGTTCAACACCCGGGTCAAGCTCGCGGTGCCGTTTACTCCCGACCCCGACCTGCTCTACCGCGAAATCGCGCGCACCTCGCCCTTTGGCCAGACCTCACTGCTGGACGCGATTCAGATGGCCATGAAGCAGATGGGGAAGGCTCGCAATCCGCGCAAGGCGATTGTGATTGTTTCCGACGGCGGGGACAATTGGAGCCGTCACTCGGTTCGAGAGATCAAGAACGCGCTGATCGAGTCGGACGTTCAGGTCTTCGCCATGGGCATCTTCGACTGGGACTATCTGACCAAGCACGCAGCCGAAGAGCGCCGTGGACCCGTCCTTCTGGATGAATTGGCCGAGCAGACCGGAGGCCGCCACTTCCCTGTGGACAACCTCGACGCTCTGCCCGGCATCAGCGCCGAAATCAGCCGCGAGATGCGCAATCAATATGAGCTTGGCTACTATCCCAACAATCCGGCGCGGGATGGGAAGTACCGCCGGGTGAAGCTCACGCTGAAAATGGAAGAACCAGGCGAAGGGGCCCGCTTACACGCCGATTACCGCCGGGGCTACTATGCCCCCGCATGGTAGGCCGAAAGGCCGAACCCCCCTCACCATCGGAACCCGAAAGTCACCGGCACAGCAGCCGGTGTGGAGGTCACCTTAAGGTGTGGAGGTCACCTTAAGATGTCTTCGAAGGTTACATGCAGCCCGCAATCGCCCGGCGGCGGAGTCCTGCCACCAGTGGCTCTATTCGCGCTGCTTACTCACTGTTCCCATTTACCCTCCTTCAGGAGGACCGTTTGGGCCTTCATCCCCGAGGCTCCATCCGCTACCGGACTACTGCGCGCTCCGCCGCCCGGTCAGGAACGATTGCTCGATCCTCGGTCCGGAGTGCCGGGCCAGCATTGGCCCGCTCGTCCGGCACCGTATGGCTCGGATCCAATGCTCGTACATCGGCTCGTACGTTTGGTCCTCGCTTCCTCCAGATCCCACCTCGCGATGAGGCCCTTGCGCTCCGCTATCGCTTCACCTCCATGAGGTTGTGAAGGGGCTTTCACCCCCGAGCTGTCGAACATGCCCGGCACTTCAACGAAAAAGGCGACCCCTTGCGGGATCGCCTTTTGGGAACCTTCTGAAGCCGGGCCTTCGAAGCCGGACTACAGCAGCCGGAAGTTAACTTCAATGGTGGCCTGTACAGTGACCGGAGTGCCGTTTTTATAGCCGGGTTTGAACTTCCACTTCTTGACGGCGTCAATGGCCTTCTCGTCCAGGCCCAGACCCAAGCTGCGAACTACCCGGATGTTGACGGCTTTGCCACTAGGGTCGACTTCGATGTAAAGCAGGACCGTACCCTGGTACTTGGCTTTGCGGGCTTCCTCGGAGTACTCCGGCTCGACTTTCGACAGCAGCACCGGGGCGGAAACTCCGCCGCCGACCCGGAACGCGCCGCCACCTACGCCACCGCCGGATCCGGGGCCGTAACCGCCGCCATCGCCGGAACCTATGCCGCCACCCCTACCCGATCCAATACCGCCGCCCGAGCCTGGCCCGTTGGAAGGGGGGCCCAGCTTGGCCAGCGGATCGCCCCACTGATCCGAGTTGATCTGCGGCAGTTGTATCGAGGGATCGCCGATGAGTGTCGGCTCCATGGTTAGCCTGGCGTTCGGATTAGCGATTACCTGCTGGGGAGGCGTGAACTGCCGCAACGCAAATTTCGGAGCCTTCCCCCTGGCGGCCGGCAACGGAGACCGGTCGCCGCCACCGCCGCCACCACCCATGTCCTGTTTCTTCATCGCGGCTTTAGGTTGGAAGTCGGCGATATCCGGGGGCAAAACCAAGTTCATGACAGACTTCGCGGCCTGCTGCACCGGTTTGGTCATCCCCAGCCACACCACCACTGCCACCACCACAACCTGGAAGCCGGTGGACATCATGAAGGACTTCCCTTGACGCCCGTACAGACCCCAGATCTCCTTCACGGCGACGGGTTTAGAGGTCAATTCGAGCGGCGGCAGCTTGGGAGGGTTGATGTAATCCTTGAGGTTCTGGATAAAGGAGCGATACCACGGCTCCTCTACCTCCGAAACCAGGAGTCGCGAAAGATGGTCGTCCGCGCTCGACAGAAACGGATTGTTGGGTTGCGACAGGTCAGCCATTTTGTTCCACCAGTTCTCCGGGGAGAACCGCTGTCTACGACTATGGGACGATTGCGGCGATCACGCCGTTACAGGTTTTGGAAAATCTGTGCCCAGAGATCTCAAGTTGCAGTCTACCACAAATCCGTCCACGATGCTTGTAAAACAACAACATAAGCCACAGTAGCGGAGACTGGCCGGCGATCGCCTTCCAAAATTGGAATTTCCGCTACAGGTGGCCCAAAACGGCACAGTGTGCGTCATGCGCGTCTGCGACGGCGCGCGTGCGAAGAGCCGGCGCATCGGGCCTGCCCGCGGACAAAATGCCCGAGCTGCCGTTCATTTGACATGGAGATGGGCGATCCGGCCTTCCAGTACTTCCATAACTGGTCTACCCACTATGAGGACTTGTCGATTGGACCGGTTACCTGCTTTACTGTCAGGTGACGGCTTTGGCCTGATCGGGTGGAGTACACTTAGATCGAAGCAGGGTTGCATGAGCAATGTGGAAATCGGAGCGGGCGGCCGGCTGAGCTTGGCCCAACGCCTCGCCCAAGGCAGAATTCCCGCTGGCGGCGCTCTGCGCTATGCCTCACTGCTGGCGGAGTCGCTGCGCAGGGCTCATGACGAGGGCCGCGTCCATGGTTTCCTCACGCCGTCCGTGGTGTGGCTGAACGGCCCTGCGGTGGAACTGGCGCCGCCGCCGGCGGGACCGCGCACACTGACGCCTTACACCGCTCCGGAGCTGCTGTTGGGCAAGCCGGCCGATAGCCGTGGCGACATCTTCTCATTCGGCGCCATCCTTTATGAAATGCTGACCGGCAGGCGGGCCTTTGCCGGCGACACCCAGGCGGCCTTGGCCAATGCGCTGAAGAGCGGCCAACCGGCCTCGACCGGCAGTCCCGCGGCAGACAAGCTGCTGACCGGCTGCCTGGCCAAGGATCCGGCCGGCCGGTGGCAGCAGATCCAAAAGGTGATCTTGGAGTTGAAGTTGCTGGCGGTGGCCGCGCGCAGGGCAGAAGGCGCCCGACGCCCGCCAGTGCGTGCCGCAGCCCCGCCTCTCGCCGAGTCCACCGCCCCGATTTTCCAGCCGCCGGCCGAGGAGCACGCTGCCCCCCCCTTGTTCCAAGCTCCCGCAGCGCCCTGTTTTGCGCCGCCCGAGCCCGAACCGGCGGCTTCGGTCTTCCAGGCACCCCCGGCACAACCGCTGTTCCAGGCGCCGCTCCCGCCTCCACCCGATTTCTCGGCCATCCGCGGCGAGATGCAGCAGTCCGAAAGCCGTTTGGCCACGCGCCTGCAATTGGGCGAAAAGGCTATGGCCGTGCTGAACCGCGCGGTAGTCGACGCCCTGACCGGGCTGCGCAGCCAGATCTCCACGCTCACGGCTCAGATGGCCGCTATGCAGGACCGCGCCAACCTCGGATTGCAGGGCGGCGGCGATGCGGCGGTTTCGGAAGCCGCCTTGGCCCGCATTGAGCAGACTCTGCAGGCTTTCGGCACGCGCATGGAAGTTATCGAGAAGGGCATCGGGGTGCTCCAGGATCGCGTGGCGCGAACTGAACTCGAGGCTGAGGCCGCCAAGCAGCAAGTTGGCGTGCTGCAGAGCAGCATCGCGGAGGATTTGGTGGCCTTCAAGCAGAGCTTGCAGAAGCAGGAAAGGGCCGTCGATTCGGCCCGCACCGCCATGGCCCAGACCGACGATTTGGTCGAGCGCCTGGTGGAAGCGCTGGAGGCCTTGCAAGCTACCGTACTACAACGTTCCGAGGAGTGGACGGCCAGCGTAAATTAGGCCGGTACCGGGGGTAACTGGTCCAACTACGGCCCTGCGATCCGCGGTCGCCACAAATCGCATGCAGAAGTTGTCTACGGAACTGCGCCTGCTCAGCGTCCAGGCGGGCCAAGTCCAGGCGGGCCAACGGGAGGCGGCGGGATCCCCGCGACGCCCACACAGCCTGCGGCGCGCTGGGAAGCGATCGAGGCGGCGCCTGAATGGCCCGCCGAGTTGGACGAACCAGGCACCGAAGCCGACGCCGGCGACCAAGGCCGTCCGGCCCCCCGAATCCAAATCCAGCCCCCAGACCGACGCTCGGGAGGAAGACCTGCTGGCGGACGGCCAATGCCCCCGCTGCCATTGTTCCAAGGTGCGTGTTTCCCGAAGTTCGACCGCTGACCGCGCGGAGGACTGTCCCAGAGAGCCGCCCGATCCAAGGGGCACCCCGGCGGGCCTAAGCGGTACCCTGGCGGTCCAAAGGGGCACCCCTCCCGCGCCACAGGAGACAGAGACACAATTTCGCTTGCGGGTTCCCCATCGATGCGCCATATTGGAATGGACGCCGGTAAAAGCCGTGTAGAGCGCACCATCAGGACCACATCCAATGCCACCGGGGTGAGGCGCTCGGGTTGCGCCGTGGACGGGGCGTTAGGATGGGTGAGACTTACCTATACTTCACGGAATTGTTGTCCATGCCGGTCTTGGACCTAAAGGGCCGCCGCATCGGCCGGGTCAAAGACGCAGCCTTGGTGCCTCTGGTCAATGCCTCGCGCATCGACCGGCTGCTGATGGGCGGCGGCGACGCCTGGCTCACCATCCGCTACGATCAGATCCGCTCCATTCAGCTTACTCAGGGAATCTTCCTGGCCGAGGAACAGCTCGTCCCTTATCACGACGACGAATACATGCTACGCATCGCTCGCGATTTGCTGGATCAGCAGATCATCGACGTCACCGGGCGCAAAGTCGTGCGGGTCAACGACGTCACCATGGAGTGCCAAAACGACGGGACCCGCGACATCCTCACCGTACGGGAAGTGGATATTGGCCTGCGGAGCGTTCTTCGGCGGCTGATGCAGGGGGTCCTGCCGCGGCGCGTCATCCGCCGGCTGCAGGCGGCTATCCCGCCCAATTCCATCCGCTGGGAATTCGCCAACGTGGTGGAGCCCGACCCGTTGCGGCGGCTGCGGCTCAACATTTCCTACAGCAAGCTCGAGGAAATGCATCCCGCCGACCTGGCGGACATCGTCGAAGACCTGAGCCCCGCCGAGCGCGAGGCGATTTTCGAAACCATCGACAGCGAAGTGGCCGCCGAAGCGCTCACCGAGGTGGAGCCCAAAATGCAGATCAGCATTCTGGAATCTCTAGAGCCGGAGAAGGCCGCCGATATCGTCGAGGAAATGTCCCCCGACGAAGCCGCCGATCTGCTCAACGAACTGGAAGCCGAAACCTCCGAAGAGATCCTGGACGAGATGGACTCCGCGCCCAAAACGGAGGTGCGCGAGTTGCTGGAATTCGCCGAGGACACGGCCGGCGGCCTGATGAACACGGAGTTCGTCTCGCTGCACGACAACGCCTCGGTGACGGACGCGCTGGCCGCCTTGAAAGGCAACGAGGATCTGCTGGAGTCTCTCAACACGCTCTTCCTGGTGGACGGCGAGGGGCGGCTCACGGCGTCGATCCCGCTGGCGCGGCTGTTCCTGGCCACAGGCGGCGCCAAACTCAAGGATCTGGCATCCGAAACGCTCATCCAGGTGACCCTGGACGAAAGCCAGGACCGCGTCACCGAGCTGTTCGACAAGTACAACCTGCTGACTCTGCCGGTGGTGGACGAAGATGGCAAGCTGGCCGGCGTGATCACGGCCGACGACATCATTTCGGTGCTGCGGCAAAGATAGGAAATGGGCGGACGGCGTTTCCCTTAGCACTTGGCGGTGTTGTATCGAGCGGTGGGTCAGTTTCCGAGTGGCCGAGCAGCCGGATGGTATCCCGTCAACTCACCACAAACGAGGCAGGTCTTTCGGAAATTTCTGGGCTGCGCCACCGACGTTATTTGCCCACTGGGGCGCGAGGCCGCAGCTCGTCGAAGAAGTTCAGCAGAAACGTCAGATGCGTCGGGGCCTCTGGCCGTTCGCATCGTCCGCAACCAACGCCGCCAGGCGCTTGCCGAGCATTTTCCCATCGAGAAATGATCGTGAAAACGGATGGAATGGGGCGGTCCGCCGGCGTTCCTTTCTGTGAGCTACGACTGGCTGCGCAACCCAGCCACGCTGGACCCCAAAGACCGGCGGGCATTTGCCGCGTTACGCCGCAGGGAACTGAAGACGGCCCGTGCCTGGGCTTTGAAGGAGACGATCAACGTTTAAGGTTTGCCCGGTTCAAAGGTTCAAGGTTTGCTCGATTGGGGGAGAGCGGGCCGCAAAGCGGGGGCGTTGATAATGCGGGATCTCTGTCCGGATTCAGACCTCAGGGCCGGGCTGGTTTCTTCGGTGGCTGCTTGCTCGAACGGGTCCCGCGCCGGTCTGAGGCTTGTCCACGGGTTCGGTGTTTCGCGGCCGCTGACCGAGTATTGGCGTGGATATTCAGGATCCCTGCAAGATGCAGCGAGTCGTGGGGCGGACCACCTGTCAACATAGCACCGACCGTCCCTTTGATTTTCAATCGGACCTCCTCCGGTAAGATGTCTTGCATGAATCGTATCCTTATCATTGGAGCTACCGGCAGGGTCGGCCGCCAGGTTCTCTCTCAATTGCCGGCCACGGGCGTGCGAGTCCGCGCTCTCGCCCGCAACCCGCACACGGCTGATTTGCCGCCACACGTTGATGTGGTACGCGGAGATCTCACTCTTCCCGAGACCCTTGATGGATGCCTGGATGGCATCGAGGCGGTGTTCCTGGTGTGGACCGCCCCGCCGGCCGCGGTTGCTCCCGCTTTGGAGCGGATCGCGGAGCACGCACGGCGCATCGTATTCCTCTCAGCTCCGCTCAAAACGGCACACCCCTTGTTCCAGCAGCCCAATCCGGTCCGAGCGCTGGGCGCGCAAATCGAGCGGCTGATCGAGACCTCAGGGCTCCAGTGGACGTTCCTGCGGCCCGGAATGTTCGCCGCGAATGCCCTGTCCTGGTGGGCGCCGCAGATCCGCGCCGGCGGCGATGCCGTGCGCTGGCCCCATGTCGCTGCTCCTACAGCTCCGATCCACGAGCGTGACATCGCCGCGGTCGGGGTCCGCGCCTTGTGTGAGGATGGACACGCCGGAGCGGAATATGTTCTGACCGGGCCTCAATCCCTGAGCCAGTTCGAGCAGATGTCGACAATCGGTGGTGTGATCGGCCGCTCGCTGCGCCTTGAAGAGATCTCGCCAGATGAGGCGAGATCCGAGTTGCTCGCTCTCATGCCCGCTTTTGTCGTGAATATGCTGCTCGACGCCTGGGCTGCGGCAATCGGTCAACCTGCGCACGTGACATCCACGGTCGCAGAGATCACCGGAGCGCCGGCGCGAACGTTCCGCGACTGGGCGACCGATCACGCCGCGGAGTTTCGGGCGTGATCTCGAAATCGGCCAGGCCGCACATGGTGCTCCAGGACAGCAAAGAAAGCTCTCAAGATGGCCGATCGGATCATCCGGGAAGCCGGTGGCATCGATCAGACGTGACCGGCCGGCGTGCCTACACTTCGGAAAAACAGACCCCGCGCATCAACCTGCGCCATTCCAATTCAGGGTAGTAGTACTTCCAGGTTTGCCACGCATCCTTCTTGCCTTGTGATCGACCGGGGTCTCCGGACCGCGGATCCCCCCAAACGGCCAAGCCTTCCCAATTCTGATATCCTCGGAAGCAAAGATCCATGACCCTCCGCAAGTCTCTCTGGTGGACGATGAGCCTGGCGATGCTGGGTACGCTTTGCGCGTTCCAGGCGCCCTTCCACGAATACCCCGGCGTGGAGTACCGTCTGGGAGATATTCCCCTGCCGCCGGACTATCAGGAGAAGACCGAGTGGACTTTCGCGCGGCTGATGTATCCTCAGGCGCCCGGAGGGCGTTACGGGCGAGGCTTCGGTTTCGGTTACCGCAACGGCGGATATTGGACCGAGGGCAACTCCATCTGGACGCAGGATTACCCGCGCGCCGACCGCCACTTCGTGCAGGCGCTACGGCGCCTGACGCGCATCCACGTGCGGTCCGTGGAACAGCCCATCAATCTGGATGATGGGTCGGTCTATGATTGGCCCTGGCTCTACGCCGTGCAGCCGGGCCACTGGCAGTTGACCGACAGCCAGGCGAAGACCCTGCGCGAATACCTGCTGCGCGGCGGATTTTTCATGGCCGACGATTTCTGGGGTCCCGAGGAGTGGGAGGTCTTCATGCGGAGTATGAAGAAGGTCTTCCCGGAGCGCCAGGCGGTGGAACTGGAAGACAAAGACGCCATCTTCCACACTGTGTACGACCTGGACGAGCGGTACCAGATCGCCAGCGAGGGATCGGTGCAGCGCGGCCGGAGCTGGAAGTGCGAAGACTGCCCGGCCCGCTGGCGCGGCATTTTCGACGACCGCGGCCGCCTGCTGGTGGCCATGACCTTTCAATCCGACGTAGGCGATTCCTGGGAATGGGCGGACGCTCCTTACTATCCCGAACACTACGCCGCGCTGGGCATCCGGATTGGCGTAAACTACGTGGTTTACGCGATGACGCACTGATCGCCCGCGAAAACATGCTGACCGCCATTACCCGCGCCGTGAGCCCGGCGCTCAACCGTTGCGAGCTGACCTTCCTGGAGCGCCAGGAAATCGATATCGCCAAAGCCATCGCGCAGCACCGGCGCTATCGCGATTGCCTGGTGGAACTGGGCCTGGCGGTGCTCACACTGCCCGCCGAACCCGAACTGCCGGATTCCGTGTTCGTGGAAGATCCGGCGGTGGTGGTGGATGAAGTGGCGGTGATCCTGCGCATGGGGGCGGAGTCGCGGCGTGGCGAATCGGAGAGCCTGGCGCGGGCGCTCGAGCCATACCGGCCGCTACGCCGGTTGCGAGAGCCGGCCACTCTGGAAGGCGGTGACGTGGTGCGGGTGGGGCGGCGCATCTTCGTGGGCCTTTCGGGGCGCACCAACCGGGCGGGCATTCAGCAACTGGCCGGCGAACTGGAGCCGCTGGGGTACACGGTGAGCGCGGTGGAAATGCGCGGCTGCCTGCATCTGAAATCGGCCTGCTGCTGGCTGGGCGGCGACCTGCTGCTGGCGAACCGCGAGTGGGTGGATACGGCGCCGTTCGCGGGCCTGCGCATCATCGACGTGGCGCCGGGCGAGCCGGCCGCGGCCGACGTGCTGGCGATTGACGGCACCCTGCTGATCCCGGCGGCCTTTCCGGCCACCGCGGAGCGTCTGGCGCGGCTGAGCCGGCAAGTGATTGCGCTAGACGTTTCGGAGCTGATGAAGGCCGAGGCAGGGGTGACCTGCATGAGCGTGGTCTTCGCGGCCTAAGACTAAGAATGTCCTAAGAAACGGTCGCAGCCGCGCGAAGCAGTTTTTCGGCTCCTGAAACCGCTACAATGAAAACAATGGCCGATGTAATCGTCTCTCCCGATATCGAGGATCTGTCGAAGCTCTACGTGCTCCGGCAGCCGGCCGAGGTAGAAGAGTTCCTCCACCGAAACCCCCGCGTGGCCGCGCTTTTGCGGATTGCGAGGCCCGAGATCGATCGTTACTTCGGTGCCCATGCGTTGCGCGTCGAACTGACGCTCGACCCCTGTGATCCGTCGAAGGAGTTTCTCTTCGCCATGATTGAATGCGACCTCGATGCCGACGATGCCATCGACCGGCTGCAGGAGCTCGAGCGGCGGTGGTGGGCAGATGCCTCCTACGCTGCGCATTTACCCCTCAATATCGATGTCGAATTCGGAGCCTGACTTCAATCCGAAAGCTTTCCTGGCGCTCGCAAAGAAGCTGCTGGAAACCCTTGACGATCCAGCAGCTCTCCGCACCGTGATCAGCCGCTCTTACTATGCCGCTTTTCTGTTTACGCGAAGAAGGCTTGGCATGGCGAAGAGGGACCGCCACACGGAAGTCTGGGACGCGCTTGCGTCGCTGGGCGGGGTGAAATGTTGGATGACGGCGGGCGATGGGCGGAACCTCCTTAGGCAGCGCAATGAAGCGGACTACGGAGAGCGGATCGGTGGTTTGCTTGAGGAGGCAAAGAAAGCTCTCAAGATGGCCGATCAGATCATCCGAGAAGTCGGTGGCATCAATCAGGGGTAACCGCCGGCGTGCCTACACCTCGGAAAAGCAGACCTCGCGCACCAAGCCGCGCCTTGCGAATTCCGGGTAGTAGTACTTCCAGATCCGCCACGCATCCTTCTGCCTTGTGAACAATCGGCTCTCCGGACCGCAGATCACTTCCTGCAAAGCTCGTTCGGGAAGGCTACTGTCGCCCCGCCTCTCACAAACCTCTCGATTAGCGTAGATTAGGGCACAAAACGCTTGTGTTTTGCAGGCCGAAACTGATACAACAGGAAACGAACTTTCGGGGAGCGAAGTCCGCGTGAAGACTTCCAACCATAGCCGTTATGTCGTCAAGTCCCTGGTGCATGCCTCGTGCGTGCTGGAGGCTTTCCAATCCTCGGGCGACGTGCTCCGTTTGCGGGACGTGGTGACCCGCACCGGTTTCAATAAGGGCATGTGTTTCCGCCTGCTCTACACGCTGCACCAATGCGGGTTCCTGGACAAGGTGGGTGAGAACCATTACCGCTTGGCTTCGGAGGTCCGGCGGCGCAGGCTATACCGCATTGGGTACGCGGCGCAAGGGCAGGATTCTTCCTTCGACCGGGAAGTCCGCAACGGCTTGACGCAGGCGGCTGAGCGCGAGCACGTGGAGTTGATCACCGTGGACAACCGCTACCAGCCGAAGATTGCCCTGCGCAGCGCCGATTACCTGATCCGCGAGCAGGTGGACCTGGTGATCGAGTTTCAGACCGACGAGCTGATCGCGCCGGCCATCGCTTCCAAGTACCTGGAGGCCAGCATTCCGTTCATCGCCATCGATATTCCGCATCCCGGCGCGACTTACTTCGGAGCCAATAACTACCAGGCCGGGTTGATGGGCGGCAACTATCTGGGCCGCTGGGCCAAGAAACACTGGAACGGCGAGCCGGACCAGATCCTGCTGATCGAGATACAGCGGGCCGGATCGCTGCCCAAGGCGCGCATGCGCGGCCTGGTGGCGGGTATCGGCGAGGTGGTGCGGATTGCGGACCATTGCCGCACCGTGAACATCGACGGCGATGGGCAGTTTCAAACCTCGCTGGAGCGGGTCCGCAAGCACCTGCGGGAATCCAAAGCCCGGCGCGTGCTGGTGGGGGCGGCCAACGATTCGTGCGCGCTGGGGGCGTTGCGGGCCTTTCAGGAGGCCGGGCGCGCCAGCGAGTGCGTCATCGTGGGGCAGAACGCGGAGCCGGAGGTGCGTGCCGAGCTGCGGCTGCCGCACACCCGGCTGATCGCCTCGGTGGCATTCTTCCCGGAGAAGTACGGCGACGGGCTGATCCGCCTGGCGCTGGACATTCTGGCGCGCAAGCCGGTGCCGCCCGCGGTGTTCACCAATCACCAGGTGATCACGCCCGACAACGTGGACCACTTCTACCCCAACGACAGTTTGCTGGCGGCGCCGGCGCAGGCTTGAGCGGCCGGGCGGAGAAGAGGCCAAGCGGGGCAGGCCCGTTTTGGAAAGGGTAAGTTTTGCCCCATCCCCTGTTCCTCGATGGACAGGCTTTAGAACGGTTCCAACTTCTGGCGATTTTCGGCGATGCGCTCCCCCATTTGCTCGATGGTTGAGTTTTGAGAATGTTGTTCTTGAGCCAGTTTTGCCGCCGCCGACCGCGAATTACACCGGCGCGCCCTGACATTGCACCGGCGCGCCCTTGGACTCCTGCCCGTTACCGTGCTAATCTTCTCCCGGTTTAAAATACGGAGAGACGCTATGAACACGATTCAAGAGATCGAACGCGCAATACAGGCGCTTACACCCCGTGAACTGGAAGAACTGTACTCATGGCTCGACCAGAATTGCCCGCAGCCCATCGATACCCGCATTCAATCCGACCTTGCCGCAGGCCGTCTCGATAAAGCGATTTCCCGCGCTTTGGACGACGAGAAAAACGGTCGCGTTCAACCACTTTAGACACGCGGCTTGATGGAACACCGCGCCACCTCCGAATTCTGGCAGCACTATCATGCGCTCCCCCCGCACATCCGCACCAGCGCCGACAAGCAGTTTTCCTTGCTGGAAGGGAACCCGCACATCCCTCATTGCAATTGAAGAAAATCGGTGAACGCCACGGGGAGGAAATTTATTCCGCTCGGGTGACGTTGAGTTATCGCGCCCTTGCGGTGAAACGGTCCTATGGCTTCTTGTGGTTCTGGATCGGCGACCACGAAACCTACGAACACCTCATCGCTTAGTGCCGAAAAGGGGTTCCCTTGGGGACCGCCTTCCGGCGGCGCATAGTCCGGCGTTATGTAAACTTCTGTGGGGAGGAGCAGCGACGAGCGACACGTCCCCTACATGCCCGGCCATTCAGGCTCATCACGCCGCCCTGGGTCTCGCGGTATCCCCAATTCACCAGTACGGGTGTCAAAAGCAACCAGATGGCCAAGGTCACCGGTAAACTGCAGTCCAGCAAACACCCCCTGTGCTTCGGCGGTCGTGTCCGGATGGATCACGCTTTTACAGACGATCACGCCGAGCAGCAGCGCGACGACGGTCAGAACGGCTTTGGTGTAGAGGTCTGGTTTCATGGGTGATGGCAGCAATTCCGGATTGAAAGCTGCGGAGCGCCGTGTCGCTTCGCTATACCATTGGGCTCCATCCGGACCACCCCCAAATCCCACTCAATGAAATCGCTGCCCCGCGGCGCTTCTTCTTCCGTCCCGGTGACGGCCGGCGGGGCCGCGCGGCCGGGTCGCAAACTTCGCCTGCCAACAGTTCCTTTCCCTCCAGCCACTTGCCGGCCTCACCCACGCGCCAGGCCCATCTCGAATGGTATATGTCGGGTGAGGGCCGCCAAATGTCTGAGTCCATCGCGTCGAAAGGCCAACTCGGCCCCCGTCCGGAGGCCGCCCTCTTCCCTGGCGCCGTCGGCCAAGCGCTGGGAGCGGAGGGAGAGTTTCTCAGCCCGATCGGCGCCGGACTGTTCGCCGGCCTCCGTGGACCCACGCCAGGAACCCCACCGCTCCGCTGGCGGCCAAGAAGCCGCTGCACTGGCAGCCCCTCCGGCCTGTGGAAATCTCTCTTCCGCTGCCAATCCCAAACCCGGGTCCGGGGCATCTATTGGACCTTGCGCACGGATTTACCGAACGAACCCATTTCCGAGGCTCAACACGAATCCCTTCAAGCACTTGCGCCGTCTCCGAACGAACCCGTTTCCCCGCTGGAAGGCCCCTCTCCCGGCGCGCCGAAGCTTTTCTTCGGTTTCGAGCCCCCACGCGAGTGCCGGGGCGCCCCTTGGGCCCGCCGCGCCATCGGGGAATCCGGTCCGATCAAAGCCTTGCGCACGGATTCACCGAACGAACCCATTTCTGCCACTCAACTCGAACCTCGTCAACTACTTGCCGATCTCCAAACGGACCGGTTTCCCACCTGCAACACGGCCGCCGCTGGCATCTGCCAAGTCCCACGCTCCCAGACCCGCCCCGAGCCTCGCCCCTCCCATCGGCCCACCCCTCCTCTCCCGTGTGCTGTCCGCGAAACCTCTGCGCCCCGGCGCGGAAAAAGCCCTGCTCGGCGCCCTACCGGCCCGCAGTACGCTAAACTGGGAGTCACACTAGGCGGATACTTGAGGTTTGTCCTTTCAGCATTCCTGGCCCTGGCTTGCGGGGCGAGGGCCGCGTCGCCCGAACTCGGCCAGTTGGACGCCAGTCCCGTGCTGTTCACGGTGATGGCGGCGATCAACGCGGCGGGCTATGACGCCGGTCTGGATTCGCCCAGCAACCATCCGCTGCGCACCGAGATTCGCGCCCAACTGGCCAGCCGCAACATCCCTTCGCTGGCCGCCATCAAGGAATTCTACGCCAGGCACAAGCGGAGGGATCCGGCGCAAGAGCTGTCGCAGTACATCTCCTTTGGGCTGACCTGCGGCGGACCGCCGGACTTCGGCTTCAAACAGCGCGAGATCGACGTTCCGCCGGAAGTCAGCGGAATGAAGGATCTGTCGCCGCTGCTGGCCCGGTTCTACGAGGAGGCCGATATCGGGAGCCTGTGGAAGCGCGCGCAGGGCGATATCGATCGCTACATCGCGCGGTATCACAATCTGGTGGCCGACGCGGTCTTGCAGTCGAATGTGTATCTGCGGCAACAGACCTCCGGGTACAAGGGGCGGCGTTTCCAGATTTTCATCGAACTGCTGGCGCCGCCCAACCAGGTGCAGGCGCGCACCTACGGGAACGAAGACTTCATCGTGGTGACGCCGTCGAGGACGCCGTACATTTTCGAGATCCGCCACGCTTACCTGCGTTACCTGCTGGACCCCATGGCCACGCACTACCAGGAGACGATCGAGCGGAAGAAAGTGCTGGCGGACCATCTGGCCCGAGTCAGAGCCTTACCCGATGCTTACAAAGGCGACTTTCTGCAAGTAACCACCGAATCGCTGATTAAGGCGGTGGAATCGCGGCTGGATCATAAGCCGCAGATGGTGCAGCGGGCCTTGCTCGAAGGTTACATCCTGGCGCCGTACTTTGCCGAGGCGCTGCCGCGGTACGAAAAGCAGGATGCGTCGATGCTGGTGTATTACCCGGAGTTAGTGGGGTCGATCGACCTGATGCGGGAAGACGCGCGGCTGTCGGCGGTGCAGTTCAATAAGGAACCCGCCGAGCCGCCGGTCGTGAAGGCCGCCGCGCCCGAGCCCGCGCCGCTTACCGGCGTAGCCAAGACCCTTGACGACGCCGAGAATCTGTACCTGAAGCGGGCCGAGGCTCCGGACAATCTGGCGCAATCCAAGAAGCTCTTTCTGGAGGCGTTACAGCAGACCGCCGAAAAGCCCCAGCAAGCCGCGGCATATTACGGGCTGGCGCGCATCGCGCTGTTGGATAAGGACCCGGAGACGGCCGAAAAGCTGTTCACCAAGATCCTGGAACTGGAGCCGCAGCCGGCCGTGAAGGCCTGGGCGCTGGTGTATCTGGGCAAGCTCTCGCTGGCCGCCGGGGAGACCGGGCCGGCCGTCAAGTTTTTTCAAAGCGCTCTGAAAGTGGATGGCGCGTCGGCCAAGGCGCGCGAGGAAGCCGGGAAGGGCGTGCAGCAGGGTTCCAAAAGATAGAAGACAACCGATAAGAGGAGTTAGGCATGAAAAGAACGATCATCACCGGCCTCCTGGCATTGGCGGCGGGTATGTTGGGCCTGCTGGCGCAGCAGAAGGGGATGGTGACTGGCGCTAAGTCGCAGGGCGAGTCGGATGCTGTAATGGCGCTCATGCAACAGGCGCAGGGGAGCAACTGGGACGGGGTCATCAAGGCGGCCGACGACCTGGTTACTAAGTACTCCGACACCTCCTTCAAAGAAATCGCCCTGTACCTGGAGGCCACCGCCTACCGGCAGAAGCGCGACAACGAGAAGGCGCAGATTTACTGCGAGCGCGTGCTGGATATGAATCCCAAGCATTACAACGCCGCCTTGATGCTGGGCGAGATTCTAGCCATCACAACGCGGGAGAACGATCTGGACAAAGAGGAGAAATTGACCCGCGCGGAAAAGCTGCTCAACGATTCGATCGCCAACGTGCAGGCCGCCCCCAAGCCGAACCAACAGATCACCGACGCGCAGTGGGACGAGGGCAAGAAGCAGATCGCGGCCGAAGCGCACAACGATCTGGGTTTGGTGAATCTGACGCGCAAGAAATACGATGCGTCCGTCACCGAATTCCGGACCGCGCAGGAGATGGATCCGCAGCCGGCCTTCCAGGTGCGGCTGGCTTCGGCGCTGCAGTCCTCCGGTAAGAACGACGACGCGATCGCCATTTGCGACAAGCTGCTGGCCGACCCCAATCTGCACCCGCAAATCAAGGCGGTGGCCGAGAACGTGAAGAAGCTCGCCACGGCGGCGAAGAAGTAACCGGCGCCCGTCCCATGCACACGGAGCCGGCCACCCTGGAAGAGAGAATCGCCTATCGGTTTTCGAGCCAGGAGTTACTGCGCCGCGCGCTGACGCATAGTTCTCTGGCCAACGAATCGCGCGGCGGCCCCGCTCCGCTGTGCGATAACGAACAGCTCGAATTTCTGGGCGATTCGGTGCTGGGGTTTCTGATCGCGGAAGGTCTGGTGCGCCGCTTCCCGGAAGCGCACGAGGGCGAACTGTCGCGCCTGAAAGCGCACCTGGTGAGCGCGGCGCATCTGCACGGGGTGGCGCGCCGGCTGGACCTGGGCAGCCATCTGGACTTGGGTCGCAGCGAGGAGATGAGCGGGGGCCGCGCCAAGAAGACCCTCCTGGTGGACGCTCTGGAAGCGGTGATCGCGGCGATATTCCTGGATGGCGGTCTGGAACCCGCGCGCGCGTTCGTATTCGGCCATGTGCTGGACGCGCCGTTCGCGGCCGACGAGGAGGCCGGCACCGACATCCAGCCGGCCATCACCAACTTCAAGAGCGCCTTGCAGGAGCTGGCGCAATCGCGCAAGCTGCCTCAGCCGCGCTACACCATTGTGCGGGAGCGCGGCCCGGAGCATTCCAAGACTTTCACAGTGGAAGTGCGGCTGGGCAATGATTGGATGGGGCAGTCGGAAGGCCGCACCAAGAAGGTGGCGGCGCAACGGGCCGCGCGCGGACTCTACGAACGGTTGCTGCGGGCGGAGCCTAGCGAGGCTGAGGGGGCGGGAGTTGGCGAACCGCAGCCTTAGTTAGCAGGAGAGGCCCCGCTTTTCACCACGGAGGCACTGAGTACGCGGAGGAAGCACGGAGAAGAAAACCGAGAAAACTCCTTTGGTTTTCTCCGCGCTTCCTCCGTGTTCTCCGTGCCTCCGTGGTAAAAAGCGGGGCCCCACCCTCGCCTGCGGGGCCCCGCTCTACTGCGCCGCCGGGCGCACCGTCGGATAAGTGATGCCTAACTGCTGCAGATAAGTGTCGTACTTCGAGGGATCGTAATACAGCTCCTTCATGCGCGGGCGGTATTGCTCCATGATCTTCTGGTTGAGCCAGATGGCCGGCTTGTCTCCGTCGCGGATGAAGCTCTTGTATTTCGTTTCCTTGGTTTGCACGTTGTTGAAGTAATCCCAGGCCTTGGCCACCAGCTCGGGATGCACCAGGATATCGAGCATGGTCATGGCCTGCACCTTGGCGCCCGCGATGACGCCTTTGTGGGCGATGGGCGTGGCCATGGCGATGCCGTCCGCCCAGTTATGGCCCGGCCCGCCGGGAATGTTGGAGGGATAGCGCAGCGTCACGGTGGGAACGTTCCAGGAAACGTCGCCGATATCGTCGGAGCCGCCGCCGGTGGGCATATTGGCCCCTCCGGGCCCTCCCTCGCCCGCGTCGGGCGCCGGCGGCCGCGGCACCCGCATCTCCGGAATTCGCGTAGCCAGGCCGTTCACCCGCACTTTCAACTCGGTTTGCAGGGCGCGGGCCAGCTTTTGATCGTCGTCCGACCATTGCGGCAACCCCACCTTCTTGATGTTCTCGTACATATCTTCGGCGATCGCTTTGTTGAAGTGGCCGGGCCAGGCGCTGCCCAGCAGGCGCGAGGTGTAAGTGGTGTCGGTCATCAGCGTGCCGGCTTTGGCCATGTTATCGCCGATGCGCCACATATCCATGATGTGGTCGTAATCGGCTTCGCGGAAGTAATACCACACGCTGGCGGTGGGCGGCACTACATTGGGCTGGTCGCCGCCGTTGGTGATGACGTAGTGCGAGCGCTGTGCCAGGCGCAGATGCTCGCGACGGAAGTTCCAGCCCACGTCCATCAGCTCGACGGCGTCCAGCGCGCTGCGGCCGCGCCAGGGCGCTCCTGCCGCGTGGGCGCTCTCGCCTTTGAAAAGATACTCCACCGAAACCAGCCCGTTCTGATTGAGGGACGGCCCCCAGGAGACCATCATGTTGCTGGCCACGTGAGTAAACAGGCAGACATCCACATTCTTGAAAAGGCCGGCGCGCACGAAGTAGGCCTTGGCGGCGACCTCCTCTTCGGCCACGCCCGGCCAAAGCTGCAGGGTCCCTTGCAGGTGCTCGCGCTCCATCACCTTCTTCACCGCCAGGGCGGCGATGATGTTGAGCGGCACGCCGGAGTTGTGGCCTTCGCCATGGCCGGGCGCGCCTTCGATCAGCGGCTCGTGCCACGCCACGCCGGGCTTTTGGGAGGCCTGCGGGATGTCGTCGATATCCGAGCCCAGCGAAATCACCGGCTTGCCGGACCCCCAGGTGGCCACCCACGAAGTGGGGATGCCGGCGATGCCCCGCTCGATCTTGAAGCCTTCCTTTTCCAGGATGCCGCTGAGGTACTTGGTGGTCTCGAACTCCTGCATTCCCAGCTCGCCGAAGCTGTAGACGCTATCGACCATGACCTGCGCCTGTTTCTTCATAGCGTCGATCTGGCCCACCAGATCGGCCTTGATGGCGGCCTCCTTTTCGGCGGTGACTTTCGGCTGCGCCAGGGCCGCGGCGGCGGCCACGAGCGCGAGTACGGCGGCTTTTCGCATGGATCTTCTCCTGTAGTGCACGGTGACGGGGGTGCGTATTTGAATAGTGTATGCCGGAACGGGCGGCGGTGGGGAGGGGTTTACTGAACAGGGCGCGGCAGGCGGACGAATGCCATCCCGACTTGTTCAAAGTGCCGGTCGGCGGTGAGCGAGTGTTGGATCCCCAACTCGCGCATGACTACAAAGCTTGTGAGATCGGTAAAGGAAATGCGCGGTTTGTCGTGATAGCGCAGGCGCAGTTGGAACGCGCGGGTGAAGCGCTCCGGCGTGACCTGTTCGATGTCTACCCGTCCCTGGCGGGAGGCTTCGAAGATCCCTTCGACAAACCGGCGAGCCACGGCGAACGGCAGTGCCGGGAAAAGCCGGGTGATGGTTTCGGCGAGCACGTAATCCGTAGTCACCCAGGCGCCCTCGTGGTTCGCCGCGGCGGTACGCATTCGCGACACCACGCCAAAGGCCGGATCGCGGGCACTTGCCAAGACGATCCATGCCCAGGTGTCTACGAAGATCCGGTCAAATGCCATAGAGCTTTTCGTCGATATCGTCGGAGATAACGGGCCCGCTGTAAATGCCCGCCACTTTTAGGATGGGGTCGTTCGCCGCTGTGAGTTTGGGAGCCCTGCGTTTGGATCCGCTCAGCTTGACGCGAATGAGTTCCGCCATGCTGGTCTTGGCCCGAAAAGCCTCTTTCCGCAGCCGTTCATGCAGTTCGTCTGGCAAAAAAACAGTGGTTCGCTTCATATCCGCAGCATAGCACATATATGCCACTACCGCGGTCCCGCCGCACGCTCCAGGTCTTCTACACCTACCTTATACCCTTCCCATCGTGCCACGATGGCGCTGGCCAGGCAGTTGCCGAGCACATTGATCGAAGTGCGCGCCATGTCCAGCAGCGCATCCACTCCCAGCAGCACGGCGATTCCTTCCATGGGCAGGTGGAAGGTGGCCAAAGTGCCGGCCAGGATCACCAGCGCGGATCGGGGCACGCCCGCCACGCCTTTACTGGTAAGCATCAGGGTCAGCATCATCAGCAATTGATCGCCCAGCGACAGATTCAAGCCGGCCGCCTGCGCCACGAAGATCGAGGCCAGCGAGAGATACAGCGCCGTGCCTACCAGGTTGAAGCTATAGCCGGCCGGGATGACGAAGCCCACAATGTGCTTGGGCACGCCGAACTGCTCCATGTTTTCCAGGGCCAGCGGCAGCGCGGCCTCGCTCGAGGCGGTGGAGAACCCGATCAGGAACGGCTCGCGGACCGCGCGGTAGAACTTGCCCAGAGGAATGCGGAACAGCACGATCCCGGGAAACAGCACCAGCAGAATGCACAACACCGCGGCCGCATACATGGTGGCGACCAGCTTGCTCAATCCGAACAGCACCGCCACGCCCTTGCTGCCCACCGTGACGGCGATGGCTGCGCCCACCCCCACCGGCGCCAGGTACATGACGTACCTGGTGAAACGGAACATCACCTCGGCCAGCGAGCCGCAAAATGCTACCACCGGGCCGGCCTTGGCGCCGATGGCGGCGCAGGCGGCTCCGAACAGGAAGGCGAAGACCACGATCTGCAGCGCATCGTTGCGCGCCAGGGCGTCCAGGATGCTGGTGGGGAAGATGTGCTCGACGATGGTGCTGAAGCTGGTCTGCCCGGCGGGAACGGCGGCCTCGGCGGCGGTGCGTTGGATGTTCACACCCTCGCCGGGGCGCACCAGGTTGACGGCCGCCAGTCCCAGGAAGAGCGCCAGCGTGGTCACGATTTCAAAATAGAGAATGGCCTTGCCGCCGATGCGGCCCATCTGTTTCATGTCGCCGCCGCCGGCGATCCCCACCACCAGGGTGCTGAACAGCAGCGGCGCGATGATCGAGCGGATCAGCCGCAGGAAGATGTTGCTCACGGGCGCGAGTTGCTGGGCCACGCCGGGCGCCGCCACGCCTAGCGCCACACCGGCGGCCATGCCGATAAAGATCCAGGTCGTCAGCGAAAGGCGTTTCATCGTTCTCCCCATTTGAGCTTCTGGCGCAGCACATCGAAGAACATCATGCGCGGCGGGCGCACCAGGTGCAGCGAATAGTGCGAGCTGCGGCAGATCACCGTGTCGTGCTCGCGAACGGGCGCGCCGATCTGCCCGTCGATGGTCAGGAAAACACTCTCGTCGGGGCCGTGCGACACCACCCGGATGACGCTGGTTTCCGGCACCAGCACCGGGCGGTTGGTGAGCATGTGCGGGCAGATGGGGGTGATGCAAATGGCCGGCACGGAGGGAAAGATGATCGGGCCGCCGGCCGAAAGCGAGTAGGCCGTGGAGCCGGTGGGCGTGCAGATGATCAGGCCATCGGCCTTGTACGCGCACACGAACTGATCGTCGACGTGGGTATCCAGATCGATCATGCGGGCGATGGAGGCTTTCGTGAGCACGGCGTCGTTGAGCGCGTCGTAGGAAGCCACCACTTCGCCTCCGCGCTCCACCTCGACGTTGAGCAGCTTGCGCTTGGCGACGCGATGCTCGCCGCGGAAGGCGCGCTCCAGTTCGGGATATAACTCGTCGACGGTGATGGCGGTGAGGAAGCCCAGGCCGCCCAGGTTGACGGGGAAGAGCGTGATTTCGCGGCGTCCGATGGCGCGGGCGGCGGAGAGCAGCGTGCCATCGCCTCCCAGCACCATGATCAGGTCGCAGCCTTCCGGCACCTCGTCGCGCGGTATGCCGGGGCCGCTCGCGGCGTAGAGCGCGGTCTGCTCGTCCATGCGCATGGCGATCCCGCGGGCGTGCAGCCAATCGATGAGCTTGGGGACAATCGACCCGGCGGCGGCGGAGTTCGGCTTGGAACAGATTCCGACGGTCTTAATGATGGGCATAGAGCAGAAACTCCCGATTTCCTTCGGCGCCGAGAATGGGGCTGTCGATCATGTCCGTCTGAAACCCGAATTCGCGCACCGCGCGCGTCACCCGCTCGCAGGCGGCCTGGTGCAATTCCGGTTGGCGAACGATGCCGCCCTTCCCCACCTGGCCCTTGCCAACTTCAAACTGCGGTTTGATTAGTATAACCATTTGCCCCTCGGGACGTAACAACCGGACCACGGCCGGCAGCACCAGGGTGACGGAGATGAAGCTGACGTCGCAGGTGGCCAGGTCCGCCGGCTCGCCGATTTCGGCCGGGGTAAGGGCGCGCGCGTTGACACCTTCATGCAGGCGCACGCGCGGGTCGGTGCGCAGGCTCCAGGCAAGCTGGCCCGCTCCCACATCCACGCAGTGGACGCGCAGCGCGCCGGCCTGCAGCAGGGCGTCGGTGAATCCGCCGGTGGAGGAGCCGATATCCACGCACACTTTGCCGGCGGCGGCGATGGCGAAATGGCGGAGGGCGGCGGCCAATTTGAAGCCGCCGCGGCCGACAAACGGAGGGCGCGCCAGAACCTCGACGGCCGCATCCTCCGCCACCGGCTGCCCCGATTTAAGAGCCTTCTGGCCGTTGACCGTCACCTCGCCCGCCATGATGAGGGCTTGGGCCTTTTCGCGGGAATCGGCCAGACCGCGTTCCACCAGCAGCCGGTCGAGCCGGAGCCGGACCGGGACCCGGTTCTTCATGATTTGCGTTGCACGATCAGGTCGGCCAGTTCGTTGAGGCGCGCGGCGCGCTCGCCGAACGGCGCCAGCACCTGGTGAGCGCGGGCGCATTGCTCTTCCGCCATGCGCCGCGATTGCTCCAGGCCATACACCGCGGGAAAGGTGATCTTGCCCTGCTGGGCGTCCTTGCCGGCGGTCTTGCCGAGCGCCGCGGAAGTCTCCTCCACGTCCAGGATGTCGTCCACAATCTGGAAGGCCAGGCCCACGTGCTCGCCGTAGCAGGAGAGCAGCGTGTACTGTTCCTCGCCGGCGCCGGCATAGATGGCGCCCATCCGCAGGCTGGCGCGCAGCAGGGCGCCGGTTTTGGCGCGGTGGATGGATTCCAGAAGCGGGGCCGTGGGCGTCTTGCCCTCGCCCTCCAGATCGGCCACCTGGCCGCCGATCATGCCGCCCACGGTGCCGGAGGCGGAGGCCAGCTCGGCGATCAGCCGCACCTTGCGATCAGGGGGAGCCGCCAGCTCCGCCAGCACCTGAAAGGCCCAGGTAAGCAGCGAATCTCCCGCCAGGATGGCCATGGCTTCGCCGAACACCTTGTGGTTGGTGAGCTTGCCGCGCCGGTAATCGTCGTTATCGAGCGCCGGCAGATCGTCGTGGATCAGCGAGTACGTGTGGATGAGCTCCAGCGCGCAAGCGGCCGAAATGACGCCCTCCGGGGAATCGGAGACGCACCGCGCGGCCTCCAGGCAAAGGATCGGCCGGATGCGCTTGCCGCCCGCGAAGAGGCTGTAGCGCATGGCGCGGTGGATGGTTTCCGGGGGCACGCTCTCGGGGGGGACCAGGCGGTCGAGTTCGGCATCCACCAGGCTTTGCTGCCGGGCGAGGTATTCGCGCAGGTTCATGGTCAGGACTTTTCGGGCCGGAACGGTTCGGCGACGATTTTTCCTTCCTTGCGGATGAGCATTTCGACGCGCGTTTCGGCCTCTTCCAACTGTTTGCGGCAGGCATCGCTCAGCTCCATGCCGCGCTCGAAGAGCTGCAGGGAGCGTTCCAGCGGCAGGTCGCCCGCCTCGAGTTCCTTGACCACCTTTTCGAGCTCGTCGAGCGAGGATTCGAAGGACTGGACGGGCTGCGCTGCGGTGGGATTCTCTGCCATCGCCTCATTCTAACAGGGGGGCGGACGAGGGGATGCAGCACGGTATTTGTCAGCTCAACCGCGTGCGCCGGCGTTTGGCCGTAGTCGCTCGTTGAGCGGCCTCGACTAAAACGCGAAGCGCACGGTTCACGGCCTCACTGTTGGGGAACAGGTTTGCGAGGTCGCGATCGATCAGCACCAGGTTAGTTCCTGCGGTCGCCCGGCGATAATACTTGCCTCGAACGCCGCCCTGCAACCGCGAGAGATCGTACTCCGGTCGCAACTCGTCACTGTTCTTGGCTGCCGATTCCTTCTTCATAGTGTTTTCGCTCGGTGCGCGTTACAGGGCGCGCGCTAATGATCCGAATCCGCGCCCGCGCTCGCAGTGGGAAACGAAAACCAGGTGCCCCTTCATTGTACAGCCGATGGTAATCTCCCGGCTTTCCTCCAACGAGTGATCGGGGTCTGGGAACGTGATCGCAAACGGGTCAAGGAAAACGCTTGCTGCATCCTCAAGCGATACACGATGCTTTTTGAGGTTCGTCGCCGCTTTGCGCGCATCCCACTCGAACGTCACGCTATCCAAGTTTAACTCAAGGCTCCCACCATTGGCCTGAGAGAACATTCTGGCGTCTTGGTCAAGAGGCGGCGGAGATGGGGCGCACAGAGACTTCAAACCCAGGGCTATAGGTAGACCGAATCCGGATGCTGGCTGCCAGCCCAGATTCGCTGGCTAACTTCCGGGTAAGATCAAACGGGAGGAGGCGGAGCAGGCGCTGCTTAACGATCCGATTCCCATTTACGAGCAGGATGTTGACGGAGAACTCCGCTTCGTGTACTACGGCGAAACCGACGCCGGCCGTCTTTTGCCCGTGATCGTGACGGAGCGTGGTGATTATGCGCGGGCGGTAACGGCCTACGATCTATAGTAGATGCCGGCCATCGACGCGATTATCAGGGGAGGAGGGCGCAAGGAGGGTGACGCAATGAACCGGAAAACGCTTGAGATGCCAAAGTTTGCGAGTGAGAGCGCGGAAGCGGACTGGTGGGCCAGCCGGGCCGGGAGAGAGTATGTGAAACAAAGGTCCGCCGAGGCGCAATCCAAAGGCAACAAAACGAAGGGGTCGAGTCTGGTCGCGAAGATGAATCGGAAGAGCAGCGTGCAGATCGCCATTCGCTTGCCGCAAGCCGATCTCGCCCAGGCGCGAAAGCTGGCTGAGCGCAAGGGGCTTGGCTATCAGACCCTGCTGAAGATGCTGGTGCACGAAGGCCTCGCGCGCGAAGCCCGCCGCGGCTGACCTCTCCCTCGGCGGCGGAATCGGGTATGAAACGGAACGTCCGTGATGCGGCCGGGCCGAGTGGGGGCGAGGCGGGAAATTGGCAGGGCACCCGACCGAGCCGAACTGCCGGACCCAAATACCCTCCGTGTTACGATAATTACTTGTCAGGTCTCGGGCTCCGTGCAACGGACGGCTGCAAACCCCGCCAGGTCCGGAAGGAAGCAACGGTAGTGGTGCGGTTCGTGTGCCGCGGATTACCCGGGGCCTGGCATTAACCCGCCGCATGTACCAGGTCATCGCCAGAAAATACCGGCCCCAAAACTTTCGGGATGTGGTCAACCAGGGCCACGTCAAGACTACCCTGGAAAACGCCATTGCGCAGGGGCGTATCGCGCACGGATATATCTTTTCCGGCCAGCGGGGCACCGGCAAGACCACCGTCGCACGCATTCTGGCGCGCTGCTTGAACTGCATCCAGGGTCCCACCGCAACGCCTTGCGGGGAGTGCGCGAGTTGCCTTGAGATCACCGCCGGGGGCGCCGTCGACGTGATCGAAATCGACGCCGCCTCCAATCGCGGCATCAACGAAATGCGCGAGCTGCGCGAGAACGTGCGCTACCAGCCGGCCCGCGACCGCTACAAGGTCTTCATCGTCGACGAGGCTCATCAGATTACCAACGAGGCCTTCAATGCGCTGCTGAAAACCATCGAGGAGCCGCCGCCTTGGGTGGTCTTCGTGCTCTGCACCACCGAGGCGCACAAGATTCCGGCCACCGTCGCCTCGCGCTGCCAGCATTTCAGTTTCCGCTCGGTGGATTTCGAGGATCTCACCGCGCGCATGGCGTGGATCTGCGAACAGGAAGGCATTGCGGCCGATCCCGAGGCGCTGGCCGTATTGGCGCAGGCGGGCGAGGGCAGCGTGCGCGATTCGCTTTCGGCGCTGGACCAGGCGATTGCCTGCTGCGGCGCCCGGCTGACCGCTCCGGAAGTGCGCGCGTTGCTGGGCGCCTTCGCGCTGGAGTCGCTCGAGAAGGTCACCGGTGCGCTGGCGGCGGGCGATTCGCGGGCCATGCTGGAGATCGTCGACGATCTGGAGCGCAACGGCCACAACCTGCAGCACTTCAGCCGCGAGCTGGCGCGCTACTTCCGCAACCTGCTGGTGGCGCGGATTGCGGGCGCCGGAGGCGCGGGAGTCCGGCTGATTGCCGCCTCCACGGCGCAGCGCGACAAGCTGGCCGGGATCGCGTCGGGCTTTTCGGAAGAGGACCTCACGCGCTATCTGCAGCTCTCGCTCGATCTGTTTCGCGACCTGCAGTATTCCCTGCAGCCGCGCTTTCATCTGGAGATCGGGCTGCTGCGGCTGGTGCATGCGGGCAAGCTGTTGCCCATCGAACAGGCCCTCGCCGGATTGGGGGAAGCCCCCGCGCGTCCCGCCGCGCCTCCTCCTCCCGCGCGCCCTGCCGCGGCGCCCGCGTCCCGGGCCACGCCCAGTGTCCTGCGGCCCACGCCCTTCGATTTGGATCGCGCCCGCAAGGCCGGGCTTTCTGGAGAGTTGCAACGCTCTCCAGAACTGCAGCGCCCGGCGGAGCCGCAACGTCCGGCGGAGCCGCAGCGGCCGCCCGCGCCGGCCCGTCCTCCGGAGTCGCAACGCTCCGCGGAGCCGCCGCCATTTTCTGGCGCCAACGCGCCGACGAGCCTCGGGGGCACCCCGCCGGCCGCAACGCCGGGTCCACAGGGCACCCCTGAAGGCGCCCAGGAACGCCCCCCAGTGAACAGCCCAGAGGGCGCCACCGATTGGCGATCGACCCTGCATGCGGCGCTCATGGAGTTGGGCATGCCCTACACCGCCGACGCGGTGGAAAACTCGCGCGTGGTGGAAAACTCGGGCGAGTTGCAATTCACCACCGGCAAGTCTCACAAGCTGGCCCTCAGCGAGGAGGATCTGCGCAAAGCCCTGCGCCACATCGGGGGCGCCGGGGCCCGGCCCCTCCGCATCAAAGTGACCATCGGGGAAGCCGCTGAACCGGCCGCGCCGCTAGCCGGCGCCGCCAACGAAGACGATGTGTCCGCCCGCGCGCTGGCCAATCCCGAAGTGCAGCGCTTCCGGGAAGTCTTCGGCGGCGAGGTCCGCAAAGTTCGAAATCTCAAGGAGTCGTAACGTGAAACTACCCGGCAACATGCAGCAGATGATGCGCCAGGCGCAGCAGATGCAGGAGAAGATGCAGCAGGAGATCGCGCTGATTAAAGTGGAAGCCTCGGCCGGCGGCGGAATGGTGAGCGTGCACATGGACGGCCAGAAGCACCTGCTCTCGGTGAAGATCGACCCGGAGGTGGCCGGGGATGTCGAGATGCTGCAGGATCTGATTGTGGCCGCTGTCAGCGAGGCCGTCAAGAAAGTGGACGGAGAGATTCAACAGAAGATGGGCGGCATGTTGGGCGGCATGGGCCTGCCGCCGGGCTTGTTCTGAGCGATGCCCGATTTTGCCGAACCGCTCGCGCGGCTGATCACTGAGTTTAAGCGGCTGCCCGGCATCGGCCAGAAGTCCGCGCAGCGCCTTGCCTTTCACGTGCTGCGCTCGAGCCGCGACGACGCCGAACACCTGGCGCAGGCCCTTCTGGACGTCAAGGACAAGCTGGGCCTGTGCCGCCAGTGCAATAACATCAGCGACAGCGATCTGTGCCAGTTTTGCCGCGACCCCCACCGCGACGAGCACGTGGTCTGCGTGGTGGAGGAACCGCACAACATCGTGGGCATCGAAACCACGCGCGAGTTCAACGGCCGCTATCACGTGCTGCATGGCGCGCTATCGCCCTTGCGCGGCATCGGGCCCGACGCGCTGAAGATCAAGGGCCTGGTGGAGCGCATCGGCCAGGGCGAAATTCAAGAAGTGATCGTGGCCACCAATCCCACCGTGGAGGGCGAAGCCACGGCGGTCTACCTGGCGCGCCTGCTCAAGCCGCTGGGCGTGAAGGTGACCCGTATTGCCATGGGAATCCCGGTCGGCAGCGACATCGAGTTCGCCGACGAGGTGACCATCTCGAAGGCCATGGAAGGCCGGCGGGAGATGTGACGGGAATCCCGAAGCCGCTGTAGTTGATCCGGCCCCTTCGCGGGTCTTTATAGTGTGTACCTCTGTCGGTCTGCTCGCCGCGATATTTCCGGCGATGATAGTATTCGCGCCGGTTGCCGCCGCGCAAGTGCAGCTCGAATTCGCATCCCAGCCGGCGAATTATAACCGTGTCCTCCAGTTGCCCTCTGGAGACCAGGTCCTGGTCGGTTCCTACCTGGCTGTCGGTCCCACAGGGTTATACCCCGCCCAGACCGAACGTTGGCGGATCATCCTATCGGACTTCGGTTCCAGGTTCGGTCCCGCCCAGACGCTGCTGGGCGGCCACGGCAACGACATTCCGCAGGATGCGGCGGTGGACCCCGCCGGCAACGTCTGGATCGCCGGACAGACCGATTCGGACGATTTCCAACTGGTGAATCCGATCTTCGCCCAGAAGGTTCCCTACCGCACGGCGGGTTTCGTCCTGGAACTCGATCCCACCGGCAAGAAGCTGCTCTTTGCCACATACCTCGCCGGGCAGGAGGGTTCGACTTCCACCTCGGCGCTGAACTTCTGCTCCACTTCCGCCTCCGCCATCGCCACCGATAGCGCCGGGAACATTTACGCCGGCGGCACGACCAACGAAGCCGATTTACTGGCCTCGCCCGCCGTGAACCTGAACTCGACCTCCTGCACCGACAACTTCGTCAATACGTCTTACTATTCATTCGTGGTGAAGATCTCGCCGGCCGGCAAGTTAGTCTACGGCAAGCGACCGATTACCGGGACGAGCCAATGCATCGGCGGCAGCCGCTGCATCAACCAGATGTCCACGCAGGCGAATGTAAAGAACCTGGCGGTGGATGCCACCGGCGCTGTCACTGTGGCGGGAATCGCCAGCGGTTCGTTGAACCCGGGCAATGGCTATATTCTCAAACTTGCGCCCGACGGTTCACAACCGCTCTGGTCCACAAACACGCCAGCCAACTTTCAATCCGTTTTGAATCTATCGATGGCTCAGGATTCCGCCGGAAACATCGACTTGTTCGGCCAGTACGCCCCCCTGATCGAAGTGCCGGACCTGGCTCCCGAGACGGGAACGCCGGGCCTCTTCGCCGCGCAGTTGAAGCCCGATGGCTCGGCCTTCGGCTACGTCACAGACCTCGGCCAATCCAGCGATGCCCAAGTGGCCGGCATCGTACTCGACGTCCCCGGCTACATCCACCTCGCCGGCACCAGTTCGTCCCCCCAGTTCCCCACCGTCTCCGGCGCCCCCAATCTGGGACCGGATTTCGTGTTGCTCCTGGACCCCTCGGGCGCTGCTCCACAGATGCTCTTCCGGCTCCCGCGTGGCGTCGTCACGGCCCCGCCGGCCTTCGACCTGAATGGCCGGCTGCTGCTCATCGGTGCGCAGAATGCCCTGCTTACTCTGACGCCGTCCTATGACACACCGGCCATCGTGGGCTACGCCAACTCGGCGTCCAACGCGCTGAACACGGGGCTGTATGCGGGCGCGCTGATCACGCTGTACGGGTTCTCGTTGCCGTCGTCCCCGGAGGATGTGCAGATCTCTATCGGTAATCTACCCGCGCCAGTGCTCTACGCCGGGCCCAATCAGATCAACTTGCAGGTGCCGTTCGAAATCCCCGGATCGAACCCTCTGCCCGTGCAAGTAGTCGTGCCGGGTGGAAGCCTCTCGCTCCAACTGCCCTGGTCGCCAGCCATCGGAGTCTTTACCGTCGACGGGACTTATGCCGCCGCGCTCAACCAGGATGGAACCGTCAATTCGGCGTCCAATCCGGCGCCGGGGGGAAGCATCGTAACGCTCTTTGGCACTGGCGCGATCTGGCCCCCAGGCATGCGCGACGGCGCCGTGGCAACCGCAGCGATCCCAACGTACTACAGCTTCGAACTGGCGGATTACCCGTTGAGCACCGCCGTTCTATACGCCGGGACGGCGCCGGGTCTGATCGATGGCGTGTTTCAGGTAAATGTGCAACTGCCGCTGCAGCAAAGCGGGGGGTTCCAGCTACAGGAATACACTGGGTTCACCCCTCCGCTTCCCAGCAACTTCTTCCAGCTCTATGTGAAGTAACTACCCCAGCACTTCCCTGGGACTGGGCATCCCGCGCCGCGCAAACTGAATCACGCCGTCCGGGCCGATGCGGTAGACCGTGCGTTTCACGATCAGGCCGTGGGCGTGATACAACTGCGCCACCTTCTGACCCGAGTCCACCAGCAGCGGAAACGGAAAGTGGAATTTCTGGCGGAACTTCCCGTGGCTCGGCGCGCTTTGCGGATTCACGCCGAAGACTTCCACGCCGCGGGCCACGGCTTCGCTCCAATCGTCGCGGAACTGGCAGAGTTGTTTGGTGCAGCCGGGGGTGTCGTCGCCCGGATAGAACACCAGCACCACGCTCCTGCCGCGCAGCGCGGAAAGCGAAACCGTGTGGCCGGCGTCGTCGGGAAGCGAAAACTCCGGCGCCCGCGTTCCCACCGGGAGGGGATCGGAAAAGAGCCAGGCAAACATCGTACCGAACCGGGCAAGCCAAGGCATGCCCCACCAGACAGTAGCACACCATGGCCGCCCGCGGCCACCTGTAAACTCTTCGGCCGCTGTGCGGAACAGCGCCGCAGAGGCCGGATGGCTCTGCTATGCTCGACCATCATGGTGCGTCTTTCCGCCGCAGGTCTTTTTGCGCTGCTGTCGTTTGGCTGGCCGCAGCTCAACGCTTCCAGCCTTCCCGCCGATCGCCGGCAACCGCAGTTGACTCCCGCTCCCGCCGGGCCGTTCCGCGTGGTGGAGGGCCGCCTGGCCGACGCCCAGGGCCGCCCGTTCCCGCTGCGAGGGACGGCGCTGCCGGAGTTCCGTCTCGAAACGGCGGCGTTCCACGCGCGTTCCGGCGACGATTTCGGCGCCTATTCGGGCACCGCGTTGAGCGCCATCCGGCTGCGCTTCAATATGAATGCCGTACGCCTGCCGGTCAACGTGGCGGAGGCCACCGGCGGGGCTTACTTCTCCGAGCTCGCTCAACTGGTGAAGCGGGCCAACGGTTTCGAGCTGGTGGTGATCCTGTCCGCGCGGGATCCCGGTGCGGCGCTGCCTTCGCCGCGGACGGTTGAATTCTGGTCGCATTGCGCGGCCGCGCTCAAAGACAACCCCAACGTCATCTTCGAGTTGTTCGCCGACCCGCAGCCCTCCGCCGTGCCCGCGGGCATCGACCCGCACTCCGCGGCGGGGTGGGATTTCTGGAAGCGCGGCGGACCGGCCGCCGACGGCCGCGAGGTGGCCGGCATGAACGACCTGGTGCGCGCCATCCGCTCGGCCGGCGCCCGCCAGCCGGTGGCGGCCATGAGCTGGAACGATGCGCGCCTGTTCGAAGGCGCGGGAGTGGCTCCGTTGCTCGACGACCCCAACGCCATCTACGAAGTGTCGCCACGCTTCGCCACCACTCGCACGGACGCCCAGCGCGACGCGCAGTTCGGGTACCTCGCGGCGCACGCTCCCGTGCTGGCGCATTGGGATATGGATCTGGACCGCGCCGGCGCCGAATGTTCCGCCGTGCCCTCCGACCCCACCGCCGCCACGGCGCTGGTCGAGCAAAGCCTGGATTATTTCGATGCCCGCCAGATCTCCTGGACGGTCTCCGAGTTTGCCCCGGGCAGGCTGGTTCGCGACCTGGTGATGCACGATGCCACCTCGCTCGAAAACGGGTGGGCTTGCGGCCAGCGCCTTTCCATGCCGGCGGGGATTGGCCGGCTGGTGCAGGCGCATCTGCGCGCCGCCGAGGAGCGCGAGCTGTTCGTGGTGAGCTTTGCGGGAGGCATCGATGTGTCCCGCGCGGGTTACGCGGTGGCCTACGGTCCGGTGATGGCCGAGCGCGATTCCGAAAGCCACGGCCCGCGCCTGCCGTTTTCGCTCGGCGGCGTCTCGATCCAGGTGACCGACGCCAAGGGCGTCACCAGGCCCGCGGGAATCAACTGGGCATCGGCCGGTTGGGGGCAGGTGAATTTCGTGATTCCCGCGGAATCCGCCGTAGGACCGGCGCGCATGACCCTCCTGCGCGCCGATGGCAGCGTCGCGAACGCCAACCTGACCATCGCGGATACCGCGCCCGGCTTCCGCACGGGGATCAGTTGCCGGGGCGCGGCGCTGGGGTCGGTGACGCAGGTTTTCGCGGATGGGCGCACGGTCCACGGGCCTCTTTCCGAGTGCCGGTCGAAGATCTGCGCCGCCCTCCCGATTCCGGTGGCGAGCGGCGCCACTACCCGCGTGCGACTGCTGGGCAGTGGCTTCCGTTATGCCGGGGCAGCCTCTCAGATCGAGGTCACCGTAGGCGGAACGCGCTTGCCGGTGGTGTCGTTTGGCTCGGCGGGCGATCCGGGCATGGATCAGTTGACCGTGCAAATTCCCGCCGCGTTGCGCGGCTTGGGAGAAGCCGATTTGATCTGCCGCATCCACGGCCGGATCGCCAATGCGGTGCGCATTCGCATCGGCGGAGGTAAGCCGGTATCCTGATCGGATGGGGACCCGACTGATCCTCGCCGTGCTGGGGGCGGTCTGGCTGTCGGCCGCGCAACCCTACCACTGGGATCTGCCAAAAGGCTTCTCCCAGCCCGCGGTTCCGGCCGGCAATCCGATGTCCGAAGTCAAGGTGCGGCTGGGCCGGTACCTTTTCTACGATGCACGCCTCTCGGTAAACGGCAAACAATCCTGCTCCACCTGCCACCGGCAGGAGTTGGCGTTTACCGATGGGCGCGCGGCAGCCGTGGGAGCCACCGGCCAAAGCCATCCGCGCAGCGCCATGAGCCTGGTGAACGTGGCCTACAGCGCGATGCTGACGTGGAGCGACCCGGCTGTCCGCTCGCTCGAACAGCAGGCGCTCATCCCGCTGCTCTCCGAAGATCCCGTGGAGATGGGAATGGGCGGGCACGAGCAGGCCGTGTTCCAGGAATTGCGCGGCCAGCCGGTATATCGCGACCTGTTCCCGCTGGCCTTTCCGGAGGAGCGAGGCGCGCGCGCCACTCCGTTCACGCTGGCCAACGTGGCCAAGGCGCTGGCGGCGTTTGAACGCACCATCATTTCGACGCGCTCGCCCTACGACCGCTACCACCTGGGCGGAGAGCGCGACGCGATTTCGGAGGCGGCCAAGCGCGGCGAGGTCCTGTTCTACAGCGATCCCGTGGCCGGCTGCTACCGCTGCCACAGCGGCCCGAATTTCACCGACGGCGAGTTTCACAATACCGGACTCTACAACGTGAAGGGCGCGTTCTCCTATCCGTGGCCGAATCTGGGAATCTACCGCCACACAAAGAATCCCGCGGATGTCGGCAAGTTCCGCACGCCGGGGCTGCGCAACATCGCGCTCACTGCGCCGTACATGCACGATGGAAGCGTGGCCACACTGGAAGAGGTGCTGGACCATTACGCCGCGGGCGGCCGTACTCTGGTGAGCGGCCCATACGCCGGATGCGGCCGCGATAACCCGCACAAGGACCCGCGCATTGGCGGGATCGAGCTGACCGCGCAGAACCGGCTGGACCTGCTGGCGTTTCTGCGCAGCCTGACGGACACCGAGCTGACGCGCGACCCAAGGTTCGCGGACCCGTGGTGAGAGGCACTGCGCTGCCCGTTGGCCGCTGCCATTGGTGTCTGCATCAAAGGTTACATTACATAGACGGTTCGAGAAGCGTCGCCCCGGCGAATCCAGATCTGCCGGTGCCGTTGGTCGTGCGCTTGTTTGAGCCGCAGCCCGTGACCAATGATCGTCCGCTGGCCGCAAAACGGGCACAACCGAGGGAGCAACTCCAGCGGGATCTTGGTCACCCCGGTTCGATGTTGTCTTTCGTCTCTGGCAGTGCGATAAAGAGAATCACGGCTGGCGTGAAGGCCCGCCGCTGACCGTTCCGCTAAAGTTTCGATCTGCTGGCCGGGCCTTCACCCTCCGGTAACGTCAGTTTCGAACGAAAAGAGAATACTGCTTTTCGTTGGCGAAGGCGGGCCTCTCGCTTTAGACATTGGCCGGTATAAAGGACTTCGGGACTGCGGACCCGCTGAAGACATGGTGCTTGCGCCGGCGCCAGCCGTAGGCTACCGGTAGAAGAGGAGGACATTTATGAAGCGAATCGTCTTGCTGTTCGTCAGCCTGTTTGCCATGCTCCTGTCCACGCGCTGCGGTCCCAGCGACGCAGAGAGACGTGCCCAGCAGGTCGTCCAAGCCAAGGACGACGCGCTGAAGTTGCGCCAGCAATTGGCCCAGGCCAAGTCCGGCGCCGACGCCGAAAATGTGCGCCAGCAGCTTATGAAGGTGCTCAGCGACGCCAGTCTGACCGTCGAGTCTATCCACTTCACCGACGCCGAGCTGAAGGATTACGTGAAGACGGCTAGCGCTGCGGAAAAGCCAGCCCCGCCGCCGCCCGCGAAGGCCAAGGCGGTGCGTCACACCAAAGCGCGGCGCAAAGGGTGAACCGCTCCAACGCGATGCCGGCGCGGGGCACATTGCGAATCGTGGCCCCCGCGCCATTGCCGGCCGCCCGGCCGAGCGGGTCTTGCCGTTTCGGCCCCCTCCCCGCCCGCTGCGCGGCGGGCGGAGGCCATGCGACCGCGGGCCGAGAGCGGCCATCCGCGCGGCGGCGCCGCCCGCCGCGACTACTTTCCGGGCTGCTCCTCACGATCTGCGACTGCAGTATCCGAGGGCCCTTTGCGCGGCGCAAGGTAGTGGGCGGCTCCTCGGTCTCCCTGCGGCTGCTGACGGGTCGATCCCGGCGTGTGCCAGGCGGCGCGCATGAGGATGCCGGCGTGGGGGCGAATGGCGAATCGCTGCTTGGCGCCACTACCGGCGGCCGGTAAGGGGATCCCACCCGTGGGCCTCCGATTCTCGCAACGGCCCTAGCCAGTTCAGCGCCCTCCGCGGCGCGGTGGGCGGCGACCTCGCGACCGCGGGCCGTGAGCGGCCATCCGCGCGGCGGCGCCGCCCGCCGTGGCGCCTTTGTCCACCTCGGCTGGAATTTCATTTCGGCCATCTTTCAGTGGTGTTTCTCGCGTATGCCAGCGGCCACGCATTCGCCTTGGATATGGAGGACAAGTATGCCTGTCAAGAGGGCCGAAATCGTCCGGTTCGCGATTTTCGGGAACAGAAACAGGCCAGAAACAGGCATTCCTTCTTTCGTCGCCCACCAGTTACGGCATCATCTACTGACACAAGAAACCCATGAAACCAGAAGTCGCATTGCTCGCCCTGACGCTCGCCGTTCTCAGCCCAGCGGCTGAAAACAGCCCGTTCTATCTGCCCATTCGAAACAACGATCTCACCACTTTGGGCAAACTCATCCGCGACCCCGGCCCCAAAGCCCGCGACACCCGCGGCAACTCACCGCTCATGTACGCCGCCGCGCTCGGCAGCCTGGAAAGTATGCACCTCCTCCTGGACGCCGGAGCCGACCCCAACGCCGCCAACGACTTTGCTGCGACTCCTCTCATGTGGTGCGCCGGCGACGCCGCCAAGGTCCGCTTGCTCCTGTCCAAAGGCGCCAAGGTCGATGCCCGCTCCAAACTCGGCCGCACGCCTTTGCTGATCGCCGCCACCTACGATGGAGCCACGGAAGCTGCCCGCCTGCTGATCGAGAGAGGCGCGGACGTCAACGCGCGCGACGAGTCGGGAACGAGCGTGCTCGAACAGGCGGCCGGATCCAACCACATCGAACTGGTCCGCCTCCTGCTGGCCAAAGGCGCCGCCGTGAATACCGCGGACGGCGGCGGCTTCACCCCGCTGATGAGCGCTGCCGGCAACGGCGACCGCAATGCTGCCGTGGTCAAACTGCTGATCGAGCACGGCGCCACGGTAAACGACAAAAGCGGCGACACTGCCGAAATAGTCAAGAACGGCCCCATCTCGCTGGGCCACCTGACCGCGGCGCAAATGGCCGCGGGCCAGGGCAATTACGAAGCCGTCGAGGCGCTGGTGAAAGCCGGTGCGGACGTAAACGCCCTGGATGTCCGCAAGGCCAACTCCCTGGTCTTCGCCGTGGCCACCGATCACGCCAACCCGAAGATCGTGGAGTTGCTGCTGGCCAAGGGTGCGGTGCGCGAGCCCGCCTTGGATTGGGTCCGCCGCTATCAGGACCCGGCGATCCTCCCGCTCTTCGGCCTGACGCCCGCGAAACCGGCCGGCGGCGAACCTGCGGTGCCGCCCCGCCGCAACGTGCGTGAGGCTATCACGAAGTCACTGGCCACGGCGCAAGGTCCCGCCACGAAGTTCCTGGCTACGGGCGGCTGCCTCTCCTGCCACGCCCAGCACCTCAACGGGCTCGCCGTTGCCGCGGCCGAGTCGCTCGGCATCCCCGCCGACTACCAACTGGAAGCCCGCGAAGCGCACGCCACCGCGATCCTGCGGGGCGCTATCGAGCAGCAACTCTTCCAGGTCCAGGACCCCGCAGCCGGCGTGGATTCGCAGCAGTTCTCGCTGATGCAGATGGCCGGCTCGGGAGTCCCGGCCACCCTGGCAACCGATTCACTGGTCCACCACATCGCCGCCATGCAGCGCCGGGAGGGCGATTGGCCCAATTATGGGGAGGCCCGTCCGCCGCTGGAGGACGGCGGCTTCTCTCATACCGCCAAGGGAATTCGCGCCCTGCGTCTGTACGCGATCCCAGGCCGCAAAGCTGAATTTGACGACCGCGTGGCGCGCGCCGCTGCGTGGCTCGAAAAGGCCGAACCGCTCACCACGGAGGACCGCACCATGCAGATCCTGGGCATCACATGGGCCGGACGCGAAGTGCCGGCGGATCGCGTGCAACAACTGGTCGCCAAGCAACGCTCCGACGGGGGCTGGGGCCAGACCGACAATCTCGCTTCCGACGCCTACGCCACGGGTGAAGCCCTCTGGGCGCTGCACGAATCTGGCATGACGCCGTCCCACGCCGTCTACCGCCGCGGCGTCGACTACCTTCTCCGCACGCAACGGGAGGACGGCACCTGGCACGTGGTCACCCGCGCTCTCGGCTTCCAGCCCTACTTCCAGAGCGGTTTCCCCTACGATCACGACCAGTGGATCTCGCAAGCGGGCACCGCCATGGCGACTATCGGCCTGACGTTCGCCGCAAAGTAAAGCGGGCCGAGAGCGGCCATCCGCGCGGCGGCGCCGCCCGCGACGCTTTGGCCGGAGTGGTTGCTGGCGCTGGCGGCCAGTTCGTTGTCCTCGTAATCGACGGATCGATGCGTTCCCATGGGTCACCGTTTTCCAGGCCGGCGATGTGGGACTCGGCGGTCGAGGGCCGGTGGCGCCGTTCCTTCCGTGTGCGCCAAACGAACGACGGGGCGCCGGGCAACTTCCCAGGCCGTTAGCTGGCGCGTTTTTTCGCGCCCGACGTGGCGCGTTCCGGTGAGTGCGCCGGTATTCAGATTCATCGGCAGAAAAGAGTTTGGTATCTCACTTTTCGGCCGCAGACGCGATCGTGACGTTGCGGCGGCTGAGCGTGGGCTGGCCTATCCCAGCATCGGCTTTGGCCTGCAGGAGGAAGTCGCCCGGCGTGTTCGGCACGTCCAGATTGATATATAGGGTGCTTTGTCCCAGACTGCCAACTTCGAAGGGCGCCTGGGCGCGCGCCACCTCGCCGCGGCTCTTGGACTGGAGGGATACGGTCACGCTTCCCGCGGCTGCGTGGTATTCGTCATTTACCAGCATCACCTGGAAGGTATGCTTTCCCGCAGCCAGTTTCGCGTGCCAGAAGCTCAGGTACACTCCGAGCGGCGCGAAGGCTTGGGACAGGTAGTCGCGGAAGTCCGGCTGCAGTTCCAGTTTCTCGACGTCGCGGAAGTGATCGGCCGTGTAGCCGAGCGGATCGCTGCTCATCAGATATACGAAATGGAGCACGGCGGCGTATTGCCGGTAAGCGCGCCAGAACTCCGTGATGCCGCCCAGCAGGTAAGCATTCAGTGCCAACCTATCCTCGGCGGTGGCGTTCTTCGGCAACAGGCGCGGATACAGATCCTTGGTCAGTTCGGTGGGTGAACCATCGCGGTTCAGCCACAGCCAGCCGTACTCATTCAGGATGAGCGCATGGCCGCTGGGTGCTCCCGGGGCCTTGCCGTTAGGCTTCTCGAACGTGGTCATGCTGAACTCCGGTCCGTCGCGCTTGGCCATGTCATAAAACTCGTAGGGATGATCCTCCACCGGATCGTCCGGGCCGGCGGGCGGGTTATAGCTGTTTTCCCAGGGCCGGTTCGAAAGGTCGAGTCCGCGTACCGCCGGGATGATCTTTTCGCCGAACATGGGATCGAAGGTTTCATTGTTGGCGTCCCAGATGGCGACGCTCGGGTGATTCCAGTTGTCACGCATCCATTCGCCGTATTCGCGGATCATTTGACCGGCGTCGAAGCGGACCTGGTTCCCGGCGCCATGCCAGACGTTGCCCGTCCACACGAAGTATTCATTCTGGATCAACAATCCCGCCTCGTCGGCGATGTCCAACCATTGGTCGGGCACCGGACCAATGCAGAAGCGGAATGCATTCCAGTGCATCTCTTTGGGGATCTCGACCAGCAACTTGCGTACCCATTTCTCGTCCCATGGCAGCACGCCCGATTTCGGATCCTCGAAAAAACGGTGCAGCGTGATGTTGGAGCCACGCATGAAGTAGGGGCGGCCGTTGAGATAAGCGCGCTTCGTGGCCGTTTCGAAATGGAACTCGCGCATGCCGAACCGGGTGCTGGCGGTGTCCCCACCCGTGCCCGTTTCGAGCACGTATAGATTCGGCTGTTCCGGCGTCCACAACCTGGCGGCGGGCATCGCAATGTGCTGCGTAACGGTCCGCTCTTCCTGAGCCGCCAAATGGATCCGCATCGCCGCGGCGCGTGCTGCCACCGCATCCGGCTTCCATCCATGCACCACCTGGTGGAGGGCGAACGCCACCGCTTGTGCGGATCGATTGCGCAGCCTGGTCTGCACGGTAATCGACTGCAGGTCACGGCTCGGCGCCACCTGTAGGGTCTCGATGGCGGGATTGTCGCTGAGCGCGAGCGAGACGCTGTCATAAATGCCGGGCGTCCAGCGGTTCTTCTCGAAATCGGTGCCCCCTGAGACGGAGGGAGGCAGCACACCCGGATGCGCGCCCACTCGCACCACGATCTCATTCGAACCCTGCCGCAGTTTGTCCGAGACGTCGAAGATCGCGGCCGTGAAGCAAGGGAGATGCTCGCCCGCCTTCTGGCCGTTCACCCACACCGCTGCGCCGAATTGCGCTTTGTCGATCCGCAGAGTCGCTACGCTCCGAACGACAGGCACGTCGAACCGCCGCCGGTACCAGAACCAGTTCCGCTCCTGCCGCGAGACACCGGCGTTCGAAACCAGCGCCGACGCAGGCGCGAGGCCCCGCTGAACACGATTTTGAATTAATTGACGGCTCTCGAATTCATCCACGTCCTTGAAGCCGGGCAAGGCCGAATGCGCGAGGCCCGGGACCGGCGCCTTATGGGAATAGGCTACAGGCGGGCTCTCGCCGTCGACAGAATCGGCGATGTCCCACTGCCCGTCAAGCGACAGGGTGGTCCGTTGTGCGGCCCAGAGCGGGGCGGCCAAGACGGCCAGGAACAACAAAAAGGTTGGCAATTGGGTTGGGGCTCCTATTCCGAATTTATCGCCATTGGCGGCGAGGGGGAGAATCTTGCAGCGAGAGGTTTGGACCGCGGATGGCGGCCAGGTCACCTGGAGGGCACGATATGCCGCGCCGTTTGCAATCCGCACAGCAGGGGGATACCGGCCACTCATCCCACCGTCGGGTGCTGTGAGAGCTTTAACAACCGTTCCGCGTTTCTGTGCGTGATCTTTTCGAAATCGGCTGGTGACAGGGATAGTTTATCGAGGAACGCGCGTCCTGCCTCGTTGGAACTGTAAGGATAATCGACCGAAAACATGATGCGGTCGGCGCCAACGACCTCGAGCGCCAGGTAAAGAGGCGGGGCTGTGAAGATTCCGCTGGTGGTGATGTGGACGTTGTTATGGAAGTAATCGGCGACCGACCCCTTCAGTCCCTTCGTAAATGGCGTTACGACCGTATCGATTCGCGCGAGGAAGAACGGAATCATCTCACCCATATGGCCGATGACGATCTGCAGTTTTGGAAAACGGTCGAAGACCCCGGTGGCAATCAAGCGAAGGGTGTGAAGACCTTGTTCGGCGTGCCAACCCCAGCCGGCGATCGAGAGAATCCGGGCGAGTCCAGGTTCCAGTCCGGAAAAATACGTTCTCTGCACACATTCAGGCGGCGGCGCCGGGTGAAGATACAGCGGAACATCCAGAGCTTCCGCGCGTTCCAGAAGAGGCGTAAAGAACGCGTCGTCAAGAAATCGCCCCTGCGTTACGCCATTTATCAACGCACCCTTGAAGCCCAGTTGCGTGACTGTGCGTTCGAGTTCCCGGGCCGCGGCAGATGGGTCTGCAACCGGAAGTGTGGCGAACGCGGCAAAGCGTTGTGGAAAGCGGCCGACTGCTTCGGCCATCTCGTCGTTTACGCGACGGGAGAGCGGAATTGCACGCGAGGGTTCCAGGATCTCGGGCGAAGGGTGGGTGTGTGAGAGCACCTGCATGTCGATGCCATTCCTGTCCATATCGGCAATTCGCCGTTCGCCCAAATGGGTAAGATTGGACAGACGTTGCTGTGCCATCTGCTCCCCGGCGGAGTTGGTCGATCGGAAGTAGTTGCCGGCCTCCCCGATCTCCGCATCGACCTGCTTGCTTCGGTAGTGCTCTTCGAGCGCGATCAGTCGCATACCTATAGTAATTCTAGGCTTGTTTCCCGCCCACGCTGCGCCGCGTCCGAAACGATTCTAGTCTGCCCGCCACGCGCTTGATCCGCGGGATTGTCCTTCGGGCTGCCGCCCGCCAGTCCGCTACGCTGGTCTCGCCCGGCGGCGCCGGATTCCCCGATCACTACGGCTGCCTGCCGCCAGGCGCCCGGCATCCCGCCCGCTGCGCGGTGGGCTCGTCCGGGAGGGGCGGCCATGGGCGTTCCGGGCAGCCTGTTCATTGTGGGAGAGCACCGCGGACTCGAGGGCAAGGTGACCTTACCGCTCACCAGCGTGCGACTCTCCACCGAAGTTCGGGAGAGTTCACGCCTTGCCGACAGGTGGGAGGATCTGGGACATGGCTGCCATCAGGGTAGTGCGACTCAGCGGTTTGGCGGTGTAGCCGTTCATGCCGGCGCGGATACAGCGCTCGCGATCTTCGGCGAAAGCGTTAGCCGTTACGCCGATGATGGGGACAAGGGAGGCGCTGCCCGGCAAAGAGCGAATTCTGGCGGTGGCTTCATAACCGTCCAGTTCGGGCATCTGACAGTCCATCAGAATCATATCGTAAAGGGCTGCCTGATGACGCTCGACGGCAACCCGCCCGTTTTCGGCGATCTCGACGCTGGCTCCGGCCTGAGTCAACATCATGGCGATTACCCTCTGGTTGACGGCGTTGTCCTCCGCCACCAGTACGCGTAAGCCGGGTGGCAAGGCCGATACCGGGATCCCTTCGGCCGGGGTGGCGCGCGCCGTGGTCTCGATTGTGGCGAGGGGCAGATCAAAGAAAAAAGTCGAGCCTTCACCAAGGCGGCTCTCCACCCACAGCCGGCCTCCCATCAACTCGGCCAATCGATGGGAAATCGCCAGGCCGAGTCCGCTGCCGCCAAACTTGCGGGTAGGCGAAGAATCTACCTGATGAAACTCCTGAAACAAGCTTTCTTGCTGTTCCGGCGACACGCCGATGCCGGTATCGGAGATGTCGAAACGAATCCAGCCTGGACGAGACAATTGAACCGCGAGACAGACTTCTCCCGATGGGGTGAACTTCACCGCATTGCCGAGCAGATTCGAGACCACCTGGCGGATGCGTAGCGGATCACCTTGTACCCGGCGCGGCAAATCCGCCGGCACTTGCAGAAGGAAGCGGAGTTGCCGGGCTTCGGCGAGAGCCGCGGCGGGTGACGCAATGTCGCGGATCAGCCTGGACAGATCAAAGGGCACCTGCTCCAGAGATAATTTGCCGGAGGCGACTTTGGCCATATCGAGAATGTCGTTGACGATGGACAGCAGGTGCTGCCCACTGCGGCCGATATCGTCGAGCACTACGCGTTGCTCTTCGGTGAGAGCCAATTGATTGAGCACCTCCACGAGACCCAGAATGCCATTCAGCGGCGTTCGGATTTCGTGGCTCATGTTGGCCAGGAAGCGCATCTTCGTCGAAGCGGCTTTCTCCGCGGCGTCTCGGGCCTGGCGCAAGTCTTCGCCTTGTACCTCCAGCGTCAGTTGAGCGATGAACATTGCACGGATATGCGCGCCGTTCATCCGGATCGTTTGAGCGATCGCAACCACGTGGATTACAACCAGGGACTCCAACAGCCAGCCGTAGCGAGGTAGGGCGTACACGGACCAGATATAGACCGGCAGCACCTGGGCACACACATTGAGCCGGTTCAAGCGGGGAAATGGAGCGAACATACTGGCGCTGACGCTGGAGAGTCCGGCAACACCCACGACCAGGAGGCACTCCGGGATAACCTGGCCGCGTACATGCCAGATCGCGTACGAGACGAACACTCCGAATGTGAGGCTCAGGGCTCTCGCGGCCTGAACCAGCCGGCTGCCGTCGCGCCCGGTGTCCTGGCCAGCGATCACCCGCCGGGCAAAGAGTGTCCGCAGGAATCCCAACACGGCGAGGAGACCAGACAAGAATAGGGCGACACCCCGCACACGGGGGCGAAGGTTCAAGGAGAACAGGGTTGCGAACAGGGCGTAAGCGAGGGCACTCCAACAGAGCCGCTGTGCCAGTTCGCGCAGCAACCGGAGCCGTAGTGCGGGGCTATCTTCGACCAAAGACACTGGCGTTCAGCCTCTCGATGTCCAACGCCGCAAACGCAAATGGAAGCGCTTTGCGGGCGCTCCCTCGGAGTTGTCTCTCCGTCGTTTGTCGGCGTGTTACGCCGGGGGAAGGGCGCCGTTTTCGCGCGCCCAAGAATCCCCACCACATCCAACATTGGCTCATCGGAAAAAGCGGCAAATCCTTGAGCGCGTATGGGCCGCCGATGCCACCTTTTCGGCCGGGCCTGCGCGGGCTTCGACCGCGCAGGAACGATGCCGGCGCGAGGGTGCATAGCGAATCGCTGCCCGGCGCCACCGCCGGCCGCAAAGCCCGCCCGCTGCGCAGTGTGCGGCGACCATGCGACCCGCGGGCCGGGCAGCCTGTTCATCGTGGGGGAGATCATCGCGGAATCAGAGGCCGCCCCCAATCGCGCGCCCTGATCCGCCGCCACTGCCGCCTTTGCGGATGCGCGGCGGCAGGCCGCGGGCAGGAGTCCCGAAACAATCCGGTTTCCGGGTGGTCAGCGTGGTTACAGAGTGTCACAGGACGCGCGGGCGCGGCCAGGGGTAAAAACCGCCGCCAGACTGGCGTGGCCGCAGCCGCTATTTCTCCAGCAAATCCTGAAGGGGGCGCCCTTGGCTTGCGGGCAGATCCACGTGGAGCAGATCCGCAATCGTTGGTGCGACGTCGATGTTCGGCACCAGGCCGGTATGCGAGCCGGGACGAATACCAGCACCCCAGGCAACCAGGATTTCGTTCATATCGGGATCGGAGTTCAGGTAGCCGTGATTGCCGAGCGTGGCTCCCGCCGGCACATCCGATACCACTTCGCCCGTCGTGTCTCCCGTGAAGGCATACCCCGGCGCGGCAACCAGAACCATATCGGCCATGCGCCCTTGAGGGACGACCTTGGGATAGCCATACTGCTCATATTCGCCCGGCAAAATCACCTTGGTAATCCCTGGCACGGAGGGGAACGCCTCGTTCAAGACCGTCAGGGTGGCCTCGCGCCGCGTTTCGCGCGTCACATACACCATGGCGGTTCCGCCTTCGGCCACCACCCACGCATCGCAATCGATTTGGCCGCCCTCGCCCCGTAGCAATCCCTTCTCGCGCAACAGCGCGTTGGCGCGAATGGCATGCCGATAGGTCTTGAAGCCATGGTCGGAAACCACCAGCAGGGTGGTCTGCCTCCGGATGCCGGCTCGCTCGATTGCATCCAGGATTCGCTGCAGTTGCCGGTCCGCCAGGATCAGAGCGGTCTGCGCCGCCAGAGATCTGGCGCCATACTGGTGTTGTACGGAATCGGTGGTCAGCAGGTGCATCAATAGAAGGTTGGGCTTGTGGCGCTCGATGATATAAGCCGCGGCCCGCGTCCAGAGATCGTCCCTCCAGGCGATGGACGACTTGGCAAACGAGAGGATGTCATCCTCGCCGATCAAGCCTTGCTGCACCATTTCCCTTTCCACGGTTCCGTCGGCATGAGGCTGTTCGCCGAACGACCAGTTCACGGCCGCGGACCGGTAAATGGCCACCCAATCCACCTCGGCAGTGGTTAGGCCCGCATCGTGCGCGGCTTCGTAGACCGTTCTGGCCTGCACCAGAACGTTTTGATCGATCCATGGTTCGATGCGGATAGGTTTTCCGTCACCGGGGCGAACCGGGAGACCGTTATAGATGACTCCGTGACGGGCGCTATTTACGCCGGTCACCATGGCGGTATGATTGGGCCACGTGACGGTTGGATTTACCGGCTTCATTCCGTCCGCAACCCCTCCTTCCTTTATCAGCCTGCGCAAAACGGGCAGGGGAAGCTTGGCATCCTGCAACATGTAGGCCGGAAACCCATCCAGACTGACCACGATCACGTGGCGGCCGGACGCGACCTGGGTGGATGGCGCGGCAGGCTGCTGGGAGGCCCCAGGCATGGCTAGCCAGCAGCCGAGAACAGAAGCCGCCAATAAACGTGGTTTCATAGTGCGCGGTCCTTTGTGGATGGAGTTGCGTCCGCTTCTCGGAAGACGAATCGGCTCATCCCTTTATTATCGGGCGCAACCCCAGGGAAAGCTCAAAACAGAATCCTCAATCCCAGTTGCGTTTGGGGCTGAGTGTAGGACGAGCCAAGGCGGTAAAGTGGCCGGCAACCCGCCGATAGGCCACGTTCGGCGTGGGCGGGGGACCCGTTTCGACTGCAGAGGCACCCAGCTCCGCGGCCACGCCTACTGGCCCATGATCTGCGATTGCGGCGCCGAAGGCCGCGTGCGCGGCAGCAAGCTGGTGGACGGCTCCCTCCTGCGGCTGCTGGCGGGCCGATCCCGTGCGCCAGGTGGCGGGCATGACGGTGCCGCCATTCGCATCGCTCAGCGCGCAAAGCGGCGCCGGCTTCCCCGATCACTGCCCGGCGCCACTGCCGGCCGCCACGCCGAACCCGTCTTGCCGTTTCACCCCCGCGTGCCGCCCGCGGCGCGGTGGGCCGCGGCCATGCGACCGCGGGCCGGGCTGCGTCCATCCGCGCGAAGACCCCATACCCCACGGGTGTACACTACAGAACAAGACCGGCATGAACTGGCTGAGTCCGACCGTATCGCAGCGCGCGCGGAGACCCTGCTTCCCGGTGCCTCTGCGGAGAGCTTGTGAAATGACACGACGCAATTTGCTCGCCTCGGCGGCTGTGGCAGCCGGCTCGCGGTTATTCGGGGCGCCGGCCCGCATCCCCAACATCGTCTTCATCCTCTGCGACGACCTCGGTTATGGCGACCTCGGTGTTTACGGCTCAAAGATCCGGACTCCAAATTTCGATCGCCTGGCATCGGAGGGCGTTCGCTTCACCAACTTCTGCTCCGCCGACCCGGTCTGTTCGCCCTCCCGCGCGGCCCTGCTCACGGGCCGCTACCCAACGCGTGTGGGGGTTCCGCGGGTTCTCTTCCCGCAAGACGCCGAGGGTCTGAGCCTGGATGAGACCACCCTTGCAGATGTTCTGAAAGCCCGCGGTTATACGACGATGTGCATCGGGAAATGGCACCTGGGACGGCCCCAGCCCTATCTGCCCACAAGCCGTGGCTTCGACGAGTACTTTGGCATCCCCTACAGCAACGATATGACGCCCAGGGTCCTGATGCACAATACCGATGTCATCGAGCAGACGGCGGATCTCTCCACACTTACCGCGCGTTACACCGGCCAAGCCCGGAAGTTTATCGACCGTTCCAAGGGTTCGCCCTTCTTCCTCTACATGCCGCACACATTCCCGCACATCCCGCTGGCGGCGTCCGAGCGGTTCCGCGGCAAATCGGCCGAGGGCGTCTACGGCGACGTGGTGGAGGAGATCGATTGGAGCCTCGGTGAAGTCATCGCGGCGCTGAAGCAGAACGGCCTGGACCAGGACACGCTGGTCATGTGTTCCAGCGACAACGGCCCGTGGTACCAGGGGAGCCCCGGCAGGCTTCGCGGTCGCAAGAACACGACATACGAGGGAGGCGTCCGCGAACCTTTCATCACCCGATGGAAGGGCCGGATTCCCGCGGGGCGCGTTTCGGACGGCCTGGCTTCCATGATGGATGTCTTCCCAACGGTGGCCCGACTGTGCGGCGCGGCGTTGCCGTCCAAGCCGCTGGATGGCATCGACATATGGCCCCTGCTCCACGGGGACCGGCAGTCCATCGAGCGGGCGCCGCTGCTCTACTTCGATAATTGGGACTTGCAGTGTGCGCGCTGGATGAACTGGAAACTGCACATCGCGCGGCACAACACCGCCGCTTACACACCGGCGCCGCCCGGCGGGCGCTTCAGTTTTCTGTTGCCGAAGCCGGAGTTGTACAACCTGGCTGGCGATCCGGATGAAAGCTACGACGTCGCGCCGGAAAATGCCCCGATCGTGGCCCAGATCGAGTCCCGGATCACCGAAATGATCAAAGACTTTCCGGAGCCAGTGCGCAAGGCCTACGCCGAACAGCAGGCCCGCAAGGCGAACCCGAACACGCCGACCGGCGCCTACCCGCAACCGGTGGGCCGGTGAGCGGCCAGCCGAGCAATACTGGGATCTCCCAGGCGTGGTCGGGGCGGGCGGCGCGCCCGTTTTGCACGGCAGATCCACCAGATTCTCCCGCGGCCACGCCTACGGGCCCACGATCCGCGATTGCGGTACCGAAGGGCTGGTGCGCGGCACCAGGCTGGTGAACGGCTCCTCGGTCTCCTGCGGCTGCTGGCGGGCCGCCGGCGTGCGCCAGGCGGCGCGATGACGATGCCGGCGGGGGGGCGCATGGCGAATCACTGCCAGGAGCCACTGCCGGCCGCCGTCGAGCGACGAATCCGTGTCAGCCTCCAGGGTGGCACGCCGGGCAGCATTTCTCGCAGAATCAAAGGGCGCGCCACTACTGGCCGCTAGGCCCAACCAGCCTTGCCGTCTCCGCCCGGCGGCGCGCGCGCTGCACGGTGGGCGGCAGCCAAGCGGACCGCGCGGGCCGGGAGCGCCCACCCGCGCGGCGCGCGCGGCCGGCGGCACGCGGGATATTACGCCAATCCCAAGGCAGGTGGCTCCGCAGACGGCAGGTCACGCGATTGGCGGCAAAGCTGTTTCCCAGTGTCCGGCGATCCTACCGGAGGCGATCTCCCGTTCGAGCTCTTCGAGACTCCAGACGGCAGGTCTGGCGTAGGGCAGGCGATCTATAATAGCTTCGCTGCGTTGGAGGTTTGCGTGAAGATAACTGGCATCATCTTGACCGCGCTCTGTACATCGGCGCCGGGATTCGCTGCGTCATGCGAGAGTGTGGCGTCGCTGGCGCTCCCCCAGGGGAAGATCACCATCGCCGAGGTCGTGGCGGCCGGGGCGTTTACGCCTCCCACCGGCCGGTCGGATCCGTACCGAACCGTGCCCGGGTTCTGCCGTGTGGCGGCGACCCTGACGCCCTCCGGCGACTCTGATATCAGGGTGGAGTTCTGGCTGCCCATCACGGGTTGGAATCGCAAGTTGCAGGTGGTCGGCAACGGCGGATGGGCCGGAACCATCAGCTACTCGGCGCTGGCTGAGGGCGTCCGCGGCGGGTACGCTGTGGCGTCTACCGACACCGGGCACGCCACGCCGGGCGGCGGCTTCGTGGCTGGGCATCCAGAAAAGCTGACCGACTTCTCCTGGCGCTCCGAGCACGAAATGACGGTGAAGGCGGAGGTGATCGTGGAGGCGTTCTACGGAGCTGCGCCGCGCCGGTCATATTGGAACGGGTGCTCCACGGGCGGCCGGCAGGCGCTCAAGGAAGCGCAAATGTTTCCGGACGATTTCGACGGCATCATCGCGGGCGCGCCGGGGAATCGGACGGCCATGGCGCTTTGGATTGCGCACGCGCTGCTGAAGGATCCGGCCAGCCACATCCCGCCGGAGAAGTATCCGTCGATCCACCAGGCGGCGCTGGCGGCATGCGACGCGGGCGACGGGCTCAAGGACGGATTGATCTCCGACCCGACCCGCTGCAAGTTCGACCCAGGCGTGCTGTTGTGCCAGGCAGGCGACCGCGCCGATTGTTTGACCGCGCCGCAGGTCGAAGCCGCGCGCAAGGTCTACGGGCCCGGCAGGAATCCGCGCACCGGCAAGGAACTGTTCGGGACCCTGGCGCCGGGCAGCGAGCTCGGCTGGGCCGTCATGGGAGGCGGGCCGGAGCCGTACGCGCCCATCCTCGATCAGACGAAGTACGTCGTGTTCCAAGACGCCAACTGGGACTGGCGCACATTCGATTTCGACAAGGACAACGACCGCTTCGATCGCCCCGAATACCTCATCATGAACGCCACCGATCCGCACCTCGAAAAGTTCGTGGCTCGCGGCGGCAAACTGCTGATGTACCACGGCTGGGCCGATCAAAACGTCTCGCCTTACAACACGGTCCAATATTTCCGGAGCGTGCAGGAAGTGCTGGGGCCAGCCACGACCGACAATAGCATCCGGCTCTTTATGGTGCCCGGAATGGCGCATTGCGGCGGTGGCGACGGGCCCAACACGTTCGACAAGATCGGCGCACTCGACCGTTGGGTCGAGGAGGGCCAAGCGCCCGCGAGCATCATTGCGTCGCACAGTGCGGGCGGCAAGATCGATCGGACACGGCCGCTGTGCCCCTATCCGCAGGTGGCGCAGTACAAGGGTTCGGGCAACATTGACGACGCCGCGAATTTCGCCTGCAGGTTGCCGTAGCTGCCAGACCCCCGAGATCGCCACGGCCGCGACGTGGGTTCCGGGGGGCTGAAGGATCGGCGCTTCGGCGACCTCTCCTCACTGTGGCGCGCCCAATCCGGCACCCAGCAGGAACAGAACTACTCATCTGGTTTCGGGGATTCAGACCAGTTGAACGGGTGGTTAATATCGGTTACCTCTATCCGGACGCCACAGGTGACGAGTTGGTCGGCCAAATCACGAAGCGCCTCGTGAACCGAAGAGCCGTAGCCGGCAATTCCCTGTACCGGATCAGGCCCGGTCATGGCGCAGATTTCCTTTCCATCGGTGTAGAGCCGCACCTCGTTCGACCGGTAAACGGCATTGTTCAGCGCCGCCGTTGCGCCGTCCAGGTACTCCCTGCCCCAGGAGAGGCAGTTCCAGGCGGGGATTCCATCTGCTCTAGCCTGGCGAACTACCTTCGATCCGCAATGAATGCATGCAGTCATCTCATGCTTCGGTGGCTCTGCCTCGGGGAGTTGCATATCCTTCAGAGTAGCGGGTTACTGCCAGCGCCGCAGTTTCCTGACCCACCGTCACGCCACTGGTTCTCGCGCTCTTGTTGCGCGTCGGCGGGGTCGGCGCGCATGACGATGTCGGCGTGTGCGCCCGTTGGCGAATCGTTGGCCGGCGCCACTGCCCGCCGCCAGGCCGAACCAGTCTCGCCGCTTCCGCCCGCGTCGCGATGGGCGGCGGCCATGCGCCCGCCGCCCACCGCGCCGCGGGCGGCCTGGCCGTGGCGCCGCGCAGCGATCGGAGAAGTTCCGGCGGCTCGGCGGGGCGCCCGCGGGTCGACGCACGCCGCTGCCCGCCCGCGGACTCGGGCGCGCTGGCGCAGATCAAGCACGTCACCAAAGGCGTCTCCGCGCCCGGCGCCGCCGCGGATTCACGCGCTCCGCGTCCCGGCATGTCCCCCGGCCGAGACGCGATCTACTGCGTTCTCCACCAGAAACCGATGGCAGCGAGTCCATCCCACCGCTGAGATGGTGAACGCCCCGCCCGATGCACCGCCTTGGAGGGACAGCGACCCGCCGATTTAGAACGCAGCCGCACCCGCTTCGGCCACGGCATGGTCCTGATCCCCGCTTCCGCCGCTAACACCGATCGCACCCACAACCTTTCCCTCCCGCTTCAGGGGGATGCCGCCGGCGAAGATCATGATTTTGCCGTCATTGGAGGCGTGGATGCCGAAGAACTGTCCGCCGGACTGCGAGTGCTCGGCGAGGTCCTTCGTGGAGATATCGAATGCGCGCGACGTGTAAGCCTTCTTTTGCGAGATATCGATACTGCCGATCCAGGCTCCGTCCATGCGGACGTGCGCGACCATGTTGCCGCCCCCGTCTGCTACCGCGATGTTCATCGGTTGTCCGATCTCAGCAGCTTTCTCTTCCGCCGCCGCAATCACTCTTCGTGCGTCTGCCAAACTAACCATCTTGTCTCCCTTGAACGATATCGAAAAAAGTGAGCCTGCAAGCCAGAGCAATTATAACCCGCAATTCGAAGGCTTGCTCGTTTCGCGAGGTGGGTTACCATTTACCAGATAAGCGCCGATAATTCCGCACGCCCGGAAGGCCATCCACGGAAGACTCGGGTATAATCGTTTGGCGCCCTTTTAGACGGCGCAACCGGCGCCGTCGCGCGGATGGCCGCTCTCGCCCCGCGCTCGCAGGGCCGCCGCTCGCCGCGCAACGGGCGGGACGCCAGGCGGAAAACGGCAAGACGGTTCGGCCCGGCGGCCGCAGTGGCGCCGGGCAGCGATTCGCCCCGCGCCCCCACTCCGGCATCGCCATGCGCGCCGCCTGGCGCACGTCGGGACCGGCCCGCCAGCGGCCGCAGGAGACCGGGGAGCGGTCCACGAGCTTGCTGGCTCGCACCAGCGCACCGGCCGGCGCCGTCGTGCGGAAGGCCGCTCCCGGCCCGCGTTCGCATGGCCGCCGCCCACAGCGCGGCGGGCGGAAGGACGCCGGACGGAAACGGCAAGACTGCTTCGGCCTGGCGGCCGGCATTGGCGCCGGGCAGCGGGTGCAGAAGCCGGCGCCGTCTGGCGCACGTCGGGATTCGGCCTGCCAGCGGTGTTCTTACGGTGGCAACAGTCGTCGCCGGGCAACCGCGCCGCCGGCAGCCGGTGGCGGTGCGCGCGCCGTTGCCTGACGCTCACTGGGTCAATTCGGACCAGTGTCCGAATCGGACCAGTGTCGAGTGGATTCCCCGGCGCTGGACGCTATGATGGGGCGAACAGATGCCATTCATCGCTGTGCCCAGTTGCCGGCCTGGCGCGACAGGGCCACCACATAGCCCTCCGCAGAAGTCTTCTAAGCGATCCCGCCGCCCCGATGGGGTCCGGAGGTGTTCGTGATCGTTTTGCTCTTCGGGCCGCCCGGTTGTGGCAAAGGTACGCAAGCTTCTTTCATCGAGCGCCGTTATGGCATTCCGGCCATCTCGACGGGCGAAGTATTCCGGGCGGAATGCAAAGCGGGCACACCACTTGGTGAGCAGTTATGCTCGATCATGGCGCAGGGAGGTCTGGTCAGCGACGAAATCGTCAACCAGACGGTGGTGAACCGCATCGGTGAACCGGATTGCCTCTCGGGTTTCCTGCTTGACGGTTATCCGCGGACCAAACCTCAGGCCGAGTTCTTTGACGGCGTCTTATCCGAGAACGGTCTTCCCACGCCAACGGTTATCCATCTGGAAGTGCGGACCGAGAGCTTGGTGCGCCGAATTTCGAAGCGACGGCAGTGCCCCACATGCTCGAGAATCTACAATGTTTTCTCGCAGGCTCCCAAGACGCGCGAAATCTGCGATGAGGATGGCGCTCGGCTGATCATGCGCCAGGACGACAGCGAGGCAGTGATTCACCAGCGGCTTAAAGCCTATGAAGCCATCACCGGCCCGGTCATCGCCCATTACCGGGGCGCCAGATACCACCGGGTGAACGGCAACCGCTCGCCAGAAGAAGTCCACCGCGAGATTGCGCGCTTGCTTGCGCCGAGTCCACGATGGACCAGAGGGCCCCGCGATATACCGGCCTCAGTTCAGGCTTTTTCCAACCGGTAGCCGAGTTTCTGACGCGATCCCGTTTTTCTCTGCTCCTCCGGTGACTGCTAGCGGGAGTTTACTGGGAGTAAAGAGGGAACGGTGAGCGGATTATGTCTTCGCTTTCTCACGAGATTGCAAGTGCTTTGAGATGGCCCCGGCTGGCGCTGGATCAGGTCAAGACGGCCCGAGCGCGGCGGCGGGCTTGGCGGCAGCTTTTTCCGGCCGGACAGGAGCGCCAGGTCGAAGAGTCTTCGATCGAGGCGCGGGCCGACGCGCGTCGCGCGGCCGAACTGATTGCCGATAGCCATCGCGGCTATTTTTCGGCATTTAATTCCCTGACGGTCGAGGCCCAGGAGATATTCGAAAAGCGGGACTGGATCCAGGCGACGTTGAATGCCGAGCGCCGGGTCCGCCTCTACCGGGCGGCCGTGGATGGCACCTGGCAAAAGATGCAGCGGCTGTTGCCCGAGCGGCTGCCGGACCGCCGGTTTTGGATGGCGGCGCGGCGTGCCTTCCTGGAACGGATCTTCAACGATTATGAGGCCGACCTGGCGCTCACTTTCTTCTATTCCGTAATGCGGCTCGCCTTCGACCAGAAGGACACGCCCGTGGAGTACGCCGACGACGGGTTGGCCCAGCACTCGCACATCTGGAACCCTCAACCGGTTTGGGAACTCTACGAGGCCGCTCCGGAACAGATGAGCGGCTCCGTGATCCGGGTGCTGCGGAATTGCGGATTCCACGCGCGCTTCGAGAACCCGGAGCGGGATGCCCGCCTGGTGACGGCGCGCCTCGTGGACGACTGGGGGAGGCTGATCTCGGGCGGCGCTCCCCGCCACCTGCGGATGCTGCGGCCCGTGTTCTATCGCGACCGGGAGGCGTACCTCGTGGGAGAACTGAGGTCGCGCGGGGGGAAGCTGCCCGTGGTGCTGGCACTCAGGAACGAGGAGGCCGGCATCAGAGTAGACGCGGTGCTGACAGGGAAAGAGGACATGCGCAATATCCTCTTTATCTCCACCCGCTCCACGTTCAACGTTCACACCGATAATTACCGCGAGGCCCTCGGCTTTCTCGACACGCTGGCGCCCGAACGCGGCCATCCGGCCATGTGCGCGGTTCTGGGGTTCACGCACCCGGCACGAGTGGCCCTCAACCAGCGGCTGCAGCGTCATCTGCGGGAGACCGGCGAGCGATTCAGCCCCACGCCGGGGCGAGCGGGCATGGCCATGGTGGTTTTCGCTCCACCCTCCTTCCCGTATGTGTTCAAGGTGGTTCGCGACTTCTCGTCGAAGACGGGATGGACCGGGAGAACGCGGATCATGGATCAGTACCGGTGGGTGCATGAGACCAACCGAGGCCGCCTGATGTTGGATGCGTGGCTCTATCGGAATCTCGATTTTCCCCGCCGCCACTTCGACGATGGCGTGGTTCAGGAGTTGCTGGAGAGCGCGCCGAATTCCGTTCGCATCGAGGGCGATCGAATCATTCTGAAGCATGTATACGCCCAGAGAAAGGTTCAGCCCCTGAACACCTTCTTCGACGAGACGCGGGACCGGGGCGTGCGCGAACGCGCCATCGATGCATTGGGTACTTTTATTAAGGACCTGGCGGGGATGGGGTTCTTTATTGGGGACTGCTACGGATTGACCTTCAATACCGGACTGACGCACGGGTTTAATGTGGCGCTGTTCGATTTCGACGATCTCGGCCCTCTGCTTCGATACCGCTTTCGCGAAACGCCGCAACTGCCCAGCGAGGAGGACGAATTCCTTTGGAACACGGAAATCGACGGCCCGTGGTTCGCAGTCGATGAATTCGATGTCCTGGTGGACGAATGGGAGCGGTTCCTGGGTGTGCCGCCGGACCTGCGCGACTATTTCCGCCGAAAACATGGCGATCTCTTCACGATCGGGTACTGGGTGGATGTGCAGCGTCGGCTTGCGGCCGGTGAATTCCACTATGTGGTCCCATACCCGCAGGAACGATGCCTGATGAACCAGCCGGAAGTTTGCGAACGAGAGTTACGGAGCACGGCGAAATAGGATCTTCCGGCCGCTGTAGCGGGAAACCGGCGCCGCCAAGCCAAGACCAGCGCTGAACGGCCAGGGATCGCGCACCACGGGCACGCCACCAAAGGGTCGCGCCGGGCGGCGCCCCCGCGCGAATACGCTCTCGGCCCGGCCGCATGGCCGCCCGCCGCGCAGCGGGCGGGACGCCAGGCGGAGACAACCAGACTGGCTCGGCCTGACGGCCGGCAGCGGCGCCGGGCAGCGGTCGGAGGAGCCGGCGCCGAAATCCGCGCGGCGGGCAAGCGTTGCGTGCCACGGGTGGTCGTCCTTCACGCGACCGACCGGCGGGCGCCGCGCGGCGCGGTCACTCTCGCTCCTGTGCTCCACCGCGTGGGGCGTAGAATGTTCCACAGGGGGAGGATGCAGTCTGTGTCACTACCGGCGTTGTTCACGCCCGAAGAAATTGCGCTGAATGTGAAAGTGAATCGCCGGACCGTCTACCGCTGGCTCTCCAGCGGAAAGCTGAACGGCCTGCGCGCCGGTTCTGGTTGGCGCATCACCCAGGCGGATCTGCTGGCGTTCATGATGCACCACGCTCATGCCAGACAATCTGTGGTGACCGAGCCTCAACCGTCTTCGTAGGACGGCAACCTTTGCGGTCATGCCGCCACGTCCGCTCGTCCCGAACGCGACGCACCGGGGCGCGCACCAGTGGCCTTCGGGCGCGGGACCATATCCGCCTGCGTGCTGGAACACTTGAAGCGAGTGAGCTTGCCAGCCCGGATGTACCATAGCTCCATGATCCGATTCCTACTGCTTCTGCTCAGTGTCCTGACCGTCGCCATGGCGGCCGACCTTCCCACGCGCAAGTACTTGAATCTGGCGGCCATCAAAACCGTGGTCGCCGCCGCGGAAATGGAAGCCCAGAGCCGCAATGTTCAGGTGACCATTTGTGTGGTCGACGAGAGCGGCAACCTCCTGTTCCTCCAAAAGGCCGATAAGGCCGGGCTGAACACGATCCAGTTTGCTCAACGGAAAGCCCGCTACGCGGCACTCTACGGACGGCCCTCGAAAGCCGGGGCCGACCAACTCAAGAGCGGCGACCTCGCCGTCCTGGCCTTTCCGGACGCCTTTCCCAACCAGGGCGGCGTGCCAATCAAGGTGGATGGCCAGACCATCGGCGCAATTGCCTGCAGCGGGGCAGCGTCGGAGGTCGACGAAGCCATCTCGCAATTCGCTGTCGACGCGCTGCTGAAAAAGTAGCGTTGGTGTTGCGGACGCTCGCAGTAACTCCACCCGGGTCCTCGGGCTTTTGACCAGGGCTCCGCCGGGTGGCGCCGCCGCGGGGATGCCCGACCGCCGGCCGAGAGCGCGCCCCTGCGCGATGGGCGGCGGCCAGGCGGGGACGTCGGGCTGAGACGGCAAGACGGGTTCCGCCTGGCCCAGGAAGCGGCAGGAATCGCACGACCCAGGGTCGATGCGGCGCGGGGCGTCGCCTGAGCGCGCGCGGCCTCGAGTTGACCTTGGCGGCCCTACGGGTGCAGTGGGCGTCGTCCACCAGCTTGCTGCCGCACCGGCACACCGGGCAGCCGGCGCCCCGCGCGGACGGCCGCTCTCGGCCCGCGGACGCATGGCCGCCGCCCATCGCGGCGCGGGCGGGCGGGGGTGCTTAAACGAATTCGGGAAAAACCGGTACCCCGGACCGCTCCCTGACGGTCGCGGCTCTGTAACTTACTGGAATCACGCGGGGACGCGCGTCAGAGCCGCGACCGTCAGGAAGCGGTTGCCGCCGCGGCGACGCGAAATCCCGAAAACGTTTAAGCGCACGGCGGGCTGAAACAGACGTCAAGCCCAACTCAGTAGTGTACGGTGGACGCTTGAGGATCAAATCCTCGAAGTCCTTATCGAAACCAACTCCCCGGACTGTTGTGAGGAGTTCGTCATCACCCCCTAAAATCGCCCCCTAACCGACAGGACCGGGATCGGGGCCGTTTGCGATATACTCAATATGCGTCTGTCTGGATCTGGGATCCGTATCCGCGGAGGGAATCCGTATTGGGTTATAAAGAGCACGGGGAACGTACGTCGTCACCGTTCTGCGACGGTCCGGCACTCGACCGGGGCCGCGCGATGGAGTGTCGCCGCACGAGGCATTTGAGTCGTGTGGCGGTCTTCGCGGCATGTCTCGGGATCATGGTTGCATCCGCAACTGCCCAGGGCCAGCCGGCGGCTGCCGCGAATCAGGCGCTCCTCCAACGCTATTGCGTAGGCTGCCACAACAACCAGTTGAAAACGGCCGGGGTGACGTTACAGGGTTTGGATCTTAGCGGCGCCGGCGGCAAGGCCGAGTTGCTGGAGAAAGTGCTGCGCAAAATCAAGACCGGCCAGATGCCCCCTCCCGGTCTGCCTCGCCCCGACGCCGCGGAGGCCACCGGGTTCGCGCAGTGGTTGGCAGGCGCGCTGGACGCGGAAGCAGCCGCTCACCCGAATCCAGGGCGTCCGGCAATTCATCGCCTGAACCGCGCCGAATACAGCAACGCCATCCGCGATATTTTCGACCTGGATGTGGATCCTGGCTCGCTCTTGCCGGTAGACGACTCCGGCTACGGTTTCGACAACATCGGGGACGTCCTTTCGCTTTCCCCGACGCTGCTGGATCGCTATCTTTCGGTGGCGCGCCGGATTTCCCGTTTAGCGATCGGCGATCCGGCCATGAAGCCGGTGGAAGAGGCGTTCGAACCCCGCCGCGAGACCAACGGCAGTCCGCGGCCGGTTCCTTCCAGACTGGAATGGGTGAGTGACGATCTTCCGTTTAACTCGGCCGGCGGGGTCTCCGTCCGGCACTACTTCCCACTGGATGCCGAGTACGTTCTTCGAGCCAGCTTTGGGGCTTCGAATTCTCCGGACGCGAGCAAAGGGATCGAGCTGCGGCTTCCCATCAAGGCCGGCCTCCGCACCGTGGCCGTCACTTTTCCCAGAGAATCGCTGCGGCCCGAGGTCATTTCGACGGGCGGACGGGGCCGCCCGGAGAGCGTTCCCACCGACGTGGACTTGCGTCTGGACGGCGCGAGTTTAAAGCGATCCACCACGCAGGCGCCCATTGGCACGCTGCCGCGCCTCACCAACCTTTCGATCGCCGGGCCTTTCAATGCGACCGGTCCGGGGGATACGCCCAGCCGCCGCAAGATCCTGATCTGCCACCCGGCCCGCCCTGCCGACGAGGCCAATTGCGCCAGCCAGATCCTTACCCAGCTTGCCCGGCGCGCGTATCGCCGGCCCGTTACCGCTTCGGATGTGCGGCCGCTGGTAGCGTTCTACCAGCAGGCCCGCGGTCAGGGATCGTTCGAGTACGGAATTCAGAAGGCCATCCAGGCGGTTCTGATTTCCCCGGATTTTCTGTTCCGCGTCGAATCCGACACGGCTTCCAAAGCGCCGGGCGCCGTGCACCGGGTCAGCGGAGTGGATCTCGCCTCGCGCTTGTCGTTCTTCCTCTGGAGCAGCGTCCCGGACGATGAGCTGCTCGACCTGGCTGTCGCCGGCAAGCTGGCGGATCCGCAGGTTCTCAAGCAACAGGTCGAGAGGATGCTGGACGACCCCCGGTCCAGCGCCCTGACATCCAATTTCGCCGGCCAGTGGCTGTTCATCCGCAATCTGGCCACCGTGAGGCCCGACCCGGTGGTTTTCGCCGACTTCGACGAGAGTCTTCGCGCGAGCATGCGGAAGGAAACCGAGTTGTTCTTCGACAGCATCGTCCGGGAAAACCGTAGCGCGTTGGAATTGCTCACGGCGAACTATACCTTTCTCAACGAGCGCCTGGCGAAGCATTACGGTATACCGGACATCTACGGTGCGCAGTTCCGCCGGGTGACGCTCGACGATCCCAACCGCGGCGGTCTGCTGGGGCAGGCCAGCCTGCTCACGGTGACTTCGCCGCCGAACCGCACTTCGGTAGTGCAACGCGGGAAGTGGGTTCTGGAAAACCTGCTCGGCGCGCCGCCTCCGCCGGCGCCTCCCGATGTGCCCCCGCTGGACGCGACCACCAAGGGAAGCCACAGTCTGAGCCTGCGCGCGGCTCTGGAAATCCATCGCGCCAGCCCCGGCTGCGCCAGTTGCCACAAGTTGATGGATCCGATCGGGTTCGCTCTCGAAAACTACAACGGCATCGGGGAATGGCGCACCCAGGATGGGGGATCCGAGATCGACGCCTCCGGCCAACTTCCCGACGGCACCAAGTTTACCGGGCCGGCGGGTCTCAAAAAGGCCATGACCACCGCGCGGCGCGAGGAATTCGCGTCCACTGTCGCATCCAAGTTTCTCACCTACGCGCTGGGGCGCGGACTGGAATACTACGACCAGCCGGCCGTAAGAGCTATCTTGCGAGACTGCGATGCCAACGATTACCGGACCAGGGACTTGATTACGGCAATCGTAATGAGCACTCCATTTCAAATGAGGAGATCGGGAGAATGATCGTTACACGGAAACACCTTCCTCGCCGGACGTTCCTGCGGGGAGCCGGCGCTATGATGGCGCTACCTTTTCTGGATGCGATGAGGCCGGCATTCGCGGCGACCACGAAGAACGCCGGTCCGGCGACGCGCCTCGGCTTTGTGTATGTGCCCAACGGAATCATCGAGTCCAGTTGGCTTCCCAAGGCGGAAGGCGTCGGCTTCGAGTTCAACAGCACCATGAAGGCCCTGGAGCCGTTCCGCGAGCAAACCCTGGTCCTGAGCAATCTGGCCCAGATCAACGGCCGCTCCTTCGGGGACGGGGGCGGCGACCATGCCCGCGCGGGCGCCACATGGCTTACCGGCGTGCATCCCAAGAAGACCGAAGGCGCAGACATTCGCTCGGGCGTTTCCGCGGACCAGATCGCCGCGCGCGAACTGAGCAAGGAAACGCAGTTTGCTTCGCTCGAAATTGGAGTGGAGGCCCCCAGCCTGGCCGGCGGTTGCGATTCCGGCTATAGCTGCGCGTACACCAACACGGTTTCCTGGAGCAGCCCCACGACCCCCAATCCGATGGAGGTGAACCCGCGGGCCCTGTTCGAGCGCCTGTTCGGAGACGGCGATAGCACGGACGCCGCCGCGCGGTTGGAATCCCTGAAGGAGCGCGCCAGCCTGCTGGACTTCGTGAAGGGCAGCGTGGATCGCCTGGAGACCAGGCTTGGGCAAGGCGACCGCCGGAAGCTCACGGAATACCTGGACGCCATTCGCGATATCGAGCGCCGGATTCAGAAAGCCGAAGAGCAGAACGCTACGCTCAAAATGCCGGCGATCAATCTTCCCCTCGCGGCGCCGGAAGAGTTCGTCGACCATGCCCGGCTGATGATGGACCTGATGGTGATCGCCTATCAGGCGGATTTGACCCGCGTAGTCAGCTTCATGCTCGCCCGCGAGGGCAGCAACCGCAGCTACCGCGCGATCGGCATATCCGATGGGCATCATGACTGCACCCACCACCAGAACGATCCGGTGAAAATCGACAAGACCATCAAGATCAACACCCACCACGTGAATCAGTTCGCCTATTTGCTCGATCGCCTGAAATCCACTCCCGATGGCGATGGCACGCTGCTCGATCATTCCATGATCCTGTATGGCAGCAGCATCGCGGACGGGAATCGCCACACTCATACCAATCTGCCGCTGGCGCTGATCGGAGGAGGATCCGGAAAGCTGAAGGGGGGCCGTCACATCCGCTATGCGGAAGATACGCCCATGACCAACCTGCTCCTGTCGCTGCTCGATAAAGTGGGGGTGCACACCGAGAAACTGGGCGACAGCACCGGGATGCTGGAGCACCTGTCGGAGATCTAGAGGCACCGAGGATGAGAGCGGAAGGAACGGATTCACCGCGGAGACGCGGAGACATGGAGGAAGCGCGGAGAAAGGCAAGAAATGAATTGTGCTCTCCGCGCTTCCTCCGTTTTCTCCGTGTCTCCGCGGTGAAATTCTCGGCCTCTCTGAAATGCGCATTGGCCCTCTGTCTGGCTGCCACAGCGGCCTGGGCGGCTGCCGATCTCCGGCTCATGGACGCCGTCAAACGCCGGGATGCCAAGGCCTTCGAGACGCTTCTCGGGCAAGGTGCGGATATCGATGCAGCCGCCCCCGACGGGGCCACTGCGCTGGCGTGGGCCGCGTTTCTCGATTTGCAGGATATGGCCGAAAAGCTGATCGCTCACGGCGCCAAAATCAACACCGCCAACGACTACGGGGAGACGCCGCTCACCCTGGCGCTGGCCAACGGTAACGCGCGGCTGGTGGAAAGGCTGCTCAAAGCCGGCGCCGATCCGAAGGCCACCCGCTGGAACGGCGAGACGACGCTCATGATCGCCGCTGGTGTGGGCAGCGTGGAAGAAGTGCGGATGCTGCTCGATCGCGGCTTGGATGTGAACGGCGCGGAGCCGAAAAGGCTTCAGAATGCGCTTATGTGGGCGGCCTCGGAAGGGCATGCCGGCGTAGTGGATCTGCTGATCCAAAAAGGCGCCAACGTGAACGCGGCCAGCAAGGGCGGCTTCACGGCGCTGGTCTTCGCGACGCTCAAGAACGACGCGCCTACGGTGCGGCGTATCCTCCAGGCCGGCGCGGACCCTAACTACGCTCTTTCGGACCAGAAGATATTAACCGTCGCCACTTCCAATCGCTGTTACGCAGCAGCGGTTGCCCTGCTGGATGGCGGCGCCGACCCGAACGTCGCCGATCGCACAGGAAGCACACCATTGCACGTGGCCGCGCAAGCCGGCTCCCTTGAGTTAGTCAAGACCTTGCTGGCGAAGGGCGCCCAGCCGAATGTCCGCACGCGCCCGGCAGACACCGGAAACGGACGGGGAGGAGGCTTCCGCGCGGTCGCCGGAGAACAGACGCCACTCCTTCTGGCCGCCAGATCCGATCGCGTGGATGTCATGCGAGCTTTGATTGAAGCCGGCGCCGATACCAAGCTCAAAGCGCAGGATGGCGCCACCCTGCTGCTTGCGGCTGCGGCAAGCGGCCGCGTGGCAGCCACAAAATACGCCTACGAATTCGACAAGGGTGTAAAGGCCGTCGATAACGCCGGCCGCACCGCCATGCATGAGTGCGTGAGCAACCCTGGCAGCGGGGCCACTCAAGCGGATATGACCGAGCTGGTTCAGTATCTGGCCGATATCGGGGTTCCCCTGGATGAAAAGGATGCCCGTGGGAGAACGCCCATCCAAACCGGCGACGGCATTCCGCTCGATCAACCCATTCAGCGGATGGCCGATATCATCGTGAGCCGCGGGGGCACTCCGCTGGTCTTCCCCAAAGAATACGTGAAGCCGGGCACGTCGCGCTGAGCGGTTCGACGATGCGCTTCGCAATGAGTCCGGTTGGCCTCCTGATTCCGGCTACCGCGGGGAAGTATCGTCGAACTGACGCGCAAGACGATGCCCTCGGATGGGCCGGGAACATTGAGCCGCCAGCGCCCGACGGATCTCGTGGCCTTGCTCTGCGCCACTTGCAGGCAAGCAACACGGGTGTTCCCATGGCCTATAGGATCGACGGCGAGCAGTGCATCGTGGTATGGTAGCGACCGGCGCTAGCGGGTCGCCGGGCTAGTGGCGCTCGCGATACCATGATTGGATCGATTGGAAAGGAAGGTTAACGATGAGATTTTCCTCCACGCTGAGTTTGGTCTTTTCGACCGCGCTGACGGCCGTTTCGGCGCTGGCGCAGCCGGCCGCTCAAGGCGCGGGCAATGCCCACCCGCCACTCTATAACACGGTCAAGCAGAAGCTCCTGCAAGGCAAGCAGGTCTTCAGCTTCACGCAGAGTAAGTTCGATATCGCCGGTTACTGCGAAGCGGCCAAACATTACGACTACACCTGGTTTGAAATGCAGCACAGCACCCTGGAGTTCAGGGATATCGAGGCCATGATCGCGGCGTGCCCGCACGTAGCCGCCATTCCTATGATCCGGCTGCCGGACGCGCAGGAGTGGCACATCCAGCACGCCACCGATATCGGCGTGCTGGGGGTCATCGTGCCCACCGTCGACGATGTGGACCGGGCGCGCGAGGCGGCCAAGTGGGCGCGGTATCCTCCGGTGGCGCGGCGCAGCACCGGCCAGGGTCAGGCGCGCAGCATCTGGGGGATCAACGGCATCGACTACGCCAAGACGATCAACGACAACATGCTGGTGGTGATAATGATCGAAACGCCCACCGGCGTGGCCAACGCCTACGACATCGCGTCGGTGCCGGGGGTCGACGTGGTGATCACCGGCAACAACGATCTGAGCGTTTTCTCGGGGTACCCGCAGACCGACGACCGGTATCAAACGTTGATGACCAAAATCCACGACGACACCCTGCGCGCGGGCAAGATCTTCGGCCAGGCCAATGCCAACTACGCCAAGGGCAATCCGCTGAGCAAGGATTCGTATTTCTTCCAGAACGGCCCGTCGTTCGATGGCTGGAAGCCCCCGGCCAGCGGCGGCCGGAATCCCAACGCACCGCCTCCGGGCGAGGAAGACATTCCGGGACGCGGCGGACGCGGCCGGGGCGGCCGTCAGTGATAACGAAGGCGGTGCCGCAGCACCGATCGTGGCGCCCAGCGGCGAAAGCAGATCCCGGCAGGCGTACCCTATGTCCAAACGATGGCTTGTTTGCGCCATCCTGACAGTGCTGTTTCTGCCCCCGCAGTTCGGTCTGGAACGTCCCGAAGTTACGTACTGATCCCCCCGCTCAGGAAGCCGCTCTTCCCGAGCGCCGCGCCGCCCGCCCGAAGGTGGTTTGGACACTTCCCAGAACCCGGCTTCCTGGGCGCGTCGACCGGCGCACATCCGCCAGTCGGGCGTTTCCCGTCAAGTGACGAGGGTTCGGCCCGTTGCCGTCGCCAAGCCGACTTGCGGGGAGTAATCATGGCCGTGGCCATTTTTGTGCCATGGTTCGACCGGCCGTAACATGCCTATGGTCGGCGAAGTGCCCGCCTCAGTCCGGTCGCGCTCATTCCAACGCCCACGCCTACTTCGGCGCCGGACCGCGCACCACCTGCACGAAGGCATCCGGGCGAATCCACTTTTCGAACGCGGCCCTTACCTGGTCGGCAGTGAGATCGTAGTAGCGTTGCGCGCCGCGGATCGGCTCATCCAGAGGCAGGCCGGCCAGAGACCGCGCCACAAAACCTCCGGCCACCGCGTCTTCGCTCGATTCGGCCAGCGTGATCTGCCGCAGCAGCAGGGCCTTGGCCTGCTGAAGCTCCGCCGGACTTACATTGGTGGTGCGCATGGCGGCCAGATTCTGCTCCACCAAGAGGCGCGCCTTCGAGACATTCTCCGCATCGCAACCGTAAGTCACCGAGTAAGTGGCCCTGGTTTCGCTGGCGTGCAGGGCATTGTCTACGTTGTATACGTAGCCGTTCTTCTGCCGCAGATCGCGATATAACCGGGTGGCGTAAAAGCCGCCGCCCAGCACATGGTCGCCAAGCTGTAAGGCGTAGTAATCGGGATGAAAGCGGTTGATCGCGACCTCGTGGGCCAGCTCCACCGAGTCCTGCACCGAGGTCGGATCGGGCACGTTCACGGCCGACGGCTTGTTCACGGGCACGGGCGGCAACTTCACATCCGGCTTGGCGCCGGCGGCCTTCCACGCGCCGAACCACTTTTCGATCACCGGGCGGGCCTCCTCGGGGGTGATGTCGCCGATCACCGCGATGGTCGTCATGTCCGGGCGAAACACCTTGGTGTAGAAGTCCTTGATGTCCGCCAGCGCCAGCGCCGTGACGGTTTTCGGCGTGGCCTCGCGCAGATCCGGGTCGTTCGCCGGCAGCAGGGCGATATCGAGCGCGCGACGCATCTTGTAAGCCGGGCTCGAAAGCTGGCCTTCGACAAACTGCGCCGTCTGGCCGCGCACCACCTGGAAGGCGTCGGGAGGCAGCGCCGGGTGGAGTTCATTATCGGCCAGCAGCTCGACTCCCCTGGCGAAATCCTGCTTCAGGACCTTCAGATTGAAATTCACGCCGCCGCTTTCGGAGGCGGCGATGTCGTCCAAAGCCTCCTGAAACGCGAGGCGGTCGCGCGTCGTGGTGCCATAGGAGAAGAGTTCGGCCAGCACTTCATCGGCGCCATCTTTGCCGGGTGCGGTTTGAAGGTCCGATTCGTGTTTGACGGAGCCGATCACAGTAACCGTCGGGCTGACCTTCTCGGTGAGAACGATCAGCCGCAAGCCGTTCGCCAGAGTCAGGTCGGCGGGCTTCGGCCCCGCCTGCGGCACCTTCAGCGATTTGACCGTGGCTTCCGCCCAATCGGGCAGCGCGACCGGCTTGGTGGGCGCCGCGGTGGTCACCTCGGCGCCTCCGAAACCCTTGCCGGATACCGGTTCGCCGGAGGCCGACGGCTTCAGAGTCGCCACGATAGCGTTGTCCACCGAAAGGTAAGCCTTGGCCACGCGGTTCACGTCCGCCACGGTAACCTTCTTCATGGCCTCGACGATCTCGTCTGGCGAATTGCGATCTTCGGCGGCCAGCGCTTGCGACCACGTTGACGCGAGATCGGAAATCGAGTTCTGCTGAAACTCGGCGCTGGCCACTTCGCCCTTGCGCGCGGCTTCCACCAGTGCGGGCGGCACGCCTTTTTCCACGTAGCCCGCCAGGATCTTCTTCATCTCACCGGTGATTGGCGCGGGGTCGGCGCCGGCCGGCACGGCGGCCGCCGCATAGCCCACGCTGGCTTTGGAGTAGGTCTCGGCCAAGCCAAACTCGGTGCCCAGCGCCTTGCCCGCCGGCACCAGCCCGTAGAGGTCGGCGCGTTGGCTGCCGATCGCGTCGCTCAGAATGCGAACCGCGGCGAAGTCCGGGCTGGATGTGCCGGGCATGCGCATGGCCACGAAAACCAGCTCGTAGGGCAGATTGCTGTCGAGCGTGAAGCTCTCCGCCTTGACCGGACGCAAGGCGACTTCCGGGTGCGCCGGAACCGGGTGGCGCTTGATGGGACCGTACAACTGCTTGACCCGGGCCAGCGCCGCCGGCGGATCCACGTCCCCGGCGATCACCAGGATGGCGTTGTTGGGCGCATACCAATCGCCATAGAACTTCTTCAGCATCTCGGCGGTGGTGGCGTCGAGCGAGGCCTTGGTCCCCAGCGCGTCGTGCGCGTACGGCGTGCCCGAAAAAAGATCCTCGTTGAGGCGCGTAATGAACTTATAGGTCGGGTTGGACAGGTCGCGCGAGACCTCCTGCTCGATGGCGCCGCGCTCTTCGGCCCACTGCTCGGCGGAATCCTGCACCTCCATCATGCAGGCGGAATCGAGGCGCAACGCCACTTCCAGGTCCTGCGCGGGCACGGTGACGAAATACTGCGTGATGTTCTGTTGTGTATCGGCGTTCACCGTGCCGCCAAGCTGGGCGTAGATGGCGGAGATCTGATCGGCGCTCAGGTCCGCGCAGCCGCGGAAGGCCATGTGCTCCTGGGCATGGGCCGTGCCGGGAAAGCCCGCGGGCGTTTCGTTTCCACCCACGATGTAGTTCTCTTCGACGGTGACGACCGGGGCCAGCGGATCGCGCACAATCACGACGCGCAGCCCATTATCCAAAGTCGCCCGGACCGCCGATTGGCGAGCGGGATCGTCCGGCGCGGCCAGACTGGCCAGCAGGACCACCGAAAGCAGTAGCGGAATTCGTCGCAGCAAGACCCCTCCTATCCTCTCCTCTATTACCGACCATAACATGGACGGTCGAGCGAAGGGTTCGGGGGGTGGCCAGACCAGCTTGCGCGGGAACCGGGCCGCGAGGTCGACGGGGGCCTTCCGTGGGGCAAACCCGGTCGTCCACCTGGCGGAGCTTCGGCCCATTGCGCCTGGCAACCATTGCATACACGGCCGAATCCTGCGAGCTAAGGCAACTGTTTCAAGACGAGCACGGAGACCTCAGACAAGTTCGCCAACCCGGCATCGTTTGTCAGAAACCAGGAAGCGCCGGAGCGCAGGGCTGTCGCAAGTTGTATCGCATCCGGTGTTCGGAGGTTATGGCGTGCTCGTAACCGCGCGGCTTCCTCGGCGATGCCCTCGTCCAAGGGAATCACCGTCAGCGCGGGCGATTGGAGAAGAATGTTGCGATATTGCTCAGCCAACTCGGGCCGATCCTTCGCGCAGTGGGTGGACCAGGACTTCAATCAGCGTGACGAAAGAAGTCACAATACGGAATTCGTTCTGCTCGGCAGCTTCGAAGAATGGCTGTACCCTGGCGAAAAAGACCGGGTGTTCCTCAATGTAGTAAATCAGCGGCCCTGTGTCAAGACCGACGGTCGAGCCACGAAGCGCTTCTATCCACTCCACGACGAGCGTTCCCGGCGCAGGTACTCATCGGCATCGACGCCTTGCCAGACTCCCTTGCCCAAGCCCTGAAGCTCCAGCAGGCTCCGGCGCGGCTTGTGGTCAAGTTCCCCACTCAGCCGCCCAACGAGTTCCGCAATGAGACGCAACTGGTCGGCGGGGCTGAGGGCTTCGACGGATCTCTTGGCCTGGTCGTAGCGCGGGTTCGGCATGTCGCTCATCCCCATGACCACACGATACCGCTCTTCAGGGCCGGGACGCCACCGGTGACGCCTTTTTGGGCGACAATGCAGCCAACCTCATCGCGCCGCATAAATCAGCCGGGCCTCGGCCAGCACACGGGACGGATGAGTGGCTTTAGGGCGGGCTTGACGGCCAGATCGACGCGGCGGCCGAGCAGGGCGGTGAACTCACACATCATTGCCGAAACCCCCAATAGTCCAGGCCGCGCGCCGGGGAGGAAATCGACCAGGAGGTCGATGTCGCTGTCAGGACGCATCTCGCCGCGCGCGGCCGAACCGAACAGGGACAACTCGCTCACCTGGTGACGGCGGCATATGTCGGCGATCTCGGCCTCGGGCAACTCGATGCCGGCGGCGATGGTCATAAGCGCAATCTCCTATTCATTATCGCCTCCGCTCGACCGCCTGCTGGCTATGAAACAGGCAGTCCTCCGTATCGGGCGGATCGAGGGTCAGTGCCATCTCGGCGCGCCACAAGTCCTTCCGGCTTTTCCGGACCCATGCCGCCGTCTCCTGGATGCGAACGGGGTCAGGCTGCATTGAGCAGCCTTCCTTCCCGCAATACAGTCGCCGGCAAAGAGGCCTTCAGGTGGAGCCGGCTCTCGAAACGATCACGGGTCCATATCAAGAAGTCCCCGCTCCGAGGCAGGTCCTCGACGGCAAGGTACCCAAGATCGGAATTCTTCCTGCTGGCCGAAGCCTCGGCGGACACCACGATCGGGAGATCGTAATCGCCGTCCGGTCCCGCGTCGCCGCGCGCCGTAGAGCCAAACAGGTGGATCCGCTTGAGCCGATAGACGTCCGCAAGCCGGCGCACGATTTCCGCCAGAATCGGATCGTCGGCCGAGGGTGTCTTCCATAGGTGGCGCGTTCGCTGGCCATGGTGGTCCACTTCAGTCTGCCACAGCCGTGGGGACCGCGCAGCGTCATCGCGCAGCCTCATCGCGCCGCGGCTCTTCGGGCGTCATAGAGCACTTTCCCCTCACGCGTGATGGTTGCCGGCAGGGATGCCTTCACATGGGCGGCGCGCCTATCGAAGTCGCTTGCCGGCCAGCGGACCACATCCGCGGCCGTCCCCAAGTCCCATAGCGCGCGATGCACCCCTGGCCGGTAGAGATCCGGCGGGGCATCGTCCGGCAAGACCACGCAGAAGTCGAGATCGCTGTCCGGACCGCCATCGCCGCGGGCGGCGGAGCCGAACAGATAGATGCGCTCCGGGTGGTAGTAATCCACGAAGCGGCGCATAATCTCCGCGATGCCTGGTCATGGGTCATCCGCCTCTATTGTGCACCCCGCGACGGCGGCATGTTTGGCCGCCCGAGTGTCGGCGGCCAAGCGGGCAACCAGGCCCAGGCCCACGTTCACTCGCCGGCCTGCCTGGTCTTGCCGTTCTCCAGCACCTCTCTGACTTTTTCGACGAGGGCCGCGGGAGTGAAGGGCTTCTGCAGGAAGGCGACCTCTCCTTTCAGAATGCCGCTGTTGACTACCGCGCTGTCGGTGTAGCCCGACATGTAGAGCACCTTTATCGAAGGCCTTTGGCGGACCATCTTCTCGGCCAATTCGCGGCCGCTGATCTTGGGCATAACCACGTCGGCGATCAGAAGCTGAATGGGGCCGCGATGGCTTTCGGCGATACGGCTCGCTTCGAGCGGCCCGGCCGAGTCCAGAACCTTATAGCCCTGGCGCTCCAGGGTCTCGCGCACCAGGTTGCGCACCATGTCGTCGTCCTCCACCAGCAGGATGGTCTCGCTGCCGCGACACGCCTGGGCGTGGGGACCCTCGGTTTCCAGCGCCACCGGCTGGTCGATGCGCGGCAGGTAAACCTTGAAGGAACTGCCGCGGCCCGGTTGGCTCGACACGTCCACGCTCCCGCCGCTCTGCTTGACGATGCCGAACACCGTGGAAAGCCCCAAGCCGGTGCCCCGGCCGGCGCCCTTGGTGGTGAAGAAGGGCTCGAAAAGGCGCGCCAGGGTGGCCGCGTCCATGCCGGAGCCGTTGTCGCTCACCGTCAGCAAAATATACGGACCAGGCTTGAGGGCGATGTGGCGGCCGGCATATAAGCCGTCCAGCGTGACGTTGGCGGTTGCGATGGTCAGGGCGCCGCCCTGGGGCATGGCATCGCGCGAATTGATCGCCAGGTTCATCAGCACCTGCTCGATCTGGCTGGGGTCGGCGCTCACCCGGCCGAGATCGGGACCGAGATCCAGGCGCAGGTCGACGTCCTCGCCAATCAACCGTTGCAGCATGATGCTCAGGCTGGTGACCAGCCGGTTGAGGTCGAGCACTTTGGGCTGTAGCACCTGACGGCGGCTGAAAGCCAGCAGTTGCCTGGTCAGCGCGGCGGCGCGCTCTCCGGCCTTCATGATCTGCTCGACGAAGTGGCGATTGGAATCGCCGGGGCCGAGATGGTTCAGGATGAGCTGGCTGTACCCATTGATGATGGTCAGCAGATTGTTGAAATCGTGCGCCACCCCGCCGGCCAACATGCCCACGGCCTCCATTTTCTGGGCCTGCCGGAGTTGCTCCTCCAGATCGCGCCGGCCGCTGATATCGAGGAGGATGGCCAGTTGCGCTTTCCGCCCTTCATAATCGATCTCGTGAACCGCCATCTCGATATCGATCAGGCAGCCGCCTTTGGTGCAGTGCCGCCAGGCGCTGAGGGTGGGATGCTCAGGCTGCCGGAGCCACTCGCTGAAACGCCGCGCCTCTTCCTCGCCTTGAATGTCGGCGAGCGTCATGCTGCGGAATTCCGCGGCTGTGAAGCCGTACAAAGCCGTAGCGGCGGCATTGGCTTCCAGGATGTTCAGGCTTTCGGCGTCGAAGACCCACATCGGCTGCGGGTTTTCCTGGAAAAGCAGGCGGAACTTCTTGTCTTTATCCTTCAACAGCCTTTTGGCCGGCATGGTTCTGGCCCCGGGTTTCGAGCGGCGGATGCGGCAAGTTCAGATTGTGATACCCATGCCAACTATAGCGGCTCGACTGCCTGAGACTCAAGTAGGCGCGGCCGGGCTTGTCAGTTTCTTAACAAAGGCTGCCGGCCGGGCCATTGTGGGGCGGACCCCTGGTCCGGGCCGAGAGGGCACCCGGGCCCCTGGCCGGCTTGTCGTGGGTGGCAAGCACGGATTCTTCCAGCGGAGAGCGGGTTCAGGGATCCGCCCCACCGTCAATGCAGAATGCCGCTACGGGCAAGGTAAGTGGCATTGGGCACTTTGGCCCAGTCACCGAATAGTCACCGTCCCTGTGGCCGCCATCTTAGCGGTGGCATCGGGCGGAACCTTCCAGTTTCGATCGAAACGCCCTTCCGCCACTACATTGGCCAGCGACCCTTTGAAAAGAATGTAGTCGCCGAACGTCTGCAGGAGGCGGAATTGGGGCGGCGCGAAAGAAATGCCGACGGCCGGGCGGGCCTCTTCGGCGCCCGTCCACCAGGGCAGGCCGGAGCTGACCAGAGCGTAATGTTTTCCGATGGGCGCGATGAACAGCAGGCCGTAATCGGCCGCGCCGGGATTGAGCGACAGCGGCAGGCGGTCGTCGAAGCGCGCAATCAGCGTGTTGGTTTCGGCGGCGCCGAACAGCACCAGGTCATAGACGGGGCTTACGGCTTTCGCCTAACAGTAAGGATCACTTTCCGGTGGAATGCCCACTTGGTACAATTGACGTAGAGTCGAGTGAAATGAAACAGCCATCGACAGTTCAACCCGCGAGTTCGCCGCCCCCGCCCCCAATTGGCTCCGTTGATACCGCCACGCTCGAACTTCTCGCCACATGGAAAGCCGAGGATGCTACCAACGACCCTGAAAAGCTCCGTGAAGCCGACGAGGAGGTCGCCCGGTTCAAGAAAGCGATGAATGGGAATCGCGCAGCGACCGGTGCTCGCCTGCTCTTTCCGTGAGCCGCTTTCTCATTCTCGATTCAGGACCGCTCGGTCTGCTAACCCATCCTCAACGAAGCGCTGAGGTCGTCGCGATTACCGAATGGTTGTCCGGATGCCTGCTCAGCGGCCACCGGGTCATCATTCCAGCGATTGTCTACTACGAGTTAAAACGTGAGCTGCTCCGGGCCAATAAGGATCTTGGCGTTGCGCGGCTCGAAGCTTTCGCCTCCACAACACCAGGTCGCTACCTTCCGCTTTCAGACGAAGCGCTTCGATTAGCCGCAGAGCTTTGGGCGAGCGCGCGACAGCAAGGGCGACCGACAGCCGATGCCAAAGATCTCGACATAGATGTAATTCTCGCCGCCCAGGCGCTCTCTTTTGGACCTGCTCCATCTGACGTGGTCGTTGCCACCAGCAACGTCAAACACCTTTCGCAGTTCATCACCGCCCAGAACTGGAGCGAGATCTTGCCGTAACCGGGTGCGTCGCCCCTGCGACCCAACCAGAAAAGATCCCCCTCCTGTCTAGCCCCGTTTCTTGTCCGGTATCACTGGATGCATGCGATAGTGCAGGAGACAACGTAGCTTTCTGCGCGATTACGAACATAAATCCACCTACGAATGCTAGCGTCCGGATCACCAACCTTCAGACCGGAGCAGGTAGCCAGGTGTTCACGAATTTCACGTGTACGAACACCACGAAACCGGTAGTCACGTCTTTGAGGCGCTTACCGGTGTCACCGAATGGTCACCGTGCCCGTGGCCGCCATCTTAGCGGCGGCATCCGGCGGAACTTTCCAGTTTCGATCGAAACGCCCTTCCGCCACCACATTGGCCAGCGAGCCTTTGAAAAGAATGTAGTCGCCGAACGTCTGCAGGAGGCGGAATTGGGGCGGCGCGAAAGAAATGCCGACGGCCGGGCGGGCCTCTTCGGCGCCCGTCCACCAGGGCAGGCCGGAGCTGACGAGCGCGTAATGTTTTCCCATGGGCGCGATGAACAGCAGGCCGTAATCGGCCGCGCCGGGATTGAGCGACAGCGGCAGGCGGTCGCCGAAGCGCGCAATCAGCGTGTTGGTTTCGGCGGCGCCGAACAGCACCAGGTCGGCGGAATCGAGGTCGGCGGCGGTGATGGTGGTGTCGGCCTTTACCGGCAGGTTGAGCGCCAGGCGGGCGCGCGGCGTGGACCAGTCGGCGGCCGTCCGGGCGCGCTGGCGGCGGCGCTCCAACTCCTCGGCGGTGACGGCGCCGGCGCTGCCATAGACGTAGATGTGGCGCGAGGCCACCGCCTGCCAGATGGGTCCTTCGGCGCCGGGGCGCTTGCCGGCCGGAACAAAGCGGCCCGCGCGCCACTGGCCGGTGGCCTTGGTGAACGAAAGCGAAGCGGCCGGGCGAAGCTGCAAGGTCACTCCATCCACAACGGCGGTAATCGGTGGGGTGATAGGGGGGCTGATAGGGGTGTCGATCGGGGCAGGGGAAACCGGGTTGACAGGCGACAGCGCCTGTCCCACCCCGCTAACCTGCTCGCGCGTGACGGTGAACCCGTCGATGCCGGCGGTCTCCACTTTCAGCGCGGTCCCGGAGGTCCAGACCGCCTCGATGGAGGCTGGATCCCCGGGAGTGAGGCCATCGATGCGCAGCCAGTAGGCCGAACCATAGCGGTAGGAACGGGTGACCAGGCGCACGCGCGCCGGAAAGCGCTTGCGGGCGAGCGGGGCAAACCAATCGAAGATCGCGCCGTTGCGGTAGGCGAAGTCCCAAACGTTGTGCCGCACCCCGGGGTATTCAAGGTAATCGGCAGCCACCCCCACGTCCAGAAGGCGGCGCTGCCAGGCGCGCGATTTCTCCGGCGCTACGATGGGGTCGATCTCGCCCTGAAACAGCCGCACGGCCAGGTTGGAGGCGTTCACCGCGCTTTCCCAGGCCCCCGGGGGAGGCAGCGGACAGAGCGGCGCCGTAGCCGCCCAGACGTCCGGCCGCGAAAGCGCCAGCCACAGTGCGCCGCCGCCGCCCATCGAGATGCCGGTGAGGTACACGCGATCCTCATCCACCGGGAAGCGGCGCTCCACATCGGCCAGCATGTCGTAGACGTCCTGCTCGGCGATGCCCTGGTAGCCCATGGCGCCGCGGGCCGAGGGGCAGGCCACCACGAAATCGACGGCGCGAGTCACCGGAAAGTAGCGCATGTCCGGCGGATCGGCTTCACCATAGCGCGCCGGCATGCCGAACAATTGGCGCATGTTGAGCCGGTGGTTGGAATCCTCGGAATGCAGGCTGACCACCAGCGGATACCTTTTGGCGGGGTCGAAAGAGGGCGGCAGATAAAGCGCGTAGGGCTGCTCGGAATCGTCCACCGTGGAGTGAAAGCCGAGGATCTGTGCGCCGGTGCGCGGGGAAGACGATTGGGCCGGCAGAACCGATGCCGCCGCCAGCACCGCCGCCGCTACGCAACCGGCCCGTTCAAGCATTCACCGCCATCTTCTTCAGCTCCGGCATCCAGCCCTGGAACCACTCCCGGAAGCGGTCGATTTCCTTTTCCCGCGCGAGCGGCAGAGGCACCGCCAGCGGCCCTGTCTTTAATCCTCGCAGCGCCGCGGCCAGTTTGACCACGGCGGGTTGCGGCAGACCGGCGGCGAAGGTCACAAATTGCTGGAAGACGCGGTTGAGGCTATCGATGCGGGCCCGGTCCTGGGCCGCCACGGCGCGATGGAGCGCCACCACCAGTTCGGGGACGGCGCTGGCCGCGGGCGACATCCAGCCGCGCACCCCGGCCGCACCGGCTTCCATCAGCAGCGCGTCGTGGCCTGCCAGGATCGGCACGGAACAGCGCGTGGCGGCGCTCCGCAAGCTGGCAAAGGTAGCCCAGTCTCCGCTGGCGTCCTCGATCCCGGCGAACCACCCGGTCTCCAGCAGACACAAGGCGGTGGTGGGTTCGATGGGGTCGGTGAAGCCGGGGTAGTTGGAGAGGAATACCGGGATGCCGCCACCCAACTGCTGGGCGAACTGGTGGTAGAACGCGTGGATATCGGCCTGGTCGTACCGAAAATAGAAGGGTGGCGGAAGCAGCACGGCGGCAGCCCCGGCCTGGCGGGCTTCGCGGGCCAGCGCCAGCGAGATTTCCAGAGTGGCGCTGCCTACGCCCACCAGGACGGGAACGCGGCTGCGCTTCCGGGCGAGGTAGACCAGGCGCGAACGCTCATCGGGGGAAAAGGCGGCATATTCGCCGGTCGCCGTGAACAGGGCGATGCCGCCGGCGCCGGCGCGGTAGAACATGTCGACCAACTCGAAGGCGACTCCCAGATCCACATCGCCCTGCTTACCACGCGGCGTTAGGGCGGCAACATTGACACCTTCGAAGTCCGACATGAGGGGAACCGGAGGCTTATGGGTTCTTAATTTATCACAGATGTGTGAAATTAGACCAACCGGACATGGTTTTGCTGGTCTTGCTGGTCTTGCTGGTCTTGCCCCTGGGTCTTACCGCCCTTGGACCGCCTACCGGCCGCGCAGTTCCTTTTCGGCGCGGCGCCAATCCGCTTCGGGTGATCCGCCCTGGCGCCCGCGGGCTTCCCAATAGGAATAGGCCAAGGCGGCAATTTGCTCGTGGGTGGGAGCGGGGCCGGTGGAGCCGGGGGTGGCTCCGGCGCGCGCGGGGGCGCCGCTTAAGGCCGAGGTGGCTCCACGAGCAGTGGCTGCGCCAGGAGCGGGGGGCGGTCCGGTGAGAGTGGGGGCGCCGGTTAAGACGGAGGTGGCTCCGCGACTGGCGGCTCCGGTGGGAGCGAGCGTGGATGCGCCCGGAGCGGAGGGTTCCCCGGCACGTTGGCGAGGAGCGTCACTGACCAGGGCTTCGCGGCGGTCGCGAGCGCTGTGGGTCCTTCCACAGAAATGCGGCATAAGTACCGAATCTCACTATATAGCAGATGCGGGCTGTTGGGAATGGCGCTTGTGGAAGATGCGGAAGATAGCTGGCTTGGCGCGGCATCCCACCGGCTTCGCGCGGATTCGCTCGGCGTAGCGCGTGGTTTTTGCGTCAGGGCACGCATCTGTGACCATTTGGCCGCGATGAACCTGCATGGAACCGGTGGACGGCATGATCGTGAACGACGGGACCATGACCCTGACTGACTTGACCGTGAACACGGACGGCCGCGCTTACCCGAACTCGCCTGCCGCCCGGCCGTCCCACGGCGAGGCAGGATCGGAAATAATGGAAACAGTTCCGTGAAGACCGATCCTCTTCCCAGCAAGCCCCGGCTGCAGCCGATCGACGCCTTGCGCGGCCTGGTCATGATCCTCATGGCGCTCGATCACACCCGCGACTTCTTTCATTCGGGCGCCATGTCGTTCCAACCGGAGGATCTCGCGCGCACTACCACGGCCCTCTTTTTCACGCGCTGGATTACGCACATCTGCGCCCCGGTCTTCATGTTCACGGCGGGTCTGGGCGCCTTTCTCCGCCTGAACCGGGGCGGATCCAGGAGCGCATTATCGGGCTTTCTGTGGAAGCGCGGGCTGTGGCTCGTGTTCCTGGAGCTGACCGTAGTCCGCTTCGCCTTCAGCTTCGGAAGCGGCCCGGTGATCCTCAACGTGCTGTGGGCGCTGGGCTGGTCGATGGTGGCGCTGAGCCTGCTCGTCCGTCTCCCGGTTCGCGTGCTGGCGGTGGTGAGCCTCCTGACGATCGCACTGCACAATCTGGCCGACCCGGTGCGGGCCAGCCAATTCGGCGCGGCCTCCTGGATCTGGAACGTCTTGCACCAGTCCGGCGCGGTCGACTGGGGCGGAGTCGTGGTGGTGATCGCCTATCCGCTGGTGCCTTGGGTAGCGGTGATGGCCGCCGGCTTCTGCTTCGGACAGGTGCTGATTCTGCAACCGGGGCAGCGCCGCAAGTGGATGACCCGCATCGGGCTGGGCGCGACCGCCGCGTTTCTGGTGCTCCGCGCCATCAACCTCTACGGAGATCCGCAGCCCTGGTCCCGGCGCACAGCCGGCATGACCGTGCTTTCGTTCTTGAGGTGCACCAAGTATCCGCCTTCCCTGGACTTCCTGCTGATGACGCTGGGACCCGCCCTCCTGTTGCTGGTGTGGCTGGAGCGAGTGCGGTGGACGCCGGCCAACCCGCTGATCGTGTTCGGGCGAGTGCCGCTGTTTTATTTCATCGCGCATTTGTACATCATTCGCCTGCTCACCATCCCGTTCGCGTTTTTCCGCTACGGGCAGGCGGGCTTTCTGCTCTATCCGCTGCCTTCGATCGGCGGGACGGCGAAACTGTACCCGCCAGGCTTCGGCTTCCCACTCTGGGTGGTGTACGCGATTTGGGCAGCCGTGGTAGCCATGCTCTACCCGTTGTGCGCTTGGTTTGGACGGCTGAAGCAGCGCCGGACGGACTGGTGGCTCAGCTATTTTTGAAAGCTGGGGGGCACTGGGGCGGAACGGGCATGGGACACTCTCGTGGGCGAACCGCAGGTGGGGTAAAATCGTTCGAACGCTATGAATCTTTCGCTTGGCGACCAGTTCGGGTCCTACACCTTGATCTCTCCCCTGGGCGAGGGCGGCATGGGGGAAGTGTGGAAGGCGCGCGATACCCGGATCGATCGGATCGTGGCGTTGAAAGTGGCCAAGGCGGATTTCGGCGAGCGGTTCGAGCGGGAGGCCCGCGCGGTGGCGGCGCTCAATCATCCGAACATCTGCACGCTCTACGACGTCGGCCCGAACTACCTGGTGATGGAATTCATCGAAGGGGAATCGCCCAAGGGTCCCCTGCCGCTCGATACCGCGCTCGGGTATGCGCGGCAGATCGCCGCCGCGTTGGAAGCGGCGCACGAGAAGGGGATCGTGCATCGCGATCTGAAGCCGGCCAACATCAAGATCAAGCCGGACGGGGCCGTGAAGGTGCTGGATTTCGGGCTGGCGAAGACGGTGGAGGCGCCCTCCGGCGACCCGCAGAGTTCGCCGACACTGACGATCTCGGCCACCCGCGTGGGAGTGATCCTGGGGACGGCGGCGTACATGAGTCCGGAACAGGCGCGGGGCAAGAGCGTGGACAAGCGGGCGGACATCTGGGCATTCGGCGTGGTGCTTTACGAGATGCTGACGGGGCGGATGCTGTTCCAGGGCGAGGATCTGGGCGAGACGCTGGCGTCGGTGATGAAGGATCAGCCCAACCTCCGTGGCGTGCCCGCGGAAGTGCGGCGGCTGCTGGAGAGTTGCCTGGAAAAAGATCCCAAGAAGCGGCTGCGCGACATCGGGGATGCGTGGCGCCTGCTGGAGGATGCGGAGCCGGCTCCCGCACAGGGCGCCCTCCGGGCCCGGCGCGGATGGGTGGCGCCCATCGCCGCGGCGGTCTTCGCGCTGGTGGCAGCCGCGGTTTCGTTCGTCCACCTCCGCGAGACGCCGCCGGAAGTTGCGACGGTGCAGACAACCATTCTTCCTCCGGACAACACCACGTGGGACGCTCTCGGGCTGCCCGCCATCTCGCCCGACGGCCGCCGGATCGTGTTCGGAGCGCAGACGGCCGACGGCAAAACTCCGCTGTGGGTGCGGCCTTTGGACGGCCTGACCGCGCAGCCGCTGGCAGGCACGGAAGGCGCAACGTTCCCGTTCTGGTCGCCGGACAGCCGGTTCCTCGCGTTTTTCGCCGATGACAAGCTCAAGAAGATCGACGCCTCGGGCGGACCCGTCCTCACGCTGGCGGACGCCCCAGGCGCTCGCGGCGGAAGCTGGAGCCCTCTGGGCGTGATCCTTTTTACGAAGAACGGCGGCATCAACTCCGCCATGCTGCGCGTTTCCGCGTCCGGCGGGGCGGCGATGCCGGTGCCTGGCGCGATGGGGCGATTGCCCTGGTTCCTGCCCGGGGGGCGTTACTTTGTGTATGAGGGCGATTTAGAAGAGTCACAGCGGGCGAACGGCAGAAAAGTCGCCATTCGCGTCAATTCCCTGGATGGCGGACAGGCCAAGACGCTGCTTCAGGCCGATTCCAATGCGGTCTACGCGCAAGGTCACCTGTTGTTCGTGCGCGAAAACACCTTAATGGCCCAGCCCTTCGATGCCAAGCGTCTCGCGACGGCCGGGGAAGCCGTGCCGGTCGCCGAACGAGTTCAAAGCGTGCTCGCCAATAGGCCGGCCGGGGTCTTTTCCGTTTCGCAAACCGGTCTATTGGCATTCCGCACGAGTGAGGGTCAAGGCGGCGATGTGCTGACGTGGTTCGATCACGGCGGCAAGCGCGGCGCGACCGTCGGCGATGCCGCCAACTTCGGCAGCGATTTACGCTTATCACCCGATCAAAAGAGCCTAGCATCGGGAATTCTGGAGCGCGGGGGCACGCAAATCTGGATCTACGATCTCTCGCGCGGCGTGCGGACGCGGCTGACCCTCGACGCTGCGCCGAGCGTCGATCCGGTTTGGTCGCCCGATGGACGCAGCATCGCATTCGCGTCCCGGCGCAAAGAACACGTCGACCTGTATCGAAAATCGGCCAACGGAGTAGGATTTGAGGAACTGCTATACGCCGGCGATCTTGACAAATATCCGACGAGTTGGTCTCCGGACGGAAAGTTCCTGCTCTATTACACCGCTGGCGGCCGCCTCGAGATTTGGGCCCTGCCGCTGACGCCGGATCAGCCGGGCGGCCCGCGGAAGCCCTTTCCCGTGGTGCAGGGACCCTCCATCAACGCGGGTGGGCAGTTTTCGCCGGACGGCCGCTGGATCGCTTACAGATCGGATGAATCGGGACGCAACGAGGTCTACGCGACTCCATTTCCGCCGGGGACGGGCGGCAAGCGGCTGATCTCCAGTGCCGGAGGGGCACTGCCCAGATGGCGTGGAGACGGCAAGGAGATCTTCTACGAAGCGCCCGACCGGCAGATGATGGCGGCGGAGGTCGCCGTCAAGGGCGGGGCGCTCGAAGTCGGGCAGGTCCGCGCGCTTTTTCGGAGCCCCGGCGGGAACACGGCCGGCGCATCCGCCCGTGCCTATGATGTTACGGCGGATGGACAGCGCTTTCTGATTCCCGTGCCTGCCGAGGAGAAGGCGCCCCAACCGCTGACGCTGATCCAGAACTGGGCGGCGGGGTTGAAGAAATAGGCGTGAGCAAGGCGTGGCGCAGGCACTTTTGCCTGCCGCGCCGAGATTCGTCTCGGCGCTCTTCGGCACGGTTGAGAATTTGCCCTCCCTCAATCCACAAATCCATATGGAACAATTTCGCCGCCGTCTGCCTCACCACCATCCGGAAGGCAAGTGGCTTTTCGCGACGTGGCATCTTCACGGCAGTCTCCCACAGGCCCTGTATCCTCCACCCGGCAAGCTCTCGTCGGGGTCGGCTTTCGTCTGGATGGATCGGTATCTGGATTCGGCGCGCGGCGGGCCCCTGTATCTGGCTCAGGAAGCCATCGCGCGCCTGGTGGTGGAATCGCTGCGGCGTGGCGTGCTGCTGGGGCACTATGAACTTGGCGCTTATGTAATTATGGCCAATCATGTCCACGCCTTGTTATTGCCCAAAGTCTCGCCGCCGCGTCTGCTGCAGTCCCTGAAAGGGGCGACGGCCCGACAGGCCAATCTAGTCCTGGGACGCACCGGAGAGACGTTCTGGCAAGCAGAATCCTACGATCACTGGGTGCGCGACGAAGGCGAATGGGATCGAATTGTCGCCTATATCGGGAATAACCCGGTAAAGGCAGGGCTGGTCGAGCGCGCGGAAGATTACCGATGGTCGAGTGCTGCGAAAACGGAAAGAAGCGCCGAGACGAATCTCGGCGCGGCAGACTGAGAGTCTGCGCCACAGCAGTGCCACAGCGGACAGCACAGGCAGCACAGGCGTCACAGGCGTGCCCAGTGGAAGTTGGAGCGCGAATTGTTCTATACTGCCGGTTCGGAACTACAGGAGAAGCCCATGACCCAAGGAACCGTGCAAGTAGTAGCCGGGGTGCTGGCGGTAATTCTGGTTGTGATCGCGGTGATGCGCCACAGAAGGAATAAGAAGAAGGACGAGGACGACTTTTAGCAGGCCCGCGCCGGCTGCGATGCACTGCGGGCGCGCCTACTTCTTCAGCCGCAGAACCTCGTTAAGCGATCCCTGGCGGTAGCCTTCCAGGTCCAGCGTCACGTATTGGAATCCGAGGGCCCTGAAGATTTCCGTGAAGCGCTGGGCCATCTCCAGGTTGAGGGCCTTGGGTAACTCCTCGCGGGCGATTTCGAGGCGCACGATTTCGCCGTGGAAGCGCACGCGGAACTGGCGGAAGCCGAGCGCCTTCAGGGCTTCCTCGCCTGCCTCCACGGTCTTCACGTTCTCCGGCGTCACCGACGTGCCGTAGGGAATCCGCGAGCTGAGACAGGCCGATGCCGGGCGGTCCCAGGTGGGCAGACCCGCTTGGCGGGAAAGCTCGCGGATCTCGGCCTTGGTCAATCCGGCGTCGGCCAGGGGCGCAGACACGCGATGCTGCCGCGCGGCGTTCTGGCCCGGCCGGTAATCGCCCAGATCGTCCACGTTCACGCCGTAGACGATGTGCTGGTAGCCGCGCTCGCGGGCCACCTGCTCCAGGCACGTGAAAAGCTCGTCCTTGCAGTGGAAGCAGCGGTTGGCATCGTTGCGCAGGTAGTCGGGATTGTCGAATTCGTGGGTCTCGACGTACTCGTGGGCGATCGCGAACTGGCGCACGAAGGCCTCGGCATCGCGTTTGTGGGATTCGGGCAGGGAAGCCGAATCGGCGGTCATCGCCAGGGCGTTGGCGCCCAGCACGCGCCCGGCGGCCCACGCCAGGTAGGCCGAATCGGCGCCGCCCGAGTAGGCCACGATCACCCGGTCCAGGGCGGCCAGTTGCGCGAAGAGACGATCCTGCTTTTCCTTCAGGCGCGACGGATTGGAGAGTTCGACCAGTACAGCCATAGGACTAATACTAGAGTACTCGAAGCCAAGGGAGATGAGTCAAGTTCCATTGCACCGCGGCACCGCGGAGTCGCGGAGCCCCAGAGAAAGCGCGCCGGCTAACGCCGCCAGGCAGGGCGCCTCCGGGCCCGTCTGCCCCACGAAATCGGCTATCGTTGAGAGTACCGGCTCATGAGCAGCGAAAGAAAGATCGTCAAACCGAAACCCCTCAGCGGCTTTCCCGAGTGGCTCCCCGAGCAGCGCCTGGTGGAGCTGCGGTGGATCGACACCATCCGCCGCATCTTCGAGTCCTATGGCTTCTGCAACATCGATCCGCCGTCGGTGGAAGACATCGACGTGCTGGTCTCGAAGGGCGAGGACGCCGACAAGGAAATCTACGGGGTCCGGCGGCTGGGCGGGGGCGAGGCGCGCGACGAGCCGAAAATCGCGCTGCACTACGATCTCACGGTGCCGCTGGCGCGCTACGTGGCGCAGCATTTCAACGAGCTGTCATTTCCCTTCAAGCGCTACCAGATCCAGCGCGCCTGGCGCGGCGAGCGGCCGCAAGAGGGCCGCTTCCGCGAGTTCTACCAGTGCGATCTGGACGTGCTCGACTCGGGCGAGGTCTCGCTCCACTTCGACGCCGAACTGCCGGTGATCGTTTACGAAATCCTGCAGCGTCTGCACGTGGAGCCGGTCACCATGCACATCAACAACCGCAAGGTGCTGCAGGGCTTTTATGCGGGGTTGGGGATCGGCGACGTGGTGGGGGCCATCCGCATCCTGGACAAGCTGGATAAAGTGGGCGCGGAGGAAGTTAGCCGCATGCTGGTGGACGACCTGCACATTGAAAGCTCGCAGGCCGCGCGGTCGGTGGCGCTGGCTTCCATCCGCACTCCGGACGCCTCCTTCGAAGAGCGCATCCGCGAATTCGAGGTGCGCTCGGACCTGCTCGATACCGGCATCGCCGAACTGAAGTTCGTGATGCAGGCGCTGGAAGCCATTCCCGCGGGGGTGGCCTTCGCCGACCTTTCGGTGGCGCGCGGCTTCGATTACTACACCGGCACAGTCTACGAGGGCAAACTGGCCGCATTCCCGGGCTATCCCTCGGTATTTTCGGGCGGCCGCTACGACAACCTGGTGGGCGGTTTCCTGCGCCAGAGCCTGCCCGGCGTGGGCCTGTCCATCGGACTCACGCGCATATTTTCCAAGCTGCTGGCGGAAGGGAAGGTCCAAACCGGACCGTCCTGCCCCACCGAGATTCTGGTGATTCAGTTGCCGGAGGCGCCGCGGGAACAGGCCATCGAAACGGGCCGCGCGCTGCGCCAGCGCGGCTTCAACGTGGAGGTTTACCACGAGTCCAAGAAGATCGGCCACCAGATCCGCTACGCCACGCGCAAGGGCATTCGCTACGCCTGGTTTCCCGATCCCGGCAAGCACGAAGTGAAGGACCTGGCGAGTGGCGCGCAGGTTGCGGCGGACCCGGCCACGTGGCGGCCAAGTCACCCGTGAATTTCACCGCGGAGACACGGAGAGAACGGAGGAAGCGCGGAGAGAGACAAAAACGAGAATTGCTTCTCCGCGTTTCCTCCGTTTTCTACGTATCTCCGCGGTGAGTATGTTGCTGCCGCTCTAAGGCGAACCCAGAATTCCCAGCCGCTTGCCGGCGCGTTCGAAGGCCTCCAGCGCGCGGTCCAGCGCGGCCCGGGTGTGGGTCGCGGTCACGATGGTGCGCACGCGGGCCTTGCCCTTGGGCACCGTCGGGAAGCCGATGCCGGTGGCCAGCACGCCTTCCTCGAACAACTCGCGGGAAAGCTGGTGCGCCAGCTTGGCCTCGCCCACGATCACCGGGGTGATGGGCGTCTCGCTGATTCCCGTATTGAAACCCGCCGCCGTCAGGCCCCGCTTGAAGTGCCGCGTGTTCTCCCACAGCGCCTGGATGCGTTCCGGCTCCTGCTCCAGCACGTCGAACGCGGCCAGGCAGGCGGCCGCCACGGCGGGCGGATGCGAGGTCGAAAACAGGAACGGCCGCGCGCGCTGATAGAGAAACTCGATCAGGTCGCGGCTGCCGCAGACGTACCCGCCCAGCACGCCGATGGCTTTGGACAACGTGCCCACCTGGATGTGGACGCGCCCGTGGAGCGAGAAATGGTCGACCGTGCCGCGGCCGTTGCGGCCCAGCACGCCGGAGGCATGCGCGTCGTCCACCATCATGATGGCGCCGTGGCGCTCGGCCGCCTCCACCAGGCCGGGCAGCGGACCGATGTCGCCGTCCATGGAAAATACGCCGTCGGAGATCAGCAGCTTGCGGCCCGGCGCGGTATCCAGCTCCGCCAGCAGGCGCCCGGCGGCTTCCACGTCCTTGTGCGGAAAGACGTGGATCTTGGCTCGCGACAGACGGCAGCCGTCGATAATGCTGGCGTGATTCAGCTCGTCGGAGACGATGTGATCCTCGGGCGCCAGAATCGCCGAGACCGTGCCCGCATTGGCCGCGAAGCCCGATTGAAAGACCACGCAGGCCTCCACGTGCTTGAAGGCCGCGATACGCTCCTCCAGTTGCATGTGCAGGCGCATGGTGCCCGAGATGGTGCGCACGGCGCCCGATCCCACGCCGTATTTGCGGACCGCGTCGAGGGCGGCCTCGCGCAGTTTCGGATGGGTGGTCAGCCCGAGGTAATTATTGGACGCCAGGTTGATCACCTCTTTTCCGTCGAAGCGCGATTCGGCGGCGCTGGCGGATTCCAGAATGCGCAGGCGCTGGTAAGTGCCTTCGCTTTTCCAACCTTCGATCTGATCGTGCAGGTATGTGAGTGGGTCGCTCATCAACACCCAGTCTAACAGCCAGTATGCTTTCGCTCCGGGCGCGTTGTACCCTGTAAACTATGGGGCCACATGGAGGACATGGAGGACACGGAGGACACGGAGGACGCGGAGGGTTCAGAGGACCGGATAAGCCGAAGGGCAAGACTTCCGATCATCTGCGCAGCGCACTTCCGCTGCTGAAGGAACTGGTTCGGCCACGGCGCGGCCTGCTGGCGCTGGGCTTCCTGCTGATGATCGTCAACCGCCTGTGCGGCATGGTGCTGCCGGTCTCGACCAAGTTCCTGATCGACAATGTCATCGGCAAACACAACGTGGCCCTGCTGGAGCCTCTGGTCGCGGCGGTCTTCGTGGCCACGCTGGTCCAGGGCGGCACTTCGTTTACCCTTACCCAGTTGCTCTCCAAGGAAGCGCAGCGGCTGATCGCCGAGCTGCGCCGCAAAGTGCAGGAGCACATCGGGCGCCTGCCGGTGGCTTATTACGACGCCAACAAGACCGGCGCGCTGGTCTCGCGCATCATGAGCGACGTGGAAGGCGTGCGCAACCTGATCGGCACCGGCCTGGTGGATTTTGTGGGCGGCATCGTCACCGCGCTGATCGCCCTGGGCTACCTGTTGTGGATCAGCCCGCTGCTCACCTGCCTGGCGCTGGTGTTCATCGGCGTCTTCGGGCTGGGCCTGAGCAAGGCCTTCACACGCATCCGGCCGATCTTTCGCGAGCGCGGCAAGATCAACGCCGAGGTGCAGGGGCGGCTCACCGAATCGCTGGCCGGCGTGCGCGTGGTGAAGGGCTACCACGCCGAGGCGGCGGAGGCGCAGGTTTTCGCGGGCGGCGTGCAGCGCCTGCTCGACAACGTGATCAGCTCGCTCACGGCGATTTCGCTGATGAGCCTTTCCGCCACCACTTTGATGGGCCTGGTGGGCGCCACCGTGATGTACGTGGGCGCGCGCCAGATCTTCGCCCATAGCATGACGCTGGGCGATTTCTTCAGCTTTACCGCCGTGCTGACGTTCCTGGTGGCGCCCATGTTCCAGGTGGTAGGGATCGGCACGCAGGTGACCGAAGCGCTGGCCGGGCTGGACCGCACGCAGGAAGTGCTGCACGAGAAACCCGAGGACGAGGACCCGCGGCGCACGGGCGCGGTCGGCGCGATCGACGGCCTGGTGGCCTTCGAGCATGTGGATTTCGAGTACGATGCCGGCCACCCGGTGCTGCACGACGTCAGCTTCGAGTCGCAGCCCGGCATGGTGACGGCGCTGGTGGGACCATCCGGTTCCGGAAAATCCACCATCATCAGCCTGGTGGCGGCCTTTCACCAGCCCACCGCGGGCATGGTCCGCCTGGATGGCGTGGACCTCTCCACGGTGCGGCTGAACGATTACCGCACGCAATTGGGGGTGGTCCTGCAAGACACGTTTCTGTTCGATGGCACGATCCGCGAGAACGTGGCGTTCGCCCGCCCGCAGGCCACCGAGGAGCAGATTCTGAGCGCCTGCCGGATCGCCCGCGTGGACGAATTTTCCGAGCGCTTCGAGAAGAAATACGACACCATTGTGGGCGAGCGCGGCGTGAAGCTGTCCGGCGGGCAGCGCCAGCGCGTGTCGATCGCCCGCGCCATTTTAGCCGACCCGCGGATTCTGATTCTGGACGAGGCCACTTCCAGCCTGGATTCGGAATCCGAGGCGGCTATTCAGGCGGGCCTGTCGTACCTGATGAAGGACCGCACCACGTTTGTGATTGCGCACCGGCTATCCACCATCCGCCGCGCGGACCAGATTCTGGTGGTGGAGGAGGGCCGCATTGTGGAACGCGGCACGCACCAAACGCTGTACGACCAGCACGGCCGTTACTACGACCTGTATACGCGCCAGCACGGCATCGACGCCAACCTGTTCCTGGCGCCCGGGGAAGGCGACACGGTGCCCGAAGCCGCGGAGGCTCCGCGTCTGGCCGGAGTGGCCGCGCCCACGGCAGCATCGATCCTGAGGGGCGGGACGGCGTAGGGGCGAAGCCCGTTTGCCAGTGGGTCAGTTTCCGGGGAGCGGCGTCTCCGGGGAGGCGGCGGGTTGCCGTGCCGATTTTCTGCCATCGGGAGCCGATGCCGGGACATGAATGTCCCGATTCCCCGTAGGTTTTGTTGAAAACAAAAGAATTAACCGAGGGCGCACGGGACATTATGTCCTGAATTCGCCTTCCTCGGGGCAGATCGCTCTCGCGAAGCCCTCCCGAAGCCACATTGTATACCGCGGGCGGGCGGAGGGCGGCGGGCGAGGAAGTGGGGTGGGCGGTAAGTAGTTGGAGTGATTAGGGTTGGAGGGGTGAAGAAAGTTGGCGAAGTTTGCGAACGGGTTGGGCGAGGGCGCGGGTTTCGCGAAGGCTGCCGGTTTCTGGCCGGCGGGCGTCGATTCGGCGGGGTTTGGAACACTGGGTGCAATTCGTTCGCGTCCGGGGAGTGGTCCTGGGGCCGGGGTCGGCGGAGCTGGAGCGTTCTGGCCGCCAATCGTCCCGACAGTCGGCTCGATTGCGTCACACCTCCAAGGAACGTCTGAGCCGCCGCGCGTTGGCTACCCTCGGCATTGGCGCACGAGTTCGTGTGGGCACAATGGACTAGTTTTCGTTTGCTAGTATTTAACTGATGCAGAAATCGCTTCGCAATACCGCGAACAGCGTACTCGCGGGCGAAGGATCCATGTTCCGAGCTATGAGAGCGGAAGCGGATGGCCTCCCCAAGGTCGGCCGATCGAGCCGCGAACTTGGCATCCGAATTGAAGGCCCAATCCGCGACCTCCCGGTTGGAGAAGATGGCGCCGTCGAGCCCAGAACCGGAGGAATGTCGGTGGCGCTTGATGCTGCACAGAACCTGCCTAAGCCGCGCCTTCCCAGGTCTCTTGGGGGAGAAGGCCGGGATCCCGTCTTCAGTATGCTGAGAGCAGAAGTTCCGGAAACGTTGCTACCGCGCGTGGACCGTTATCCCCATGCTGTCATCGAGCCTGTCCGCCGATGCTTGCTCCTTGGGTTTGAATCCGATCTGGCGAGCACCCGTTCGTTCTGGAGCAAGGTCCATGACTAAAGAGTTCGCGCATTACCGTCAGCTCGAGCGTCGCTTGTGGATGGCACGCTGGATGCGCGAAGGCCGGGAGTCGGTGGAAGAAGACGCCACGCTTGACGAAATGGAGGATACTTGGCTTCACCTAAGCGACGAGGACCAAGACCTGCTGCGGCGAGAGCCTCCGAGATGCTGGCCAACCGAATCGTCTTCGTGGCCCCCTCAGCTTACAGACATTCCGTATCTCTCAGCACCCGTACCTTCAGCACCCGTACCTTGGGCTTACGAAGGGTTCCACTCGCCTGCGGAGGCCATTCTGCGCACGGAGGCGGCATGACAGCAAGCGATTCGAAAGGCGTAGCAGCGCAGTTGCGCGACTGGTTCCTCAGCGTCTTCCGTCTAGCCGAAGCAAGCCTGTTCAGTGTTGCGCCTGAGGGACCGCACCGCGACGCGGTCGTGCTCGACACCCTCAAAAGGAATGCCCGGATCCTTTCTCAAGCCGAGCTTGATAACGAGGGTAAGCTCTACTCGCCCCTTTGTTTTTTTCTGGCTGCGGCATGCTGGAAGCTGGGGACCTCCTTGGGGGCGGGGCATTGGCGAGCGGCGATCGACAATGTGATTGACCTGCGGAACCGATTAGTGGGCACTCGGGAAGAATCGTATGCAGTCGGTCTGGACATCGGCAGCCCGGCAGTGGTGTTTAAGCGGGAGTTTGACGAGTCGATTCGCCAGTCCGGCCTCGCGGGTGGCGTTTCTTATCTCGACAAGGAGGACCGCGCCATCGCGCTGGGTCTCGCGATCAACTGGGGTATGCGCCTCCTGATTGCCTATGCTTTGGAATGCGCTCACACGAACGGCTCCGATCGCAAGGACCTCGCTTGGGTAGCGAGTGTTGTGAGACCTCTCCTTACTACTTTCGGCACGTCCAAATCGGATTGAGGCGGGGCGAGAGACGCGAAGCAGTTCCTGGCAAGGAAGGAAGCAGCGGGTTGCTTACTCCACCGCTGCCCGGCGAAGGCGAAGGTCTCGCGGGCCAGTGTTTCGGGCTATTGAATAAAGCTGGCCGAATTTGGAAGTGACGGTTGAGTCCGAAGGTCGTCTGGGCATGGTGAAGGCAGGATTTGCGTCGCAGTCCCCGCCGTCTCCCCGGATTTTGCCCCACTCGGAAACCGACCCGTTCAGACCCGCTCCACTCGCCGTTTCGGCGGGGCGCCCTCCAGCGCTATCATATCCACATGGTTACTCGAAGAGGATTTGCCGCGCGCCTGGGTATGGCGGCCGCGGCCGCCCGTCTTATGCCCGAAATGGCGTACGCCCAGCGCGCCGCCGTCAAACTTTCCGATCTGCCCGCCGATATGGTGTGGCTGAACTCCAACGAATTCCCCGCCGGACCGGCCCCCGCGGTGCTGGCGGCTATGCAGCAGGTGCTGCCCACTTCCAACCGCTACCACTACCAGGAGTTTCAGGCGATCTACGCGGCCATCGCCGCGAGCGAGGAGCTCAATCCCGAACAGATCGTCACCGGCTGCGGATCGAGCGAGGTGCTGCACACTTCCGTGGACGCTTTCACCTCGGCCACGCGCCCGCTGATCAGCGTCACGCCCGCCTACGAAGGCCCCATCGAGACCGCCCGCGCCCTGGGCCGCCCGGTGGTCCTCACCAAGCTGCGTGAAGACTATACCGCCGATGTGCGCGCACTTGCCGAAGCGGCCGATAAGGCGCACGGCGGCCTGATTTATTTGTGCAACCCCAACAATCCCACCTCCGCCATGACCACAGCCAAGGACGTGGACTGGCTGGTGGGCAATCTGCCCGCGAACACTACGCTGCTGGTGGATGAGGCCTATATCCACTTCGGCGAAAGCCCCGATCTGCAGAGTGCCCTGCCCTACGTGCGCCAGGGGAAAGAGGTGATCGTCACCCGTACTTTCTCGAAGATCTACGGGATGGCCGGCCTGAGGGTGGGCTATGCCGCCGCCCGGCCCGCGCTGATCGAGCGGCTGGCCCCGTTGCGCATGAACGTGATCCCCATTGTGGGCGCCCGTGCGGTGGTGACGGCGCTGGGGGAGCGCTCCAGCATCCTGCCCGCACGCAAGGCGGGACTGGCCCGCACGCGCCGCGAATTGTGCGCGTGGCTGCAGGAGCGCAGCCTGAAGTACATCGAGCCGCACGCCAACTTCATCATGATCGATTGCGGCCGCGACGCCCATGAGTTCATCGGCGCCATGCCGCGCCTGGGCGTTGCGCCGGGACGGCCTTTTCCGCCGCTCGATCGCATGCTGCGCGTGACTATCGGCACGGATGCCGAAATGACCAAGTTCCGCGAGGTATTCTGGAAGGTCCACCAGGCTTCGGCCTGAACGCCGACGGGCCCGCGTCCGCATGGCCAAAGAAACCTCGCTCGACAAAGCCAAGATCAAGATCCTGTTGCTGGAAGGGATTCACCAGACCGCCGTGGAGGCCTTCCGCCGCGATGGCTACACGCGCATCGAACAGTACCCCAAGGCGTTGCCTGGATCCGAGCTGCTGGCGGCCGCGGCCGACGCGTATTTCGTGGGCATACGCTCCGGCACGGAACTCACCGCGCGATTCTTTGAGCAGTCCAAGCGCGTGGCCGGCGTGGGGTGCTTTTGCATCGGAACGAACCAGGTGGATCTGGAAGCCGCCCAGGCTCGCGGCGTGCCGGTGTTCAACGCGCCGTTTTCCAATACGCGCAGCGTGGCGGAGCTGGTGCTGGCGGAGGCCATCCTGCTGCTGCGCGGGATTCCGTACCGCGGCAGCCGTGCCCGGCAGGGCGGCTGGGTGAAGACCGCCGCCGGATCGCACGAAGCCCGCGGGCGCTCGATCGGAATCGTGGGCTACGGCCACATCGGATCGCAGGTCAGCGTGCTGGCCGAAGCGCTCGGCATGAGCGTGGTTTTCTACGATATCGAGACGCGCCTGGCGCTGGGCAACGCGCGCCCTCTGGCGACGCTGGAGGCGGTGCTGGAAATCGCCGACGTAGTCACGCTGCACGTGCCGGAGACGCCGCAGACCGCGGGCATGATCGGCGCTGCGCAGTTGGCCCGCATGAAGCCGGGCGCGCAGCTTATCAATGCCTCCCGCGGAACCGTGGTGGATATCGGCGCGCTCGCCGATGCGCTGCGCACAGGCCGCCTCGGCGGAGCGGCCATCGATGTCTTCCCCAGCGAGCCGAAAAGCGCGGGCGAGGAATTCGTTTCCCCGCTGCGCGAATTTGAAAACGTAATCCTGACGCCGCACATCGGCGGCAGCACGGAGGAAGCCCAGGCCAGCATCGGCGCCGAGGTGGCCGGCAAGCTGCTCAAATACAGCAATAACGGCTCTACGATCAGCGCCGTGAACTTCCCCGAAGTCTCGCTTCCGGAACACCCGGGCAAGCAGCGGCTTTTGCACATCCACCGCAACCAGCCCGGGGTCCTCTCTGCGGTCAACGCCGTCTTCTCCACCCGCCGGATCAACATCTCCGGCGAGTATCTGCAAACCAATCCTCGGATCGGCTATGTGGTGGTCGATATCGAACTAGCCGACCCGGCCGAGATCCTGCAGATCCGCCGGGGCCTGGAAAAGGTCCCCGGCACGATCCGCACCCGGCTGCTTTACTGATTGGTGCGCTTCCTTAGATTAGGAACTGCGCAAGAATTAAGCTGCACCGCCGCCACTGGAGCGCGCCGGCTGAAAGCCGGCTGCAGCCAGGATTGGCTGCCCCACGTCAGCCGACAGAATGTGAGAGTTATTGTTCTGCGGTTCCTTACCGGCGGCCGCGAGAGAATCCACCGGCGTGTCCGCCGCCACGGTAGGCAGGGGCGCTACGATACGCAGGGGCGCCACGGTACGCGTAACCGCCGCGGTAGCCGCCGCCATAGTAGCCGCCGCCGATGCCTACGCCGACCGACCCTCCCACGTAGGGGTAAGCGTACGGGTAGCCATAGGGATAGGCCGGAGCCACATACGAGTAAGCATACGGAGAATAGGCATAAGGGTAGGCATACGGCGCCACCGGGTAACTGTACGGAACACCAACTCCAACCCCGACTCCGAATCGAACCCGTGCGTCGGCCTTCGGGGTGGCGAATGCCAGCATCCCAGCCAGTGCAAGTGTCGCAATTCCAATCCTTTTCAGCATCTTTCCACCTCCACTGAGTTGGACGCTTCCCCGGCCCCCCGGACTGCAAAGGTTTGTCAACGCTTCCTGAACAGAAATACATCTTGACCGGCCGCCCGATGCTGGCATAGATTATCTATGTGACCCCGAATCGTAGGGAGGAGATCCCTCCAGGGACCCTCGATATGCTGATCCTGAAGACCCTGGCCCGCTCCGGCCCGATGCACGGCTTCCAGATCGCGGACTATATCCAGAAGACCACCGAAGATATTTTGCAGGTTGAGGAAGGCTCCCTCTACCCGGCCTTGCAACGCATGCTCATCAAGGGCTGGATTGCGGGGGAATGGGGAAAGACCGCGGAGAACCGGCGGGCCCGCTATTATCAGTTGACCCCCGAGGGCCGCCAACAGCTAGAGAGCGAACTGGCGCGCTACGGCCGCGTGGCCGGAGCCATCGCCCGCGTCCTCGAACCAGCATAGTCCAATCATGTTTCGGCGCTTCAAGTACCTCTTCCACCGCAACCGGCAAGCCGCCGAACTGCGTGAGGAACTGCGCTTGCACCTGGAATTGCGCGCGCGCCAACTGGAACAGCACGGCATCCCGGCCGAGGAGGCCCGTTACATGGCACAACGTCAATTTGGAAACGCCGGCAGGGTGCAGGACCAAAGCCGCGAGGCGTGGGGCTTCGCCTCCTGGGAGCGCCTCGCGCAAGACCTCCGGCTGGGCGCGCGCAGCCTGCGCAAGACGCCAGGCTTTACCGCCATCGCCGTGCTCACCCTGGCGCTGGGACTGGGGATGAACACGGCGGTCTTCACCGTGGTGGACGCGGTGATGCTGCGCGCGCTTCCGTATCCCGAACCGGCGCGGCTGATCTCGCTGTGGGAATACGTGTCCGGCGAAGGTCCCGCCAATCTGAGCAGCCACGGCGCCCAAATTGGCAGCGCTGGCGGTTCCCGCCGCACCACTGTATCGCGCGCCAACCTGGCCGACTATCGGAACGCCAAATCCTTCACGGCGCTGGCCGCTTATGATCTCACACCCAAGAATCTGATCGGCGAAGGCTCGCCCGAGCGCATCTCCGGAGAGACGGTGACGTATCCGTTCTTCTCCCTGCTCGGCATCCAGCCTTTGCTGGGCCGCGATTTTCTGGCCAAAGACGACCGCTTCGGCGCCGATCCAGTCGTCATCGTAACCTACGAATTCTGGCAGCGCCATCTCGGTGGCGACCCTCAGGTGCTGGCCCGGACACTGAATCTGGATGCCACCGTGTACCGGGTGATCGGCGTGTTGCCGGCAGCCTTCCGCTCGCCCACGCAACTGACCCTCCCCGACCGGATCGCTTTCTACGTGCCGTCGGCGGCGCCGCCGAGGGTGCTCGCCAGCCGCGGCGATCACGATGCGAATGTGGTGGGCCGACTGCGGCCCGGAGTCACCTTGCAGGCCGCGCAGGCCGAGCTGAAGCTGATCGGCGCCGCCCTGGCCAGGCAATACCCCGACACCAACTACCACGTCGGCGCCAAGATCGCGCCGCTCGCCGACGACCTGGTGAGTGGCGTCCGCGAGTCCCTATGGGTGCTGCTGGGAGCCACTGCCCTGATCGTCCTCATCACCTGCGTCAACGTCGCCAACCTGCTGCTGGTGCGCGCCACCGCGCGCCGCCATGAGACCAGCGTGCGCTTCGCCCTGGGCGCCAGCCGTCTGCGCATTGCCCGCCAGTTCCTGGCGGAAAGCCTGCTGCTGGCGATGGCTGGCTGCGCCGCGGGAATTCTGCTGGGCCGCCTGCTGATGCGGGTGCTGCTCTCGCTCGCGCCCGCCAATATACCGCGCATCGCTGGAGTCAGCATGGATTGGCGCGTGTTCCTGGCCGCCGCCGCCATCGCCACCGTCACCGGCATGGCGTTCGGATTGGCCCCTGCTTGGCAAGCCGCGCAAACCAAGGCTTCGGAGGCTCTGAAGGCCGCCGCCCGCAACACCAGCGGGCGCAGCCAGGTGCGCTGGCGCTCCATCCTTACCGCCACGGAAGTGGCTCTCTCGCTGGTGCTGCTGGTGGGCGCCGGCCTGTTTTTGAAGAGCTTCGTGCTCCTGATGGGCGTGGACCTGGGCTTCCAGCCCGAGCGGGTGCTGGCCATGAACATCAATTTGCCCAAGCTGCGCTATCCCACCGCCGAAGTGCGCCTGCAATTCTTCCAGCAGCTCGAAGAGAGGGTGCGCGCGCTGCCCGGCGTGCAGGCAGTGGCGTACGCCAATCGTCTGCCGTTGCGTGGCGGCTGGGGCGGCAGCCTCTTCACCGATCTGGCTCCCGACGTGGATAACGACGTGGACAAGCAAGTGGTCAGCCCCGGCTACTTTGAAACGCTGGGCGTGCCGCTGGTGCGCGGACGGTGGCTGACTCCCGCCGACCGCTCCGGCGCGCCGCGACGGGAAGGAAAAGGAGATCACCCCGCAGGTCTATCTGCCCGCCGCGCAGACCCAGGTTTACCCCGTCAGCCTGGCCGATTTCGCGGTGCGCACGGCGGGAGATCCGCGCCAGTTGGTGAATGCCGTGCAGGCGCAGGTATGGGCGCTGGACAAGGACCAGCCCGTGACGGCGGTGCACACCTTGGAGGAGATCGTGACCGCCTCGGCCGCCCAGCGGCGCTTCCAGACCATCCTGCTACTGACGTTCGCCGCCGTGGCGCTGGGGCTGGCAGTGATCGGCATTTTCGGCGTGCTCTCCTATTCCGTCAGCCAGCGCACCAGCGAACTGGGCATCCGCCTGGCGCTGGGCGCGAGGCCGCGGGCGATCCTGGCGCTGGTGCTGAAGCAGGCCGGCGCGCTGGTGGGCGCGGGCGTGGCGCTCGGCCTGGCCGCGGCCTTCGCCCTGACGCGCTATTTGCAGAGCCTGCTCTTCGGCGTCCAGAGGACCGATTGGACCGCCTACGCGGTGGCCGTGGCCCTGCTGGCGGCGGTTTCGATGCTGGCCGCGCTGCTGCCGGCGAGACGCGGGTCGAAGCTCGACCCGATGGCGGCGCTGCGGGAGGAGTAGGAGATTCTCGCGGCACAGACGGCGTTCCAGAGCGCCAGCGTTTCTACGGATCGCCGACGGGACCAAGTGACCTTCGGCGCCGGTGCGCGGCCAGTTCACTCAAGGAGCGGCGTCTCGCCGAGGAACCCAGTTTCCGGCTATCGGCGGTCTCGCTCTACACTGAAAGGGAATTGAAGGTTCGAGATTTGGTGCGGTTGGTTGAGGCGGATTGGTTGGCGGCATGTCCGGACCACCGGTAGCCACCGGCACTACAAGCACGCTTCGAAACCGAACGTCGTCACCATTCCGGGACATCCGGGCGATGACGTACCGATGGGCACGCTGAAGTCGATCCTGAGGGCCGCTGGTTTGGAGACGCAGTCATGAGCCAAAAATACGCCGTCATTTTTGAACAGGGGGAGAGCAATTGGGCGGCCTACGTTCCCGATCTGCCGGGATGCATCACAACGGGAAAAACCCTAGAGGAGACAGAGCGGAACATTCGCGAAGCGATCCAGGGCCACCTGCAGACCCTCCGCGAATTCGGTGAGCCCACGCCACCTCCCACCAGCTTGGCTAAGGAGATCGAAATCCCTCCCGCCGCATAGGGCCGGGATCTGCCGGCGATGTTCCCCGAATTGTCTTGATGACGCCATTCGGCCTCCACGGGCGCGCCCGCGATACAATTGCCAGATAATGAAATTCCCCATCGCCGCACTCGCTTAAACTCTTTCCGCGCCCACGTTTGCCGCCGACTACCAACTCCAAGCCTCGCCCTCCACCGTGGTCTGGGGGTATTACTGGGCGGGCGCGAAACCGGTGCTGCGCATCCAATCCGGCGACACCGTCACCATCCAGACCCTCACTACCGGCAGCCCCACCTCGCTGTCGCGCGCGGGGGTCAAAGAGGAAGATATCCAGCAGGAGCTGAAAGACATCTACGCCCAGGTGAAGCGCGAGCTGGGCGGGCACATCCTCACCGGCCCGGTGTATGTCGATGGCGCCGAACCGGGCGATACCCTGGAGGTGCGCATCCAGAAGATCCAACTGTCCATACCGTATGCGTCCAACGGCTTCAGCCCGCAGCGAGGCGTCCTGCCGGCGACCGATTTCCAGCAGGGCCGCACCAAGATCATCCCGCTCGATATCCCGCGTAACGTCGCCAGATTCGCCGGCAATATCGAGATCCCGCTGCACCCGTTCTTCGGCAGCATGGGGGTGGCGCCGCCGGGAGAGGACAAGGTGAACAGCGGGCCTCCGGGCGTGTTTGCCGGCAATATCGATAACAAGGACCTGGTGGCGGGAACCAAGCTGTTCATTCCGGTTTTCGCGCCCGGCGCGCTCTTCTTCGTGGGCGATGGCCACGCCGGCCAGGGCAATGGCGAAGTGGATATCACCGCCATGGAGACTTCGCTGGTGGGCACTTTTCAGTTCGTGGTCCGCAAGGACCTGCACCTGAAGGGTCCGCGCGGCGAAACTCCCACGCACTGGATCGCCATGGGCCTCGATCCCGACCTGAACCAGGCCACCATTTTCGCCGTGCGCGACGCCATCGATTTCCTGGTGAACGAAAAACACCTCTCGCGAGAGGATGCTTACGCGCTCTGCAGCGTGGCGGTGGATTTCAATATCACGCAGGCGGTGGATGTCACCAAGGGCGTGCACGGGATGATTCCGAAGAGCATCTTTAAGTAGAGTCGGCGGTGGCCGGATGTGGCACGGGGGGGCAGCGATCGAGGTTGCCGGGCTTGATTCCGAGGGTGTCAGGGGGCGCGCGGAAACGGAGCCAATTTCGGCGCGACAGGCGGGCGCCAGGGAGCCACGGCTTCGGATCGTTGACCGGCCTGATAAAGCAGCACCCCGCCGCCGGGAGGAGGCGTCCCGATAGCCCCACGGGCGGGGACGCGGTACAACACTCTGTACCAGTTTCTAACGTTTCGCGAGGGCTTGGGCATACTCGCGCATACTCGCGCCAGACATCCTGTGGTGCAGCAGGACCTCGTTTGGCGAAAATAGTCCCCGCCGCGATTCATCCGATACTGGCCGGACTCAGGGCCGGGCGGGTCCAGCTCCGGCGATCGACTATAGTACGTGTCGCTCCATCAATCGTTTACCCACTCGCTCTCGCTCCCCAGCATGTCATAGAGACCGAACCCGTTGGGACGTTTCGCCGCGACAGGGTGCATCCGGTTCCCGTTCCCTCGTCCAGCGGACCGCGCTAAACTTCCGATCGAACCAGGGTCCTCCACGGCGCGGTCCAGCTTGATTTTGACCACGACGGGGCGATCCGGAAGCTGTCGATCGTATATCAAGGGTTTTGGAAGTCCGCCGGGAGATCATTGATGTTGATTGGTTTGCTGGGCATGGACGGGAGTATTCCGGCCTGCGATTTGTCGAGGCGCTGGAACCCCTCACACGCTCCACACACTCCTCTCCCCCAAGGCCGTCTTCGCCAGCGCCGACCACCTTCCGTGCGGATCCACAGCGCTGGCTCTCTTCAAATACTCCTCCGCCTCCGCCTGCCGGTCCATCGCCCGCATCGCCAGCCCCAACCGGCGGTAGGTGGCCGCCAGGTCCGGCCCCGACTTCGCATTGGTCTTCCGGATGGCCTCCGCAACCGCCGGCGCCACCTCGGCCCCACGCCCCAGCTCCGCCAGCGCCCAGGCTTTCAGCGACCAGTAGTCGTCGGCCGGTTGCCCGTTGATCGTCCAGCGGTTCCACGAAGGCCCCTTCGGCCCCACGATGTTCTCGATATACTCCAGCGCCTGCGCCCGGTCGCGTCCCCGCCGCAGCACCAGCTCCGCCATCCCGCGATACGGCCTGCGGAATCCCGGGGCCGCTTGCAGCGCCGCTTGGTAACTCCGCATGGCCTCGTCGTCACGGCCCTGTTCCAGCAAGGCGTCACCCAGAAACTCCAGCGCGTGCGCCTGCACCGCGCGCGAGCGCAGCCCGGCCACCGCTCGCCGCATGGTCTCCTCCGCCTCGCGGAACCGCCCCGCCAACAGGAGAATGTGCCCGCGCCGTTGCTGTGCCGCCCCGCCTTCCGGGTTGTAGAAGTGGAACAGCCTGACCACCTTGAGGGCGCCTTCGTAGTCGCCGCGGCGGATCGCCCAAACCACAAACTTCTGTTCGAGCACGCTGTACCACAACAGCGCCACAAAGCCATTGATCAGCCACACCACCGGGTCCCCCATCCATCTCGGAAATGCCCCCAGGTTCATCAGAATGAACACCGCCAGCGACGCAGGCAGGGCCCTGCGGGTGGGTCCCCAATCGAAGCGCGGACCGCCCGGCTCGATGGGGTCCCACGGCTTGGGCGTCCGCTTCACCAGCGTTTGCCCGATGGTCACCAGCGTATGCAGCAACAGCGCGATTGCCAGGAACGTCCATGGCGGCACGCCCGGCCAGAAAATCCGCGTGATCCAGTAGCCCGCCAGAGATCCCACGATCACGCCCACCGTAACGGTGGCCGACCACCACGAGGATTGTTTCGCCAGAAGCCGCTCGTCGCGCGCGAATTCGTCGGGCACCGCTCCGGTGGCGTGCGCCACCGCCTGCTGCAGGCGCTGGTGGTCGTCCAACTGCCGGCGTTTGTGGATCCTCACCATCCACACCACCACCGCCAGCAGGCCCAGCATCAACAGCAGCGGCACCGACCGGATCAGGTACCGCCAGCGCCGCGCCACCGGATGCGGAATGTTGCCGATCGCAAACAGGTCTCCGCCCGCGCCTGCCCGAATGCCGGCCACGCCCTCTACGCCATTGCGGGGCGGGGCCAGTCTGCGCCAGGCGGCGCCGTCGAACTCCAGAATTCCCCGGCTGGTCGCGACATCGATGCGGCCGCCGGTCTCCACAACGTCACTGACCCCCTCATCCCGGCGAAGGCCCGTCTCCTCTGGCGCGAACTCTTCGAGCGTCCCGCCGGGCGCCAACGACTCCAGATGGTCGCCATCCCACAGCCAGATTCCCTTATGCGTCGCACCCACCAGGTTGGCGTCCTTGAAATCTTCCCCGTCGGGCTTTACCGCCGCCCATTGGGACCCGTCCCATCGCCACACGCCGTTCCGCACGATCCACAGCGAGCCATCGCCGGTGCGCGCCAGTTCCGGTGAGTCCTCGCGCGAGTCGTCGCTCCATTTCACCCCTGGCAGCTCGACCTTTCGCACCTCCCACCGGCTCCCATCGAAGTGCGAAAGATTTCCCTTCTCGTCGATCACCCAAACCTGCCCGTGGGCCACCGCAATCGAGGACGCCGCGGCGCTGGCGATGGCTTCGCGGTAACACTTCCAGTGGTGGCCATCCCAATGCAACACACCTTCTTCCGTGGCGGCCCAAACTTCTTCCCCGTCCAGGACGAAGCCGGCCGAAGCGTAGATGCCCCCCGTGCCGAAGTCCGCGGACCTGTAAATCCGCCAGGCCGGGCCATCCAGGCGGGCCAGTTCGCTGCCTACCCCGTAGCGCCAGATGAGCGCCCACACCACCCCGCCGGCCGAAACCTGCAGCTTCTCCGGTTCTCCCGGCAACTCCGGCAGCGCCTGCCAGGCGCCATTCCTGATGAGGAACACCGCATTCCGGCTCGGTTCCAGAAAGGCTGGCCGCCACTGGAACCACTTGTGTACCGCCACGATCAGCAATACCGCGACAACGACGGGCGGCAGCATCGATCGGATCCACGACGATCTCTTCGGCTTCGGCAATTGAGCGTCAGTGAGCATGGTTCGGCGTATGCCGAGTATACGCCGCCGGGATCGGCCACTCACTGCTGTCTTTCTACATACAATTCCCGTTAACCGGATTTGATTTCATTGGCGGAGCTGCGGGGGGACTGGGACCTTTGCGAGGGTGGCGCCTCGCTGGCGCTGAGGAAGCGTGAGAACCGCCGGCCTGCGCTGTGTGGGCCGCGCCAGCAAGCATTTTGTTGTCTTGGCCCAACGGGGTGCCACAGGGACGAGGATGCCGGCCAGGCTGCATCCAAGCAGGCCTGCGCCGCCGGCGCCGTCAAACGCATCGACCTGAAGGACATGGACTTCACTACCGGCGGCATGTTCGAACGCGGCGTTCCCGGCATGTGCCAGGAACTGGCGCAGTAGTGCGGGCGGATGGGCCTTCACCGCAGAGACGCGGAGAACGCTGAGGAAGCCCGGAGAAGACAGAAAGAGAATTGCGTGATCATTTACCGGCCAACCCTCTGTGAGGGCATCTGGGCAGGCGATGTATTTCTTTTTCAGTGGCTTGTGTTACGTCTCCAGCGTGGATCTGAG
>JBKQPR010000109.1:0-34927 GCA_052144935.1 Bryobacteraceae bacterium
AGGGAAGACCTACTCTTAGTTCTTCTCCGCGCTTCCTCCGTTCTCTCCGCGTCTCCGCGGTGAATAAGTGCGGTGAACATCAAGACAGGGCCAACCCATGACCCAAGCCGAGATCAAAGAAAACCTCCTCGTAGCCCTGGACACGCTGCGCACCCGCAAGGTCCGCTCCGCGCTCACCATCCTGGGCATCGTCATCGGGGTCACCAGCGTGATCGCCGTGGCGGCCATTATCGATGGCCTCAACGGCTTCATGGAGGATCGCATCAAGTCGTTCGGCTCGCGCTCGATTTTCGTCACCCGGATTCCCGCCGGATATACCGGTGCCATGCTGCCGCACAAGATCCGCATGCGCAAGTACCTGGAAATTGGCGACGCGCGATACCTGAAGGAAACCGTCCCCGGGTTGGACATCTCGACGGCTTTCATGACGCGCATCGACGTGGGCGCGACTCCGGAATCCATCAGCTACGCGGGCGAGCACGTCGAGAAGCTCATCGTCCGCGGCGTGCAGCCCGATTACGCCGCCGCCATCGCGCTCTTCACGGTGGCCACCGGGAGATTCATTTCCGAGTTCGACGAAGAGCACGGGCGCAACGTGGTGGTGATCGGCGCCGCCATCGCCGACACGCTGTTTCCGCATACCGACCCGGTGGGCAAGGAGGTGCGGCTGGACGGCCAGCTCTATGAAGTCATCGGCGTCTTCGAGAAGGACCCCGGCATCTTCGGCCTTGGCGTGGACCAGTTCGCGGTGATTCCGCTTTCCAACTATCACAAAAACTTCCCCGGCGTGCGCGATGTGTTCCTCATCTTCACGGTGCGCGAAGACGCGGATCTGGCCAGCGTCCGCGACCAGGTGGTGGAAGCCATGCGCCGCCACCGGCACGTGCCGCACAACGCGGAGAACGATTTCGACGTGGCCGATTCCAACTACTTTCTCAGCCTTTGGAACCAGCTCACCGGCGCCATGGCCCTGCTCACCGGGGTGATCGGCTCGATCGGCCTTCTGGTGGGCGGCATCGGAGTGATGAACATCATGTTGATCTCGGTCACCGAGCGCACCGCCGAAATCGGCATCCGCAAGGCCATCGGGGCGCGCAAGGCCGACATCCGCCTGCAGTTTCTGCTGGAGGCGGTCACCCTCTCCGGAATCGGCGGTGTGGTGGGCGTAGTGATCGGCGGTCTGATCGCCTTCGCCGTGCGCGCGCTGGTTTCGATCCCCGCCACGCTTTCGCCCTTCTGGGTCTTCATGGGGGTGGCGATCTCCGTGGGGGTGGGCCTGTTTTTCGGCTATTATCCCGCCAATCGCGCCGCCCAACTGGACCCCATCGTCTGCCTGCGCTACGAATAGGCGGTGAGGGAGATGCCCCGCCCACCACCGCGGAAGCGCGGCCGCGGGTACCCTTCGGCGCGACGCGGCGGGCATGAATGCCCAGGGATTCCGCACATAAATATTCGGTTACCCGGTTCGTTACGGGAAACGCCGAAGCACCCCCGATTGGATCGACATCGGCGCCTGGGTCGGCCAGCAGGCCTTCGTGTGGGGATTCCTCGTGGTGGGGCGGTCCGTTCGGTCGAGCAGTGTTTCGGGCAGTATGCTAGCCTGTGCGCTACGGGCCTTCCTCATGATTCGGGTTGACGGGCTTTCCAAGACCTTCCACGATAAGAAGCGCGGCGAAGTTCGCGCACTCGATGGCGTGTCGTTCCAGGTGCACCCTCAAGAAATATTCGGCCTCCTGGGACCCAACGGCGCCGGCAAAACCACCATGCTGCGGCTGCTGGCCACGGTGCTGGCGCCTACCGGCGGCACCGCCTCCATCGCCGGCTACGACATCGTCCGCGATCCTTCCCGCGTGCGCGCGTCGATCGGGTTTCTCTCCGGCGATATGGGCCTCTATGCCCGCCTGACGCCGCGCGAGATTCTGAAGCTGTTCGGCGAGTTGGGTGGTATGAAGGGCAGCGCGCTTCGCGGCCGCATCGAAGAAGTGGTGGCGCTGCTCGACATGCAAGCCTACGCCGACACCCGCACCGACAAGCTCTCCACCGGCATGCGCCAGCGGGTGGCCATCGGGCGCACCATCGTGCACGATCCGCCGGTGCTGATTCTCGACGAACCCAGCTACGGCCTGGATGTGCCCACTGCCCGCCTGATCGAGAAGTTCATTCTGCAGGCCCGCGATCGGGGCAAGTGCATCCTGTTCTCCACTCACGTGATGGAAGAGGCCGAATACCTGTGCGACCGCATCGCCGTGATTCACGAGGGCCGCCTGCGCATCATCGGAACCATGGAAGACCTGCGCGCCGCCACCGGCGGGACACGGCTGCGCGAAATCTTTCTCAGCCTCCTGGGTATTGAAGACACCCGCATGGGAGCTCACGCGTGAACATCCACGCCGTGAGCACGATCTACCGCAAAGAGGTGCTGGAGATGGTCCGCGACCGCCGGACCCTCATCAGCATGGTGCTGGTGCCCATCATCGCCATGCCGCTGCTTTTCAAAGTGGCAAACTATTTCCTCTCGTCCAGCGACCGGCAGGCCGAGCAGGAGGCCGTGGCCATCGCGGTCCCCGAGCGCCTGGCCATGCCGGGCCTCGAAGAGGCGCTGCGGGCCGCCGGGTTCGAGCTCAAGGTATCGGCCGATCCGCGGGCTGCCGTGGAAAAGAAACAGGCTGCGGCCGCCGCGGTGGAGGCGCAGTCCCCGGCGGGGGAGCCGGTCGTGCGGCTGTATGTGGACCGCTCCCGCGCCGCTTCCGATAAAGCCGCCGACAAGCTGCGGATCGCGCTCGATGCGCTGAAGGCCGAAAAGGTGCGGCAGGCCCTGGCCGGCTCGGGAGTCTCGGAAAAGGTGCTGACTCCATTCGCGGTAGATAAGGTAGACGTTGCGCCCAAGGGCAAAAAGGGCAAGACCGCGCTCGGCGGGATGATCGGCTACATTGTGATCCTGTTGATGTTTTCCGGCTGCATGTATCCGGCTTTGGACATGACCGCCGGTGAAAAGGAGCGGCGCACGCTGGAGATCCTGCTGGCCTCGCCCGCCAGCCGCCAGGAAATCGTGCTGGGCAAGATTCTGGCGGCCAGCTCCGCCGCCTTCCTCACCGCTCTGCTCAACGTGCTCAGCCTGGCCTACACTTTCAGCTCCGGGCTTGTGGGAAAGGACATGCATGAGGCGCTGGAGGGCATGCAAGTGGATGTCCGCGTGATTCTGCTGGTGCTGGCCGCGGTGCTGCCCACGGCGATCACCGCGGCGGCCGTCATGATCACCATCTCGGCCTTCGCCAAGAGCTTCAAGGAAGGCCAGAGCTATTTGACGCCGCTGATCATGCTGGTGATCTTCCCGGCCTTGATCGGGATGCTGCCCGGTGTGGAGGCCAGCCCCAAGCTGATGCTGCTGCCGGTGTTCAACGTATCGCAGCTCATCAAGGGGATCTTCTCCGGCGAGGCCACCGCCGCCGCGTTCGCCATCAGCTTCGCTTCGAATTTCGTCTATGCCGCCGTGGCCTTCGTGGTGGCGGTGCGGATTTTCCAACGCGAGGACGTGCTGTTCCGCTCGTGAGAAGGCCGGCTCAGCCGGCGAAAGCAGCCGCGGCGAAAGCCCGCTCCACCATGACTGCCTGGGACATCGTCCGGAACTCGAACTTCTCGATCCTGCACGCCACCCAGGCGCCTTTGCTTCGGATCGACCACCCTCTCCCCACCAGTTGCAGCGGGCAGCGATCCTCCGGAGTGGCCGGCCAGCTTATGACGATCTCGATCGCGGCGCCCACCGGCAGCGGCCGGTCCGCCGCAAACCTCACGCCCCTGCTGCTCACGTCCAACGTCAGTCCGGTCCCTGTCGCGACGGGCTGTCCATCCATCAGGATCGTGTAACGCACCTCCCGATGGATGGGGAAGCGCCGTTTGGATCGTCTCTCGTTCGGTTTATCGGCGTTGCGCATCATGTGTCGTACCTTTGGGTTGGGGTTGCCAACCGTCAGTCGTGCAGAACGACGTTCAACAGGGAACTATGGACTTCGAGGTGACCGTTGTAGCTGACAAAACCCAGCTTGCGGAACTTGTTCATGAAGAAGCTGATTCGCGACCGCGTGGTTCCCACGATCCCGGCCAGCGTTTGCTGGCTGATCTTCGCGATGGTGGTCTCCGGCTTGCCTTCCTTGCCGAAATTAGCCAGCAGCAGGAGCACCCGCGCCAGCCGCTTTTCACTGGAGTTGAACAACTGGTCCACTAGATCCTCCTCAATCCGGATGCTGCGGGCCAGCAGGTGCTGGACTAAAAATTCCGTGAAGGCCGGTTCCTGATGCAGCACACCAATCGCGGCCGGCTTCTCCAGCCGCGTGACGGAGACCGCGGACATTGCGGTCGCGGTTGCCATGCGCTTCACCTGTCCTGCCAGGCACCCTTCGCCAAAAAACTCACCCGCGCCCAGAACCGCGACTACCGCCTCCTTGCCCCGGTTTGAGACCACCGTCACCTTGACCTTGCCTTTGTGAATATAGAACACCGAATCCGCCGCATCGCCTTGCGAGAAGATCACCTGCTTCGAACCATGCTCGAACAGCGTCTTACCCTTGCCCACCTTGGATAGGAAGGCTTGGACGCTGAAACCAGGGTCTTTACGTCTTGTGCTTACGGCCATAGCGTGAACCGGGAACCTCTCATACGGCCCTATGTCGCAGCGCCGCTCCGACCTTGGCGAGCAGCTCCGAACCCAGAAATGGCTTTTTCACGCAGCCCCATCCGCGATCGGCATCGCCGGCCGTGCCGGACATGAACAGAACCGGCAGCTTCCGGTCGATTTCCAGGACGCGATCCGCCAGGTCCAGACCATTCATGTTTGGCATTGCCACATCGGTCAGGAGCAGCGCAATGGCCGGCCGGTTTTGATGGAAGAAATCCAGGCCAGACGCTCCATCGGTGGCGCTGAGCACGGTGTATCCGGCCCTCTCCAGGAAGGCCTTCACCAGCATCCGGACAAAATCATCATCGTCAACCACCAGGATCGCTCCGGGGTGATCGTCAGGTCGCATTAATGAGGTACCCTCTTTCGCGCAAGTTCACGGCACAACCGCAAGGACAGGGACCACGGCGATGGCGAGGCCGGCGGAGGATCGATCCATCCTCCGGCGGTGCAGGTCGCCAACCCGAGCTCGCACATAACAGCCGGGCCCGCGGCCCGGCCACTACTCTTCGTAAGATCGGAAGCCGACACTTGATACAGGGGCCCTGAAAACCGGCGCCGCTTCCACGAAGGTACTTTCCTTTCAACGTCTTGCTTCCAATTCCGAGCCCGGCCGCAAGGGACGGCCTCATACAGGCAAAGCCCCGGCCTAGTCACCCATTCCAAAGATTATGCCTGATGTTTACGCCGGTTTCTGCCCAAAATTGCTCACATTGGGCGATCCGGGATCTAAGCAAACCAAGAGCGCGAGCGCTAGGAGCTGGGTGCGGCTCGGAGCTTGCCCCAAGGCTGGTTCGCGGTATGGTTGTATCTGTTCGGGGGAAAGGCTGAGTTGCTTGGTGCGGCCGCCCGGATAACTGATGGTCAAGACCCCGACCCGGTGGCCCTTCCCGCGGGCGCAGACAGCACAGCCGGCGGAATGCCGGATGGTGCGATGGAGCAAGGATCCGCGGAGGATCTCGGCAGGGGAGAGGAAAGGACTGCGCGCTAAGCCGGCCGGGATGGCCCGCCCTGGCGCGTCAAAGCGGCAGCAATCGAACATTTTCGATCCGTTCTGTTTTCGCTCTCCGGGCGCGGCCCCTTCGCCGCCGGGTTAATCCGTGCGATTCGAACCCGCCGTTCGGTTACCGGTGGACGATCCGAGCGAGAGACCCCCAAGCTCGGAGCGGGCCAACTGCTGAACCCAGATGCCACAGGAGCAAGTAAGCTTCAACGCATCAGTAGCTTACGGGTTTCGCGACAGAAACTAGCTAAGCTAGGGGAGAGCCTCGCCAATGTTCAATCGCCTTCCTGGAGCCATGCTGAAAGAGCGGCATACGCACGAGTGTGGACAGGGCCGTAGCTGCGGTCGCGCTCTCTTGCACCATACCGCTTTCCTTGCCGGCAAGTCAGGTTGTTCAATCCGGCACCGCCGGAGGTCGGGCTGAAAGCCGGCCGCAGCCACGATTGGCTGCCAGACAATCACTGCACCAGCATCACCGGCGCCTTCCAGAAGGCCGCCTTCTGGCCCGCCGGATCCAGCACCGTCACCTGGCAGTCGTACTTTCCCGGCGGCAACTTACTCAGCGACAGGTCGAACTTCAGAGGCACCGTCTTCAACTTATTGGAAAGCGCTTCCGTCACTCCCAGCGGCGGCGTCTCGAACGCCTTGGTCTGGCCGCGATAAAACGTGACGAAAGCCACTAAGGGCTGCTCCGCGCTGGCTCCCCGCTGATAGGCCTGCAGATAGATGTACATATCGCGGCTGCGGCTGAACACCCGCGTGACGCTGGGAATCAGCTTGATGCCGTCCTGGATCAGCGGATTCACCGTGGGGGTCTTATCCTTGGCCGTAAACAGCGCATCGCGCATATCCACTCGCTGGCCGGACAGGACCACGGAGCTGATGGGTATCCGCTGCAGCTCCTTATTCAGATTGGGGATGGTGAACTTCCTGATGTAAGTTCCAATGCGGCCGGTTTCGTCGTCGCGCGCCAGGAGCTTGATGGTGTAGGTTCCGGGCAGCACCGTGAATCCGGTTTCATATTGAATCGGGTGGTGGGCAAGCTGGACGGCCGTCTCTCCGGTAAGCTTGAAATCAAAATGGTCTCGCAAGTTGGTGATGGTGGCGTTGTATTCGTCTTTGACTTCACCGATGAAAACGACCTCCGTGTGCTCGGCGCCGCGGCGGCGGGCCAGGGCCAGCTCGCTGCCCGGAATCTTGGCCACCACGGGGACGAAATACTCCGCCGAGTTCAACTGGAAGTAATTCACCTCCATCGAGATGGTCAGGTCCGTGATGGGATCTCCCAACATCAGCGCGTCCAGAAGCTGGCGCTCCTTGTCGGCGGTGGTGAACTTATTAAACTCCTTGCCGCCAAAGTAACCCTGCCGGTATTCCAGCTTGGCGCCGGTATCGTTGGCCAGGGTGATCTTGATCCGCCGGAACTTGCCATCCAGCGACATATTGCTCGAATAGTACCCGATAATGTAATAGCTGGAAATCGACTTTTGCGCCATCTCCACGCCCCTGGACAAGTCGTTGTTATCCAGCAGCGCCTTGCCGCCGGTGTCGGCGGCCAGCCCGTAGAGCGTGTCCTGCGATTTCTGGAAGTTGTTGGTAAAGGCCATGGCCGAGGATCCCGAGTACATGCCCTTCCCGCCCGGCGATCCGTGAGTGGCATCGCCCAGGGGCGGCGCCGCCACCAGGCCGCGCGCATCCACCGTGAAGAACGCCACGTTGGCCTTCAACGCGGCATTAGTGGTGGCCTGAAACTGCGCCTGGTTGTCCACTCCGTTCAGTTGCAGGCCGCTGGCGAAATAAACCAGCACCTTCTTCTCGTTGAGCTGGCCCAACATCCGCACGGCGGTCTGCAATGCCGATAACTGGCGATCGGTATTGAACAGGTTGAACTCGCTGTCGTCCTCGCCAAACGCGGTTCCCGTATCGGCGGCGCTATCGTCGGCGTTCAGCTCGTCCAGTCCCTGCCCTTCCCCGATGAATAGCTTGGTCAGCACGGTGAGCAGTTTCTCCCGGTCGGCCGTAAAATCCTGCAACACCCGCACCGCCGCGCCGTCATAATCCATCACCGCCATCAGGTCGGGCGGAGTCATCTGTTTGGTGATGAACTTATACGCCGCGGCCTGCGCGCGCATCTGGTCGGCCTGCGGCATGGCGCTCATGTCGAAGTACAGCACCATCAGGCGGCGGTCCTGATAGCGAATCTCGCCCGGCGGCTCCGGCGTAATCTGAACCTGGGTTACGGCAGCCACCTCCGGCTTGGCGCCGGCGGCCGGTGCCGGTGCCGGCGGAGTGGCCGGGATGTCCGGCAGAGGCTCCAGCGGATCCTCCGTCAATTTCTGGTAGGTGCAGAATTTGACGGTCTGCGGAACCCCGTCTTCGGTCACCACGAAATCCTTAGCCGTGAGACCTTCGACCGCTTTGCCGTCCTTGTCCTTGACGGTCACCGCCTCCTCCACCAGTTGGCTGGTGGCCGTAAAAGTTACCGGCTTGCCGGCGGCGGCCGCAGCCGGCGGAGTGGTGGGATTCTGTTGCTGCGCGGTGGCCGCCAGCATTCCCAGTAGCAGAGCAAAAGCGATCCGTCGCATGGCTTAAAACCTCCATCGCAGGGTGGCCTGCATGCTGCGCATCGGATTGGCTAACAATGGCACACCGAACTGCGCGCTGGTAATGGTAGTATTCCAACTGGTAAAGGTGACGTTGTTGAGGATATTGGTGGCGTCGAACCGCACGTCCAGGTGGGTGTTGAAACTGCGGCCCATGGACGCATTCAGCGAAAACTGAGCCGGTCCCGTGATGGTGTCGCGCCCCGCGTTGCCCCATTGCCCGGCGAGCGGCGCGACGAATGCGCCCGGATTCAACCAGCGGCCCAGGGGAGCGTTATAAATGGATGCGCCCGTGTAATCCGGGCGGATCGGTCCCGAGACTCCCGTGCCGGGAACCACCAAAGCCCCATCGCTGGGCGTTTGCGGCAAGCCGGTGCCCAGGGTGATCGATGTGATGAAGGTCCAATCCTTGAAAATCGCCCCCCGCCAGCCGCTCAGCAGCGCGCCGCCGTGGAGTCCGGTGCCGGGACTGTATTGCGCCTGCACGGTGGCCTGGTGGCGTTGATCGAAATTGGAAAGCCCGCGCTCCGCGCTCAGATCCAGCCAGTTCTGCGCGATCACCGCGGTTCCCTGTCCCCTGCCGCCCAAAGCGGCGTCGTCAATCGCCTTCGCATAGGTGTACTGCAGGTTGGCCGTGAATCCGCTGTGAAACCGGCGGCGGATCTGAAGCTGCCCGGCCTCGCGCGACGAGTTACCGTTGGATGTCTCATAGATATATCCGGCCGGACAGAGCGGGCATGGACTGACTGCGCCGACGGGGTAAGTGTTCGGCAGGAACTCCTGGGGTGCGCGCGTTCCCTTAGTGCCGAGGTAAGTGGCCGTCATCACGATGCCTTCCATCAAATCCTGTTGCACCGATACCTGCCAGTTCTGCGCGTATCCAATGCGGAAATTCGGATCGATGCCAAAGGTGTTGGTGAGAACTCCCGGGACGCCGTTGAACCCGTTCGCCAGGGTGAGCGGATCGGCGGCGCTATTCTGCACGCTGAGGCTCTTCGAGAACGGCGATTGCTGCGCCATCGACTGGGCAATCGACTGGTAGACCGACGTGTTGAAATTCATGCTGTAACCCGCGCGCACCAGCATCGAGGAGCCGAAGAAAGGATGCCAGGCGATGCCCAGCTTCGGCTGGAAGCCGGCCTTGTCGGAGTGCATCAGAGAATCGGGATATCGCAGCCCGGTGACCCCGCCGGTGGGGTCCGTTCCCAGCACTGGGGCGTCCGCGGTGAAGCCCGGCGCGACATCCAGGTTCACCAGCCGGCCGTACTTTTCGATAATCGGCGAGGCATATTCCCAGCGCATGCCGCCGTTGATGGTCAGCCCCGAGGAGACTCTCCAATCGTCTTGGAAATAGGCGTCCCACCAGGCCGTGCGGAAGTACTTATCGGCGTTGCCGAAAGCGATCGAGCTGGTGTCTGGAATGCCCAAAAGGAAATCGGCGAAGTCGTAGCCCGCGGCGGCGCCCGTGAAGGTGAAGGTGCCGCGCGGATTCTGCTGGTAGAGCGGGTCCGAGTCGATGCGCCGGTAATCGGCACCCATGGTGATATTGTGCGGCCGGCGAATCCAATAGGCGGTCGCCCCGAGGATCTGGGTCTGGTTGCGCTGGAGCGACTGGTTCGCGTCGCTGAGCGTGGCAATGCTGTTGAAATTCAGCGTGGGCGGTCCCCAGTTGTTCGGCTGCTGGTTATCCCCGGTGATGCCCGCTGCGCCCGCGATGTTTTCTTTGTTGGCGAAAAACGGGGTGGTGGTCGCCGTGTACCGGCTGAAATTGTAGCTCAGAACCGAAGTGAATTCCCGGTTGAAGATATGCCGCCAGGCTATGTTGGCATTCATCCCCGTGCTGTTGGTTCCGTCCACGAAGTTAAACAGGTTGGGATTCTTGGCATCGGTGCCTTGATAGTTGAAGCCGGAGTTGATGTAGTTATAGCGGTTCAGCGTCCGGTTCACGCGTGTCTGCACCACCTGCTGGTTACTCGTTGTCACGATGGGGACCTGGTAGTTATTCAGAGTCGACTGTACGAAGGTAGGCATCGGATAGAGGCTCAGCAGCGACTGGGCCTGCGGGCTGATACGGCTCTGCGGAATCACGTTGCCGGGGAAGGGCTGCCCGGTCGCCGGATCGGTTACGGTCAGCGGAATTTGCGAGAAGTCCCCGTCGCGTTGGGCGGCGGTGGGCATCAGCCCCGGCGTGGAGGTACCAGTGCGATTGCGGATGATCGCGTAAGCCAGGAAGAAATTGCCGGTGTTGGGCGCCCAGTGCGTCACGTGCGGAATGTTCAGAGGGCCGCCGAGCGAGGCTCCCAGCGTCAGGTTATTTCTCGACGGCTTGGGGGTGTTCTGGCCGTCGATGGAAAACTGGTTCGCGTCCCATATCGAATTATCCAGCACGGTCCGAAGAGCGAGCTGATACATTGAGCCGGGGCCTCTGCGGGCGTTGCCGATGGCGCGCCGCTCGATCCCGTTGCTGACGCTGCCGTTGACCAGCATGGCGTCGGAAGCTGTCTGCATCTCGCCAGGGGCCGCCGGAGTTGCGGCGTCGCCGCCCAGGGTGGCCGAGCCGCTGGCGGCGTTCAAGTCGGTGCGCTGGAAACCGGAAGGTGTATTGGTGGGCGCGGTGGATGGCGCATTGGATTTGCCTTTCTTCGACTTCCCGGTTGTGACCGCCGCCGCAATGGAGGGCGTCGCAGGCGCAGGGGCGGTCGCGGTGGCAGTGCCCGCGGTGGTCGCAGGCGCACCGGTGGTCCCGTTGGCCGCGGCCGTGGTGGCCGCCGTAGCGGTCCCTGGCGCTGCCGCCGGCGCGGGCCCGGAGGGCGCCCCCTGCGCCACCGGTTTGATCTGATCCACCGGCAGCAACTGCATCTCCCAAACCGGGCTGGGCGCGTCCGTCGCAATCGCCACTTCTTTCACTAGCGGCGCGAAGCACAGCATTTCCACCTTGATGGTCCAAATACCATCCGCCAGGTCGGCGAATGAGTAGGCTCCGTCCTGGTCGGTGACGGCCTCCAGTTTCTTATCGCCCTGGGTGGCCGTGACGGTTGCGCCGGGAAGCGGCAGGCCGCCATATTTCACCAGGCCATGGTGCTCGGTAGCCATCAGGCTGGAAAGCACCAGGCAAACGAGCGTGAGGTAGCGCAAGAGTTTGGTTGAGTGTTTCAATGCCACTGATGTCGGGCTCCTACGGTTCTCATGAATTTGGGGGGCCTTCAGTTTTCGGTTGGCGTCTTTTCGGCGTAATCGACTACCAGGATATCAATGGGCGCTTTGCGTGGTTCCAGCCTCAGGCCCAGGCTCTGGACGGCCGCGAAAAGCAACGCCTGGTACGCGCGGACCAGGCGGGTCCTCAGGGTGGCGTTGTTATAAGTGAGGCGCCCCCGGTCGCTGGACGAGATCCGGCGGATGCCGCCTGTGGTGACAAGCGCGGCGGGCTTCACCGACGCCACTTCAAACGATGGACTCGGCGCCGGCTGTCCGAACGCCATCCCAGCCGCACAGACCAGCAGCCCGGCTCCCGGCAAACGTCGTCCCATCCTTGTTGGCGCTCCTTCCCAGTCGGTGCCTTTCTATTTGACGCTACAGAGCGCCAAATGTTTAGCGATTTGCCCCGTTTCAGTCCTTATTTATGTTGAAGACGTCCGCAAAAGGCGGTTTGTGACAGCCTGCTCGCGATTTGCCGGCCAGGCAGGCGTGATTCAACGTGTCAGTGTGCCATGCACACCACATGTGTTGGCGGCCAATCCCCACGGTTTCCACAGGCCCTGCCGCGTTTCCAGCTTGAGCCGGAGTTGCCGCCCGAGCGCCGCCCGGAGCGGTCTCCATTGAGGCCGTTCGCCGCCGCTCGGCCCACCAATTCTCACAGTGCCGCGAGGCCGAAGACCTAGTGGTCGTGGAAACAGGAGGTGAAGTTCGACCACCCAAGGCGCCGGCTCATTCGCCTCCTATCAGTTTAGTTGCCGGTCGGCGTCTTCTCCAGATGATCCACCACGATCGCCTCCACGGGTGCTCTACGCGGCTCCAGCTTCAATCCGGCTCTTTCGATGGCTCTGAAGTTCGCGTCCCCGAAGAGATCGGGCGGTCCGCCGAATGGATCCAAAAAACGACATCACGCTGTCCAGTTTGCAAGAGGCGGCCGCCATGGTAGGGCGGCGGGTCGCCATCGGTTGGTGTAACGGGCCGCACCCTGCCCGCCTTACCCTGCCCGGATGTTCAGATCTTGCCGGAACGCCGTACGATCCGCCGCGCAACCGTGCGGCTTGCATCGAGAAGAGCCGGTTCGTCCAATCGTAGGAGCTTGACTTCCTGGAGCTTGAGTCGACTGATGTTCCACAGCCCAAAGCTGGCCCATTGTGAGTCGTAGTAGGACCACCATCTCACGCCGAACCAGCTTCCCTGTTCGTGGATCCTCCGAGCCCATGCTCTGGTGCGCGCATAGTCGCGACTGACAATATCGGATGGGCGGAGGCCAAGCGTTTGAAGCAGCATGGGATCGTCCAGGTTACAAACCGGCGCGTCCTCCGGAAGGTGGAAGCTGGCAAGGGCGCGAGCACTCCCCGGCAGGCTCGGAGCACCCTCCAGGAGTGCCTCGTTCCATTCGGGGAATCGCCCAAAGGCTTCGGCAATCGCTCCGGCCGGAGCATCGCTCAAGTACAACACCGAGTAGGTTTCCGGGTTATCGAGCCTTCCACCACCCTGCGGCGGAACGTAAAACGCGCCGCCCGGCTCGTCCCCGGCTGAGGTCGCGACATACGGAAAGACTCGATGCAGGATCGGCACAGAGCCAGGCTAGGCGTAGGCCCCTTGTGCAATCCCATCGATGGCGCGGATAACCGGCGCGGCGCCTTCCAGAACGAGAATGTCGATGGGGCGCGCCCCTCCCAGCAGCGGCTCCGACCCGACTAGCCACATGGCCGCCGCCTCGCGGCCATACACACGCAAGATGCGTGTCAGAACGTCATGCAGATCCACGATTCGCCGGCCCATCTCGGCGCCAATCGATTCAATTCCCGCGTTCCAGCGCGACACCTGAGACCGATCGGCGCCCAGCAGGCGGGCAGCGGCATTGGTTCCCAACGCTTCGATCACGCGGGCCAGAAGCGGAGTCACGTCAGCCAAGGCATCCGCGGATGGCAGTAGAACCACCGCCCTCGCTGTAGGAATCCATGCACGTGGTGTGCGGTGTGGTTGACCCATCGCTTATACTATAACTCAACAGAAGGTGTTGAGAAGGCCGTGTAGCCACGCAAGTCCACGGCTGCCCCGCCGCCGCCCCCTGCCTTGACCTTGCCCTTTAACTGTAATACCTTGAGCGGTGAGGCCTTAAAGCGCTCTCATGAGCAAAAAGTGGTACGAATACTTCGTCTCGGTGGACGAACCGGCCGCCGGGCCCGGAGGGCACCCCGAGGGGCAACCGGCCGCCGAGACTCCCGTTGCCGGGCCATCGCCGAATGCCGCCCAGGCTGTCGCCGACATCGCCGCCAGTCTGGCGCCGCAGCCTCCGCCCACGGCCGCGGCCGCCCGCTCGGCTGCCGCCAACTCCGCCTCCTTCCAGGAAATCTACGATGCGGCCGAGATCCACCCGCCGCCCCACGGCTTCACCATCATGAAAATCGGGGATATGCTGCGCAGCGAGCACATCCGCAGCCTGCCTCGCGATGTGAAGCGCAGCTCCGTACTGGTGGCGCTGGAGGCCGCCGGGGCGCCGCTGCAGGAAGTCATCGAAGACGCCGTGAAGCGCGACCGTGCGCTGGACACCTTCGAGCATGTGCAGGAGAAGTCCGTAGCCGACCTGGAAGCCGCTAAGACCAAGGAAAACCAGCAGATCCAGACCGAAATGGACCGCGTTGTGGCCGATTACCGCGCCCGTATCCAGGCCAACAACGATGCCGTGGCCAAGGAAAAGGAACGCTTCTTCGCCTGGCGCCTGAAAAAGCAGGAAGAGGAACAAAAAATTTCGGATGCCGTATCTTACTTCGTAACGGAGAATCCGATCGCGACCGGCGGGGGGCCCCCTGCGGGCCCGCCTGCGCCGGCGAGTGGCAACAGGCCCGATAAGTAAGGGCCGAAAGGGGATACAGATATGTGGAGACGCCTGTCTCGCATGGTTCGCTCGTTCGTCGGATTTTTTATCTCCGTGGGGGAAAACCCGGAACTCATTCTGGAGCAGAACATTCGCGATCTGAACGACCAGGTGCCGCGGATGAACGAGAGCATCGCCATGGTCAAGGCCAACGCGACCCTGCTGGAGAAAGAGGAGTCGCGTTATAAAGACCAGGTGTCCGAGCTGACCTCCAAAGTGAAGGCGGCCATTACGGCCAACCGCGACGACCTGGCGGGCAGCTTCGCGGTCCAGCTCGAACAGGTGCGCGGCGCCCTCGCCCGCACCCAGGGGCAGCTCACCACCGCGCGCGCCGCCTTCGACAAGGCCATGGCGGTGAAGAAGGCCTTCATGGCGGAAAAGGACCGTAAGACCCAGGAGGCGCTCAACGCCATCCGCGACTACCGCCGCGCGCAGTGGCAAAAGAAGGTAGCCGATTCCATGGAAAGCTTCGAGGTGGCCGGCATCAGCGCCACGCACGACGAAATGGTGCGCAAAATCGAAGAGCAGACCGCCATGAACGAGGCCCGCATGGAAATGGCGCTGGGCAACGTGGATCAGCAGAAAATCAAAATCGAGGAAGAGGCCGAGGGCCTTCGCGCCAGCGAGCTGGTGAAGCAGTTCAAAGCGGAGATGGGGCTGATCGCTCCGCAACCCGCCGCCGGCGCACCGCAAAAGACCATCGGCGGTACGGAGACGCAAAGGACGGTATAAGCGCGCTCCCGGCCAGGTGGGGCATGCCTCAGCTTGCCATGCTTGCCAGGGGCGGGACCGAATTACAACATGCATGTAAAAATTGAAAAAGGCGGTTGGGTCCTGATTTTTATCATCGGCTTGGCCCTGGTGGGCTACAGCCTGAATAAGTACGGTGTTTTGGATCTTTCAAAATACGGCCTGAAATCGGGCGGTTCGGCCCGGTCGGATGTCAAAGTGGATCCGTCCAAGCCTCTGGACGTGGCGGCCAAGGAAACCAGCGACGTTCGCATACGCGTGAATATCTGGGTCGGCTGCGTGGGCGGGCTGGTGGCCAACGGCGGGCTGGATACGGCCGCCGGGTCGATTTACGCCGACCAGGGACTGAAGGTCACCTTCAAGATCATCGACGATTGGACCGAAGGCTCGGCCGCCCTGGCCACCAACAACGTCGACATGATGCTCACCACCGCCGACGTGTGGGCCAAGGATTTCGGACAGTTCCAGGATAAGGGCGTGGGCGCGCGCGCCTTCTACATGGTGGATTGGTCGCGCGGGGCCGATGGCGTGATCGGCAAGCAGGGCATCAACAGCATCGAAGACCTGGCCGGCAAAACGGTGGCCTTCGCGCCCTACACGCCGTCGCACTTCCTGCTGTGGAACGGCCTGAAGGCTTCCGGACTCTCCACCGAGCAGCGCAACGAGGTGTTCAACAAGGCCGTGCATACCAAGGACGGCATCGAGCCGGCCACTCTCTTCGCGCAGCAGAAGGTGGATGCCGCGGTCGCCTGGGACCCGGATATGAGCGACGCGGTGGGCAAGCGCCCGGGCGCCAAGAAAATCTACGACACGCGCGTCGCCAACCGCCTGATTGCCGATGTGCTGGTGGTCAGCGACCGCTTCGCCGCCAGTTCGCCCGCCACCGTGGTGAAGTTCATCCAGGGTTGGCTCAAGGGCGTCCAGTTCATCGAACAGCAACCCTCGCGCGCCGCCACGCTCATCGGCACCATCAAGGATTTCAATATCCCCGCCGACCTCGCCAAGACCATGCTGGGCGGCGTGAAGCTGGCCAATTACACCGATAACCAGCAGTTCTTCGGCACGGCCGGATCGGATTCGGACTACGCCAACATCTTCCGCATGGCGCAGGATATGTACCGCGAGCTGCGGCTGATCAAACACACATCCGACCCCGAGGAGAGTGTGGACCGCCGTTATCTCGCACAGGTGGCCGGCGAATTCTCCTCCGCGCCCGCCGAGCCCGCCATCACTTACAAGGAGCCGCCCAAGGGTGCGGTGCCCATCGCCACCGAGCGGCGGGCCATCTACTTCGAGCCGGGCTCGGCCAAGATGGGCCTCGATTCCCGCGCCGTGGTGGACGAGATCGGCGAGTTCATGCGGCTATACGAAAACACCGTCGTGGACATCGATGGCAACACCGATTCCACCGGCTCGCGCGCGCTCAACATGGACCTTTCCAAACAGCGCGCCGAGACCGTCAAGCAATACCTCATGGAGAAGTACCACTTCCCCGCGGAGCGCATGCGCACGGCCGGCAATGGACCGGACAAGCCTCTCGACACCAACGACACGCCCGAAGGGCGGGAGAAGAACCGGCGCACGGATATTAAGGTATATCCCAACCCGGCCAAGTCGTGAAGCTCTCGCAGTTGTTGGAAATCCGCCGCGAAACCGCCCGGCAAACGCGCGTAATTCTGGCGCTGGTGGCGTGGACCCTGGTGGTGGTCCTCTGGTACCTGCTCACAAGCTGGAAACTGCTGCCGCCGTTTTCGGTGCCCGACCCGGTGGGCGTGCTCACCGCGTTCGCCCGCCTGTGGACCGAGTACGACCTGCTGGGCAATGTCTTCCAGAGCTGGTGGCGCATCGCCCAGGCATTCTTCTGGGCAGCCGTGGTGGCGCTGCCTCTGGGCTTGTTGATGGGCGGCTTCCGCTGGCTTCACGACCTGGTGAACCCGGTGGCCGAACCCATGCGGTCCATGCCTATCACGGCCTTCCTGCCCGCCTTCATCGCCTTGTTCGGCATGGATGAGGCTATGAAGATCGCCTTCCTCTGGTTCGGCATGTTCTTCTACCTGCTGGCCGTGGTGGTGGAAGAAGCCAACAAAGTGGACAACGCGCTAATAGAAACCGCGGTCACGCTGGGCGCCAATCGCAGCCAGGTGTTGTGGTTAATGTTCCGGGCATCCTTTCCGGCCATCTTCGGTTCCTTCCGCATCATGTACGATATCGGTTGGACCTACGTCATCCTGGCCGAAATGGTGAACGCCCGCAAAGGCGTCGGCTACATGGTGGAAGCCGCCCGCAAGGTGCTGGATTTCGACCGCGTATACGCCGGGATCATCGCCATCGGTTTCGCGGCGTTCCTGTTTCGCTACCTGCTCACCCTGTTGGATCGCTGGCTGTTCCCCTGGCGGCGCGCCACCGTGCGAGCCGAACCGGCCACTGCCAGCCTGGCGAAAAAGGCGCACGCGCATGCAAAGTAAAGCCGATCCCCCAAAATGGAAAACACGCCTACTGCGGGGAAAGTTCCCAGGGCGAGACTTCGACATCGAGTTCTGGCAGGAACAGGGCGATTCAGCCATTTTCGATGCGGCCTGGGAGATGATCGAAATAGCGGAAGAGATAAGGTATGGCCGAAAGCCAACATTTCAGAGAACTGTTACTATGCTTTCGAGAGTGCGAGGTTGAATTCCTGATTGTCGGCGCCTACGCGGCGATGAAATATAGTGAGCCGCGTTATACGAAGGACCTGGATTTATGGGTGGCAAGCTCCGCGGAGAATTCGGCCCGAGTCTTTCGCGCCTTGGCCAATTTCGGCGCTCCTCTGGCGCAAGATGGCGTGACACCGGAAACGTTCACCGAAGAAGGAGTGGTCTATCAGGTCGGCGTTGCTCCGGTTCGGGTCGATATTCTTACCCGAATCAGCGGCCTTCAGTTCCCGGAGGCGTGGAGGGATCGAGTGGAGAGCGTAGTGTTTGGTGTACCTGTGAACTTCCTTTCTCTGAACGACTTAATCGCGAGCAAGCGCGCTGCCGGCCGGAGCAGCGACCTGAGGGATCTGAAGAGGATTCAGAAAGAGCAGCGAAAGAAGAAATAGCCGTTACTGGATACCACTTTGCCCACTAAGTCCAAAATCGCCCTCCACAACGTCTCTCGCGCCTTCGTCTCGCCGGCTGGCGAGCGCATCCAGGCCATCCACGATATCAACTTCGAAATCGAGGACCTCTTCTCCGCCGAAGGCCGCGATATCGGCGAGTTCCGCGTGCTGCTGGGTCCTTCGGGCTGCGGCAAATCCACCATCCTCCGCCTCATCGCCGGCCTCGATCATCCCGATACCGGGGAAGTCCTCGTCAACGGCCAACCCGTCACCAAGCCCGGCCGCGACCGCGGCATGGTCTTCCAAAAATACACCTCCTTCCCCTGGCTCACGGTCGCCGACAACGTGGCCTACGGACTCACGATCAACCACGTGCCCCCGCAGCAGCGCGACCCGATCGTGGCCAAGCTCATCCAGGACGTGGGCCTCTCCGGATTCGAAAAATCCTATCCCGACACGCTTTCCGGCGGCATGCAGCAGCGCGTGGCCATCGCGCGCACCCTGGCCCTGCGGCCCGGCGTCATCCTCATGGACGAGCCCTTCGGCGCGCTCGACGCCCAGACCCGCGGCGACATGCAGGAACTCCTGCTGCGCGTCTGGTCGGAAACCGCCTCGACCATCCTTTTCGTCACCCACGACGTGGATGAGGCCATCTACCTCGCCGACCACATTTTCGTACTGTGCGCCCGACCCGGTACAATCATTGAGGATGTTCCGGTGCCGTTTGGCCGTCCGCGCGACCCGTCCGTGAAACAACTCTCCGAGTTTCACGACCTGCAGCAGCACGTGCTCGCTTGCCTGCGCCGCGCGCCCGGCCAGGGCCAGGTACGAATGAGCGTGTGATGGCGGATAGGGACAGGGACAACGGCCAGATCGATTATCTGAAAGAAGCCTTCCACTGGCAGTACAACAAGATCATGCTGTTTGGCGCGCTGGCTTTCGCGGGCGTTTCCTTGAGCGGGCTGCCGCTGATCCTGGGCGCCGGCCTGGAACTCATCTATCTCGCCACAGTGCCCAACAACAGCCGCTTCCAGCGCCTGGTGCGCTCCTGGAAATATGAGGATGACAAGCGCAGCCGCGAGAAGAGCCTCAGCGCCCTGTTCTTCGAGCTGCCGCCCGAAATGCGCGCGCGCTACGCCAGCCTGGACAACACCTGCCGCGCCATACGCGAGAATTACAAGCGCCTCACCGCCACCTCCCAGATGTTCGTGGACCAGATGGAAAACAAGCTGGAGGGCCTCTCGCAATCCTATGTGCGCCTGCTGAATGCGGCCTTCCACCACCAGGAGTACCTGCGCGCCATCAAGCCCGACACCATTCATAAGGAGTCCGACCAATTGCAGAAGGACCTGGAGAAGGAACCGGCCAAGGTGCAGGAGATCAACCGCAAGCGCATCGAGATCCTCGGCAAGCGTTTGGAAAAATACGACAAGATCAAGGAGAACTGCCAGGTGATCGACGCCCAGTGCTCGGCCGTCGAAGACGTGCTCAACCTGATCCGCGATCAATCCGTCACCATGCACGACCCCGAGCAGATCGCCGCCCACCTCGACGGCCTGGTGAAAGACGTCGAGCAGACCGAAGAGACCGTGCGCGAAGTGGAATCCATCTTCGAGTTGTCGCCGCTGGCGGACGCCCAGTTCGACCCCAGCGGCCCTTCCCGCAACCGCGTTTCCAACTGACATGACCCCTTCCGCCAACCACCTGGACTCACTGCCCGACTGGGCGCGCGAACTCTCCGAGAAGTACTACTCGGGCGTCACCTCCATGTTCGTGCTGCACGGCAACGTGCGCGACCTGATCCCCTGGAAACGCCCCGCCGGCATGGATTTCCTGCCGCTCGGCCGCTTCCTGCGCGAAGCCCTCTTCGGCACCCGCGACCTGGTCCTGGCCTACGACCGCGGCGGCGGCCTGACCTTCGGCAACCCCGATATGAAGGCCGATTTCGAGCGCGCCCTGGCGGGCTACGACAGCTTCCACGGCACCAACTTCTCGAACGGCCTGCCGCGCAATCCCGATGGCGTGCTCAACATCCTCGACAACTACATGCGGCTGCGCATCACCGACCGCAAGAAAATCGCCCTGGTGATCGATTTCGCCGAGATGATCACGCCCGCCGGCGACAGCTCCGGTATGCCCGCCGAGGACCGCAACGCGCTGGTGATTTTCAAACGCTGGGCGCAGAACCCCATCTTCTTGGAGGCCGACGTCACTTTCGTGCTGGTAGCCGAAAACCTCATCGAGCTGAACCTCGGGCTGGTGCAGAACCCCGGCGTGGCCTCCATCGATATCCCTCTGCCCGATGAAGCCGGCCGCCTGGATTACATTCGCGCCGCCAAACCGCTGCCGGCCGGCTCCGACGTGACGCCCGAAGCGCTGGCCAATCTCACCGCGGGCCTCAAGCGCGTGCAGTTGCAGGGCCTGCTCTCGGACGCCTGCGAAAACCAGCGCCCCCTCACCATGAAGTTTCTGGTGAAGCGCAAGAAGGATCTGATCGAGGCCGAATCCGGCGGGATGCTGGAATTCATCCAGAGCCGCTTCGATCTTTCCATGGTGGCCGGCCATGCCCCCGCCAAACAAAAACTCTACGACGCTGCCCGCGCCATCCGCGCCGGCAAGACCGAAGTGGTGCCCATGGGTTACGTGATCTGCGGCCCCGTGGGCACCGGCAAAACCTTTCTCACCACCTGCTTCGCCGGCGAGATCGGCATCCCCGCCGTCACCCTGAAGAATTTCCGCAGCATGTGGCAGGGCCAGACCGAGGGCAACCTGGAGCGCATCCTGAACCTGCTGAAGGCCATGAGTCCCATCGCCGTGATTGTGGATGAGGCCGATGCGCAGCTTGGCAACCGCTCCAGCTCCGGCGATAGCGGCGTCTCCAACCGCGTCTTCGCGCAGATCGCGCAGTTCATGGGTAACACCGAGCTGCGCGGCCGCGTGATCTGGTTCCTGCTCACCTGCCGCCCCGACCTGCTCCCGGTGGATTTGAAACGCCAGGGCCGCGCCGAGGAGCACATCGCGCTGTTCTACCCGCACACCGACGAAGAGCGCCTGGCCATGCTGCGCGCCATGCAGAAGAAGAGCGGCCTGGCCATCGCTTCGCCAGAAGCCGAGCAGGTCTTCCTGAAAAACTCGGCGGGCCTTTCGGGCGCCGATGTGGAAGCCATCCTGGTGCGCGCGAGGATGAGAAGCGCACTCGAAAACTCCGCCGCGCTGACTTCCGCCGATTTGACCGCCGCGCTGGATGACTTCATCCCGCCGTCCTATCCCACCGAAATCGAACTGCAGACCCTGGTCGCCGTGTTGGAGTGTACCAGCAAGAGCTTGCTGCCGGAACCCTACCGCAACCTGGACCGCGGCGAAGCGATGCGGAGGGCGAATCAATTGGCGGAGCTGACGCGGGGGTAACGTGGCGCAGCCACTCATGGCTGCCGCGCCGAGATTCGTCTCGGCGCTCGGGCCGGCTCACTATCGCTGAAATCGGCGCACTAAATGCCCATCGAAATACGCAGCGGTCGTTTCTTTCCAGGCAGGGCACTTTCTGCTCGCAGAGGCCCGCAGAACGCGTTCAAGTGAACAGCTTGCTTCCTCGGCCTCACCGAAAGGCTGGCGCCGAAGAAAGCTCTGCTCGGCTCGACCAAGCACGCTGTGTTCGACGATCGAGGGGCCGTTTATGGCGGCCACCGTTTGGAGCTGACGTGTCGTTGCGCCAACCAACCACCGCACCGATCGACCAGCGATGCGGTCGCACACGCGCGCTGGGCGATCTTTCTGCAATAACTTCCGAAACTCGTCATCGTTAATTAGGATCGAGGAGTCGTGGGTTTCGCTCAGGCAAGATTTCTCTGCCACGCCCGCGGGCAGTTCAAACGACCCTGTCGTAGTCGCTGTGAGGCCAATCCGGAACCAGACGATCTCGGACCCGTCAAGCTGACCGAGGGCGCGATAGCCGAGGCCAATCCGGGCGGAGTAGCTGTTGTTCTCTTCATCGACCTTCCCGAAGTTAAGTTAAGGCCGGGGTGGGAAGGGTTGCGCCGGAACAACTGATACGCCCGCCGGGATTGCGATCGAATCTGCTCCGGAAGGTTGGCGTACATCTCGCGAAACCGCCGCGATGTGAACGACCTCATCCGACCAGTTCGTCCAACGGGCGCGTCTCACCCCACCGGTGCTCCTACAGAGCCTCGCGGGCCAGTGATCGCAGACCGCGGGCTACCAGCGTCTCAGGCCTCGTGAGCTCGTCTATCTCCCGCTGAAGCCTCTGCTTCGCGCGATGAGTCAGTTCCGCGATCAGGAGAATGACCAGGATCACGATGAAGTTATAAATCCGCGTTCCCAGAATCAAAAGCCCAAAGCCCGGAACCAATGCCCCGTAGAACCAATACGAGACCCGCTGAAGGAGGGCCACTTGACGTTCCAGTTCTCGCCGGTAAGAGTCGCTGTACCCATCGAGGCTGGCGGCGGCGGGAACCCTCCCTGGCAAACCTCGTTTGCGAATTTGATAAACCACGTACACAACTCCGGCAAGGATAAGTCCGCAACCGGCCCGTTCCCTCGGGAGGCCTGTGAAAACAAAGCGCAGGGCAAAAACCGCTAGCGCCGCCACGGTAAGGTACACAGCCAAGTTCCTTCGGCGAACCTCTCTTCCGAATTCCTCCGCCTTCCATCGAAGCTCCAGTATGGACGCCGGTTGCCCCAGACCTGCTCCATCTTGCGGCCGCCTCGCCCGCGGCGGAAACAACGCCCGCACGAACAACAGGAACCACGGTCCCACGATCCCGCCCTGGGTGGGAAACCAGCGTGGCAGGGCCAACTCCGGGGCGAACCTGGAGAGCGCCGGCTGCGATAAGAATGCGCACGCAAGAGCGATGATGACATCCAGAATGGAAGCATATTGCACTGGATCTTCCGGAGATGCGTAGGCGTTCCGCAGCAACAGAACCAACAATGTAGTCGTCGCAGGGATCGCTATCCGTAACAGCACCCATGGATCGTCGAGGAAGGACGCCTGGCCCGGCCGGAAAGCCGCAAACGTGAAGGACCAGAACACGGTCAGAGCTTCCAGCAGAAAGATCCGCGCCTCCGTATTCTTCCGAATTTGGCTGGCAACCACCAGAGGCAACTTGCAGAGCGCGTCAGCGACATACTGCGCGGCATGCATGTGCCGCTCCTGGAGGGATCCCAGCACCGCTTGGCGGCAGGCAGGAGGCAGAAGCGCTCCCGCAATGGCTTCCGCGATTTTGGGTGGACTGACTTGCCCTTGCCTGCTCTTTCCGGCTTCCATCGTTCTCAGATGATACTACGCCGCCACATTCGATGATCCCTGGTAAGGCCGTTATCCCGACCAAAAGGCCTGAGGCCGCCCCACGCCAGGGTGATGAGAGCTTCGCTTTGGGCCAGACGTGCCACACTGTAGGGAGCCGAAGGCTTGGCGCCTCGAAATGGTCTTACTAACAAGAGCAATCGATCTCGCGGCGCACGACGAGCGCGGGATGCCCGTGCTCCTCGCTCGGGTGAACGGTACTCGCGACACATCGGAAGTCTGAGCCCTCAGTTTTCGGAGAAATACACTGTCTCACGGCACCGTCCCGCCATCGCGCTTCTTTCCGATTCGCCACGCAGGAGCGCATGTGCTTCTGGCGGCAGGACGATCCGATCCCGGACGACGCGCCGCCGCAATTCACGCTCGATACAGCCAGCGCATTGAAGCCATACTTCGAGAGAATTCGAGAGAGTCCGCCGAACACGGGAGGACATCGCTTCGATGACGGCCTGCACTACCTCAAGACGGGCCTTCGGCAGCCAGAACCATAATTGCCGATGAAGAAGGCCTCTCTGATCACCGATGGATCGTGCCTGGGCAATCCCGGCCCTGGAGGGTGGGCATGCATCTTGCGATTCGGCGCCGTAAAGAAGGAGATCTTCGGCTACGATCCCCACACCACTAACAATCGAATGGAGCTGATGGCGGCGATCCAGGGCCTCCTGGCGTTTAAAGAGCCGTGCGAAATAGAAATCACGACGGACTCCGAATACGTCAGGCAAGGCATCACGCAGTGGGTTACCCGCTGGAGACGCCGCCACTGGTGGAAGAAGAACGACCCGGTTCGCAACGCCGATCTCTGGATGGAACTCGATGAGTTGGTGGGGATCCACAAAACGAGCTGGATCTGGACCAAAGGTCATGCGGCCCATGAGGACAACAATCGGTGTGACTGGCTTGCCCAGAATGCCGCCCGGACCCAGATCAGTTCCTGGCCCGATGGCCGGCCACATGGGCCCCTCCGCCTCGACCTGGGCCGCGACTATGTTCCACCGAAGCCGCAGGCCAGCCTGTTCGATGTTCTCGATCCTGGGGACGACGACGAAAAGGACAGCGATCCCGGCTAGCTCGGGAGACCCTGGAAACCGCCTACTTCGCCCCAGTTTCCTGGCTGAACACGCACACCCATTTGCCGGCGCGCTTGAGCCATAGGGAGGACACGTTGACCTTCGCGGTGAATTCCCTGCCGTGGCTCGTTCCGCTCTCCGCCAGCCGGTAAACGATCAGTCCGGAATCCCGCGAAAGCCGAACTAACCGAACGTCGCTCATGGTGTAGTCGTTCAGCCGGAAATCGGCCGTATTCCTCAGCACCTCCGCTTTGCCGGCGGGGCCCGCCGCGTCGACGAATACGGCGTCATCCGCGGTCGAATTGGCGAACGCCGTCATATCTCCCGTCTTCAGCGCATCCAGCCCGGCGCGCTCCTGGGCGGCGATCTCGTCCCGCAGCGCATCGTCGCGCGCGCTGGTAGCCTGCTTTTGTGCTTGCTGGGCATATCCGCAGGCTACCGCCAGCAGAATGAGCAATGCGCCTTTAGACAATCCGGAGTTGGTCATGGCTTCTTTCCTCCAGGGTTCCGCCATAGTTTAGCGGTCCCGATCCGCGCCCGTCTTGGACAAATGCGACATGCGCCCGCCCTCCACAGAATGCCCTGCCGGATCGCTATCCTCGGCTGACGGCGTGGCAGGCGGTCTCCTTGCGAATTCCCGGAGATCGCCCGCCCGTCGAAGCACCAGAGGACCGGTGATCTGCCCGAAGAGAAAGCATCGCGGCGGGGGCTTCCTCCTCGATCCGGCGTTCGGCTCGACCTCGCGATAGCGCATCGCAGCGATCGGTGTTCCGGGTCAATGCCCGACCGGCGTCTTCTCGGCGTGGTCCACGACAATCACCTCCAGCGGTCCCTGGCGTGGTTCGAGCGCCAGCCCGAGCTGCTCCCGCAAGGCCCCGAAGATGGGAGGGGAGGCGAGAGGAACGACTGGCGCCTGTGCGTCTTCCACCGGCCATTGCAGCTTCACATCGAACCATCCCTGGAGGCCCGTTATGTCCAGCACCGGCTGCCCCAGGAAGTACGACAACAAACCGGTCAACTGTGTCATCGACATACTGTTCGAGAAGATCTTGCCCATGATTTGCGCGTTGCCGGAAGGATCCGAGCCGTCCTTGGCCGCCTGCATTTTCAGCCCCTCCTTCGCCACCACCAGTGCCAGGAATGAGAGTTCCCTCTGCTCGCGGTGCAGCGCCATCCGGAACCGCTCGGTCAGCAAATTCTGCAGCATCAGTCGAAGCTGAGCAGCGGGCGTGTCCGGCGGCGCCTTGCCGGCGATATTGAACCGGTATTCCCTGGACTGGATCCAGTCGGGTCCCGCGATCTGGAAGTTGTTGTTGATTCCGAAGGCGAAGCGGAGGCACTCGATCATGGTGGCATCCGTCAGCGTAACCTCGCCGTTGAGGGCTGTTCCAAGAACCGCCCGGAATTCGCCGGCCGAATACGGCACCGGCTTGACCGATGCGGTATCGAAGCGCGGCACCGCCCCGCCGGCCGTGGCCGATTGGCCACCAGCCAGCCCGATCGAAAACGGCGCCGCGGCCATCAGAATTCCGAGACGTACAATTTGACGGAACATACCCCACTCAGTTCCCAAGCCACCCGAAACCGGCACGTGCCAAAAACCTAGCATTGGCCCGGCTCCGTGTCAAGCGGTACGCAGTCGGGTCTGAAGAATCGAAAGTACAACCGAGGACATCCCCGCTTCGCTGGAATCGCCTTAAAAAACAGGGCGCAAGTCAGGTTGCGCTTTTCTGCGGTTCGTTTTTCAAAGAACATGTCCCCCCTCATTCCGGCCAAGACCCGCCGCTTCGCTGGTTCTGGAGTTTCGCCGGCGCGATGGGAACCGTGGCGGCCCCATCCGGCGCTGCCCTCGTCGTGGTATATCTTCCCGTTAGCGTTCGCCTGGCTGCCTCACCTCCTTCAATTTTGAGACCAATCGAAAGTGCAACGACCCCAACCGCCCCCCGCATTCCGACCCAGGGTGGTCAACTGTCGCCGAGTTCCCGCATCACCTCCTGGAGAGGTTTCCCGGCCGCCATATCCCGTTCGATCCTCTTCAGCAGGCGTTGCTTCTGTAGCTTCAGCAGCTCCCGCGCGGTCAGCGCACAGCAGAACCCGCGGGCGAAATCGCCAGTCTCATGACCACTTACACCGGTCGACAATTGACGGCTTCCTGGGCCGCCAGTCCCGGGTCCGGTGACATGACACTCTGAGCGTGGCGGCAAGCTCGTCCTATACCAGTCCAACCACCATGTTCGGCACCCAAACCTACTACGCCAACACGTTGTCCTGTGAAGTGGCTCAAGGCGCTAGCGCATTCGTCTTTCCCAAAGCAGATGCCGGCCTGGGCGCTCCAGTACCCGTCCCAGTCCGTTTCCCTCACTCCGACCAATATCACCGATCAGACCTTCACCCTGACGCGCACGAACTACGATTTCCTGCTCGTGTATATCGTCAACTCGGTCTACGCCACTGCCCCGGTCAATTAAGCGTCGCGCACGCGATCTTCCACCATGCTTAACCGCAACTCCCGTAAGTCCCGGAGCAGAAAGTCGGGCGCCCCAGCGGCCAGTTGCGCGGCGGGGGTGAGGCCGGTGGCCACGGCGATGGCGCGGGACTTGCTGCCATGCGCGGCCGCTATGTCGGCGGGGGAATCGCCGACCAGCGAAATGGGCGTGTCCCGCGCGATCCATCCTTCACGTCTTGCCTGCCGGATAGCCAGCTTGGCCAGGCCGGTGCGAGTCGGCGCCATCTCTCCGAAGGCGCCAAACCGGAAATAACCGCCCAGCCCGGCGCGCGCGAGTTTGCGCCAGCCGATGCGCGTCAGGTTGCCGGTCACCAGGCCCAGCAGAATGCCGCGGCGCGTGAGCCGCTCCAGCAGCGCCGCGACGCCGGGGCAATGTTTGTCCTCCAGCGCCGGACAGACGCGCAGGTAATAGCGCTCGGCGGCGCTCCGGATTTCCGGCATCGCCTGGCGGATCCCGGCGGCCGAAGCGCCAGCCCGCCGCATCATGATGGTCAGAATGTCCGGGTCGAGCATGCCCTGCACCGGAATGCCCTCGGTGGTGGTTTCGAGGCCCGTGGCTTGGCGGACGCCGTAGACCAGCGCGTCGCGGTGGTGCGGCCCGGCCCGCCGCACCAGCGTGCCATCGATATCGAAAAGCACCAGGGCTTTGTAGCTCAAAGAAAATCATACGCCGGTACAATGGGTCTGTGCACCAAAGCAAATTCCGTATCGGGCTGATTCAGATGGCCTGCTCGCCCGATCCGGCCGAGAACTTAGCCAAAGCCGAATGGAGGATCCGCGAGGCCGCCGGGGGCCAAGGGCACGCCAGGGGGCGCCCCGGCGCGCAGATCGTGTGCGTCCAGGAGCTGTTCCGCTCGCAGTATTTCTGCCGCGAGGAAAAGGTGGAGCTGTTCGACCTGGCGGAACCGATCCCCGGCCCCACCAGCGAGAGCTTCGGGCGCCTCGCGGCCGAACTGTCCATCGTGATCGTGGGGTCGGTGTTCGAGCGCCGTGCCGCGGGCGTGTACCACAACACCGCCCTGGTGATCGACGCCGATGGCAGCCTGCTGGGCCTGTATCGCAAGATGCACATTCCCGACGATCCGCTGTATTTCGAGAAATATTATTTCACGCCCGGGGACCTGGGCTTCCGCTCGTTCGAAACGCGCTATGCGCGGATGGCCCCGCTGATTTGCTGGGATCAATGGTATCCCGAGGCGGCGCGCCTGGCCGCGCTTTCCGGCGCGCAGGTGCTGTTTTACCCCACCGCGATCGGCTGGCATCCCGCGGAGAAGGAAGCGTACGGCGCGGCGCAGCACGACGCCTGGCGCACCATCCAACGCGCCCACGCCATCGCCAACGGCCTGTACGTGGCGGCGGTGAACCGCGTGGGTTATGAAGGGCCGCCCGCCCACGGCCTGGAATTCTGGGGCGGATCGTTTGTCGCCGACCCGTTCGGCCGCGTGCTGGCGGAAGCCTCGCACTCGGACGAGGAAACCCTGATTGTCGAATGCGACCCGCGGCAAATTGAAGAAACGCGGCGCAACTGGCCCTTCCTGCGCGACCGCCGGATCGACGCGTATGGCGCGATCACCAGCAGGGTAATCGATTGACGCCAGAGACCCCGCGCCAGCGTGGCTTCCGCATGCCCGCCGAATGGGAGCCGCACGAGGCCACCTGGATCGCCTGGCCGCACAACCGCCGGGATTGGCCCGGCCGCTTCACGCCGATCCCCTGGGTTTACGGGGAAATCGTGCGCCAACTGAGCGCCGTGGAGCGGGTGCGTATCCTGGTGGACGGCCGTGCGCTCGAAATGCAGGCGCGCCGCGTGCTGCGCAAGGTGGGCGCCGCCATGGACGCGGTGGAGTTCTTCGCCTGCTCCACTAACCGGGTGTGGGTCCGCGATTACGGCCCCCTGTTCGTCGCCAACCGGCGCGGCAAGCTGGGTCTTACCGCCTGGCGTTTCAACGCCTGGGCCAAGTACGACGACTGGAACCACGATGCCCAGGTGCCCGCATTTATTGCCGCCAAGCTCGGCCTTCCGGCGTGGCAGCCGGGAATGGTGCTCGAAGGAGGCAGCATCGATGTCAACGGCGCCGGGCTGCTCCTGACCACCGAAGAGTGCCTGCTGAGCCCGGTGCAAGCCCGCAATCCGGGGATGAGCCGCGGCGCGATCGAAAAGACGCTGCGCGCGTATCTGGGCGTGGAGCGCGTCATCTGGCTCGGCAATGGCATCGCGGGCGACGATACCCACGGCCATGTGGACGACCTGGCACGGTTCGTAGGACCGGAAACGGTGGTGCTGGCTGCGGAGCGCGACCACTCCGACCCCAACTACGAGCCGCTGCGGGAAAACGCGGCGCGTTTGCGGGAGGCTGGCCTGCGCGTGGTTCGGCTTCCGATGCCGCGGCCGCTGGTGTTTGCGGGGCAGCGCCTGCCGGCCAGCTACGCGAATTTCTACGTGGCCAATGGCCTGGTGCTGGTCCCCACCTTCAACGATCCCGCCGACCGCATGGCGCTGAACGTGCTGGCGCGGCTCTTCCCTGGCCGTGCGGTTACGGGGATCGATTCGACCGGGCTTGTCTGGGGCCTGGGCGCGCTGCATTGCATGACGCAGCAACAACCGCAGGCCGTAACTGCGCGGACCGTCTGAGGCGGGGCACCGTGCCGGCAGACACGGCCAACCGCGCCGCGGCGTTCAGCATGTGCGCAAACGGCCGCCCCAGCTTCGTCCAGCCAGCCCCAGCCGGGCTCGCGAGCCGGCTCCGGTCCCGCGCGCCCGAGCGGCTCTTCGCCGCCCCCGCTGTCGCTTTCAGAATTATTTGGCGCAAAACTTTGCGCGCCATTTGGCGTACGAGGCAAGCGGGCGCGGCCATTGCGTAAGCCTCCCGCCATGCCCGAGCGTGACGCAATACAGCCTCGCAACGCTCAGACCGCGGCAAATCGAATGGATGCCGTGTCGATGCAAATCCGAACGTTGTGCAGGCCGCGCCGTTTTGTCGCGCCCCCGGTCCCCTAACTCGGCCGGGTTGTTGTGCAACGGGATCTCGGGATGCCCCAGCACCATCAGCAACGGCCCTTTGTTCGCCTTGGTCTTGGCGATACGTTGGTCCAACGCATCATAGCCCGTCACGGTGGAGAACAACTCGTCGAAGGCGCTGCTCAACCGCATCGCCTCCTCAGCGAGGATGATGCGCAGGATTAGGTGGTGGGGGCAAGGGGCGGGTGGCGGGAACGCAAGTGGGCCAGCCAACCGGGCACATGCGGATCTCGCCGCAGATCCTGAAGGCGCCGCAGTTGGGGATGACTGTCGAGGAAGATAGAGCAGGAAGTTGCGTGCGGTGCTGCGGTACACACGGCCGGTTGCGGGGCTAAGCGGCGCGCTCATTTTGCCGCCCATGCCGTTAGGGAGTGGTGTCCCGCAACAGCACGACGACACGGCCGGAGGCCTACTGGGGATAGCGGCCCACCAGCTTCCTGCACATTCCGTGCGCCCGGTGAATCCAAGGCGCTTCCGGAAGGAACATGAAGGGGCACTCTCCTTTGACTACGCGGATGCCGTTTGCGGCGCAGAAGACGGCCGCACTCAGGCTGACGGCCCCGCGGCCGGCCGCCCGGTACATCCAGACCCGGCGGACGCCCGCGGCGGCACACTCCTCGACTACCTGTTCGGTCACCTCCGGAGGGGTCAGCAAGAGAGCGCCTTCCACCGGCGGCGCCACGTCCGAAAGGCTCGCAAAACAGGCGACGCCTTCCATCTCTCGAATGCCGGGGTTGACGGGCACGGCATCGTATCCACGATTCAGGAACTCGCGGAACAGCAGCCGCGTGAAGTCCTTGGGGTTCCTGGAAACGCCCACAACGGCTAACCGGTGGAGCGCGAGAAAGTCCTGGACATCCAACAGAGTAGTCATCGTGCCCTATTATAGGACCTGGCAGTCTGAATTGACAGCGGCTACGGTTCCGGCTGGAGTTCCGGGTCGTACGGCGAAAGCCGCGGCGGGCGGGCATCCGGTTCCAGCAGCAGCACGGCGCGGCCGGGGTAGTAGGCCGTCAGCTTGCGGTCCTCCTGCGCGCCCAAGTCGCGGGCCCAGATGACCCTCTGGCCGCCGATATCGGCGCCGTTGTACACCCATTCGTCCTGAAATATATGCTGCGGGTAGTAGCGCACGAAGACCAGCAGTGGGCCGGGAATCTGGTTCAGCGCATCCCGGACGAAGATCCGCCGCTCGGGATTGCCGTGGTTGATGACGTCCCAGGTTTCGTAGGGCCGCAGGGACCGGGAAACCGCCCAGGTGTCGAACAGGTGTACGCCGTACCACAAGCCGAAGTGAACCACCGACAGCAGCACCAGGATCCGGGCGGCCTCCTGCCCCGCCGGTTGCCCCCGCACCGTGATGCGGCTCAGCCTTTCCAAACCCGCCACGCTCATCAGCACGAACAGGCAGGTGCAGGCCGCCAGGTAGTGGACTTGAAACGCGGGAAAAAAGTTGACCCCTAGGGCAAACAACGCCAGCGTCAATGGAACCCACGCGAAGCGATACTCGCGGATGCCCGCCAGGAAAACCAGCAGGGCGATGTAGAGCGGCGGAAGGAAGAAGAAGCGATAGTAGCGGACGCGATATTCGAGGCGCTGCAGATAGCTGGCGAGCGTGTCGGTGCGCTCCCCGTGGAACGACAACTGCATTTTGTAATCCATGGCCTGCTGCGGCGTGAGGTCGCGGTGCGGAACCGGGTTGGGCTGCAAGGTAAGCGAGGCAGGCACGCCGTATTGGTACATGCTGAGCGATTCGGGCAGGGTAGTGAAACTGCCGGTCACGGCCTTGTTCTGAGCGAGCGTGAGAGCCAGCGCGGGCACAATCGCCAGCGCCGTTGCGGCCGCCAGCTTGATCAGCCGGCGGGCATTCTCCGGGCGGCGGGCGTCCCTCAGGCGGCGAATTAGCGGAAGGAAATACAGCGCCACGGCGAGCGACAGGAAGATGGATTCGTAAGGCCGTATGAGCAGGTGAATGCCCAGGCCCGCGCCGAGGAACGCCGCGTCGCGCGCGCGGCCGCTTTGGCTCAGCCGGGGCAGCGCGCCGAAAACCAGGCAGCCGGCCGCCGCGGCGAAGGCTCCGCCCCAGTATCCGTTCATCCACTGGCTGAGCGGTCCGAATTCGAAGATCGCCAGGAAACCGCCCGCGAGCGCCCAGCCCGGCGTGGTCCAGGCGCGCAGCATCCAGTAGCACAGCGCGCAAAACGCCGCGGTGGCCAGCAGCACGCCGGCCCAGGGATGGCCGAACAGGGCCCAGCCGAGCGCCAGCATCAACCCCTGGCCCGCCGGATAGATGGAGCTGTAGGTGGGTTGCTGCAGGACGAAGAAGGTTTCGAAGAACTGGCTGAGCGGATGCGCGGGATTGGCCAGGCGCCAGTGCCGCAGCGTATCGGCCACCAGCAGATGGCCGAACTCGTCGTAGACATCCGGAGTGGGCGCGGGATGGTTCGGCAGCAGGAGCAGCCGCAGGGCCACGGGGAGCGCCGCGAGCAGCAGCAAACTCCAGAGAGTCCGCTGGGCGAGGCGCGCGGCGGCAGGCTCCAGCCACGGCCGCCAGAGCACGGCCATCGCGGCCAGCGCGCCGGCCAACAGCAGTTCGAGCGCAAACATTGGAAATTCCATTGTGGCAGAGAGCGCGCGGTACACATGCTTTCGGGATTTCGCGGTTTAGCGGTGTCAACCGCAATCGGCACGGCGCTGGAACCACCCGAATCGCAGCGTCCGGGAAGCCATCCCCGCCGGTTACAACGTGGGAGCGGAAGCAAAACCGGTACTCAGTACCGGAAAATGTCCAGCTAATGGACGACTATCGTTTTGACCGTGATCCGTGCGGACCCCTGACCCGTGTCCATGGTGGGCACCGAGCTTGGATGCATCGCGAACCGCCGATTTTATGGATCGCGTTTTTCGGAATGGACACGCGATCGTTGCAGATAACGGGCAAGTCGAAACTATTTCGCGATACCAGCTTGTCTCAGCACCGCGTTGGCGGTGTGCCTGGACAGGATTCTCCCGTCCACGGGGAAACGCCGTTGCGCGATCGGACTGTACCAGATTTCGTGGTCACCTCTGCCTGGCTGCTCGAAGTGACATCCATACGCACGAAGAATCTCCTTGACGCTCGGGGTGTAACTGGCCATCAGAAGGTCAGGATGCCACTATCTTCGTGCCGGCACAGCACGTGGAAACTCGCGATCCGGTCGCTGGTGGCACCGTTCAACTCCAACAACTCGGGGATAAGCGTTCTCAGCTTCTGAACCAGAACGTTAGGTGAATCGGCTTCAGCAACAAGGCCGGGGACATCCTCGCTCTCGGCCACCCAGACGCCAGCCTCGCTGTCCCACTGCGCGCGGATCTCGTAAACGCCAGATTGCGTCGATTTCTCCACGGCTAATTTTATCATGGCCCTCCGTGGCTGTTGTGCTCAGTCACCTAAGCCAAGGCCAGACCGGAGCGAACCGGGACGCTCTGCAACCTACCCCAACGAGGACTCGAACCTGAAAAGAAAGGACTTGATGGCCCAAAATCTTCCGTAGCGTAGTGTTATCAACGATTTAGGATTTGGCTCCCCAGTCTGGACACGTTTCGAACTTTTGCGGCCAAAAACGCGGCCCGCTCGAACCGCTCCAATTGCCTGTTAATCAATGGCATCCGCACAGAATTGGCGCACCCATCCAAACTGGGCGCCCAGTAAGGATGAGTCTCGAACCGCGGGCTACCGGCATCACTCGGCCGACGACCCAAGGATCTTGTAAGGAACCGTGCTGTCACTAGTGCCCGACGACGAGGTACTTGTTGGGGACATTCCGGAGTTGCGGCTCCCTGTGGTGGAGTTTGCGATGCAGGTGCTGGATGTTGCTGTAGATATCTTCTTCGCGCCTGTGAAACTGCCGGTAGAGTCCGCACTGAGCGTATGAAATCGGAGTGACATCGTACACAACTGTTTCCCAGTGCATCGATTCTCCCCACAATATCGCCTGAACTCGAAGGTCGAGGTCAGCGCCTGCGTCCACGAGAAGTTCCATTACAGGCCGGCAATAGTTGAAGATGCTATTTACTGCGTGGAAAATGGCTGTTTGTCCTCCGAGGGCATCTGCGTCCCGATCTGCACGGGCGTTCACGTCGGCGCCGGCCGTAAGCAGAACGCGAGCGCAACGCGTGGAATTGAACTCCGCGCATACGTGTAGAGCCGAAACTCCACGGCAGGAGGTGAAGGCGCACAAAGGACTCAGTTTTCGTTGCAGATTTTCGCTTGACTTGGAAAGGAGTGCTTGGAGTCTTTCGTCGTCGTCGAGCAGGACCGCTTCGAGCAGCGGATCTCCCACCTCTGCCCCAGCGTCCAGCATGACTTGTAAGCATTCGGGGAATCGCGAGGATCGAAGATACATCTCGATCGGCGCATCAATTGGCCGCCTGCCGTTAATCGGCTTAGTCGGGCTGACTCCCGCAGCCAGCACAGCGCGGATACCGTCGGGGGAGTGCTCCTCGAATTCTCCTAACAAGTCTGCTTCGGTGGCCAAAAGCGCCTCCTCTGGCGATCATAGCCGCCAGCACCCGGCCGGAGCAAGTCGTGGGGCGTCACACACGGGTATTCCCGCCTGGTCGCCCGGCCCCTTACCGATTCCTCTGGTTGTGGCCGGGATGCGCACCAGCCCAGAAGTTCTCCACAAGGGGCAGCGAGGATTCGAGCCTGAATACAAACGATTTAGCTCATTGAACTAAACCGCTGAGCGGTAATCTTCTGCGTTCCGGCCTTGCGCCGGACCCCCCCTGGCGTGGCGCGAGGCTCCTTTGAAACACTGGATCAGGTTATTTCCAATGACCAATCCAACTTTCAA